>DASXOP010000017.1:0-44303 GCA_036494265.1 Caulobacteraceae bacterium | reverse complement strand
GCTGTCGGAGGCGAGGTTGCCGCGGCCGTCGTAGGTGTAGCTCGTGCCCGAGACCGCGGCATACTGGTTGAGCCCGTTCGTCGTGTAGGTCTGGCTCTGCACCGGCGGGTGCGAGGTGTAGGCGTCGTTGGTGGCGCTGCGCGTCACCTGGCCGTTGGCGACGTCGTAGCCGTAGGTCCAGGTGACGTTGTTGGTGGAGGTGGCGAAGCCCTGGGTCAGGGTCGCGAGGCGGCCGATGGGATCGTAGGTGTAGGCGGTGGTGGCCGGGTTGCCGCCGCGAGCGATGCCGGTGAGTTCGCCAAGTCCGTCCCAGGTGTAGGTCCCGAGCGTGCCGACGCCAAAGCCTGTCACCGAGACCGGCCGGGTCAGGTTGTCGAAGACGTAGCTGGCGTAGAACCCATCCGGCCAGGTGATCCGCGTGCGGTCGCCGGCAGCGTCGTACTGCGATCCCATCGTGAAGCCCGCGGAGGTCTCGGTGGTCTTCCGGCTGAGCGCATCGTAAGCGAAGCTGACGCCGGTTCCGGTCGTGCTGACATAGTTGGCGAAGGTGACCCGGCTCAGGAGATCGTAGCCGTAGAACACGTTCTGGCCCGACCAGCTCGGCACCGCCTTCTCGGTCACCCGGTTCAGCGCGTCGTAGGTGAAGGTGATGGTATCGCCGCTGCGCCGATGGTCGGTCAGCGCATTGTCGTTGGCGTCGTAGGTGTAGGACTCGTAGTCGCCGGGGTTCGACGTTCCAGCGCCTTGCGTGAGCGAGGGGTAGGTGACCTGCGAGAGGCGGTCGAAGCCGTCGTAGGTGTAGGTGGTGAGGTTGTTGTCGGCGTCCAACAGGGTCTTGACCAGGCCGTTGTTGGAGTAGGTCCGGGTGACGTAGGTCGCCTGCGCCGTGGTTGCCGAGGCGACCGTGAGCTGGGTCGGTTGATCGGCCGCATCGTAAGCGTTGACCGTGATTCGGTCCGGTCCGCTGGAACCGGTCGATTGTGGGGTGCAGGCCGAGGCCGGAAACGAGCCCCAGTCCGCAGAGTTCATCCGCTGGGCCGAGCAGGTGGGGCGGCTGGCGGCGTCGTAGCTGAACTGGCTGATGTTGTAAGCCGAGCCGGCGGCGCCTGCGAGCACGAACAGCGGCCGATCGACAGCATCCGGGGTCATCACCCATTGCCGCAGCGAGGTGAAGGTGGAGAAGTTGGAGTCCGCCTGCGTGGTGTCCGTGCCTTGCTCGCGCTCGATCACCAGGCCGTCGGCGCTGTAGGTGAGCCGCGAGGCCGGGAAGGGAAGACCTTCCGTGCCTCCGGGGTTTGGTCCGATGACCCCACGCAGCTCGCGGTCGGCGTCGTAAAGGTAGACGCTGGTCTGGCCCGACCCAAGCGGCCCCACCGTCGATGCCACGTTGCCGACCGGATCGTACGTCATCGACGCGGTCGCGGTCAGGGAGCCATCGCCGGCCCCGCTCGAGGCCGAAGTCGGCAGCAGGTTGTTGGCGACGGAGCTGGTCGTCGACCCGTAGATGACTGTCGACTTCGCCTCGTCGGCGGTTCCCGGACATGAGGCGGCAGCAGTGGTCTGGCAGGCCGAGACCCCAGTCAACAGATCGACCGGCGTCGCCGCGGCCACGACACTTCCGGCGGAATTCTTGTAGTGGGCGTAGAGCAGCGTGTAGCTGAGCCGCGTCTGCGGCTGCACCGCGCCCGTCGTTGGGACCGGCGGCGTCACCGTGAGCAGCGTGCCGTAAGTGGCGTCGTAGGTGTAACTGGTGCTTTTGCCGTTGGCGTCCGTGGTCGAGTACGGCTGGTTGCACTTGGCAGGCGCCGAGCAGGTCGAGTCGTAAGCGGCCGAGGTGCTGGTGGCGGTGAGGCCAGAGCCGGACTTCGGGGAACGTGTCACGGTCGTGACGTTGCCGCGGGTCGTCCCAAGCGTCGTCGAGTCGTACGTGTAAGTCGTTGCATTGCCTTCCGGCAGGGTGACGCTGGTCAATCTTCCCAACGCATCGTGGCCGTAGCTGGTGGTGTGGCTGAGGGCGTTCGTATCGCTGGTGACGACGCCGAGGGTCAGATCGGAGACGACGGTTCGCGAATGGCTGTTGGGGTCGGTCACGACGACGGCGCCGATCGAGCCGGAGACCGAGAAGCTGTAGGTCCAGGTTCCGGCGCCGTCAAAGAAACTCGCGACCCGGCCATTGCCATCGTAGGTGACGATCTTGGTCAGCCCGGAAGGAAGCTGAACCGACGTGATCTGCCCGGTCGCGCTATAGAGGAACGTCGTGGTGCGGCTGAGCGCGTCGGTGACCGTGCTGCCGTAGCTGGCGCCGGGCGCGCCGTAGGTGACGGTCGGCCAGGCCACCGTGAAGCCGGAGCAGCTGTTGGCGGAAGGTGAGCAGTAGTCCACCGCGTTGTTGATGCCGGTGACGACCGTGCGCGTCTGCCAGAGCGTGAAGTTGCTGCCGTCGGAGTTCAGCGTGTTGGTCGCGTACTGGATCTGCAGTTGGTAGCCGAAATTGTTGGTCACCGACTGCAGCCGGTTCGGCGCGAAGCTGGCGCCCGACGAGGTGAACGTGCCGGTGGTATAGGTGTAGGTGTCGACTTCGCCGCTGGGGTGCGTCGCCTGGACCAGCACCGATGGGTTGGCCAATTGCCCGCTCAAGGCCTGAAACAGATAAACCGACCCATCGCGCTCGGTGACCGTGTAGGTGAAGATCGGGCCCGCGCCGCTGACCGTCAGCGTCGCACCCGAGCCCTGTGCGGAATAGTAGGTGCTGCCCACCAGCGTGAACGTCTCGGTCGACGTGCCGATGTTGACCACTACCTGGCTGCCGGAGAACGAGGCCGAGCCGTCGAGGGTCGATAGCCAAGTCACCGACTGCGGGTTGACGGTCGATCCCAGGAACGTGCGGCCGTAAGCCAGACCGCCCGCGCCTGGCTTACCGACGGTGAGATCCTGGGTGGTCGGATTGAAGCCGCCGCCGACGAGATCGACGCCGTTCGGGTCGTAGGTGGCGCGGATGGGTGGGGTCTGGACGATCTGCGCCTGGACGCTGCCGGTGAACACCGAGACCGCAACCAAGAGCGCCGCAAGCGCGGCGATTGCGGGAGTTCGCGCTCCCAGGAAGCCGGTCGGCCGCCGAAACATCTCCGCCCCCAACCCCAGCCTGGTCAAAGCCAAGCGCGAAGGTTGAAAAAAGGCTATTGCGACAATCGCGGGAAGGTCAATAGTGGCGCGAATTTCTGCGCGAAAATTTCGCCGCAGGGCTGTGGGGGCGGAGCGATGAAGGTCAGCTGGACGTCGACCGCCGTGCTCGTGGTCGGCTTCGCGGCGGCGCCCGCGGCGTTCGCCGGAACCGTCTCCTACACCTATGATGCCCAGGGCCGGGTGGTCTGCGCCGCCTATCAAGACGGCGCGATGGTCACCTATGCCTACGACCCAGCCGGCAACCGAACCTCCTACGCCGTGACCTCGGGTGGTTCGTGCTCGACCTCTCCGCCACCGCCCGCGCCGCCACCGCCACCCGCGCCGCCGCCTCCGCCGCCCGTCCCGCCGCCAGCGCCGCCGCCGCCGCCGGCGCACGTCTCACCGGTCCCAACCTGGGCGACGATCTACGGGCAGCAGCCGACCGGCACGCTGCAGGTGTGCAACGCGAGCCAGGGCATCCAGGGGCCGACGGTTCCGGTGCAGCTGAAGTTCACGCTGGATGCGGGTTCGGTCGGGCTGCATTACTACTACTCGCGCAACAATGGCGCCCCAATCGCCTTCACCAGCGGCGCCGTCCTGGGCGTGATCAACAATGACGTGCTTCATTTCTGCGTCACCCAGATCAACACCGGCTCGAGCTTAGGGGGCATCACCGTCACCAACGTGACCGACAGCAACACCGTGCTGAACGACTTCCTCTTCAGCGTCACCGTGGGCACACCGCCTTAGACCGCGGAGCTCATGCAACATCAGCCTTGTCCGCCTCCCTGGCTTTCGCCGGGATGAGCGGTCTGTTTAGGCGGGTGGAAAAGGTGGTTGACGGCGGTTATTACCGTGCGTAGCTGGGGTGGAGCATGTCAGCGCTCGTCCAGCTCCACGCCTCCGCCAACTCCGCGCCAAAGCGGCTCCAGCGGGCGGAGGACCGTAGTTTACGGTGCATCTGCGGTCGGAGTGACCGCCGGCGGGACGTTTCAGATGAAACTTCTGGTAACTTTGGACGCACGGCCGCGGCGGTCTTGAAGCAGCCCAGCCCCCGGCGTAAGCTCCCGCCTTCTCCGGGGAGCCTTGGCAAGGGGCTGAGAAACCGCTGGCCCGAACGTTCGGGGCGCGGTGACCCGCTGAACCTGATCCGGGTCATGCCGGCGAAGGGAGAGATCGGGGCGTGGCCCTCCCGGGCGCCGAAGCTCCCGTCTTCCACCGACGTCGGCCGGCTCTTGATGTTGGAGCGATGAGACGTGCGCCTGACGGTGAACGGCGAGGCGAGGGAGGTGGCGGCGGGCGCCACCATTGAGGCGCTGGTCGCCTTGCTCGGGCTCGACCGGCGCAAGCTGGCGGTGGAGCGCAATCTGGAGATCGTGCCGCGCTCGCTCTTCGCCGCGACTGCGCTGGCCGATGGCGACCGGATCGAGATCGTCGCGTTCGTCGGTGGCGGTTGAGGGGCGGGACTGAAGGAGATGCCGATGGATGGCTCGCAGATCGCTGATGAAGACACCTGGACCGTCGCCGGGCGCACGTTCCGCTCGCGGCTGATCGTCGGCACCGGCAAGTACAAGGACTATGCGCTGAACGCCGCCGCGGCCGAGGCGGCGGGGGCGGAGATGGTCACCGTGGCGCTGCGCCGGGTGAACCTCTCCGACCCCAGCCAGCCGATGCTAAGCGACTTCGTGCGGCCGGACCGGTTCACCTATGTGCCCAACACCGCCGGCTGCTTCACCGGCGAGGAGGCGGTGCGGACGCTGCGGCTGGCGCGCGAAGCCGGCGGCTGGGACCTGGTCAAGCTCGAGGTGCTGACCAAGACCGCGCACCTCTATCCGGACATGGAGGAGACGCTGCGGGCGCTGAAGCTGCTGATCGCGGACGGGTTTTCGGTGATGGTCTACGCCACCGACGATCCGGTGATGTGCCAGAAGGCCGAGGACCTGGGCGCGGCGGCGATCATGCCGGCTGGGGCGCCGATCGGCTCGGGCCTGGGGGTGCAGAACCCGGTCAACATCCGGCTGATCGTCGAGCAGTCGAAGATCCCGGTGCTGGTCGATGCCGGGGTGGGCACGGCCTCGGACACCGCGCTGGCGATGGAGCTGGGCTGCGACGCGGTGCTGATGAACACCGCCATCGCCGAGGCCAAGGACCCGGTGCGCATGGCCCGGGCGATGAAGCACGCGGTGATCGCCGGGCGCGAAGCCTACTTGGCCGGGCGGATGGGCAAGCGCATGTACGCCGATCCCTCCTCGCCGCTCGCGGGGCTGATCTAGGCGAGTCCTGCCCCCGCGCCCCGACGGACCGAAGGTCTTTTTGACCACGAACCACACGAACCACACGAACGAGAGGTCCCACCGGCGCCGCTGTCGGCGTTCGTGTTTTTCGTGTGGTTCGTGGTCAAAATTCTTGGGTGTCAGACGCAGCGCGGGCGCTGCGTGAGAAGCGGGCCGAGTGTGGCCGCGCGGGGCTTGTCAGGCGGCGAAGTCGGTGGCCAAATGGGGCCAGCCGAGGAGTTCAGGGTTTGATCGTTCCCGCTCGATAGCGCGTCAGCGCCGCATCGCCAGCGCGCGCCCACAGGGGCGACGCCGAACCTGAACGCACGTCCCTTTTCGGCTCACATCTGATGGCATTCTTCGGCAACGACGCGGTCAACCGCGTCAACCTGCACACCGCGATCGAGGCGATTGCGATGACGGCGGGCGGCATCTTCTTCCTCGCCTTTCTGCTGCACGCCGGCCTCTCGGTTCCGCTGACGCTGCTCTCGTTCGCGGGCGTGCTCGCCGGGCGCTTCGCGCTGCGGCCGCTGATGCTGCCGCTGGGCAAGCGCTGGGGGCTGAAGCCGATGGTGATCGCCGGCACGGTGCTGCAGGCGGTGCAGTATCCGATGCTGGCCGGCGTGCACGGCCTGAACGGCTGGCTCTACGCATTCTGCCTGGCGCAGTCCGTCGGCGATATCTTCTACTGGCCGGCCTACCACGCCTATTTCGCCGCCCTCGGCGACGCCGAACACCGTGGCCACCAGGTCGCCATGCGCGAGGCGTTGGGCGCCGGGGTCGGCATCGTCGCGCCGCTGCTGGGCGCCTGGGCGATCGTCAGCGCCGGGCCGTGGATCGTCTTCAGCGCCATCGGCGCGGTGCAGGCGCTATCGGCGTTGCCGCTATTGGCGGCGCCCAACGTGAAGGTGGCGGCGAGCGCGCCCGGCGCCTTCCGGGCGGCGCGGATGGGCATGGCGATCTTCGTCACCGACGGCTGGCAGGCCGGCACGTTCTACTTCATCTGGCAGATCGCGCTCTTCCTCTCGCTGGGACGCAGCCTCACCGGCTACGGCGGGGCGATGGCGCTGGCGGCGGTCGTCGGCGCGGTCGGCGGGTTGGTCATCGGCCGCCACATCGACCGCGGCAATGGCCGCCGCGCGGTGGTGATCGCCTACGCCTCGCTCGCCGCCGTGATCGTGCTGCGCGCGGCCAGCGTCGGCTCGCCCTGGCTCGCGCTTGCGGCCAATGCCTGCGGGCCGCTCGTCGCCGCGCTGCTGCTGACCGCGGAAATGACCGCGGTCTACAACATGGCCAAGGCTTCGCCTTGCCCCTACCGCTTCCATCTCGCGTCGGAGGCGGGGTGGGACGTTGGGTGCCTCGCCGCCACGTTGATTGCCGCAGGTCTTAGCGCGGCGGGCGCCTCGCTGGCCTGGCCGATGCTGCTGGGCGTGCCGTGTGCGGCCATCGCCGCCGGGCTGCTCTGGCGCTACTACACCGCCAACCCGATGGCCGGCGGGGTCGAGGTTCCGATCGAGCGACTGACCGAGCCGGCCGCGCCGATCTAGCCGTTACGGGTAGAGCCGGTAGGTCAGGCTGACCGACGCGCCGGGCTTGCACCAGTTGGTGTAGTAGCACTGCTGCAGCGGCTGGTCGGTCCCGCCATAGCGGGCGTCGAGGCTGAACCGCCGCCAGGTCGCGGTCGCGCCGACGTCGAAGTGGTTGTGATCGTTGTCGACGCCGCTCGCGCCGACGAAACGTCCGACGTGGCCACTCACCGTCAGCCAGGACGCCAGGGTGAGCGTCGCGCTCCCCTTCAGATGCCATTCGCGGCCGGCGCCGGACATGTCGCTCTCCCAGCCGACCAGCCCACTCAGCTTCAGGCGTTTGTAGGTGCGCGCCACCTCGACCTGCGGCTCGAACAGATCGTAGCTCGGGCCGGGCGCGCGCTTGCCGGGGAAGGACGCGTAGAGCAGCTCCAGCGTGGTGGTGAACCCGTGTGACTGGAACTGCCGCCCGGCGTACCAGTCGGCCTCCACCGGCGTGCGCGGATTGTCCTCGAAGTCGACCCCGGTCACGGTTGTGCCGGCGAAATAGCCGTCGTTGCGATAGCAGAACGCGGTGACCTGCCAGCTGGGATGCCGGTTGCTCTCGCTGAAGCCGTCGAAGCGGTAGTCGCTCAGCGCCGCGGCCGAGGCGAAGATGCCGTCGCAGGGGCCGAGCTTATGAGGCGCCGGGTCGGCATGGGCGCCTGAAGCCGCGGCCGAAGCGGCCAGGATCAGGCTTGTCGTCAGAAGGGTCGCTCGCATCGTCTTGCTCCGAAATTGTGCGGAGAGACCTAGCCAGACGAGTGAAACCCGGATACTGAATAGGGTGCATGAGTGATATCGACCAGTTAGATATACGTCGGATCGACGGCGGCCTGCTGCTGGTGTTCCGCGAGCTGTGCCGGCGCGGCCGCACCACAGCGGTCGCCGCGCACCTCGGCCTGAGCCAGTCGGCCGTGAGCCACGCGCTGGGCCGGTTGCGCGACATCTTCGGCGACCCCTTGTTCTTGCGCAAACCGCACGGTCTGGAGCCGACCCAGCGTGCGCTGCTGCTGGCGCCGCGGATCGAGGCGCTGATCGACATGATGGGCGCGGCGCTGAGCCCGGTCGCCGGCTTCGACCCGGCGCTAAGCGACCGCTGGTTCGGCATCGCCGCGACCGAGGCGGCCGGCGACGACCTTTTCGCCCGCTTGGTCGACCCGGTGCGCCGCGCCGCGCCGCGCGTCGGCTTCAATATCCAGTTCGTGCGCGGCTACCGCGCGCTCGATGCGCTCAGGCGCGGGCAGGTCGACCTCGTGCTCGGCCGCTTTGACGAGCCGCCGTCCGGCTTCGTGTCCGAGCCACTGTTCGACGACCGTTACTGTGTCGCGGCGCGGCGCGGACATCCCTCGATCGCAGGGGACATTGACGTCGCCGGCTGGCGGACCACCGGCCACGTCTTCGTCTCGTCGTCGTCGCTATCGGACGAGGTCATGGGCCCAACGATCGGCGAGGACCGGATGCCGACGCCGCGCGAGGTGGCGACCGTGGCGATTGCGCCCCGTTGGGAGACCGCGCTGGCGATGGTGGCCGCGTCCGATGCGATCGCGACCGGGCCCCGACGCTATGCAGTGCGCCGCGCCGAGGCGCTCGGTCTGCAGGTGCTCGAACCGCCCGAGCCGGCTCCACCCTGGACCGTGTCCATGGTCAGGCGCGAAGGTGAAGACGCCGGCCTCGACTGGTTTTGCGCGCAGGTGAGGGCGGCCGCCGCCTGATCGGGCTTCGTCGCCCGGCGTGGACGGGCTAAGCTCGCGCCAACAGACCCAGGGAGGAGACCATGGCTTTCGCGCAGCTCTCCAAGGTGCGGCTCGAGTACTTCCAGCACGGTCACGGGCCGGAGCGCGTGGTGCTGATCCACGGCTTCCAGGCCTCGGCCCCGATCTGGCGGCTGGTGCAGGAGGCGCTGCCCGCCGACCGTTACACCTCGATCGCGATCAACAACCGCGGCGCCGGCGGCTCCGAAGCGCCGCCGCGCGAGGAGGACTTCAGCGTCCAGATTTTCGCCGCCGATGCGTTCGAGCTGGTGACCCAGCTGGGCTGGCGCGACTTCACCCTGGTCGGTCACTCGCTGGGCGGCGCAACGGTCGCTCAGTTCGCGGTCGACCACCCGACGCTGATTAAGGGCCTGGTGCTGCTCGATCCTTCCGACCCCGACGGGCGTCCGTTGCCGGCGGACGGACCAAGCCTCGACGAGCTGATCGAGCGGCGCATGGCGGCGCGGCGCGAGCAGCAGGCGCGCGGCGGTGGCGGCGACGGGATCCTCGCCGCCGACATGGCCAGGGCCTCGGACGTCGTGCGCAAGGTCGCCTCCGACATGCGCGAGGCGCCGGAACGGCGGCTGCGCGGCTCGATGCGCTCGATGTTCGAGATCCGGCTGGGCGAACGGGTGAAGACCTTGCCGATGCCGGTGCTGATGGCGGCCGGCGACGCCGACGAGCTGATCCCGATCCGCACCATGCTGGCGACCTGGGCCAAGTATCCCGCCGGCACCGGACTGCACATCTGGCACGGCGCCGGTCACTCGCCCAATCTCGACACGCCGGTCGAGGTCGCCGAGGTGCTGCAGCGGTTCATCGAGACCACCGTCCCCGCCCGCGCCAAGGCGGGGAGCGACGCGGTGGCCGCCGGCTGACAGAGCGGCTTGCGGCGCGCTTGCGCCGGAGCCAGAGTGACGCTCTTCCTCGCGAGACTCGACGCCGATGATTTCCTGACGCCAGGCCTGCCCCACCAAAGGGGCATTCAAAGCTGACGCAGCTTCGCGCCCGGCCGGATGGTCTGTGCGCGCCTGGACTGAAGGACATCCCGTGACTGACGCCGCCCTCCGCGCGCCGCTTATCCGCAATCGCGACTACGTCTGCCTGCTCGGCGCCCAGGCGCTCTCGCTCAGCGGCCGCGAGATCGAGGGGCTGGTGCTGCCGCTGCTGGTGCTGGGGCTCACTGGTTCGCCGGCCCAGGTCGGGCTGGTCGCCGCCTGCCAGACCCTGCCGTACCTGCTCTTCAGCCTGCCGGCAGGGGCGCTGATCGACCGGTCGGGTCGTCGCCGCGTGATGATGCTCTGCGAAGCTGTGCGGGCGCTGGCCTTCGCCACCCTGCCGCTCGCCTGGTGGCTGGGCGGGCTTGCGATGATCCAGATCTACCTGGTCGCCGCCGTGGCCGGTTCGGCGTTCGTCTTCCACAACATCGCCGAAGTCAGCGCGCTGCCGCTGGTGGTCGATGCAGCGGACCTGCCCAAGGCCAGCTCGGCCAACGGCGTCGTCGAGTGGATCGGCGAGAACTCAGGGCCGGC
The DNA here is from genome assembly GCA_036494265.1 of Caulobacteraceae bacterium. Taxonomy (GTDB): domain Bacteria; phylum Pseudomonadota; class Alphaproteobacteria; order Caulobacterales; family Caulobacteraceae; genus Acaudatibacter. Next base: position 34,017 of record DASXOP010000017.1, on the reverse strand, counting down.
GCTGGGCGGCGTGCTGGTGGGCGTCGGCCGCAGCACCGTCGCCGGCGCGATGCTGGCCTACGCCGTGCAAGCCGGGATGTTGGTCGCCAGCCTCGGCTTCCTGGGCGCGATCCGCTCTCCGATGCGGGCGACGTCCCAGCCCGAGCGCCGTGGCACGCTGCTGAGCGAGATGGGGGAAGGCCTACGCTGGCTCTGGGGACATCCGCAGATACGGGCGATGGCGCTGCTGGCGATGGCGCTCAATCTGATCTTCAGCCCGGTCTCGCTGGCGATGATCGTGCTGGCGCGGACCAGCTTCCACGCGCCGCCCGCGGCGATCGGGCTGATGTTCTCGCTCGCCGGCGGCGCGGGCCTTACGGCGACTCTGCTGGCGCCTTGGGTGCGCCAGCGTGTACGGCTCGGCGTGATCATCGTCGGCGGGGTCGCGGTCTGGGCGGTGGGGCTCGGCCTCGTCGCCGCCTCGACCTCGATGCTGACGCTGGCGCTGGCCTGGCTGGTGATGCCGGCGTCGTCGGGCATTCAGAGCGTCGCCGGCGTCAGCTACCGCCTGTCGCTGATCCCCGAGGCGATGCAGGGCCGGGTCAACAGCGTGTTCCGGTTCATGGCTTGGGGCGTGCAGCCAGCGGCGCTCGCGATCGGCGGAGCGCTGGTCGGCGCGATCGGCGCCCGGCAGACGCTGTGGCTGCTCGCGCTCGGTATGACGCTGACCGCCGCAGCGGTGGCTTCCAGTCCGCTGCGCAGGGCCGTCTGAGCACGCTATCGATAGCGTGAGCGGGAGCGTATCGATGAAGGGTCGGGCCGCCACGGGAGATGCTCCATGCCTCAGAGAAACGTCGCCGTCGTGGTCGGGAGCCTGCGCAAGGGGTCCTTCAATCGGAAGATGGCGCTGGCGTTGGCCGCGATGGCGCCGGCGGACCTGAAGCTCGGCATCGTCGAGATCCGCGACCTGCCGCTCTACGATGAAGACCTGGAGCGCGAAGGCCCGCCGCAGCCCTGGATCGGCTTCCGCGACCAGGTCCGGGCAACCGACGCGGTGCTGTTCGTGACGCCGGAGTACAATCGCTCGGTTCCGGGCGGGTTGAAGAACGCCATCGACGTCGGCTCGCGGCCCTACGGCCAGAGCGTCTGGTCAGGGAAGCCGGCGGCCATCGTCAGCGTTTCGCCGGGCGCTATCGGCGGCTTCGGCGCCAACCATCACCTGCGCCAGTCGCTGGTCTTCCTCGACATGCCGACCCTGCAGCAGCCGGAAGCCTACGTCGGCGGCGCGGCCAGCCTCTTCGCCGAAGACGGTTCGATCGCCAACGAGCGAACGGCGAAGTTCCTCACCGGCCTGCTGACTGCGTTCGCGGTGATGATCGAGAAGGTGGTGGGGTAGGGCCTTCTCGACGACGCCGCACCCACCCAGATACCGTCATCACCGGGCGTCAGTCCCGGTGAGCCATGAACACGAAGCCAGCCATGGCCGTGCCAGAGCACGGCCACTCGAACCACGGTGTTCTTAGGTAGCCGGGACTGACGCCCGGCTATGACGGATCATGGGGCGAAGTCAGGGAGGGACGTCAGCTCTTGTGCTGGGCCGCAGTGATCGCTGCGGTCAGGGCGTCGTCGTCATCGCCGTGGATGATGGTGTCGCCGACGATGAAGCCGGGGGTGCCGTCGATGGCGAGCTTGTTGGCCAGCTTGGCGATGTCGTCGATCTGCGCTTGGTCCTTGGCGAGCGTCGCCGGCGCGTTCATCAGCGCGATGTCGACGCCCTTGGCGGCGGCGATGCGGTCGATGTCCTCGTCGTTCAGCGGACGGGCGGCCATGAAGGCTTCGTAGAGGCCGACGTAATCCTTGCCCTGCGCCTTGGCCGCCAGCGCCGCGCGGGCGGCATGGTCGGAGGTGGCGCCGAAGATCGGCATCTCCTTGAACACGAAGCGCACGTCCGGATGCGCCTTGATCAGCGCCACCACCTTGGGAGCGATGTTGATGCAGTGCGGGCAGCGGTAGTCGTAGAACTCAGTGACCGTCACCTTGCCGTTCGGATTGGCGGCGAAGTCGCGCGGGTCGCGCTCCAACGCGGCTCGCAGAGCCGGGAGGGCGGCCTTGGCCTTGATGTCGGCCTGCGCCTGCGCCTTGTCGGCGTCGGCGTCCTCCTTGGCCTGCATGTTGGCCACCGCCTTCCGGAGGTCGTCCGGGTGCGACATCAGGTAGTTACGCACCTTGGCGTCGAACGAGACCCCGTTGTCGGCGTCCTGCTGCTGGCAGGCGCCGAGGGTCAGCACCGCAAGAGCAACGCCGGTCAGCGCGAAACGCCTCATCCCTGTTGCCCCAAGAGCCGCAGATCGTCGGGCGAGGGCTTGGAAGTCAGCACGATGTCGGTGGCCCTGCGCCATTCCGGCGTGCCCTTCCTCAGGAATTCGCGGGCGCGCATGGCGAAGGCGCGCGCATCCTTCATCTGGCCCAGGTTGAAGTTCTGCTCGGCGGTCGCCAGCCGCGCCATGCCCTCGTCGCCCTTCGCGTCGTAGGCTTCGGAGAGATATTGCCAGGCGATCGCGCCGTCGGGCTCGGTGATCAGCGAGCGATTGAAGTTGAGGATCGCGTCGTCGAGCTTGGCGTGGTTGTCCTCGGAGAGCAGATCTTCACCCAGCAGGATGCGCAGCAGCGGCGCGTCCGGCTTCAGCGCCACCGCCTGGCGCAACGGCGCCTCGGCCTCCTGCGAGCGCGAGCTCTCCATCAGCGCCTGACCCTTCAGCTCGTAGAGGTAGGGGTCATCCGGCCGCTCGGCGATCAGCGTGTCGATCGCCTTGATCGCCTTGTCGGTCTCCAGCTCGCGATAGTAGGCGATTGCGCGGGCGTAGCGGGCCGGGAACGAAGTGTCGGTCTCGGGGAAGTCCATGAAGGTCTGGAACGGGCGGTTGGTGAAGGCCTTGATCTTGGCCTTCATGATCTCGAACTGGGCGATCTGCTCGGGGCTGTCCTTGGCGTCGTAGTGAGCCTGGGCCTTGGCCCGCACCGCCAGCGCCTCGATGCGATCGTCGGTCAGCGGGTGATCGCGGAAGTAGGGGTACTTCTTCTCGTCATCAAAGACTTCTTGATATCTGAAATTATTGAAGAAATCGACGATCCCCTGAGCCGAGTAGCCGGCCTTCTCGAGGTAGGTGATCGCGGCCTGGTCGGCCTCCGATTCCTGCACCCGCGAATAGGCCAGCACGTTGAGCTCGGCGAAGTAGGTCGAGGAGTAGATCAGCCCGGCGGCGGCGTCCGGCGCGCCAGCCAGCGCGGCCAGCAGCCCGAGGCCGAGGCCCAGCACCATGGGCGCTATAGCCGAGTGGCCCATCTCGCCGGACCGGGCGACGTGGCCGCCGGCCATGTGGCCGGTCTCGTGCGCCAGCACGCCTTCCAGCTCGTCGGGCGTCTTGCACTGAAGGACGAGGCCGGTGGTGACGATGATGTGGTAGCCGGATCCGGTCTCGGCGTTCAGCTCGGGATCGCCGACGAGATAGACCTCGACTTGCTTGGGATCGATGTTCGCGGCCTGGAACACCGGGTCCATCTCCTGGTGGAGAATCACCTCGATCTCGGTGTCGCGCAGGATGTTGATCCCGCCGCCCTGCTGGGCGCGCACGGCGGTCGCCGGCGAAGCGAGCATCGCCACGATCGCCAGCGTGCCGACGCCGCCTCTCAACCAACGCAGGGGGGACAAGGTGCGGGGGCTCACATCCATCGCTCCGGATATGTCGTGACGCGCCCCTTCGCCTGTCTTAGCGGCTCACGCGCCGCGGCGCCACCAGCCGCGCCGCGGACTGACCGGCGGCGCGCTGATTTCGTTGGCGTCGACCACCGGTGCGGGCGCGGGCTCGCTGGCGGGCGGCGCCGACGCCTCAACGGCGAGGGGCTCGGGCTCGTGCTCGGGCACTGCCGCCTCGGCGACGGGCTCGGCCGCGGGCTCTAGCTCGGCGACCGGCGACGCCGCAGGCGCGGGCGTCTCGGTCGCTACCATCGCGACCTCGTCGGCGACCTCCGCTTCCGGCGCGGGCGCCGCTTCAGCGGCCTTGCCCCGTGGGCGACGCGTGCGGCCTTTGCGTGGCGCAGGCGCCGCATCGGCTTCGGGCAATTCGACCCAGACGTCGACGCTCGCCGAATCGTCGGCCAGCACCGGCTGTTCGTCAGGGACGAGATCGGCCACGCCGGTCGTCACCGGTTCGCTGGCGATGGGCGGCGCCTCATAGACGACTTGCGGCGCAGGTTCGGGCGAGGCGAGCTGCGCCTGCACCGGGCCGCGCCACTGGTAAGGATCGTCTCCGACCGGACGCGCCGGCCAAGACCAGCCGTAGACGTCACCGGGGCGCGCCTCGTCGCGCATGCGCCGGCCGCCCCGGCGCCCGCGCCGGCGACGACGGCCGCGTTCGCTATCGTCGCCGTCGGCGTCGGCTGGCGCAGGGCGGGGTGCTTGCGCCGCCTGAGGCTCGCGTGGCTCACGCGTTTCGCGCGCTTCGCGGGGCTCTTCACCTCGGCGACCGCGGCGTCGGCGCCGCCGGCCGCGCGGCCGACTGTCGTCGTCGCTTTGACGCGCTTCGGAGCGGCCTTCATCCTCGCCGTCGTCGTCATCGACGTCGTCGGTCTCGGCTTCGATCGCCTCGTCGTCTTCGATCTCTTCGTCTTCGTCCTCATCGACCTCGTCGACGATGTCGTCATCGTCGTCGGGTTCGTAGGGCTGGATGGCGGGGACTTCCCGGGCCTTCGCGTTCGCTGGCGCTTCGCTCGACAGCCGCTCGATCGCATGCTCGGCCGCGGCCAGCGCGTCGTCGAGGGCGACGTTGACCCAGAGGCCGTGCGTCTGGCGCAGCCGCATCAGGTAGTCGCGCTTGGCGTTCAGGATGTAGAGCCCGACTTCACGCGGCGCGCGCAGCACGATCTCGCCGCCGCCGCGCAGGCCCTCGGCCTCCACCGCGCGCAGCGCCGAGAGCGCGCTCGATTCGACCGAGCGCACCCGGCCGGCGCCCTGGCAATGCGGGCAGACGTGGGTGGTGCCTTCCAGGATGCCGGTGCGGCGACGCTGGCGGCTAAGCTCCATCAGACCAAACGACGAGATCTTGCCGATCTGGATCCGCGCGCGGTCGTCCTTGAGGCTGTCCTTCAGCTTCTTCTCGACCGCGCGGTTGTTCTTGGCCTCTTCCATGTCGATGAAATCGATCACGATCAGGCCGGCGAGGTCGCGCAGACGCAGCTGGCGGCAGGCTTCCTCGGCCGCCTCCAGATTGGTCTTCAGCGCCGTCGCCTCGATGTTGCGTTCCTTGGTCGCGCGCCCGGAGTTGACGTCGACCGCGACCAGCGCCTCGGTCTGGTTGATCACCAGATAGCCACCGGACTTCAGCGGCACGACGGGCGAATAGATCTGCGAGAGGTGGTCCTCGATGCGGTGGCGCACGAACAGCGGCACTGGCTCGCGGTAGGCCTGCACCTTCTTCGCCGACGCTGGCATCAGCATGCGCATGAACTCGCGGGCTTCCTTGAAGCCAGCCTCGCCCTCGACCCAGATGCCGTCGATGTCCTTGTCGTAGAGGTCGCGGATGGCCCGCTTCACGAGGTCCTCTTCCTCGTAGATCAGCGCTGGCGCCACCGAGTGCAGGGTGGTGTCGCGGATGTTTTCCCAGGCGCGTTCCAGATAGTCGTAGTCGCGCTTGATCTCTGCCTTGGTGCGCTTGGCGCCCGCGGTGCGGACGATCAGGCCCATGCCCTTCGGCGTCTCCAAGCTCTGGACGATGCCGCGCAAGCGCTTGCGGTCGGTGGCCGAGGCGATCTTCCGGCTGATGCCGCCGCCCCGGTCGGTGTTCGGCATGAGCACGCAGTAGCGGCCCGCCAGCGACAGATAGGTGGTGAGGGCCGCGCCTTTGTTGCCGCGCTCTTCCTTGACCACCTGCACCAGCATGATCTGCCGACGGCGGATCACTTCCTGGATCTTGTAGCGCTTCAGGATGCGGCGGCGGCGGCGTTCGATCTCTTCGTCGACCTCGACCTCGTCCTCGAGGCCGCCGAGCGATTCGCCGTCCTCGTCGGTCGCGGCGGCGTGGCCGGCGCCGTTTTCGTCGTCATCGCTCTCCGCCACTTCGCGCATCAGCGCTTCGCGGTCGGCGTGCGGGATCTGGTAGTAGTCGGGGTGGATCTCGTTGAAGGCCAGAAACCCGTGCCGGTTGCCGCCGTACTCGACGAAGGCAGCCTGAAGGCTCGGCTCTACCCGGGTGACCTTGGCGAGGTAGATGTTACCCCGCAGCTGTCTGCGGGCCTGGCTCTCGAAGTCGAACTCTTCAACCCGCGTCCCGTCCAGGACGACCACCCGGGTTTCTTCCGGGTGGGCGGCGTCGATCAGCATCTTTCTTGTCATTACGACTATCTCCGCGGCGCGCTGCGGGCCAATGGCCCGGGCGCCGGCTCATGCGTGGCGCGCCGCATCCCAAAGGCTCGCCACCGGAATCGGCTTCGGTGGCGATCTTCGCTTCGGGGAGGAGGGCGCTGCCCATCAGGTTGGTTGTTCCAAAGTTGCGCCGCCCGGATCGGGAAGCGCTGGCGTCATCGGGCGCGTCGTCGCGGGAATACTCGCGGGCCCGACGCGTGGCCTTTGCGCCGCCGATTGGGTCCAGCTCGGACACGAAGCGGCGCAAACCAGTATGTAGCAACAATAGGCGCCAAATGGAAAGGCGAGCGCTCGCGATGACGTGATGTGAGTGTCGCAGGCGCGCTTTTTCATCCGCACGCGGCGCTTGTGTCGCACCAGCGACAACCGGCCAATAACGCCCGTCCGCCAAGGCTCGCTTAACAGTTTCGCTACGCGGTAAGGCTAATATCGGGCACATAGCGAAATCGCAGAGTTCGTGGGCGTCAGGGTTGATGCGCGGGGTATCGTTCGAAGGCCTGAAGGCGCGGTGGTCGCGCGCGGCGCTGGGGCTCGTCTTTGCCGCCGGATGCGCCGCCGTGGTCGCGGCCGGGGCCCGCAAACCCGCCGACCCAGACATCGTCTCCGTCCGCCTCGGCGGGGACGCCGCCGTCACCCGAATCGTCATCGATCTGCACCAATCCGCCAGCGGCGACGTCGACCCGGCCAACTCCGCCAACCAGCTCGCTGTCACGCTGAAGGGCGCGACTTCGCCTGGCGTGCTCAGGGGAAAGGGCCATGGCCTGGTCCGCGACTGGGTCATCGCCGATAGTCCTGGCGGCGCGCGACTCACGCTCGACCTCGCCCAGAGCGCGGACATCCAACGCCGCTTCTTGTTGCCGCCGTCGGATGGCGTGACCAATTACCGCTACGTGGTCGACATCGCGCCGCGCGCCGGTCAGGCGCTGGCGGCGGCCGCTGAGCATGGGTTCGCGGCGGCGGACGCCGCGCCCCCGGCCCCAGCGCCGACCGCTGCTCCGCACTTGCGCAAGATCATCGTCCTCGACCCCGGCCACGGCGGGAAAGACTCCGGGGCGCTGGGCGCCTCGAGCTACGAGAAGAACGTCACCCTGGCTGAGGCCCTGGCGCTGAAGGCGCGGCTGGAGAAGACCGGCCGCTACCAAGTGGTGATGACCCGCGCCTCGGACATCTTCATCCCGCTGGAGCAGCGGGTGCAGATCGCTAGGCAAGCGGGCGCGGATCTCTTCCTCTCGCTGCACGCCGACTCCGGGTCCGACCCGGCGATCCACGGCGCCAGCGTCTACACGCTCTCCGAGCGCGGCCAGGAGCGGGTCGGCTATGTGCTTGGCCGGCACGAGTGGTTCCTGCAGCAGGCGGTGGAGAGCGACGACCGTGCGGTCGGCCAAATCCTGCTCGACCTCACTCAACGCAGCACCCGCAACCGCTCGGCTGGCTTCGCGCAGACGCTGATCGAGCATGTCGGCGACCGCGCCGCGCTCCTGCCGCGCAGCCAGCGCGACGCCGGCTACTTCGTGCTGCTGGCCCCGGACGTGCCCGCCGCGCTGCTGGAGATGGGCTTCATCACCAACTCCAGCGACGAATCGCGCCTGAACGATCCCCAGCAGCGCACCGCGCTCGCCGACAAGATCGCCCAGTCGATCGATGGCTACTTTGCCAGTCGCACGAGGCTCGCCGAGCGGTAGGGCGGCGGGCTAGATGCGGCGGATCGGCCCTTCGTAGCGAGCCACCTTGGCGTCCGCCGTCAGCAGGACGACGCCTTCGATCCTCGCCTGGACGATCAGCAGGCGGTCGAACGGGTCTTTGTGGATCGTCGGCAGGAACACAACGCTGGCCGCATGCTCGCTGGTGATCGGCAGCTCGACATAGCCGTTTTCGAGCAGCGCGCGTCGCAGCGCATGCGGATCGGCCTGGAAGTCGGCGCGGCCTTGCGCCTTCTTGATCGCGACTTCCCAGATGCTCGCCGGGCTGAAGCAAAGGGTGTTGGCCTCATCTCTGAGCAGGACCAGCGCGGCGGTCGAGAGAGCGCTCTTCTTTCCGGCCTCAAACTCCGCAGCCCAGAGCAAGAGGTGCGTGTCCAGCAGCAACCTCATTCCTTGAGGCCAAACAGTTCCTCGATCTCATCGGTGAACATGTCGTCGAAATCTTCGGGAACCTGGATATGCCCCGCGAGGAAGCCCAGCCGTCGCGGCTTCGTCACCGTCGCCTTGGCGATGGGCGTGACCATCACCATCGGCTTGCCCGCCTTGGCGATGATGAACGGCTCGCCCGCCGCGGCCTGTTCCACCAAGCGCGACAGGTTGGTCTTCGCGTCGTGAATGTTGTAGGCGCGCATGCTCGCCTCCATGGACTTAGTCCACTGAACTTAGTCCGTTCGCTGTGCGGCTTCAAGGAGTCAGCCGCGGCGCAGCGACGTCGCCGCATTGGCGCCCAGCGCGGCGCGCGCTAGACCGGGCGGGGGCGTCGCCCGCCGGCAAGGAGTTGAGATTGATTCGGATCGGACGTTGGTCCGCGTTTGCCGGCGTCGTCGTGCTCACCCTGGTTGCGGTGGCGGGACTGTGCCTGGCTTTCTACATGGCCTGGCTGTTTCACGACCTGCCTAACGCCTCCGAGCTGGTCGACTACCATCCCCCGACCGCGACCCGCGTCTACGCTTGGGACGGCACCCTGATCGGCGAATACTCCACCGAGCGGCGCATCTATGTGCCCTACGATCAGATCCCGCCTGAGCTCTCGCACGCCTTCCTGGCCGCAGAGGACCACAACTTCTTCAACCATGGCGGCGTCGACGTCGGCGGCGTTGGCCGGGCGATGTTCAAGGATGTCTTCAACATCCTGCAGGGGCGGCGGCCCGAGGGTGGTTCGACCATCACCCAGCAGGTGGCCAAGAACGTGCTGCTGACCAACGAAGCGACGCTCAGCCGCAAGCTGAAGGAGGCGCTGCTGGCGACGCGCCTGGAGCAGGCGCTGACCAAGCAGCAGATCCTCGAGCTCTATCTGAACGAGATCTGGCTCGGTCACGACAGCTACGGCGTTGGCGCGGCCGCCTATAACTACTTCGGCAAGTCGATCGCCGACCTCTCGTTGGCGCAATGCGCGTTCCTTGCGTCGCTGCCGAAAGGGCCGGACAACTACAATCCGGCCCGGCACATGCAAGCCGCCTTGCAGCGGCGCAACGCGATCCTGGAGGCGATGGTGCAACTGGGCTGGGCCAGCCCCGGCGACGGCGAAGCGGCGCTGCGCGAGCCGATCATCACCCAGCCGCCGCAACGGGCGAGTTACCACGACGCCGACTATTTCGTCGAAGAGGTGCGCCGGCAGGCCCTGGGAATGTTCGGCGACAAGGTGAATCAGGGGGGATACTACGTCCGCACCACCCTTGACCCGCGCCTGCAGACCGCCGCGCGGATCGCGTTGATGGACGGGCTGGAAACTTACGACCATCGCCACGGCTGGCGCGGCGCTTGGGGCCGCATCGCCATCGGGCCGGGCTGGGAAAAGGCCGCGCTGGCCCACTCGCCACCGTCCGAGCGCAAGAAGTGGCAAGTCGCGGTGATCGAGGAGGCCGGCGGCCAGGTGAAGGCCAAGCTCGCCGCCGACGGGTCGGAGGGCTACCTCCTGGCCGCCGACGTCTCCTGGGCGCACGCGGGCAAGGGCCTCGCCGTCGGCGACCTCGTGTTCGTCGAGCCGGCCGACGGCGGCGGACTGCACCTGCGCCAGGTGCCGCTAGTCAACGGCGCCATGGTGGCGATGGACCCGAACACCGGCCGCGTGCTGGCGATGGTCGGCGGCTACTCATTCTCGCTGTCGAACTTCAATCGGGCCACCCAGGCGTGGCGCCAGCCCGGGTCGTCGTTCAAGCCGTTCGTCTACGTGACCGCGCTGCAGAACGGCTTCACGCCGGCCAGCATCGTCTCCGCCGGCCCGATCTCGTTCCCGGGCGCCAACGGCACGACGTGGACCCCCGAGAACTACGAGAAGAATTTCCCCGGCCCCCTGATCTTCCGCCGCGGCCTCGAGCTCTCGCTCAACACCATGACCGTACGCATCGCCTCCGAGGTCGGCATGGACAAGATCGTCGCCAACGCGGTTCGGTTCGGCGTCGTGCCGAAGATGGATCCGGTGCTGTCCATGGCGCTGGGGTCCGGCGAGACGACGCCGTTCCGCATCACCAGCGCCTATTCGGCGTTCCTGAACGGCGGGCGCAAGATCAATCCGCACCTGATCGAGCTGGTCGAGGACCGGGACGGCAAGTCGATCTTCCGCTCCGACAGCCGCGAGTGTCATGGCTGCAGCCGTGACTTCACCGGTGACTTCGGCCCGGACTTCGAGCCAGCCGGGCAGCAGGTGGTCGATCCGATCATCGCCTATCAGCTGGTCCTCATGCTGCAGGGCGTCGTCCAGCACGGCACCGCGATCCAGGCGCGCGAGCTGAACTGGGCGCCCCTCGGCGGCAAGACCGGCACCACCAACGATTTCCGCAGCGCCTGGTTCATCGGCTTCACCCCCCAGATCGTGGTCGGCACCTTCGTCGGCTTCGACGACAATCGCTCGCTAGGCCATGGCGAGACCGGGGCGGTCGCCTCGGTGCCGATCTTCATCGAGTTCATGAAGGAAGCGCTGAAGGGGATGCAGAAGACCGACTTCGTCGCCCCGCCCGGCACCGTCTTCGCTCAGGTCGGCCCGAACCGGGAGGCCTTCCAGCCAGGCACCGAGCCTTCCGCACGCGTCAGCTCGCCGACGGGCTACAGCTCTCACGCCGAGCCGGTGACACCGTTCAACCCGATTGGCGCGCCGTCGCCGCTCCCGAGGGGCTCGCCACCTCCGAAGCCACCACCGACGGTCCCGCACGTGCGCATCTTCACGCCTCGCAAGAGCGACGAGCAGCTGAACGGATTGTTTTAAGCCTCGCGTCGCCCTATCTCCGGCGACCTTCAGTTCACCCGAGGACGTGATGAGAGCTGAGATCGAAACCGCTGCGGCCGAAATCGAGCAGTCGATTGAACTGCTGAGGAGGCGTCTTTGACTGGGCGCCTGCGCTCCGCCGCCTCGACGAACTGAACGCGCGGGTCGAGGACCCGACTCTCTGGGATGACGCTGGCGCCGCTCAGACGCTGATGCGCGAGCGCACGCGCCTCGGCGACCAGGTCGGCCGGGTGCAGAAGCTCGAGCGCGAACTCGCCGACGCGGTCGAGTTCGCCGAGATGGCCGACGCCGAGGGCGATGAGGCTTCGCTCGACGATGCCGCCGCTCAGCTCGGCCTGCTGAAGGATCTCGCCGGCCGCGCCGAGCTGGAGGCGCTGCTCTCCGGCGAGGCCGACGGCAACGACTGCTACATGGAGATCAACTCCGGCGCCGGCGGCACCGAGTCCAACGACTGGGCGCTGATGCTGCTGCGCATGTACACCCGCTGGGCCCAGGCCCACGGCATGGCGGTGGAGTTCATCGAGGAGACGCAAGGTGAGCAAGCCGGGATCAAGTCGGCCACGATCACCGTCGCCGGGACCAACGCCTACGGGTGGCTGAAGACCGAGGCTGGCGTGCACCGACTGGTCCGCATCTCGCCCTTCGACTCCAACGCCAAGCGCCACACCAGCTTCGCCTCGGTCTGGGTGTATCCGGTGGTCGACGACAAGATCGAGATCGAGATCAATCCATCGGACGTGCGCACCGACACCTACCGGGCGTCCGGCGCCGGCGGTCAGCACATCAACAAGACCGACTCGGCGGTGCGGCTGACCCACATTCCGACCGGCATCGCCGTCGCCTGCCAGAACCAGCGCTCGCAGCACCAGAACCGCGAGGAAGCCTGGAAGATGCTGCGCGCGCGCCTCTACGAGGCGGAACTGCAGAAGCGCGAGGCCGAGGCGGCGGCGATCGAGGCGGCCAAGACCGACATCGGCTGGGGCCACCAGATCCGCTCGTACGTGCTGCAGCCCTACCAGATGGTCAAAGACCTCAGAACCGACGTCGAGACCTCGGATACCTCAGGCGTGCTGGACGGTGACCTCGACCCGTTCATGGCCGCGGCGCTGGCGCAGCGGGTCGGGGCGACGCGCGACGCGGGGGCTTAAGCTAGGCTCTGTCCGGCGGAGCGATCATCCGCCATTCTGTTGGACGGAGTGTGACCTGGGTCTCTTGCGCTGCGGAAGAACGCACTACAGCTAGGCCGTCATGAGTGCCGCCGCGCCTTCCCTGACTTGGAACGACTTCTTTGCCGACGGCCGTGGCGCGCGGCTGGCGTTGATCTGCCTCGGAGTCTGGCTGAACGCAGCCGACTCGCTGGTCACCTCGACCATCATGCCGACAGTTGGCCGCGACCTTGGCGGCTACGCCTACTTCAGCTGGGCGACGGCGGCCTACATGGTGGGCGCGATCCTCTCCGGGGCGACGGCGGCGCGGGTCTCGGCGCGGTTCGGTCTGCGCCGGGCGATGGTCGCCGCCGGGCTAGTGACGGCCGCGGGCTGCGCGGTGAGCGCGCTCGCGCCCGGCATGATCGTGCTCGTCGCCGGACGCGCGGTGCAAGGCGTGGGCGCGGGCTGGATCGTCGGCGCCTGCTACGCAGCGATCGGGGCGATGTTCCCCGAACGCCATCTGGCGCGGATATTCGGCGCGATGACCGGCGTCTGGGGCGTCGCGACCGTAGTCGGGCCGCTGGTCGGCGCTGCGTTCGCTGAAGGCGGCGAGTGGCGCCTGCTGTTCTGGGCCTTCGCGGCGCAGTGCTTCGTCTTCGTCGCCGCCGCGGTCTGGCTGCTGCCGGAGGACGCGCCGCCGGCCGGTCATCGCACCGCGTGGCGCCAGTTGGGACTGGTGCTGCTGGGCGTGGGCCTGATCGGCGCCGCGGACCTCACCTCCAGCGTCGTCCTCGCCGGCGGGCTCTGCGTCGCCAGTCTGGCGGTGTTCGTCGCCAGCGTCAGGCTGCCGGCAGGCGAGGGCGGGCTCTTCCCGCGGGCGGCTGGTGACCTCACCGGTACGATCGGTGCGGCCTACCTGTCCTACTTCGCGCTGACGGCCGCCGGGATGTGCTTCAGCGTCTACGCGCCGGCGCTGCTGCAGAAGCTCTATGGCCTTTCACCGCTGGTCGCCGGCTACGCCGCTGGGCTGGAGGCGCTGGGCTGGACGGTGGCGGCGCTGGGCGTCGCCGGCCTGGCCGACAAATGGCACGGCCGGGTCATCCGGCTTGGGGTGGTCTGCATCGTCGGCGCGCTGGCGGCGCTGACCCTGGTCATGCGTTGGGGGCCGCTGTGGGCGATCCTGGTCGCCGCGTTCGTGATGGGCGCTGGCTTCGGCTTCACCTCGGGTTTTATCGGTCGCCGGGTGATCGCGGCGGCGGAGGGCGACAGCGAGCGGGAGCTGGCGTCAGCGGGCATCAACAGCGTGCGCCAGATCGGCAATGCGGCCGGCGCGTGCCTGGCCGGCATCGTCGCCAATCTGCTGGGTCTGTCGGCCGGCATCGGCTTCGCGGCCGCCCAGACCACCGCAATATGGCTGTTCGCGCTGTCAGTGCCCGTCGCGCTGTTGGGCGCGGCAGGGGCTTGGAAGGTCGCCGGGCAGAGAGCCGCGGCGACCTGACTCACGCTGCCTCAGGCCTGCGCCGGCGGGGCTGACTTGGCGCTGGCGCCGTTGGCGCTCTCGCGCGGCGGGGCGGATATTTCCGGCTTGGGTGCTGGCGCCGCGGCTTGGCGTTGCAGACGCAGGCTGCGGCCCTGGAAGAATGCGCCGGTTTCCATCGCCAGCTGCTCGTGGGTGATGTCGCCGTCGACATGGCAGGCCCCGTAGAGCCGCACCTGCTTGGCGGTGATCGACCCGGAGACCTTCCCGCGCACTTCCACCGCCTCGGCGTAGATGCCGCCTTCGACCACGCCGCCGTCGCCGACGGTTACATGCTCGACGCGGATGTCGCCCTTCACCGTGCCTTCAACCTGGAATTCGCCGCCGCCGGAGACATCGCCTTCGAACAGCATGTCGGCGCCGATGATCGACGAGCCTTTCTGCGGGCGAGCCGCCGGGCGCATCGGCTCCGGAGCCGGCGCGGCGGCTTGCGGCGCTGGCGCGGGGGTCGGCGCAGCGGCGGCTGGCGTCGGCGGGGTCGCCGGCGTCGTCGTCGGTTGTGGGGTGTTAGAACCTGGTTTGCTGAACATCGTCGCCGGCCTTTACAAAACGGAGGGGGTTCTGGGGGCGGCCGCCTACCCACACTTCGTAGTGCAGATGGGTGCCGGTTGAGCGTCCTGTGGACCCCATCGCGCCGATCCGCTGACCGACGGCGACCTGTTGGCCCACTGAAACCGAAATCGCGGAAAGATGGCCATAGCGTGTCTTGAAGCCATGGCCGTGGTCGACCTCGATAGTATTTCCGTAACCGTTGCGCGCGCCGGCGTACGAGACGATCCCAGGCGCGGTCACGTAGATCGGGCTGCCGTAGGCGCCGGCGAAGTCCTGGCCCGGATGGTAGGCCGGCTCGCCGCTGAACGGATCGGACCTGGCGCCGAACCCACTGGTCTCGCGCACGTCAGGTCCGGTCGGCCGGGCCAGCGGGATCGCGGCTTCCGACGACGACAGCGCCTGCATATCCGATAGGTCGGCGACCGCATGCTGCAGCCGGCCGGCGAAATCCTCGTCGACATCCAGCACGGCGGCCAGTGCGCGCGGATCCTTGCCATCGATCAGCGGACCGCCGAGGCCGCTGTTGGCGCCGGCATAGGCTCCTGGATCGAGGCCGGCGAGGCGGAACGCCAGCTTCAGCCGATCGGCGCGGCTCTTGGCGAAGGTCTCAGCGGCGTCGATCAGCCGGTCCTGGTCCTGCTCGACGGTCTGGATCCGCTGCGCCGGCGACGCCTGAGCCGGCGACGCGACTGCGAGCGCCGGCATCAGCGCATCGGCTGCGCCGGGCGCGCCTTTCAGGTCGGTGAGCATCAGCGCCAGCGCGGCGTGGCGCTTCTCGACCGTGTCGGCGAGGTCTTGGAACGAGCCGCCATTGGAATTCAGCTGCGCGACCGCGCTGGAGAGGCGGGCGTCGCGGTCGGCGATCCAGCGTTCGTAGCGGGCCGCGGTCTTGGCGACCTCCACGTCGCTCTTGGACGGCGTCATCACGCTCACTAGCGTTGCGGCGGTGGTGACGCCCAGCCAGAGCGCGCCGAACGCAGTGGCGGCGGCGATCAGCAACTGGCGTTCGGTGGTGAGGACGAACCCGCGCATCTCGCCGCCCGAGCGCAGGTAGAGGTGGCGTTCCGGAAAGAGCTCTTCCAGCCAAAGCGCGAGGCGCGCGAAGCGTCTTAGGCTCATGGCTTCCGGGGCCCCTCGAAAGTCCGACGGCTGCGCGATATGCCCCCATCTGAAGGCCAAGCGCAACCCACCTTGCCGGTCCCGAAGGTCGCAGGCCAAGCGGGCGAATTTCCTTCGAAAGTTGGCCGAAAGCTCACCCAAGCGGGCGAGTAGTAGAGCTCAATGCGCACGGTGAAAATCAGCCGTTCTGCAGCGCCTTGGCGGCCCCCAGCACCTCGGCGACGTGACCCGGCACCTTCACCTTGCGCCAGACCCGCTGGATCACGCCGGCCTTGTCGATCAGGTAGGTCGAGCGGTCGATGCCCATGTACTTGCGCCCGTACATGCTCTTCTCGATCCAGCCGCCGTAGCGCTCGACCATGTCATCGTCCTTGGCCGAGCCCAGGGTGACGGCGAGGTCGTACTTGGCCTTGAACTTGCCGTGGCTGGCGGCGGAGTCCTTCGAGACACCCACCACGACCGCGCCGGCTTTGGCGAAGTCATCGGCTGCGGCGGTGAAGCCCTGCGCTTCTGCGGTGCAGCCCGTGGTGTCGTCCTTCGGGTAGAAATAGAGCACCACGGTCTTGCCCTTCAGCCCGGCCAGCGAAACCCGCCCGTCCTCGGTCGGCAGATCGAACTCGGGCGCTGTATCGCCGGCTGAGAGGGGCATCGCGGTTCCTTTCTAAGTCGCGGCCCCGCTCTACAATCCACCGGCGGACGACGCTAGGGTTCGCGATGGTTGGCGCCGAAGCCTTCATCGCGGTCTACATTCTGGCGAGCCGCAGGCACGGCACGCTCTATGTCGGCGTCACCAGCGACCTCATCAGCAGGGTCGCGCGTCACCGCAGCGAAGAGTTCGAAGGCTTCACCAAGCGATACGGCGTGCACCAACTGGTCTGGTACGAAACCCACGATCTGATGACCGAAGCGATCCGCCGTGAGAAGGCGCTCAAGAAGTACAAGCGCGACTGGAAGATCAATTTGATCGAGCGCGAGAACCCGGGTTGGGACGACCTCTTCCCAGCGCTGCTGCTCCCCTAACCCCACAACCTCCCCAATGTCCGTCATCACCGGGCGTCAGTCCCGGTGACCCATGAACACGCTGCCAGCTGTGGCCGCGCCAGTGTGCGGCCAATCGCACCACGGTGTTCTTGGGTGGCCGGGACTTACGCCCGGCCATGACGGAGTTGGGGGAGTTAGGTGGGTTTGACGAGGACGATCCGCTTTTTCCCCAATTGAACTTTGAAAACCCCGAGTTCCTTGTGCAGCTCAGTCCATCGTACGAGTTCTCTTGGGTCTGACACTAAGCTGTCGTTGATCCGCACGGCGCCCTCGGAGATCTTCTGACGTGCTTCGGTGTTCGATCTGGCGAGCCCGGCTAGTACGACGATCTCGGTGCTTGAAAGCCCCAAAGGGTGGGAGGACCGGTCGACGGCGACTGTCGGAAGGTTGGTCGAAATCTTCCCGTCTTCGAAGTTCAGTCGAGCGGTGAGTTCTGCTGCCATGGCCTCGTTCACGCCGTGAAGCATCGTCGTGGCTTCGTTGGCGAGCACCTTCTTGGCCTCGTTGATCTCGGCGCCCTGCAGCGCAGACAGGCGGGCGATCTCGTCCAGCGGCAGCTCGGTGAAGAGCTTGAGGAATTTGCCGACGTCGGCGTCCTCGGTGTTCCGCCACATCTGCCAGAAGTCGTAGGGGCTTAGGCGATCGGCATTGAGCCAGAGGGCGCCGCCGACCGACTTGCCCATCTTCTCGCCGGACGCGGTGGCGAGCAGGGGGGTCGTCAGGCCGAACGCCTGGCGGCTGTCCATGCGTCGGTTCAGCTCGACGCCGTTGATGATGTTGCCCCACTGATCGGAGCCGCCCATCTGCAGCGTGCAGCCATGGCGCAGGCCGAGTTCGCGGAAGTCGGTCGCCTGCATCAGCATGTAATTGAACTCGAGGAAGCTCATCGGCTGCTCGCGCGAGAGCCGCAGCTTCACCGAGTCGAACGCCAGCATCCGATTGATCGTGAAGTGGACGCCGAAGGTGCGCAGGAACTCGACGTAGCCGAGCTTCTCCAGCCAGTCGGCGTTGTTGACCATCATCGCGTCGGTGGGGCCATCGCCGAAGGTGAGGAACTTCTCGAAGGTGCCCCTGATGCTGGCGAGGTTGGCGTTGATCACCGCGTCGGTCAGCAGCGGGCGCTGCTGGTCCTTGTCGGTGGGATCGCCGACCTTGGTGGTGCCGCCGCCCATCAGCGTGATCGGCCGGTGGCCGCTGCGCTGGAACCAGCGCAGCATCATGATCGAGATCAGGTGGCCGATGTGCAGCGAGTCCGCCGTACAGTCGTAGCCGACGTAGGCCGTCACCACGCCTTTGCAGAGCGCCGCGTCGAGGGCCTCGATGTCGGTGACCTGATGCAGGTAGCCACGTTCCTGCATCACGTGCAGGAAGTCGGACTTCGGCTTGAAGTCGGAGGCGATGGGCTCGGGGGAGGCTTCGGCAGACATAGGGACGGCTCCTTGAGGGGGCTTTCGGCCGGAGACCGTCTCTTGGCAAGAGCCCGCCGCCGACCTTGAAGGCGGCGGGGCGTGATAGACCGGCCGCTCGCTAGTGTTGCGAGCGGTAGTAGCGGCTACGAAGGGTGGCGCGCGTGGTCATCGGGGCGCTGGCTACTTCGCTTGGGCCGTGGCAGTCAAGTCATGCATGCGCGTCCTCGGCTTCATGACCGGCACCTCGCTCGACGCCGTCGACATGGCGGTGGTGGAGACTGACGGCGAGGAAATCCTCGGGCTCGGGCCAGCGGGCGAGAAGAAGCTCGACCCTGCGGTTCGCGCTCTGCTCGAAGCTGCGATCAATGATGCGCTGCGGCTGAAGGCCGGCGATCCGACCCCGGCCAGCTTCGCGCCGGCGGCCGCTGCGATCGCCGCCGAGCATGTGGCGGCCGGCGAAGCGTTCATGTGGGAGCACCAGCTGCTGCCGCAGGATCTCGACGTGATCGGCCTGCAGGGGCAGACCGTGCTGCATGCGCCTCCGGGCCCCGATCGTCCGGAGGGGCGCACGATCCAGCTCATCGACGCCTCCGCCGTGGCTAGCGGCCTCGGCGTCGCCACCGTCTACGATCTGCGGTCTGACGATGTCGCCGCGGGCGGGCAGGGGGCGCCGCTGGCGCCGATCTACCATGCCGCGCTGGTGCGCTACTCCGGCCTGCACACCCCCACCGCCGTGCTCAACCTCGGCGGCGTTGCCAATGTGACCCTGGTCCGCGCAGACGGCGAACTGGAGGCGTTCGACACCGGCCCGGCCAACGGCATGATCGATCTCCTGGTGCAGGAACGCACCGACCGGCGCTTCGACGAGGGTGGCGCCCTGGCCAGGGCCGGCCACGTGCAGGACCGCATCCTCAACGCCTATCTGAGCGACCCTTACTTCCAGATCCGAGGGCCGAAGTCGCTCGACCGGTTCGACTTCTCGCTGAATCGGGTCGTCAGCCTCTCGCTCGAGGACGCAGCCGCGACGCTCACCGCCTTCGCAGCGGAGGCGGTGTGGCGGGGCCTGCAGACCTGCTCGGAGGTGCCGCTGCGCCTCGTCGTCACCGGCGGCGGGCGCTACAACCCGGTGCTGATGGCGGCGATCCGCGAACGGGTCGCGCTGCCGGTGATGACCGCCGAGGAGGCCGACTGGCGCGGCGATTCGATCGAGGCCGAAGCCTTCGCCTTCCTCGCCGCGCGTTCGATGCTCGGCCTGGCGATCTCGTTCCCCGGCACGACCGGCGTCCCGGCCCCGATGAGCGGCGGCCGGATCGCCTTTCCGTAGGCGGGTCTCAGACGGTCTCGCGGCGAGGCGTTGGAGCCGCGGTCACCGCGGGCCGCGCGCCACCGGGGCGGGACGCATCGGAGAGCTTCTTCACCGCCTCGTCCGGCAGCTTCAGCTCGAAGCCGGGCAGATAGTCCTGCAGTTGCTGCATCGTGCGTGGGCCGGTGATGATGCTGGTGACGCCCCGGCGGGTCAGGCACCAGGCGATCGCCACAGCCACCGGGGTCGCGCCGAGTTCCACGGCGACGTCCTCGAGCGCCTCGACAATCTCGAAGTTGCGGTCGGTCAGCACCATCTGCGCCATCCCCGGACGACCCATGCGCCGACCGTAACGGGTGTCGGCCGCCGGCGCTGCGCCACGCTGGTACTTGCCGGTCAGGATGCCGCCGCCGAGCGGGCTGTAGATCAGCGTGCCCAGGCCATGGCGCTCGGCCGTCGGCAGGATGTCGGTCTCGATGTCGCGGGCGATCAAAGAGTAGCGCGGCTGCAGGCTGGTCAGCGGCACGCCGCGATTGCGCTCGGCCGCCCACTGGCACTCGACCATCTGGCTGCCGGTGAAGTTGGAGCAGCCGATGTAGCGCACCTTCCCGGCGCGGACGAAGCCGGCCAGCGTGTCCATCGACTCCTCCAGCGGGGTGTCGGGGTCGAAGTGGTGCATCTGGTAGAGGTCGATGTAGTCGGTGCCGAGGCGCTTCAGGCTGGCGTCGAGGGCGCGGGTCAGATGGACGCGCGACAGGCCGACATCGTTGGGGCCGGGCCCCTTGGCGCCGCGCGCCTTGGTGGCGATCACCACGGAATCCCGCTTGCCGGCCACAGCGCGGCCGACCACCTCTTCGGACTCGCCGCCGGTGTAGACGTTCGCCGTGTCGATGAAATTGTGCCCGCCATCGAGGAAGGCGTCGATGATCCGTTTGGCGTCGGCCTCGTTGCAGGGCGCGGTCTCGGACGTGCCGAAATTCATGGCGCCCAGGCAGGCGCGGCTCACCTTGAGGCCGGAACGGCCAAGCGTGACGTAATCCATGGCTTGAAATCCTCCGCGGTCGAAATGCCCCGACCCTGAGGACACCCTATGCCTGTGGGGCGGGCCGGACCACCGACGATCCCGTGGAAGGCGGCTTTCAGTGCGGAGGACGAGCGGCCGTCAGGCCGGGTCGGATTCCAGGCGGCGGTCGAGGTAGGCGCCGACGCGCTTTTCGACTTCGGGGAGCTGGTTCTGCCAGAAGTGGCTCGCGCCCTCGACCAGGTCGTAGTCGATGACGATGCCCTTCTGCGTACGCAGCTTCGACACCACGCGTTCGACCTCGATCGGCTGGGTGATGGTGTCGGCCGAGCCATGCAGGATCAGGCCCGAGGCGGGGCAGGGGGCCAGGAATGAGAAGTCGTAGGTGTTGGTCGGCGGCGAGACCGAGATGAAGCCGTCGGTCTCGGGGCGGCGCATCAGGAGCTGCATGCCGATCCAGGCGCCGAAGCTGTAGCCAGCGACCCAGCACTGCGAGGCCGTGGGGTTGGTTGACTGCAGCCAGTCCAGCGCCGTCGCCGCGTCCGCGAGTTCGCCGATGCCGCTATCGAACTCGCCCTGGCTGCGGCCGACACCGCGGAAGTTGAACCGCATCACCGAGAAGCCGCGCTTCATGAACAGGTGAAACAGCTGCACCGAGACCGGGTTGTCCATGTGCCCGCCGGCCTTCGGGTGCGGGTGTAGGATCAGCGCGATCGGCGCGGTCTCTTCCTTGCGCGGGGAATAGCGGGCTTCGATCCGGCCGGCGGCGCCGGTGAGAACCAGTTCGGGCATAGCGTCCTTCGAGGATAAAGGCGGCCTGAATAGTTGACCGCAGCGCTTGGTTTTCCTACATGCCCCCGTGAGGCCGCTTTGCAAGGCCCGCCCCGGCGAGGGCGGCGGCTTTTAGCAAAAGCGGTTCGGAAATAGCGAGAAAATAGCGGCAGTCGGCATGCAGCTTTCGACCAAAGGACGTTACGCCGTGATGGCGATGACCGACCTCGCCGGCCGCGGCGGCGAGCGTGCGATCTCCGTCGGCGAGATCGCCGAGCGCCAGCAGATCTCGCAGGCCTACCTCGAGCAGCTGTTCAATCGCCTGCGCCGTCGCGGCCTGGTCACTGCTCATCGCGGCCCTGGTGGCGGCTACCGGTTGGCCAGGTCCGCGGCCGAGACGTCGGTCGCCGACGTGGTAATCGCGGTCGACGAGCCTCTGCGGGCGATCCGCTGCGGCGGCGGCAAGACCGGCTGCATGAAGGACGGCGCGCGCTGTCTGACCCACGACCTCTGGGAAGAGACGGGCCGGCAGCTTCATGCCTACCTCGCCAGCGTCTCGCTGGCCGACGTCGCCAGCGGCAAGCTGCGCCGGAAGGCGACGGCCGCATGAGCGTCTACCTGGACTACAACGCGACGGGGAAGGTGCGACCCGAAGCGGCGACGGCGGTGGCCCGCGCGCTGGAGTTGGGTGGCAACCCGTCGTCCGTGCACGCGGCTGGCCGCGTTGCGCGTTCGATCGTCGAAGCGGCGCGCGAGAGCGTCGGCCGGCTGGTTGGCGCCAAGGCGGGCAGTGTGGTCTTCACCAGCGGCGGCACCGAGGCCAATGCGCTGGCGATCGAGAGCGCCCGACTGGCTGGGTTCGAGCGGATCATAGTTGGCGCGACCGAACACGACGCAGTGCTTGAGAATGCCCGGGCGTCGGGCGTGGAAACGGAGATTTGGCCGGTCGATGCGACCGGCGTCGCCGACCTGGACTGGCTGCGCGGGCGGTTGGCCTCCGGGCCGCGCGCCTTGGTTTGCTTGATGCTGGCCAACAACGAGACTGGGGTGATCCAGCCGGTGGCCGGGGCCGCCGAGATCGTCCTCGTCGCCGATGGCTGGCTGCACGTCGATGCGGTGCAAGGAGCCGGCAAGATCGAGGTCGACTTCGCCGATCTCGGCGCCGACAGCCTTGCGCTCTCGGCTCACAAGCTGGGTGGTCCGCAAGGCGTCGGCGCGCTGGTCGCCGGACCTCGCGCGACGCTGTCGAGGCGGCTGCACGGTGGGGGTCAGGAGCGCGGTTGTCGCGCTGGCACCGAGAACGTTCCGGGCATCGCCGGTTTCGGCGCGGCCGCTGCTGCGGCGCTCGACGATCCGGGCGCCATCGCGCACCAGGCGGAAGGCCGGGACGCGCTGGCGGCGAGCGTGAAGCGCGCCGGCGCGGTCGTGCTCGGCCAGGCCGTCCCGCGCCTGCCTCAAACCCTCTGCTTCGCCGCGCCCGGCTTCGGCTCTGAGGTGCAGGTGATGGGGATGGACCTAGCCGGGGTGATGATCAGCGCCGGCGCAGCCTGCTCGTCCGGCAAGGTGAAGCCCAGCCGGGTGATCGAGGCGATGGGCCGGCCGGACCTCGCGCCATTCGCGATCCGGGTCAGCGGCGGCTGGGCGACAACCGCGTCCGATTGGGCGCGCTGCGCCGACGCTTGGAGCGAGATCTTCGCCCGCCATCAGGCGCGCCGCCCCGCCTCGGCGGCGGCTTAGGAGCAAGCGATGGCCGTCGCCAAGGAGACCGTGGATCAGGTCGAGACGCTGGAGCGCTACAAGCACGGCTTCGTCACCGAGATCGCCCAGGAGTTCGCGCCCAAGGGGCTGAGCGAGGCCACCGTGCGCTATATCTCGGCGCAGAAGAACGAGCCGGCGTGGATGCTGGAGTGGCGCCTCAGCGCGTTCGAGCGATGGCTGGCCCTGGACCAGCCCCTTTGGGCGCGGGTGGACTTCCCCAAGATCGATTACCAGGACGCCTACTATTACGCCGCGCCCTCCAAGAAGGAGGGGCCGAAGAGCCTCGACGAGGTCGATCCGGAGCTGCTGGCCACCTACGCCAAGCTCGGCATCCCGCTGAAGGAGCAGGAGGTTCTGGCCGGCGTGGAAGGCGCGCCGCGCTATGCGGTGGACGCCGTGTTCGACAGCGTCTCGGTGGTCACCACCTTCAAGAAGGAGCTGGCGGCGGCCGGAGTGATCTTCTGCTCGATGAGCGAGGCGGTCCGCGAACACCCTGACCTAGTGAAAAAATACCTGGGCACGGTGGTGCCGGTGTCGGACAACTTCTTCGCCTGCCTGAACAGCGCGGTCTTCTCCGACGGCAGCTTTGTCTACGTGCCGCCCGGCGTGCGCTGCCCGATGGAGCTCTCGACCTATTTCCGCATCAACGCCGCCGAGTCCGGCCAGTTCGAGCGCACCCTGATCATCGCCGACAAGGGCGCGTACGTGTCCTACTTGGAGGGCTGCACCGCGCCGATGCGCGACGAGAACCAGCTGCACGCCGCGGTCGTCGAGCTGGTCGTGCTCGACGACGCCGAGATCAAATACTCGACGGTGCAGAACTGGTATCCGGGCGACGTCAACGGCAAGGGCGGCATCTACAACTTCGTCACCAAGCGCGCCGACTGCCGCGGCGACCGCTCCAAGGTGTCGTGGACCCAGGTCGAGACCGGCTCGGCGATTACCTGGAAGTATCCGTCCTGCGTGCTGCGTGGCGAGGACTCGTCCGGCGAGTTCTACTCGATCGCGATCACCAACAACCGCCAGCAGGCCGACACCGGCACCAAGATGATCCACCTCGGCGCCAATACGAAGTCGCGGATCATCTCCAAGGGCATCTCGGCCGGTCACTCGACCAACACCTACCGCGGCCTGGTCTCGGCGCACCCGAAGGCCAAGGGCGCCCGCAACTTTACCCAGTGCGACAGCCTGCTGATCGGCAAGCATTGCGCGGCGCACACCACGCCCTACATCGAGGCCCGCAACGGCTCGGCCCGGTTCGAGCACGAGGCCACCACCACCAAGCTCTCCGAGGACCAGCTGTTTTACGCCATGCAGCGCGGGCTCAGCCAAGAAGAGGCGGTGCAGCTGCTGGTCAACGGCTTCGTCAAGGACGTGCTGCAGGAACTGCCGATGGAGTTTGCTGTCGAAGCGCAGAAGCTGGTGGCGATCTCGCTCGAGGGGAGCGTGGGCTAGTGAACTCGATCCCCATGATCCGCTCATCCCGGCGAAGGCCGGGACCCAGGCAGGCGCCTGCAAGATCAACCACAAAGGACACAAAGAGCACGAAGGCCTTGGTGTCCTTTGTGAGCTTTGTGGTTCCCTTTCACCTTCGTCCTGCCTGGGTCCCGGCCTTCGCCGGGATGAGCGGAAATGGGGGTGGTCGGTGATGTTGGAGACCATCGATCACGTGCAGGTCGCCATGCCGGCGGGCGAAGAGCCGAAGGCGCGCGCGTTCTATGAGGCGCTGCTGGGCCTACCCGAGCAGCCCAAGCCGCCGGAGCTGGCCAAGCGGGGCGGGTGCTGGTTCGAGAGCAGCGACGTGAAGGTGCACTGCGGGGTCGAGACGCCGTTCAGCCCCGCCCGCAAAGCTCACATCGCTTTCCGCGTCGACGATGTGCCTGGCCTCGCCGCTCGCGCCAAGGCCGCCGGCTACGAGGTGATCGACGACGACCTGCTGCCCGGCCACGAGCGCATCTACGTCTACGACCCGTTCGGCAACCGGCTGGAGTTTCTCCGGCCGCTCCAAAGTTGAAGTGAGTTCAATGCTTTCCATCCGTAACCTGCACGCGACCATCGACGGCAAGCAGATCCTGAACGGACTCTCGCTTGAGCTGCCCGCGGGTGAAGTGCACGCAATCATGGGGCCGAATGGGGCCGGCAAGTCGACGCTGTCGTACGTGCTGACCGGGCGCGAGGGTTATGAGGTCACCGCTGGAGAAGTCACGCTGAACGGCGAGGACCTGCTGGCGCTGAATCCGTCCGAGCGCGCGGCCAAGGGCGTCTTCCTGTCGTTCCAGTACCCTCTGGAGATCCCTGGCGTGCCGGCGCTGACCTTCCTGCGCACCGCGCTCAATGCCCAGAAGAAGGCGCGGGGCGAGCCCGAGGTGGCGGCGCCGGCGTTCCTGAAGCTGATCCGCGCCGAGGCGGCGGCGCTGAAGATCGACTTCGAGATGCTGCGCCGCGCGCTCAACGTCGGCTTCTCCGGCGGCGAGAAGAAGCGGATGGAGATCCTGCAGATGGCGGTGCTGGCGCCGAAGCTGGCCATCCTCGACGAGACCGACTCGGGTCTCGACATCGACGCCCTGCGCATCGTCGCCGAGGGCGTGAACGCGATGCGCGCGCCCGACCGCTCGATGCTGGTGATCACCCACTACCAGCGCCTCCTCGACCACATCCGGCCGGACCGGGTGCACGTGCTGGCCGGCGGCCGGATCGTCGCCACCGGCGGGCCGGAGATGGCGCACGAGCTGGAACGCGAGGGCTACGACAAGTACGCGCCGAAGCTCGAGGCGACGCCGGCATGAGCAGCCTCGCTCGCGCCATCGAGACCGGCGACCTCGCCGAATTGCCGTCGCGCCGCGATGAAGACTGGCGTTGGACCGACCTGCGCGGCCTGATCCGCGAACTGCCCGCGCCGGCCGGGCGAGGCGAGGTGTGGGGGCCAGGGGTCTTCTCCCAGGTCAGCGCCGATGAACGCGTCGAGATCGTCAACGGCCGTGGGGCCGCCGAGCTGATGCTGACGGGGGGCGTGCTCGAGCTGCGGCTGATCGCCGACGGCGCCGGGGCGTCCTCAGCGCGCCTGCGGCTGGTCGTCGAGGCGGCCGGTTCGGTGCTGCTCGAAACCCACGAAGCCTCCGCCGGCGCGGTGGCCAGTCATGAGCTGATGATCGACCTCGAACCGGGCGCCAGCGTGGAGCGGGTCGTCATCGTCGAGACCGAGGCCGACGCCGTACTGGTCAGCGTGGCGCGGGTGAGCCTAGGCGCCGGCGCGCGATTCTCGCAGACCGTGATCACCGACGGCTCGCGTCGCCAGCGCACCGAGACCCGCGTGGCCCATCCTGGCGAGGGCGCGGCGGTGAGGCTCGACGGCGTCTATCTGCTGGCTGACCAACGTCACGCCGACATCACCACCGTCGTCTCTCACGCCGGCATGGATGGGACCACCGACCAGCTGACCAAGGGCGTCGTCCGCGACCAGGGCAGGGGGGTGTTCCAGGGGCGGATCGTGGTGCGGCCGGGGGCGGACAAGACTGACGCGCGCATGGGACATCACGCGCTGGTGCTGTCGGACCGGGCCGAAGTGGATGCCAAGCCGGAGCTGGAGATCTTCGCCGACGACGTCGCCTGCGCCCATGGCAACACAGTGGGCGCGCTAAACGAGGACGCGCTCTTCTACGCCGAACAGCGCGGCATCCCCGAAGCGGACGCCAAGGCCATGCTCACGGAGGCGTTCGTGGGCGAGGTGGTCGACCGGATCGAGCATGAAGGCGCGCGCGATGTGGTGCGGGCCTGGGTGGCGGAGCGGCTGCGGGGTTCGGACCAATGACCCGCCCTAACCACCCGCTCATCCCGGCAACTGCGAAGCAGAGGCGCGAAGCAGCCAAAGCCGGGATCCAGGCAGGCCTTCGGTTCACCACTAAGCTCACTAAGACCACAAAGACCACAAAGACCTTCGTGCCCTTTGTGTCCTTGGTGGTTGACCTTGCCGGCTCCTGCCTGGGGCCCGGCTTGCGCCGGGATGAGCGGGTCCGGGGGGACGAGTGATGGCTTTCGATGTCGAAGCCGCCCGCGCCGAGTTCCCCATTCTGCAGCGGCAGGTGAACGGTCATCCGCTGGTCTATCTCGATAGCGCCGCGTCGGCGCAGAAGCCGCGGGCGGTGATCGAGGCGATGAGCCGGGCGATGGAGCACTCCTACGCCAACGTCCACCGCGGCCTGCACACGCTCGCGAACGAAACAACGGAAGCGTATGAAAAGGCGCGTGAAAACGTCCGGCAACTGATCAACGCCGCCAGCGCCGCCGAGATCGTCTTCACCAAGGGAACCACCGAAGCGATCAACCTGGTCGCCTCGTCGTTTGGGCAGTCGCTGCAGGCCGGGGACGAGGTGATCCTGTCGGTGATGGAGCACCACGCCAACATCGTGCCCTGGCACATGCTCCGTGAGCGGACGGGCGTGGTCCTGAAGTTCATCCCGATCACGGACATCGGCGAACTCGATCTCGCTGCTTACCGCAACCTGCTCGGGCCGAAGACCAAGATGGTCGCCATCGGCCACATGTCCAACGTCACCGGCACGGTGAACACGGTCGCCGAGATCGTCGCCGACGCCCATGCGGCAGGCGCCGCGGTGCTGGTCGACGGGGCCCAGGCGGTGGTGCACGGCAAGGTCGACGTGCAGGCGCTGGACGTCGATTTCTATGCGTTCTCCGGCCACAAGCTCTACGGCCCCACCGGCATCGGCGCGCTCTATGGCAAGGCCGAGCGGCTGGCTGCGCTACCGCCGTACCAGGGTGGCGGCGAGATGATCGGGCAGGTTTCGCTTAACCGGATCACCTACGCCGACCCGCCGCACCGATTCGAGGCCGGCACGCCGCCGATCCTGGAGGCGATCGGGCTGTCGGCGGCGATCGAATGGCTGGGCGGGCTCGACCGCGACGCCGTCGCCGCCCACGAGCACGCGCTCTACGATCGGGTGAAGAGCCGGCTGAATGGCGCCAACTGGATCAGCGAGATCGGCCGCGCGCCGGGCAAGGGCGCAATCTTCAGCTTCAACATGGAAGGCGCCCACGCCCACGACGTCGCCCAGATTTTGGACCGCTACGGCGTCGCCGTGCGCGCCGGCACGCACTGCGCCGAGCCTTTGCTCGCCCGCTTCGGTTTGACGTCGAGCGCGCGCGCGTCTTTCGCCCTATATAACACCCTCGAAGAGGCCGACTCTTTCGTGGACGCACTCGAGAAAACACGGACATTCTTCAGTTGATGGACGACGCCAGCATAGCCCCGGACGCCCCGGCCACGGCTCTCAGCCAGGCCGAGCTCGACGCCCTGACCGACCAGCTCGTCGAGAAGCTGAAGACGGTGTTCGACCCGGAAATCCCGGTCGACATTTACGAACTCGGGCTGATCTACAAAGTCGATGTCTCGGACGACAAGGACGTGGTCATCGACATGACCCTGACCGCGCCCGGCTGCCCGGTGGCCGGCGAAATGCCCGATTGGGTGCGCGAGGCGGTGATGACGATCGACGGGATCAAGTCGTGCACCGTCAACCTGGTTTTCGAGCCGCCGTGGGACGCCTCGCTGATGTCCGACGAGGCGAAACTCGAACTCAACATGTTCTGACCCCATATAGCCGCCATGGAAACCGCCGTTCAGCCCCGCGCCCGCCGTCCTCGCCCGAAGGTCGTCAGCCTGACCGACCGCGCCGCCGAGCGCGTGAAGGAGATCATGGGCCGCGCCGACAAGCCCTACGTTGGCCTGCGCGTCGGGGTGAAGAACGGCGGCTGCGCCGGTTCGGAGTACGTCCTGGAATACGCCGAGGCCGCCGCGGCGCTGGACGAGGTGGTGGAAGACAAGGGCGTCACCATCCTGGTCGACCCCAAGGCGGTGCTGTTCCTGATCGGCACAGTGGTCGACTTCGAGGTCGACCGGCTGTCGGCTAAGTTCACCTTCAGCAACCCGAACCAGACCGACGCCTGCGGCTGCGGCGAGAGCGTCACCATCGAGCCGGCCAGAGCGGCCGATTGACGTCCGGCCAGCCCGCCCCCAATCGGGGTAGACTGCGCGCAATTGTCTCAGGGTTGAGCCCGGCCGGCCCCTAGGACAACGTTAAGCTAAATCCTGGATTCTGTGCTCCTCGTCTGCGCCGTGAGGCGACGAGGGAGGACGACTTGGCGATAACTTCCGAAACGAGCGCCGGAACGGCGCCGATGGATGTTCTTGTTCGGCTGGCGGCAAGCGGAGCCGGCGCAACGGCGCAGCTGTGCCTGTTCGAAGGTCCGCACCGAGGGACTCGAACGACCGATTCGCGGGCGCTCGATCTCAGCGATCTGGCGCGCGACGCCGTGGCCCGCGGTCAGCTCACCTGGGGCTTCAGAACCTTTGCCGGGCAGACGGTCGATGTGGCCGCCAGGCCAATCTTCGCCGACGGCCGCGCGATCGGCGCGCTCTGCCTCTACGACGCGACGCCGGGCGATGCGGCGGACGCCGTGCTGGCTGACGTGGCGCTGATGATCTCCCGCGAGTGCGACGCCCATCCGGAGGCCGCCGCGCCCACGCCCTCCAGCGTGCCAGAAATCCCGCCGATGCTGACGGCGATGATCGACAGCGTGCCAGTGGCCGTCGCGCTCTACGACACCGACTTCAAGTTGCTGCGGGTCAGCGAGCGCTGGGGGTTCGACTTCGGTCTGCGGCCTGAGCGCCTGATCGGCCGCTCGATGTTCGAGATCGACCCGACCGCGCGCCAGTGGGAGACGCAGTATCGCAACTGCATGAAGGGGGAGCGGCTCGTCTCCGACCGCACCCCGATCATCCGCAAGGACGGCAAGACCGTCTACATAAACGCGGTCACCATTCCCTGGCTGCGCAGCGACGGCGCCATCGGCGGGATCATGGGCATGTACCGGGTGACGGCCGACGACCGCGGCGAAGACTACGAGCTGGTCAACGCCAAGCGCCGGCTCGAGGCCGCGATCAGCCTCGCCGGCATCCACGTCTGGGAGATGGACTACCGCACCAAGGCCATCTGGGGGATGGGCAACAACACCTTCTGGGATGACGGCAGCGGCCGCGGCTTCCTCGAGCTTTCGCAGGATATGTCGGTTGGCATTCACGCCGAGGACCGTACGGCGGCTGCAGTCGAAATCGCCTTGGCCCGGGAAGAGCGACGCCCCTACATCGGCGAACACCGTCTGGCGCGAAACGACGACCGCGAGGTCTGGGTCTCTGCGGCGTCGGCCGATTTCCACGGCAGCAACGACGCGATTGAGACGCGGCTCAGCGTCTATGTCGACATCACTAAGCGCAAGCAGGCCGAGCAGGCGCTGATCCACGCCATGGCCGAGGCCGAGGCCGCCAACCGCGCCAAGAGCGACTTCCTGGCGACGATGAGCCACGAGATCCGCACGCCGCTGAACGGCGTGCTCGGCATGGCCCGGGCGATGTCGGCCGACGAACTGACGCCGACGCAGCGCGAGCGGCTCGAAGTCGTGCGCCAGTCCGGCGAGTCGCTGCTCTCGTTGCTCAACGATGTGCTCGACCTCTCCAAGGTCGAGGCCGGCAAGCTCGAGCTCGATGTCGAGGCGTTCGACATCGGCGAGCTGGCGAGGTCGGCCCACGCGACGTTCCAGGGCGTCGCCGAATCGAAGGGGCTCGCGCTCGATCTGGCGATCGAGGAGAACGCGCTCGGCAGCTATCTCGGCGACGCGGTGCGCGTGCGCCAGATTCTCTCCAACCTGATCTCCAACGCGCTGAAGTTCACCGACAAGGGCGGCGCCAGCGTCACCATCGGCCGGCGCACGCGCGGCCTCGTGATCCGGGTCAAGGACACCGGCATCGGCATTCCGCCCAACCGTGCGGCCAAGCTGTTCCACAAGTTTGAGCAGGCCGACGCTTCCACCACGCGCCGCTTCGGGGGCACCGGCCTCGGCCTCGCCATCTGCCGCCAGCTCGCCGAGATGATGGGCGGCACGGTGAAGGTGGCCAGCAAGCCGGGGGCAGGGGCGACGTTCACCGTGTTCCTACCGCTGCGTAAACTGGCGGCTCAGGCGATCCTGCCGCCGGTCGCGGCGCCCGTCGTGGCCCAACCGGTCGAGGTTGAGCCCCAATCGCTGCGCGTGCTCGCGGCGGAGGACAACAAGGTCAATCAGCTCGTCCTGCGCACCCTGCTCAACCAGGCGGGGGTCGAGCCCACCATCGTCGACGACGGCAAGGCCGCGGTCGAGGCCTGGGAACAGGAAGAGTGGGACGTGATCCTGATGGACGTGCAGATGCCGGTCATGGACGGCCCCACCGCCTCGCGGATGATCCGCCAGCGCGAGCGCGCCAGCGGCCGCATCCCAACCCCGATCGTCGCGCTCACCGCCAACGTGATGTCGCACCAGGTGCGTGAGTACGAGGCGGCGGGCATGAACGGCTGGGTCGCCAAGCCGATCGAAGTCAGCGCGCTCTTCGCCAGCCTGGAAACCGCCCTGGCGATGAAAGACCAAGCTGTAGCAGACGCTCAGGCCGCCTGACCCTCCTTGGCTTCCGCGCGGGCGATCTCGTCCGGCGCCGGGACCTGGATCGACTCGCGGACCGGCTCGCCGGTCGCCTGGGCGATCAGCTGTTGGCTGCGGGTCTCGACCACGCTCTGGAGTTTCTCCAGGAACTCGCCGCGGCCGAGGCCGGGCGGGATCGGGTCGAGAAACTCGACGGTCGCGCGGCCGGGGTGCTTCTTGAATTCCTGCTGGCGCCAGAAGAGGCCCAGGTTGGTCGCCACCGGGACCACGGGGAGATTGAAGTCGCGGTACATGTAGTAGACACCGGTGCGGTAGCGGAACCGCTCGCCGGCCTTGGCCAGGTTGCCCTCCGGAAAGATCAGGATGCGGCGGCCGTCGGCATTGGCGGCGGCTGCCTTCTCGGCCAGCGCCTTGCGCGCTTCGGGCCCGCCGCAGTTATCGACCATGATCGCGCCGAACTTGCGCAGCACGCCGCGCAGCAGCGGGATCCGCTCCAGGTGGTCGCCGGCGACGAAGACCAGGTTGGGCACGTGGGCGAACATCACGAAGCCGTCGCCCCAGGAGTGGTGCTTGGCGGCGACGATGAAGGGGCCGTCGGGCAGGCGCTCCTTGCCGGCGACGTCGACCTTGATCCCGGCGATCCAGTGCATCGCCCAGAGCATGCGGCGGGTATAGAGCCGCAGCATCCAGCTGAGCGGGCCGCGGCCGGGGAAGAGCGCGGCGAACGCGCAGGCGATGGCGTAGAACACCGACATCACCCAATAGATGACTTCGAAGGCGAAACTGCGCATCTGAGTTGCGATCCTGTTTGAGGGGGGTCAGCGCGCGAACAGCACCGCTTCGACCGCGGCGGTCATCAGCGGGGCGTGCGCGCTCAAGAGGCCGTCCAAACGGCCGTAAGCTTTGTTCTGGGCGGTCTGGCTGATCAGGCCGATGACCATGGCGGCCAGCACGCGCGGATCGCCGGGCGGTAGCTCGGTGGCGATCATCGCGTGCTTCACCAGCTTCTCCACCACGCTCACCGGGTCGCGGCCGTCCTCCTGGTAGAATGGCAGGAAGCGGTGAATCGCCAGCATGTGGAAGGTGAACCGCGGCCAGTCATCGTCGGCGGTGAGGCAGTAGGCGCGCACGATGGCGGCGGCCTTGGCGCGGATGCCGTGCTCGCCGGCGGCGGCTTCCTCGACCAGCGCCGAGAGCCGGCGGTGGGTGGTCATAAAGAGGGTCAGCGCCAGCTCGTCCTTGCTGCGGTAGTGGCGATAGATGGCGCCTTCCGAGACATCGGCGGCCTTGGCGATCAGCTTCGTGGTGGCCGCGTCGACCCCCATGTGCGTGAAGAGGCTGATCGCGGCGTCGTCTATTCGGTCCTTGGCGGACATGGCTGAGTTCCTTTCACGAAAGGAGCTATGCCATAGGTCGCAGACGAATGTAAGTGAGCGCTCACTCACATATTGGTGAAACGAATGCGTGGTGGGGGTTGTATCGCCATCGCGAGCCGCCAACTCGGAGTTAAGGTCGCGCGATCATGGTGGGCTCGTCACGTGGAGCGGGGTGGGGAATGAAGATCGCAGCGTTGGCGCCGGTCGTTGCAGCCCTGGCGCTGCTGCCTGGTTTCGCGGCGGCCCAGCAGGACGGAGCGCCGGCCGCCGCCACGCCCTGCGACCCCGGACCGGCTTTCCAGCCCCTGTCGCCCGACGCTAAGGCGGCGGTCGCCGGCATCAACGCCTTCTCCCTCGACCTCTACAAGCGAACGCTCAAGCCCGGCGAGAACCAGTTCCTGTCGCCGGCCAGCGTGTCTACCGCGGTCGCGCTCGCATACCGCGGCGCAGTCGGCCAGACCGCGGAAGAACTGCGCCGCGTCCTTCACTACACTGCCGAGCCGGCCGCCTACTTCCGCGCCAGCGCCGCCGTCTTCGCCACTATGAACTTCTGCGGCCCGGGCCGACCGCTGCAGACGGCGAACTCGATCTGGGTGCAGGAAGGCGTGCCGCTGAAGCCCGACTATGCCGCTGACATGCAGAAATTCATGGCGGCGGGAGTGCGGAGGACAGATTTCAAGGCTGATCCTGATCAGTCGGTCGTCGGATATCAACGCCTGGGTCGCGGCGGCTACGCGCGGGCGGATCAGGGACCTGGTTCACCCGGACGAAGTGACCAACAAGATGCGAGCGACGCTGGTCAATGCGATCTACTGGAAGGGCCGTTGGCAGGAAACGTTCGACGCCGGCAACACCCATACGGGGCCCTTCACGGCTTTGGACGGCCATCGGCGGCCGACGCAACTCATGCGTCAGCGCTCTGACTTCTCCCTAGTGGAGCGAGACGGCGTGCAAGCGATTGATCTGCCCTGTGACGGCAATGAAGTGAGCATGGTAGTCTTTCTGCCGCGCTCTTCCCATGGGCTGAGCGCCTTCGAGGCCGGGCTGACAGATAGGAAGCTGAGCGCTTGGTTGAGCGCGCTGGATGCTGATCAGCAGCCGAGAGACACGGTTCTCACACTCCCAAAAATGCACCTTCAAGACCGGTATAAACTCGCGAAGTCGCTGACCAAGATGGGTGC
>DASXOP010000016.1:0-126782 GCA_036494265.1 Caulobacteraceae bacterium | reverse complement strand
CCTGGCTCTGGTATGACCGTGTCGTCGGGCGGCATCACTGCCCGATCGTCGACACCTGGTGGCAGACCGAGACCGGCGGAATTTTGATCTCGCCGCTGCCCGGCGCCACCAAGCTGAAGCCGGGCTCGGCGACCAAACCGCTCTTCGGCATCACGCCGCTGATCGTCGATGCCGAGGGCAAGGAGCTCGCGGGCGAGTGCACCGGCAATCTCTGCATCGCCGATTCCTGGCCGGGCCAGATGCGCACCGTCTACGGCGAACACGACCGCTTCATCGCCACCTACTTCACAACCTACCCCGGCAAGTATTTCACCGGCGACGGCTGCCGCCGCGAAGAGGACGGCTACTACTGGATCACCGGCCGCGTCGACGACGTGATCAATGTCTCCGGCCACCGGCTGGGCACCGCCGAGGTCGAGAGCGCGCTGGTCGCCCACCAGGCCGTCGCCGAGGCGGCAGTGGTCGGCTACCCGCACGACATCAAGGGCCAGGGCATCTACGCCTACGTCACGCTGAAGCACGACGCGGCGCCCAGCGAGGAGCTGCGCAAGGAACTGGTGGGCTGGGTCCGCCGCGAGATCGGCCCCTTCGCCACGCCCGACGTGATCCAGTGGGCCCCCGGCCTGCCGAAGACCCGCTCCGGCAAGATCATGCGCCGCATCCTGCGCAAGGTCGCCGAAAACGACCTCGCCAACCTCGGCGACACCACCACCCTCGCCGACCCCACGGTGGTCGACGACCTGGTGAAGAACCGCGCGGGGGCAAGCTAGTCCCCAAGCGCCCTCACCTTACCTCTCCCACTGTGGTGGGAGAGGGCTACTGAGAGCGAGCGGCGGCTTCACCATCCATCCGCTGCCATCGCCTATCAATAGCCCTCCCCCCACCGAAGAGTGACCGAAGAGTGGGGAGAGGTGAGGTGAGGGGCGGTGGCGGATTTTGCTTCCTGTCACCGCGTCTCACCCCCTACGGTCGAAAGAAAAGGGAGGATCGCCGTGCTTAGCTGGCAGGTCGGGCGGGTGAAGGTGACGCGGGTCGTGGAGATCGAGTTCAACACTCGGTACCGCGAGGACGCGCCGTTCATCGCCGAGGCCACCCCCGACGCCCTGAAGGCCACGCCCTGGCTCTATCCGGACTTCGTGCGGCCCGAGGACGGGGCGCTGAAGGTGTCGATCCACGCGTTGCTGGTCGAGGCGCCCGGCCTTAGGCTGGTGGTCGACACCTGCCTCGGCAATGACCGGCCCCGCGGCCTCGTCGGCAACAAGCCGCTCTCGACCCCGTTCCTCGAGCGCCTCGGCGAGGCTGGCTGGAGCCGCGAGGGGGTCGACATGGTGGTCTGCACCCACCTGCACGTCGATCACGTCGGCTGGAACACCATGCTCGAGGGCGGCAAGTGGGTCCCGACCTTCCCGAACGCCCGCTACCTGATGGGCCGCGACGAGTACGAGCACTGGGTGGCCGAGCCAGGGGGCGAGACCCCGACCATCCTGGCCGACTCGGTGCAGCCGATCTTCGACGCCGGCCTCGCCGAGCTGGTCGACATGACCTACCGCATCTCGCCAGAGATTCGGCTGACCCCCACCACCGGCCACACGCCCGGCCACGTCAGCGTGATGATCGAGTCCGAGGGCGAGGTCGCCATGATCACCGGCGACATCATGCACCACCCCTGCCAGATCGCGCACCCCGACTGGGCGCCTGGCTTCGATTCCGACCGAGCGGCCGCCGTCGCCACGCGCCGCAAGGTGCTGGAAGAAGTCGCCGACAAGCCGATCCTGCTGATCGGCACCCACTTTCCTGCTCCCACGGCTGGCCGCATCAAGCGCGACGGCGCCGGCTACCTGATGGAACAGCCGGGCCCATCCATGCCGGCGGCGAGCACGGCGTCGGCCGCGCAAAGGGTCTAAGCAATGCTGAGCTGGAGCATCGGCCGCGTGACGGTGACCCGCATCGTCGAGATGGAGATCCCGGTCCCGGCGGGTACGCCGTTCCTGCCCGAGGCCACGCCCGAGATTCTGCGGACGATGCCGTGGCTCTACCCGCACTACGTAACCGCGTCTGATGCGCTGGTGCTATCCGTCCACGCGTTGCTGGTGGACGCGCCGGGGTTGCGCCTGGTGGTCGACACCTGCATCGGCAACGATCGACCTCGGGCCTTCACCGGCGGACAGGCGCTCTCGACCCCGTTCCTGGCGCATCTGACCGAGGCGGGTTGGACGCGCGAGGGGGTGGATGCGGTCGTGTGCACGCATCTGCACGTCGACCACGTGGGCTGGAACACCATGCTCGAAGGCGGTCGCTGGATCCCGACGTTTCCCAACGCCCGCTACCTGATCGGCGCCAAGGAATACGAGCACTGGAAAGCCGAAGGCGACGATGCCCAGCAGGTCATCCTCGGCGACTCGATCCAGCCGATCTTCGATGCCGGCCTCGCCGAACTGGTCGAGCCGGACTATCGGCTGTCGCCTGAAATCTGGCTTGAATCCACGCCCGGACACACGCCCGGCCACGTCAGCGTCATGATCGAATCGGACGGCGAGCGCGCGATGATCAGCGGCGATTTCCTGCATCACCCCTGCCAGATGGCGCATCCGGCCTGGTGCGCGGTGTCCGACATCGACCCGCCGCTGGCCCGCGAGACGCGCGCTGCCTGGCTGAACCAGGTCGCCGATACGCCGACGCTGTTCATCGGCACCCATTTCCCGGCGCCAACGGCAGGCTATGTCCGCCGCGACGGCGCCGCCTTTCGATTGGAGAGCTGAGCGATGACGACGACGAGCCGTGAAATCCACCTGATCAAGCGACCCGACGGCATGCCTTCCGCGGGCGATTTCGCGATGGTCGAGACCGAGGTCGACGATCCAGGCGAGGGCCAGGTGCTGGTCCGCAACCTCTTCATGTCGGTCGACCCGGCGATGAGGCCGCGGATGAGCGCCGGCCAGGAGCTGGACGAGGCCATGGGCGGCGGTGCGATCGGCCGGGTCGAGAAGTCGCGCAATCCGGACTTCAAGGAAGGTGAACTGGTCACCAACCGGTTCGGCTTCCGCGAGGCGTTCGTCTCCGAAGGCCGGGGCCTCGCCGCCCTGAAGGTCGAGGCCGACCTGCCGCTGCAAGCTTACATGCACGCCATGGGCGGCACCGGCTTCACCGCCTACGGCGGGCTCCTGCGCATCGGCCAGCTGAAGGAAGGCGAGCAGGTGTTCGTCTCCACCGCCGCCGGCGCGGTCGGCTCGCTGGCCGCCCAGATCGCCAAGATCAAGGGCTGCTACGTGGTCGGCTCGACCGGCTCGGACGACAAGGTGCAGTGGCTGCTGGACGAGGCCGGCCTCGATGGCGCGTTCAACTACAAGTCCGGCCCGATCCGCCCGGCGTTGAAGGCGCTGACGCCGAAAGGCATCGACGTATATTTCGACAACGTCGGCGGCGAACACCTCGACGCGGCGCTGGCGGGGATGAACGTGCTGGGGCGCGTCGCCGTCTGCGGCATGATCAGCGGCTACAACGAGGCCGGCACCCGCACCAATGTGCGCAACCTCTCCAACATCATCTACGGCCGCATGACCCTGCGCGGCTTCACCGCCGCCGACTTCATGGACCTGCGGCCCCAGTTCCTCGCCGACATGGCCGGCTGGCTGCGCGACGGCCGGATCAAGACCCACGAGACGATCTACAACGGCATCGCCGAAGCCCCCGCCGCGATGATCGACCTGATGAAGGGCGTCAACCTGGGCAAGATGCTGGTGAAGCTGGCGGACTGAGCCGACGGCCGCAACCCACGGCGAGCTCATGGCCAAGGGCGGGACATACGCGCGGCTGCATGCCGTGACCTGGGCTAAAGCCCATCCCCCATGAGGGGAGGGGCTGGGGGCGGGGGTTTCTCTCGGCAACGACTCGGCCTGCGGATAAGCCGGCGATCGAGCTTTTGCCTGCGCCAGCCCCCCATCCCCAACCCCTTCCCCTCGAGGGGGAAGGGGTTCTAGGTTCAATGATGACCAAGCTCGTTCGCCGGGTCGCGGTCGCCGCAGCGATTGCCCTCGCTCTCCCCGCCGCCGCCTTCGCCGGCCCGGTCGGCGAGCGTCACTTGGTCACCACCGACGCCACCGCGGCTCTGCGCGACGCCGAGCGCAAGGACACCCTCCGGATCACCGTCTGGTATCCGGCCGCGGCGTCGGCGCAGGAGACCTCGCTCGACATCGGGCCGCCGGACAAGCCGCTGTTCAAGGTCGGCAGCGACGCGCAGGACGCCGCGTTCGCCGACGCCAGGCGCCGGCCGGTGATCCTGTTCTCGCACGGCTTCGGCGGCACGGCGCGGATGATGGCGTGGTTCGGCGTGCCGCTGGCCCGCACCGGCTATGTGGTGGTGGCCGTCGACCACCCCGGCAACAACGGCCTCGACGAGATGACCGCCGCCGGCGCGATCATGTTCTGGGATCGCCCCGGCGATCTGGCCGCCGCGCTGGCCAAGGTCGAGGCCGATCCGGTCGTCGGCCGGCACCTGGACATCCACAGGGTCGGCGTCGCCGGCTTTTCCGCGGGGGGCTTCACCTCGCTCGTCTCGGCAGGCGCGAGCGTCGACTTCGGCCGATTCGTCGCCTTCTGCCGAGCCCACCCGGCCGACGGGGTCTGCGCGCCGCAAAAGGAGTTCCCGCTCACCCTCGACCAGGCCCAGGCGGCGCTGGCCGCGTCACCCGACCTGACCGCCGAGGCCGCTCGCGCCAACGGCTCGCATGCGATCCCCGAGGTGAAAGCCGCGTTCGCCATGGCGCCCGCGATCGTCCAGGCGCTGCCGCCCGAGGGGCTGGCGGCGATGCGCGTCCCGGTGGCGATCATTCTCGGCGACGCCGATCCGGTCGCCCCGCCCGCCACCAACGGGCTGGCGGCGGCCAAGGCCAACCCGCGCTTCGAACTGAAGCTGCTGCCGGGCGTCGGCCACTACGACTTCCTGTCGACCTGCACGGACGCCGGCCGCGCGGTGGTCCCGATCTGCACCGGCAAGGTCCCGCAGGACAACACCCACAAGGCCGCCATCGAGATGGCGATCGCCTTCTTCGGCCGAACGCTCGGCAAGCCATAGGACCGGTCAGGGCTTGGCGGCGTCGTCCATCAGCTTCGCCAGCTTCACGTCCAGCTCGGTCACCCCGTCGGCGTCGTGGGTCGCCAGCAGCACCTCGACGCGGGAATAGACGTTGAACCACTCTGGGTGATGGTCGAGCTTTTCGGCGGCGAGCGCGATGCGGGTCATCCAGCCGAACGCGGCGTTGAAGTCGGCGAACTTGAAGGTTTTGACGATCGCGTCCCGCCCCTCGGCGGCGGACCAGCCCGCCAGACCCTCGAGCGCCGCCTTGGTCGCGAGTTTCGCCGGGCGGTTCATCAGGCGGCGACCACTTGCGGGAAGGTGAGGCCAGTGGCGGCCTCGAGGTCGTCCAGCGCCTGCGCTTCGGTCACCACCTTGATCGCCTTCATGCCGAGCTCGGCCGCCGGTTTGCAGTTCACGCCGAGGTCGTCGAGGTAGACACAAGCCGCTGGCGCAACGCCGATCTTCTCGCAGGCCATCAGGTAGATCTTCGGGTCGGGCTTCCGCACGCCCGCCTTCGAGCTCTCGATGATGATGTCGAACATCCCCATGATCCCGGCGGAGCGCGAGGCGCCGGCGTCGGAGGTGGCCATGCTCGGGCCGCGGCCCTGGGCCATGTTGTTGGTGATGCAGCCAACCTTGAAGTGCTGCTTGCAGAGCTTCAGCGCCTCGACCATCCGCGGGCGGACATCGCCGGCCAGCAGGGGCAGCACGTCGGCGCCGCGCACCGGGTGGCCGAGCGAGGTCGATTCCTCCAGGAACTTCAGGTCGAAACCGTCGCGATTGATTTCAGCGCGCTCGAACTGGGCCCAGGCGTTCTCGTGCGGGTTGGTGGCGTTGACGGTGCGGATCAGGTCCTTGGGGATGTTGTTGGCCAGCTCGTAGCGATTGAACGCCTCGAATGGCGAGGTGGTGAAAACTCCGCCGAAATCCCACAGCACCGCTTCGATCGCCACGCGTCAGCTCCGTCCGTTTGAAAGTCGGCGGACGCTAGAGACGGCGGCGCGCCTCCGCAAGCATCGCCGTCGAACCGGGTCTTCGTGTCAGGCCGATCTTCGTGTCAGGGGGGAAAGGCGGCGCGGATCGGCGCGGGACGTGATTAAGCTCTCGTGAACCTTTGTCTCTCTTGCGCAGTAGCGAGCTTCGTCATGCGTCTCAGCCTTGTCGCACCCGCCCTCACCGTTGGCCTCCTCTGTGGATGGGCGGCCCTCGCCCAGGCCGACGCGTCGCCGCCGGCCGCGCCGATCTTCTACTGCCCGACGCCCGGCAAGGCGGCGCCAGCACCAGCCCCGGCCAAGGCCCCCGCGGCCAGACCTGCCGGCGGCCACATCGTCCATGTCGCGCGCCACGAGCATCACGGCGTCGGCTGCCCGACCATGCGGGTCGCCTCCACCCACCACTGGAACTACCGCGGCGACACGCCCTACGCCGAGGGTCCGCCGGCGCCGCCGCACGGTCCCCCCGGCCCGCCGCCACCGCCGCTCGGGCCGCCGCATGGGCGCTACGCTGGCGGCGACGTTTCCGCCAGCCAGGCGTTCATCTATCGCTACGAGCGCGCGCTGAACGGGCTCGACGCCCGCGC
The DNA here is from genome assembly GCA_036494265.1 of Caulobacteraceae bacterium. GTDB lineage: Bacteria > Pseudomonadota > Alphaproteobacteria > Caulobacterales > Caulobacteraceae > Acaudatibacter. Next base: position 120,129 of record DASXOP010000016.1, on the reverse strand, counting down.
CGCCGACGAGGCCTGGGCCCACGATGGGCCGCCGCCACCGCGGCGCGGCGAACGTCCCGCGCCGCCGCATGCCTACGTCGACCAGCAGGCGCTGCCGCCGGTCGGCGCGCACTACGGCTATGTCCAGCACATGCCGCCGATGATCGTGCAGCGCCACGTCTACGTCGAACAGACGCCGCCGCCGCCGCAGGTCGAACGTCGCGCCTACGTCGAGCGCACCCTGCTGCCGCCGCCGCCCGTGCCCGCGCCGGTTCGTGCGCCTCGCCCCGCGCCTCAGGCCTACGCCTGGCAAGACCGCTCGGGCGGATCGGTCAGCATTGAGCGTGGCGAGCGCGACAGTGGCTGGAGCTACAGCGAAGAGAACGGCCGCGGCCACTTCGAGCATTGGGGCGACGGCGACGGCCGGGGCCACGAGCGGATGGATCGCTACGGCGGCGGCTACGCTGCCGGCTACGGCGATCGCCACGACAACGACGAGCGCTACGAAGGCCATCACCGCTTGCCGCCGCCGCCTTGCCCGCCCTCGACGGTGCAAGCTTGCGGCGCGGTGCTGAACCACACGGCGGCGCAACCGATCTACACCTCGGCCGGCCGCGACGCCGCCGGCTACCTGGTCTGGCCGGGCAAGAACTAGCTCGAACTGGCGGGGCGGCCCTTACGCCCCGCCGCAGCCGTGCTCGGAGTCGGGCTGCGCCCAGGCGCCTAGCGTGCGCAGGTTGGCGACGGCGTAGACCTTGCCGCGATCGTCCCCGGGCGGGCAATCGCGCGGCACGCTGGCCAGGCACACCATCACCGGATCGCCCCGGCGCGAGGCGTCGATCTGCGGGATCTGGTCATAGGAAATCTGCATCGCGCCGTTGGCTTCTTCGATCGCGCTGCCGCTGCCCGGGTCGCCCTGCAGCCGGCTGCCGCGGCGCGAGATGGTGGTGAGGGCGCAGACCCCGACCGACCGCGGCAGCGCGCTGGGCGGATCGCCGCCGCGCAGCCAGCCGATCTCGGCGGTCATGAACCGGCGCAGGCAGTCGCGGTCGCGCCCGCAGCCGATGTCGCGCGCCTTCAGCCAGCCGCGCTGGATCTGCCGCAGCGACGCATCGAGCGCGAGGCGCTGGGCGTAGTAGAGGCCCACCGCGGAATCGAGCTGCGACAGGTTGGGATCGGCGCAGATGGCGATCTCAGTCTTGCTGGCCGCTTCGGCGCAGTTGAAAGACGCCGCCTTGGCCTGCCCAGTCGGCAACCCGGGCGCGCCGACCGCGACGAGGCCGATGGCCGCCGTCAACGAGATGAGAGATCCGATCCGCATCGCTGGCTCCGTTCCGAACGCGCTGGCTACGGCTATCGCTCAAGGCTGAAGCCGTGTGAAGGGCCGCGCTCTCACGCGGCGCGGCGGAGTGCGCGCCACAGGAAGTAGCAAACCAGACCTGCCACGTTCCACGCGGCGAAGAACAGCTTGGTCTTCAGCGGCAAGCTCCAGAACAGGTAGCCGCAGCCGGCGATCGCCAGCGGGCCGACGATCCAGGCCAGTGGGGTGCGGTAGACGCGGGGCTGGTCGGGAGCGCGGCGGCGCAGCACCAGCATGCACACCGAGACGGCGGTGAACGCCGCCAGGGTGCCGGCGTTGGCGAGCGAGGCGATCTGGTCGAGCGGGGCGAGCGCCGCCAGCGCGGCGACGATGACGCCCGTGGCGATCGTCATGCGGACCGGAACGCCGGTGCGGGCGTCGACCTTGGCGAGGGCGGCGGGCAGGAGGCCGTCGCGCGCCATCACGAAGAAGATGCGGCTCTGGCCATAGAGGAACGCCAGGATCACCGTCGGCAGGGCGATCACCGCCGCCGCGCCGATTGCGATGGCGACGCCGCCGTGCCCGAGGCTGCGCAGGATCAGCGCCAGCGGCTCCGGACTGGCGGCGAACCTCGCGGTCGGCATGGCGCCGATGGCGACGGCGGCCACGGCGACGTAGATCAGCGCGCAGGCCAGCATCGAGCCGATGATCCCGATCGGCAGGTCGCGCCCCGGCCGCTTGGTCTCCTCGGCGGCGGTGGAGATGGCGTCGAAGCCGTAGAAGGCGAAGAAGATGATCGCCGCGGCCGCCATCACCCCGTGCTTGACCCCGCCGATATCATGGGCGGCGACGCCATAGGGCGCGAACGGGTGGAAGTTGGCGGCGTCGAAGTGGGGCGCTGCGACCGCTAGAAAGAGCGCCAGCGCGGCGACCTTCACCACCACCAGCACGGTGTTGACCGTGGCGCTTTCCCGCGCCCCCAGCATCAGGAGCCCGCAGACGCCGGCGATGATCGCGACGGCGGGCAGGTTGAGGAGGCCGCCGGCCCAGAGCCCAGTCGCCAGCGCGGCGGGCAGATGGACGCCGACCGCGTCCAGGAACCCGACCGCGTAGCCCGACCAGCCCACCGCGACGGCGCTGACCACCAGCGAATACTCCAGGATCAGGCTCCAGCCGACGATCCAGGCCACGATCTCGCCCAGCACGACGTAGCTGTAGGTGTAGGCGCTGCCCGACGCCGGGATCATCGTTGCGACCTCGGCGTAGGCGAGCGCGGCGCAGGCGCAGATGGCGCCCGCGACCAGGAACGAGACGATCACCGCCGGCCCGGCCAGGTTGGCCGCCACCCCGATCAGGGTGTAGATGCCGGTCCCTACGATCGCCCCGACGCCGAGCGCGATCAGGTGCCACCAGCTGAGCGTAGGCTTCAGCCTGTGGTGGCTGGGCAGGTCGTCCAACGAGACCGCCTTGCGCTGAAACAGTCCTGGCATTCGTGCTCCGATCCTTGCCCGCGCGAGCAAGCGGCCAGGATTTGAACCACGAAAAACACGAAAAGTACGAACGCGATGGCGCTAGGATAGATGCAGGCTGCGGCGTTCTCGGCCAGGACCGCCAGATAACGCCGCTATTTGCTTCAAGCGCGAGACTGTTAAGCTGACTTGGCGCGCCGCTCTCCGGCGGCAAGGGGCACATCGATGCGGCGACACCTGACTTTGCTGGCGATCTTGCTGCTCGCGGCCTGCGAGCAGGGCGGAGGCAACGCCGCGACGACGCCTGGCGCGGCGAAGCCCGACCTGGCCGCGGCTTCCGCCGCCGCTCAGAAGGCCGCCGATCAGTTCGCTGGCCTGACCAAGGTGTCGGGAACGAGCGGTCAGGTTCCGCGCGCCACTGATCCCACCGCGGGTCCGTTGCTCGACGCGATCTTCGACACCAGCGCGCTGCCGGCCACGCCGCCCTCATTCGACGCCATCGGCGACGTCAACGGTTGGCTGGGCGCGGTAGTGAAGACCGGCCAGGTCTACGTGCTCGCCGGCGCCGGCGATGCGGCGGTCCCCAACCCGGAGATGGGCGCGATCGCCAACAAGAACATGATCGCCTACGCCCCCGAGGTCGGCCGCTACTTCGACGCCCAGCTGGCGTTGATGGGCGAAGAGAGCCCGATGCTCGCCCAGTTTGCCGCCGACAATCCCGACTCGATGAAAGATCCGAAGCGAGCGGCGGGTCTGACCCAGGCGCGCAACGGCGTCGCTCAGACCCTGAGCAGCATCATTGCGGCGCTGGCGGTGCCGGGGCTGACCGACGATTGGCGCCGCGCCCGGATCAAGGCGATGATCGCGATGACGCCGAAGGCCGCGCAACTGCTGACGCCGGATCTGCGCACCCTGGTCCAGCTGGAAGCCCAGCAGGCCATCGCCGCCACCACCGATCCGGAACTGAAGGGCGAGCTTAGCCAGGTGTCGACGCTGATCGTGCCAACCGCTGCGCCGGGCGCCGCACCATGAGGTACGGCGGGGTCGTAGTCGCGGCGTTGATGCTGGCGGCGTGCGCGAAGTCGGGGGGCGGGAGCGGAAATACCGCCGCCTCGGCGCCAGCGGCGCCCACATCCGCGCCCGTGGACTACGTCGCTGGATCCGCCGCGGCCCATAGTGCGGCCGATCAGTTCGCGGCTCTGGCGAAGGCGGCGCCGGGCGGTCAGCTGCCGCGGCAGACCGATCCGGCCGCCGCGCGGCTGCTGGATGCTGTGTTCAACACCGGCGCGACGCCGGTCAGCCCACCACCGTCTGATCAGATCGGCGCTGTCGAGGCTTGGCGCGCGGCGGTGACCCGTACCGGCTATGCCTACCTGTTGGCTGGTAGCAGCGCCGACGCTTCGGCCGACGACCCCGCGGTCGCCGATCCAGCCTCGCCGGCCGGGCAGGCGATCTCGACCCAGATCGATCGCAATCTGATGGCCTTTGCGCCGGAGATCGGCCGCTACATCGACGCCCAGGCGTCTCTGATGGGAACCGAGGCCGAGATGAGTCTGGCGACCGCGACCGATCCCGCGCAGCAGGGCTCGCTGAGGCGTAGCGTGGCGCTGATCACCGGCGCGCTCATCGACACCGTCGCCGAAAGCGGACCCAGCGTCGAGTGGAAGCGCGCCCGCGTGGCCGCCCTGGTGGCGCTGGCGCCCCATGCCGCGAAGCTGCTGGCGCCCAACGTCAGGGAGGACCTGCAGTCGATCGCTATGTCGGCGGAAGCTGCCTCCGATCCGGATGCCGGCCTACGCGCCGAGTTCGAACAGTTCCAGACGTTGATCGGCGCCGGATTGCCGGCGCCGGGCTGACGGGTCAGGCCTTGCTGGTTTCGCCGACGAAGACCACGGGCGTGCCCGGCGTCAGCGCCTTGCCGAGCGCCTTGGCGTCCCAGTTGGTGAGCCTGACGCAGCCGTGCGAGGCGGTCTTGCCGACCAGGGTGGGGTCGGGCGTGCCGTGGATGCCGTAAGTCTCGGCGGTGAGCGCTATCCAGACCTCCCCGACCGGGTTGTTCGGACCCGGGGCGATGGTCAGCTTGCCGTGCGACTTGTCGCCGAAGGTGAGACGGCTCGGGTCGTAGGTGTAGGTCGGATCGTTGGTGACCGATTTTACCGCCCACTCGCCGGACGGCGCGGGCCGTTCGGTGCTGCCGACCGTGGCCGGAAAGACGGCCAGGATCTTGCCCGCGCCATCCATCGCGCGGACCTGATTGCCGGCCTTGTCGACCTCGACCTTGGCGATCTCCTGGATCGGGGTCGCGCCGGTCTGGATGACGACCAGGCTCGTGCCGACTTTGCTGAAGTCGGCGTTGGGATTCAGTGACTTGAGCAGAGCCTCGCTCATGTGAAACTTCTCGGCCAGCGCCTGCAGCGGCGTGGCGAAGCCTACCCGCTGCAGCTTGGAGAGCGCCTCCATGCCGCTGGGCACGGTCCCGAGGAACGGGCCTTTCTCGTCGTCGGCTGTGATGACGTAGTCCTGCGTCACCGGCGCCCAGTCGGCGCCCTTCAGCGACTGCAACAGAGCGCCGTCGGCGGCGCCGGCGGGGAGGCCGTGCGCAGCGCGATAGGCGCTGACGGCGCGCTGGAAGTTCGAGCCCGGCTTGCCGTCGATGACGCCGGGCGAGAAGTGGGCGCGGTCGAGCAGCACTTCGACGCGCACCAGGAACGGCTGGGTGGCGCTCGCTGCCGCTTTGCGCGACGACGCCGCGTTGTTGGCGGCGGTCTCGATCGCCTGCGCCTGCGGCCGGCTCGACGCCGGCGTGGCGGCCGCCTGGGCCGGCGGCGCGGGCGGGTTCAGTACGGGGACCGCGTTTGGGCTCGGTGCGAGCGCGGGTTGCGACGTCGCGGCTGCCTGCGCGTTATGGGTCGCGTTGGCCGGCGCCTTGAAGTCATCGCAGGCCGCCACCGCCAGCAGGCCGGTGAAAATCCAGAAAGCGCGCGTTGCGGACATGACCCTTGGCTCCCGATCGACCCTCCCCGCCAACAGCAAGACCCGACGCGCGGCTGGGTTCCAAGCTGTAGCGTTGCTCCTGGCATTGGGGCTGGCGGGCTGCGCGCGCGGCGAGACGGCCGATTGCGCGCAAGGACCGGCCTCGGCGGCGTCGCGCAACGCGGCGTCGCTCACCACCCTCGTCTGGTCGCCGTTCGGCCGGCAAGAGGCCGGCTGGGCGGTCTACGAGCCGCTGATCGCGCACGAGATCGGGACGGCTTGCCCGGCAGCGTCGCCTGGCTTCGCCGCCAGCCTCGCGCATTGGCAAGCCGCTCATGGTGTAGCCGCAACGGGAGTGGTCGACGCCGGGGGCTTCGGACGGTTCAGGAGCCTGTGGCAGTCGCGCCGGCCGTTCGTGGCGCAGAGCCGCGCGGCCTGTCCGACTGCGCCGATGGAGGCGTCCCTGGCCCACGTCGAGGCCGCCTCGAGCTATGGGGGCAAGACCATCCTGCTCCAGCCACAGGCGCTGGCAGCCTACCGTCGGCTGGTGGCGGCGGCCCGGGCCGACACGCCGTCCATCGCCGCCAATCGCCAGCTGCTGCAGATCTTCTCCGGCTACCGCAGCCCGGACTACGACGCGGCCCGGTGCGCGGCGCAGCAGAACTGCCAGGGGGTGACCCGCGCTCAGTGCTCAGCGCATCGCACGGGCCTGGCGCTCGACGTCTATCTAGGCGCCGCGCCGGGCTTCCAGCCCGACTCATCGGATGACGCCAACCGACTCTACCTGTCGCGCTCGGCCACCTACCGCTGGCTGGTCGCGAACGCGCGCCGCTTCGGCTTCGTCAACTATCCGTTCGAACCCTGGCACTGGGAGTGGGTCGGCGGCGGCGCGTCCTGACACGTCTCGAAAGCTTCGCCGCGGACGGCTATAACGCCGCATGAGCAAGAGGAGCGAAGCGGCCGCGATCGTCCGCGAACTGGACGCCGAGTATCGGCGGGCCACCGGCGCGCTGAAATCGGCGCTGAAGACCTTCATGCAAGGCGGGCCGCCGCCGGACCCGCAGGTGAGGGCCGAGCGGGCGTTCACCTACCCCGAGTTGCGGCTGGCCTATCACCCCACCGCCGCGCCGCCGCGCCTGGCGCGCTCCTACGCCCGGTTCAGCCAGCCTGGGGTCTACGGGGTCACCATCACCCGCCCGGAGCTGTTCGCCGACTACCTGACCGATCAGCTGACCCTGATCATGGACGACTTCGAGGTCGAGGTGGCGGTCGGCCGCTCCGACCAGGAGATGCCGTTCCCTTACGTGCTCGACGGCGCCGACGCGGCGGCCGCCGACGTCAGCGCCGCGGAGATCGCCCGGCACTTCCCGACGACCGAACTCGCTCATATCGGCGACGAGGTGATCGACGGGTTCTGGAGCCGCCCCGCCGGCGCGTTACGGCCGCTGGCGCTCTTCGACGCCCTGCGCACCGATTTCTCGCTCGCCCGCATCGCCCACTACACCGGCGCGCCGGCCGAGCACGTGCAGCCCTATCTGCTGTTCACCAACTACCATCGCTACGTCGATGAGTTCGTGCGCATGGCCTGCGCCGAGCTGATGAAGCCGGACAGTCCGTACGAGAGCCTCTCCTGCGCCGGCCAGGTGGTGATCACCCGCGACACGCCCGACCCCGAGCGGATGGTGGCCGAGGCGCCGTGGCGGCGCTACCAGATGCCAGCCTACCACCTCACCACCCGCGACCGGCGCGGGCTCTCGCTGATCAACATCGGCGTCGGGCCGTCCAACGCCAAGACCATCACCGACCACCTCGCGGTGCTGCGTCCCGCCGCCTGGCTGATGATCGGTCACTGCGGCGGGCTGCGCGCCAGCCAGACCATTGGCGACTACGTACTGGCCCACGCCTATCTGCGCGACGATCACGTGCTCGACGCGGTGCTGCCACCGGCGATCCCGATCCCGCCGCTGGCCGAGGTGCAGCAGGCCTTGCAGCGGGCCGCCGAGATCGTCACCGGCGAGAGCGGCGATGAGCTGAAGGCGCGCCTGCGCACCGGCACCGTCGTCACCACCGACGACCGCAACTGGGAGCTTCGCTATTCGCTGAGCGCGCTGCGCTTCAACCAGTCCCGCGCCGTGGCGGTGGATATGGAGAGCGCCACCATCGCCGCTCAGGGCTACCGCTTCCGCACCCCGTACGGCACGCTGCTCTGCGTCTCCGACAAGCCGCTGCACGGCGAGATCAAGCTGCCGGGCCAGGCTAACGCCTTCTACGAGCGGGCGATTTCGCAACACCTGAAGATCGGCATGGTGACGATGGACCTCTTGCGCGAGGAAGGCCCGCGCCTACACTCGCGCAAACTGCGAAGCTTCGACGAGCCGCCTTTCAGGTAGCCGCCTTCGCAGCGAGGAGGACCAGCCGCCGATGGCGGAGGCCGCCGCTGAAGAACGACCGGCGAGTCGGCGCGTGGCCGCGCTCCGCCTTGGCGTCGGGCTGGCGCAGGGACTGTGCCTCGCGCTGCTGGTGAGTACCATGATGGCCAAGACCTGGCCGTCGACATCGCCGGCGATCTCGGCGCCCCTGTTGATCGTGCTGATGTACGTCCCGCTGATCGTCATCGGCGGCCTTGGCCGCATCCGGCCGATCCCGCTGGCGGCCTGGACCTCGGTGGCCGCGGTGGTGCTGGCGATTTTCGCCTGGCACGACATCGAAGCGAGCATCTGGAGCGGCATCGCCGGCGCGACCAAGCGTTCGACCCCGGAGTTCCCGATCTTCCTCTTTGGCGCGGTGTTCGTCTTCGTCGGCCACCATCTGGTCGGGCCAGCGGACGAGGCCAAGCGACTGATCGCGCCCTATCCGCTCTATTTCGACTGGGCCTGGAAGGACGCGGTGCAGCTTGGACTGTCGCTGGTGTTCGTCGGGGTGCTCTGGCTCGCGCTGGAGCTGGGCTCGGCGCTTTTCGGCCTGATCGGGATCAAGGCGATCGGCAAGATTATCGAGACACCCTGGTTCGCCTGGCCGGCCAGCTGCGTGGCCTTTGCCGCCGCGGTGGAGCTGACCGACGTTCGCGTGGCGCTGATCCGCGGGGTGCGAACCGTCGCCCTGGTGCTGCTGTCCTGGCTGTTGCCGGTGGCGACCGCGATCGTGGTGGCGTTCCTGGCGGCGCTGCCGTTCACCGGCCTCGGCAAGCTCTTCGGCGCCAGCAGCGGCGCGGCCACCGTGCTCGCGGCCAGCGCCGGGCTGATCGTGCTGGTCAGCGCCGCCTACCAGGACGGCAAGGGCGAGGTTCCCAGGGTGCTGCGCTGGGCGGCGCGTGCGGCGGGACTGGCGCTGATCCCGCTGGTGCTGATCGCTGCAGATGCGCTGTGGCTACGAGTCGGCGAATACGGCCTCACGCCGTCGCGGATCGAGGCGATCGCCTGCGCCCTGGTCGCCGCTGGGTTCGCCGCCGGCTACGGCCTCGCCGCGGTGCGCCGCAAAGGGCCGTGGATGCAGGCGCTGGAACTCACCAATGTGATCATGGCGCGGCTGGTGATGGTGGCGATCCTGCTGCTCTTCACCCCGATCGCCGACCCGGCGCGGCTGGGGGTGGGCGATCAGGTCAGCCGGCTGCTGGCCGGCAAGGTTCAACCCGACAAGTTCGACTTCGCCTTCCTGACCTACCACGCTGGCCGCTACGGGGCCGAGGCGCTGAAGGCGCTGGCCGGCCGCAAGGGGACGCCACGCGACGTTCAGATCGCCCAGTTCGCGGTCGCTGGCCAGACCGAGCAGCAGCCGCAGGGCTATCTCAAGCCGGTGGCGCTTGCCGCGCGCCTGGACGTCTATCCGGCTGGGGCGAAGCTGCCGCCAACATTCCTGGCGCAGAACTGGAACCCCGACAACGCCGGGCCTTACGAGCCCTGCTTCACCAACACCATCCCTTCGCGCTGCGACGCGATCGTGCTCGATATCGATGGCGATGGCGCGCCGGAGGTGCTGCTGGCCCAGCAGACGCTGTCCGCCACCGGCGATCTCGACGTCTACAAGCAGGGGGCCGGCGGCGGGGCCTGGGGCCAGATCGGCCAGCTCGACGTCGGGTGCGCCGATGCCTACGCGGCGCTCAAGGCAGGTCAGGCGAAGCTAGTCCCGCGCACTGGCGTCGACATCCAACTCGGCGGCATTCGCCAAGTCTTCATCCCCTCCGGCCACGCCCCGTGCGCGGCGCCGGCGCCGGCGACCAACGCGACGACGAACTGACGCTGGGACAGGTCTCGCCATTGTCACACGCGGCCGCTATGCCGGACAGATGACGAGACACATTCGGCTGGAAGCGGTCGAGAATTTCCGCGACTACGGCGACTACGCCACGGCGGCGGGCAAGCGGCTTCGATCGGGACAGCTTTATCGCTCGGCCTCTCACAGCCGCGCCACCGACGCCGATCTGGTCGCGATCGACGCCCTGAACCTCGCCGTCGTGGTGGATCTGCGCCGGCCGGGCGAGCGCGAGCGCGAGCCTTCGCGGCGCGGCGCCGGCTTCAGGGGGCAGGTGATCAGCAACGACGAAGGCGAGGCGGCGGGCGACGATCCGTGGTGGACCTTCATCCGCAGCAGCGACCTCAGCGCCGAGGCGTTCCGCGGCTATCTGATGAACTACTATCGCACCGCGCCGTTCGTGGACCGGCACCTCGATCTTTTCTCGCGCTACTTCCAGGCGCTCGCCACCGCCGCGGGTCCTGTGCTGATCCACTGCGCGGCGGGCAAGGATCGCACCGGGGTGCTGGCGGCGCTCACCCACCACCTGGCCGGCGTGCACGCGGACGATATCGCCGAGGACTACATGTTGACCAACAACCCCGAGCGGATGGCCGCCCGCGCGCCGATGATCGCCGAGGTGATCGCCAAGGAGACCGGTCGCACGCCGACCGAGGCCGCGATCCACGCCGCCATCGGCGTCGAGGCGGAGTATCTGGTCGAGGCGTTCCGGGTCATCGAGGCCGAGCACGGCTCGACCGACGCCTACCTCGAACGCGTGTTGGGGGTTGACGCGGGCCTGCGCGCAAAGCTGGAAGAGCGCCTGCTGGCCTGAGTTCGGGCTGGCCCGGACAAAGAACGCCCGCCGCCAGCGTTGGCCGGCAGCGGGCGAAAGGAACCTTGGACCTCAAATCCGCATCCAGATTGCGGCCTCGGCCGCCGCCGATGCGAATCATTTTCATGTGAGAGGGAACGCTATTGCGAAGCTTTGAGCCGCCGCGCCGCATCCTGATGGGGCCTGGTCCCTCCGACGTCTCGCCGCGGGTGCTGGCCTCGTTGGCCCGGCCGACCATCGGCCACCTCGACCCGGCGTTCCAAGGCCTGATGGAAGAGATCAAGGCGGCGCTGGCCGACGTGATGAACGCGCCGGGCTACGCCTGCGTGCCGCTGCCGGCGCCCGGAACTGGCGCCATGGAAGCGGCGCTGATGAACCTGCTGGAGCCGGACGACGTCGCCGTGGTCGCCGTCAACGGCCAGTTTGGCGAGCGCATGGTGCAGATGGCCGAGCGCGCCGGCGCCAAGGTCGTCCGCGTCGACCACGACTGGGGCCAGCCGGTGGACGCCGGACGCGTCGAGGCGGCGCTGAAGGCGAACTCGGCGAAGGTGCTGGCCTTCGTCCACGCCGAGACGTCCACCGGCGCCAAGTCCGACGCCAAGGCGATCTGCGCCGTGGCGCGGGCGCATGGCGCTCTGACGGTGGTCGATTGCGTGACGTCGCTGGGCGGGATCGAGGTCGATGTGGCCGGCTGGGACGCCGACGCGGTCTATTCCGGCACGCAGAAGTGCCTCTCCGCGCCGCCCGGCCTCGCGCCGTTCGCGCTCAGCCCACGGGCGCTGGCGGCGATCTCGGCGCGCAAGACGCCGGTGCGGACCTGGCTCTTCGATGTGTCGCTGCTGATGGGCTACTGGAGCGGCGAAGGCGGCCGCACCTATCACCACACCGCCCCGATCAATGCGCTCTACGGGCTGCACGAGGCGCTGGTGGTGCTACAGGAAGAGGGCTTGGAGGCCGCCATCGCCCGCCACCGCCGGGTCCACGAGGCGTTCGCGGCCGGGATCGAGGCCGCGGGGTTGTCGTTCCTGGTCGATGCCGCGCACCGGTTGCCGGAGCTGAACGCCGTGCGCATCCCCGATGGCATCGACGAAGCCGCGGTTCGGGCGCGGATGCTGGCCAGGTACGACCTCGAGATCGGCGCCGGACTCGGTCCGTTGCGCGGCAAGATCTGGCGCATCGGCCTGATGGGCGCGTCGGCCACCCCATGGCACGTCCGCCTCTGCCTCACCGCGCTCACCGAGGCGCTCGCGGCCCAGAACTACCCGGACGTTTCTCGCGTTGCCTTGGCGGCGGCGGACGCAAAGCTGGGTTAGCGGCTAGCTCATCGTCCTTCGCGTCAGTTCGTAGAGCGCGATCGCGCTGGCGGCGCCGACGTTGAGCGAGTCCCAGCCGGGCGCCATCTCGACGCCGAAGGTGCGGGAACGGCGCAGGATCTCGGAGGGCAGGCCCGGTCCCTCTGCGCCGAGCAACAGGGCTGTCCGATCAGAGCGCCGCGCGCCCGAGAGCTGAGTCTCGGCTGTCGGTGAGAGGGCCAAGACTTCGAAACCGGCGCGCTCCAGCACCTCCAACGCGTCCTCGCCCAAGCTCAGGCGGGTGAACGGGACCGCCAGGGTCGCGCCGACCGAGACGCGGATGGCCTTGCGGTAGAGCGGGTCGCAGCAGGCGCCGTCGAGGATCACGGCGTCCACGCCGAAGGCCGCGGCGTTGCGGAAGATGCCGCCGATGTTGTCGTGGTTGGACACGCCGAACAGGGCCAAAATCAAGGCGCGCGGACCCAGCGCGGCAAGGGTTGCCGCAGGGCCAGGGTCGTCAGGCCGAGCGCCGTGGGCGAGAATGCCGCGATGGATGTGGAAGCCAACCGCCGCGTCCATCACCCCCTGGCTCGCGGCGTAGACCGGCACGTCTGTGTCCAGGCCCTCGATCATCGGCGCGAGGCGCTCAAGCCGGCCCTCGGCGATCAGCAGCGAGCGGGCGCGGCAGCGCGACGCCGGCCCCAGCAGCACCCGCAGCACCACTTCGCCCTCGGCGATGAATTCGCCGCGCCGGCCAGCGAGATCCCGCTCCTTCACCCGCAGATACGGCGTGATCCGGGGATCTTCAGGGTCGTTGATCTGGACGATCAACGGCCGGTTCCGGGAGAGTCGCCAGCCAGTCGGCTAGCTCGCGGCTCGATCGCAGGCGGACGACGGGAGTGGCTGGCAGCGCCGCCAGCCAATCCGGGTATGTGCGTCGCTTCAGGCCGTGCGAGCGCAGCATGTGCCGAACGCCGCTCAACGCCTTGGCCAGAGTCATCCGTTGCCCGCCCCAAACGTCCGCTCCAGTCACACACCAGCCAAGGTTTCGGCGCAGCACCTGACTCAGCACCAGGGTTCGCGGCAAATCGAGCCATATTGCGAGGTCCGCGCGCTCCCAGAGCAGGTCGCGATCGCCGTCGAAGTTGCCGTCGAGCACCCAGCGATCCCGTGAGGTCGCCTCGTCCAGCCATGCGCGCATCTGGCACGCCGGCGTCGGCCGCCAGGTGTCCGTCCAGAACACGCGATCCGACGGAACGTAGGGCAGGCCGAGCCGCTCGGCCACTTTGGCTGCCAGGGTCGATTTGCCCGAGCCCGAACAGCCTAGCACCGCGATCCGGTGGACCGGCTCAACGCTCGACGCGCGACCCATTCGTAGGCGACTCATAGCTGGGGATTCGGCCCCTCAATCGAGCCGCTTGCGCGAGATCGTCAAGCGAGGGCTTGCGTTCGATGCATGTTAGATATATCTGTTTGTTCGACATATCGTGTCATATCGGAGTTAAGTACCAAATGCATCGTTTTCACCCCCATCACCGCGAGGCCTACGCCGCCCGGGAGTTCGGCTTTCACAGCCGCGGTCACCGGCACATGGGCGTTGGCGGCCGCGGTCGGCGCGCCGAGCGCGTGTTCGACCAGGGCGACCTGCGCTTCGTGATCCTGAAGCTCATCAGCGAGGCCCCGCGCCACGGCTATGAGATCATCAAGGCGATCGAAGAGAAGGTCGGCGGCGCCTATTCGCCCAGCCCCGGCGTCATCTACCCGACCCTGACCCTGCTCGAAGAGCTCGGCTACGTCACCGTCGAGAGCGCCGAGGGCGGCAAGAAGCTCTACCGCGTCACGCCGGAAGGCGACGCCACGCTCGCCGAGAAGAAGACCGTCGTCGACGCCATCTTCGCGCGCATGGCCCAGATCAACGAACGCTTCGAGGGACCCTCGCCGCGGATCGCCAGGGCCATGCAGAACCTGGGCGCCGCCATCGGCACTCGCATGCGCTCCGGCGCCGTCAGCGCCGAGCAGCTCGACGCGCTCGTGGCCGCCATCGACGAAGCCGCCGGCAAGGTTGAGAAGGCCTAGAGCCTGCTTCTCTTTCCCCGCAACCCGGCTACGGTGGGCCAAGGCTCCGCCGAGACGGGGCAGGGGAGACCTCGTTGAGCCAGCTCAATCCGGAAGCCGACCTCGTCGCCGTGCCTCCCTCCGCCGATGTGGCGGGCGCCCGCCTCACCCGCGGCGCGGTCAGCTGGTCGATCTTCGAAGGGGCGCGAGATCCCTACGTCATCCTGATCATCATCTACATCTTCATGCCCTACGTGGCGTCGGTGATGGTCGGCTGGCCGAAGTCCAACCCCACCGCCGGGCAGGAAGTGATCTCCCAGTGGAGCCAGTATTCCGGCTGGGCGACAATGGCGACGGCCCCGTTCCTTGGCGCGTCGATCGACCAGCTCGGCCGGCGCAAAGGGTGGCTGGGCCTCGCCGTGGCGCTGATGATCCCGCTGATGTTCGGGCTCTGGTTCGCCAAGCCGGACGGCTCCGGCCTGCCGATCGTGGTCGTTATGCTGATGACCACGATCATCGGCATCCTGTTCAGCTACACCGAGGTGATCCACAACTCGCTCTTGGTGCGCGCGGCCGGCCTGGGCGCGGCGCACAAGGCCTCCAGCCTGGCGCTGGCGCTGGGCAACGCCTTCGCCCTGGCGTTGTTCGTGTTCCTGGCCTGGGGCTTCATGCTGCCCGGCCGCACCGACTGGAGCTGGGTGCCGAAGGAACCGCTGTTCGGGCTCAGCAAGGCGCTGCACGAGCCGGAGCGACTGGTCGGGCCGATGACCGGGGCGCTGCTGCTGATCGGGACCATCCCGATCATGCTCTTCACCCCGGACGCGCCGCGCTCGGGCGTGCCGATCGTCAAGGCGTTCGCCGATGGCGCGCGCTCGCTCTGGCGGATGTTGCGCACCGTCGGCCAGTTCCGCGACGCGGCGATCTTCCTGGCCGCGCGCAGCTTCTACGTCGACGGCATGACCGCGGTGCTGACCTTCTTCGGCATCTACGCCACCGGTGTGATGCACTGGGGCGGGCTGGAGATGCTAGTGATCGGCATCATCCTGACCGTCCTGGCGGTGATCGGCGGCTTCCTGGCGCGCTTCTTCGACGGGGTGATGGGGCCGCGGCGGGCGGTGCAGATGGAGATCCTGATGTCGCTCCTCGGCATCATTGCGCTCCTCGGCATGGCCCCCGACCGCATCTTCTTCTTCTGGCACTACGATCCAGCCGCCCACGCGCCGATGTGGAACGGCCCGTTCTTCCGCACCCTGCCGGAGTGGATCTTCACCTTGATCGGGTTTTCCAACGCCGTCTTCATCACCGCCCACTACGCCTCCAGCCGCACGCTGCTGACCCGGCTTGCGCCGCCGGACCAGACCGGCGCCTTCTTCGGCGCCTATGCGGTCTCGGGCACGGCGACGGTGTGGCTGGCCCCCCTGCTGGTCAACATCGGCACCCGCCTCACCGGCACCCAGCAGGGCGGGTTCGCGATGATCACCGTGCTGCTCGCGGTCGGCTTCGTCGGCCTGCTCTTCATGAAGAAGGGCGATCGCGACATCGTGGCCTGAGCGGCCGTGATCGAGTCCGTCCCCCTCGACGACCGCGGCCTCCTGCTCGGCGACGGCCTCTTTGAGACGCTGCTCTGGCGAGGGGGCGAACTCGTTCTCGCTGGAGAGCACGCCCAGCGCATGCAGGTCGGCGCCGCGACGCTGGGGTTGCCGGCGCCGACGCTCGCCGAGTTCGTGGGTTGTGCGACTGCCGCGGTCGGCGCCGCTGGGCTCAAGGCGGCGCGGGCGGCGGTGCGGGTGACGCTCACCGCGGGGTCGGGCGGGCGGGGCCTCGACCGCCCGGCCAGCCTCGCGCCTCGCCTCTTCGCCACCGCCGCGGTGTCAGTCAGACCCGACACGCCCGCACGGTTGATCATAGCGCGGACGGCTCGCAATCAGGCCTCGCCCGCCAGCCGGCTGAAGACGCTCGCCTATCTCGACAGCGTCCTCGCCCGCCGCGAGGCGATGCTCGCCGGCGCTGACGAAGCGGTGATGCTGAACACCCGCGGCGAGCTTGCCTGCGCAGCGGCGGCCAGCCTCTTCTGGGTGAGTGACAGCGTCATCTTCACGCCATCAGTCGAGGCGGGGTGCCTGGATGGGATCATGGCGCGGCAAGTGATCGCCGCCGCCGCCCGGCTGGGCCTCGACTGCCGCCAGGTGCTCGAGGGGGAGTCGGCGCTGGCTGCCGCCGACGCGATCTTCATCACCAACAGTCTGATCGGGCTGCGTCCGGCCTATCTGGCGGATCGGCCCTACCGCGCCCACCCAATCATCGTGAAGCTCATGGACGCCTTGGCCGCCGTCGTCTGAGGCTCAACAGTCGGCGCAGGTGACCTGGGTCGAGAGCCTGGGATGCAGATAGTAGGTGCTCTTGAACGTCACCGGGGTCGGCATCAGCTCGCCGAAGATCGAGGTGTAGGTGTAGGACGACTCCGACATCACCGCGCTCTCGTTGGCGGCGATCACATTGGTCGGTGGGGTCATGGTGGTTCCGGGGGCGTAGGCGGTGAGGCCCTGGCCCTGACTCCAGACCACTTTGACGGTCCCAGCGCTATTCGCGGCGAGGCTGGTTATCCGCATCTTCAGGGTCGCGGTCGGGTAGGGGTACATGGTCGTCGTGCCGACGGTGAAGATGTCGCCGACCTGAGCCTTGGTCAGGCTGGAGCTCTGCGCGGTCAGATCGCCGATGGTCGAGGCGGCATGGGCCGCGCGCTGCTGGGTCATCGCGCCCTGGGTCAGCTCGACCACGCCGAAATAGAGCAGCATCAGGATCGGCAGCAGCAGGGCGAACTCCACCGCCGCCACGCCGCGGACATCGCTGACGAAGGTGCGGCGGGTCAGCACGGCGGTCCTCCCGCCTGCCAGTTCTCGTTGCGGAACACGACGGTCGTGGTCAGCAGCCGCTGGTTCGCTCCCAGATTGGGCAGGCCGGGCTCGAGCACCGGCGTGATCAGGGTCCAGGGGTAGAAGGCGCGCACGACGACGATGTCGCAGGACGAGCCGGAATTGAACGTCAGCTTCGAGGGATCGATGGCGTTGCTGGTGATCGGCGGCGTCAGATCGATCGAGGCGAAGCTGGGGAACGTTCGCACGTCCAGGCTCATGTTCGCGGTGCAGTCCGCGGTCGAGATCCACGAAATGTCGTCGCAGAGGATAGTCTTGAACCCGGCGGCATTGTTGCTCGCGCCTGCCTGCAGTTGGCCGGTGCGGATCTGCCGCGCGGCGGCCGAGGTCGCCGCGTCCATCGCGGTCGAGCCCATGAAGATCAGCCCCAGCTCGAGAATCGAGAACAGCAGCGCGAAGAACGGCGCGCAGATGATGGCGAACTCGACCGCGGTCGCCCCGCTGCGAGCGCCAGTGAAGCGGCGCAGCGCGTGGAGACTGGGATTCGACATGAAGGCCGGCATCGGCCGCTCGTCCTCGGCGATCTGACGCCGGAGGCTTAGCGGGAGCGGCCTAAGTTAGGCTTAATGGCCGATGAGAGGCGCCGAAACGATGGACGATCCGCTGTACGAATAGGACGGTCGCGTCGACGGCAGTGCGCTACCCGCGGGCGGGTTCTCTTGGCTGGCTTGTTCGCAGATCGGGGCGCAGGCGTAGCTGACCACCGCGCCGCCGTTGATCAGCGACACGCGGTCGCCAGCATTGATGCCGACCACGATCTGACGATTGAAGATCGTCCGGCCGCGCTCGTCGGTGACGATCAGGTTGGTGACGCCACCCTTCTTCCCGGTGACCACGATGTGACGCTGGTCTGACATGGCGACATCGGCGACGTCGGGGCTGCCCAGGAAGACATTCTTGGCAGGCCCAGGCAGCGTCACCAGCACCGACTGGTAAATCGGGACGCCAAGGCTGGCGGCCATGGCCGCGACCGGGGCGAGGGCGAGAATCGAGGCGAGGATCAGTCTGCGCATGACCGTCAGGCTCCGCCGGATTGGTCAATAAAGCCTGAACGCGCCGCCAATTTCAGCCGCCGTGGGCGGCCTTCCAGTCCATCGCGTGGCGAACGCGGGCGACGAGCGGCGGGTGGGTGTAGAACACGGCCGTCTCCGGCGGGGAAGGATCCACCGCCTGGTGATCCCACTCGCGTTCGATCACGGCAGCCAGCCCGTCCGGTTCGCGGGCGTAGTTCAAGGAGTATTCGTCGGCGCGGACGTTGGCCCAGCGCAGGTAGGCCGAGGCCGCCAGCCCCGCGACCAGCACAGACAGCAGCGCGATGATGGTCGCCGCCGGCATCGCTTCCGGATCGGGAGTCACCGGCGACAGGCCCGCGCCAATCCGCCGGGCCAGCGGCGAGGTCAGCTGCTGAACCGCGATCAGGCCGAAAAAGATGACCGCCGCGAGCACCAGGCAGACGATCAGGATGTCGCTGTGGGCGTAGTGGCCCATCAGGTGCCCGACGTAGGCGCGCGCCTCCGCCGGCGGGCCGGCCAGGAGGCCAGGTCCGACCGTGACCTTCGCGTGCCCGAAAGCGCCGGTGACGTCGCCATCGAACGCCGGGCCGTAGGAGACGAACACGTCGCGTGTCGGCAAGCCTGACGCGACTAACAGCCGCTGCAGGCTGTCGCGCACCGGTCCGGGCGGCGCCGGGCCTAGGTCAGACCCGGCCGACAGGGCGTAGGGCAGCCAGCCCAGGCCCAGGATCAGCGCCGCCAGCGCCGGCCCCAGGATCGCCGGCCAGGTGCGCGGCCAGCGCAACATCAGCCAGTAGGCCGGCGGCGACAGAACCGCAGCGGCGAGGGTGGTCAATGCGATGCCAGACGCCGCGAGTGCGAGGTGGGCGGCGACGCCAGACGCGCCGGCGCCGTGCAGCAAGCGGTCGGCTTGCCAGTCGCCGACGCCGCTCACCACCGCGTTCGTCACCGAGAGGATCAAGGCCATCGCGCCAGCGATCGTGGCGTTGACCAGCCAGGGACGCGGCTGTCCGGTCTCCAGGCGCTGGCGAATCCGCCGCGGCAGGCCTGCCCGGCTGATCACCACGCAGGCCCCGATCGCGATCAGCCAGCCGGCGGCCCAGGCGAAGAGCCGCCAGTCAGTGGCGGCTTGAGCGGCCACGCGCTCGCTGACCGGGATGCGCGCCAGCCAGGCGGCGGTGGTGGCGGCCGGATCGTTGGCCGCCACGGCGCTCAAGCCGTCGCCGCGCCGACGCGGGGCTTCCTGGCAGCCATCAGACGCTCGGCGGTCACCCGAAAGGGGTAGACTAGCTGCGCCAGGAACTCCTTCGGCATGCCCTCGACGCCATACGCCTGCGGCAGCTCGCCGCGCGGCATATGGAAAGTGCCGAACATCAGGTCCCAGACCGGGAACGTCGGCGAGAAGTTCTTGTCGTGCACGGCCGGGTCGCTCACATGGTGCCAGCGGTGGAACACCGGGCTGGCGATCACATACCTGAACGGTCCGAACGTCCAATTCAGATTGGCGTGCACCAGCGAGCCGATCACCAGATTGAACGGGCCCAGCACGAAGAAGGCGGCGGGGGAGAACCCGGCGAGACGGACGATAGCGAGCGCGCCGGCGCTGTAGATCAGGAAGTTGACCGGATGAATGCGGTAGGTCGCCGTCCAGTCGAGGTCCTCGGGACTGTGATGCACCGCGTGGAACGGCCAGAACGGACTGAGATGGAAGAGCCGGTGCAACCAGTACTGCACGAAATCCAGCACCACCAGCATCAGCAGGGACTGGACGATCAACGGCAAGTGCGACACCGGTCCGTATCCTGCGAAGATCATCGCCAGCGCCGCCGGCGCATCCTTCTGCAGCATCAGGCTCGCGCCCGTACGTATGTAGAAGTCGGCGATATCACCGTAGATCACGACCCCAAGTAGCCCGTAGAGGGCGTCGATCGCCATATCGCGGCCGACGAACAGGCGCTGCCCGGGATTGCACGGCGCGAGCCGCGCCAACATGCCGAAGGCGACGAATGAGATCGCCAGGTTGATCAGATCCCAAGGCATCGAGGCATTCCGGTTGGCCCGCAGAAGCTCAAGGCTATGAAGCGCCGACCTAAGTTTGGGTAAACGATCCGCCTATGCACGGCATGACTCAAACTGTGCATAGGGCCTGCTCGAGACGCCTTGTGTAGAGCGACTTTAGGCCGCATGGTTAACCGATTGTAATGGTGAATCTACGTAAACCATAGAAAAAAGTCCGACAATACTTCCACGTTTACTGCGGATTAAGGCCATTGAGCGAAAGTGTGCTGGTCTTAAGGGGCGAGCAGGCCTGACCGGCTTGATCCCTGATCCGCTTGCTTACGAAGGAGATCAAGCATGTCTAAGTTCGTTTCGCGTTTCGTGAAGGACGAGTCGGGCGCCACGGCCATTGAGTACGGCCTCATCGTCGCCCTCATCGCGGTTGTCATCATAAGCGCGATCACCACGCTGGGCACCAACCTGAACTCGACGCTGGCCACGGCCGGCGCGAAGATCCACTAAGTCTTCGCACCAAGTCGAAAACGGAAGGGCCGCGGCGCAAGCCGCGGCCCTTTCTTCGTTTCCGGTTGGCGCAACAACGATCAACCGCAACGAATATTAACTACGTGTATTCAACGCTTCTTTAAGGTTGTGTGGCAATTTGTCCCAGCGCAAGCCGAGGAGGGGGCGTCTGGCGCCTCAAGAAGCTTGATCTCTGAAGGAGCCAATATGAAGAACTTCGCTGCCCGTTTCTTACGGGACGAGTCCGGCGCGACGGCCATTGAATACGGCCTTATCGTCGCCCTGATCGCTGTCGTGATCATCGGCGCGATCACCACGCTAGGCACCAGCCTAAATTCAACCCTCACGACCGCTGGCGCCTCGATCCACTAGCCGGCGTCGCGCGAAACCAAGACCCGCTGGCGCGGTTGTAGGCCCCGCCAACGACCAAGGTGTCAAAGCAGCCTTCCGGGACCGGGGCCCCGCCTCGGAGCCGGAAGGTTCGTCCTTTCAGAGGGCCGCCGACTTGGCGAAACATTTGCTTCACGCTCTCGGCGGAAGTTACGCTGATCGAACCGCGCCGGACCCGCAGCCCATGTCGCCCGAATTCATCAAGTCTCTGGTCCTCGGCGTCTTCGCCGTGCTGGTCATCGTCGCGGCGCTCAAGGATCTGTCGTCGTTCACGATCCCCAATTGGATCTCGATCGCGCTGATCGTGGCGTTCGCGCCGGCGGCGCTTCTGGTCGGCGTCTCGCTGGGCACGATTGGAATCAGTTTCGGCGTCGGTGTCGGCGTGCTGGCGCTCGCGGTCGGCATGTTCGCGCTGGGCTGGATCGGCGGCGGCGACGCCAAGCTGATGGCCGCGGCGGCGCTCTGGGTCGGACTACGCGGCCTCGCGCCGTACGCCGTATATACCGCGATCGCGGGCGGTGCGCTGGCCGTGCTGCTGGTGATGCTGCGCTCCAGCTGGATGCGACCGCTCGCCGAAGCCGGTCCGAGATGGGCGCGTCGTCTGGCCACACCTGGCGAATCGGCCCCCTACGGCGTCGCCATCGCGATCGGCGCGCTGGCCGCGTTCGCGCACAATCCACTCGCCTGACTTACCCGCCTAAATTGCGATAGCCGCACGCGACTCAACTCGCAGTGTATGTGGCGCCGCCGCCGCCCTGTAGCGAGCCGCGGCCCGGGACAGCCAGCCTCCGCAACAACTCCCGCCTTAGGCCGCCGTTAACTATGGCTCGCGCACTTTCGGTACGCGCCAGAAGGCGAGATCGATTCACCTGGACCGCCGCTCCGACGAGTTGGACGGGCCTAAAGCCCTAGCCGTCGCCAGGGAGGCGCGGAGCCCACGATGACACCCGCCCGTATGATGATACTAGCCGTCGCCCTTGTCGCCTCGGTGGGCCTCGCCCTCCTGGTGCATGGCATGTTCTCCAAGCCTGCCGCGCCGCCGCCCGCCGTGGTCGCCGCCGCGGTTCCGATGACCCGCGTGCTTGTCGCCAAGACCGATCTCGGCGTCGGCGCCCACCTGTCGGCCGACAATATGAGCTGGCAGAGCTGGCCCTCGGCGAACGTCAGCCCACTCTTCGTCACCGATGGCGAGACCGCCGCGGCGCCGAAAGCCGGGGCCGAGAGCGCGGTCGCCACGGCCAAGACCGCGGTCACCGACATCGCCACCGGCGGCGGTCCCAAGATGCAGGCCATGATCGGCGCAGTCGTCCGCGAACCGATCGTCCAGGGCGAACCGCTGACCGCCAACAAGATCATCCACGCCGGCGACACCAGTTACATGGCGGTCCGGCTGCCAGAGGGCATGCGCGCCATCGCCTTGCCGCTCAGTCTCGAGAGCGGCGCTGGCGGGTTCATCCAACCCGGAGACCACGTCGATGTGCTCTCCACCCACACCGATCAGTCCAAGGGCAACAGTGGCGGCATGGTCACCGACCAGGTGCTGGCCAACGCCCTCGTGCTGGCGATCGACCAACACGTCGACTCGCCGAAGACCGGTACGCCGGTCGGTGGCGCCACGATCACGATCGAAGTGCCGGAAGGCAGCGCCACCGCAGTCGCCAAGGCGCGCACCCAAGGCGGGCTGACGCTGGCGCTCCGCTCTTACACCGACATCGCCGGCCGCGCCTCAGGGCGTGGTCTCGACGACGCCCACGGCGTCAAAATCTTCAGAGGCGGTGCGTCCGCCGAAATGGTGTCCGCGCAATGATCCGCAAAGCCGCCGTCATCAACATCCTCGCCAGCCTCGTCGCTGGCGCCTGGCTGGTCCAGCCGGTCCTCGGCCACGCCGCCGACGACATGGGCTCGGTCATCAAGGTCGATGTCGGGTCGAATTCGTCGAGCCAGTCGCTCTCGTTGCCGGTCGGCCGGTCCGCCGTTGTCGACCTGCCGGTCGACGCTCGGGACGTGCTGGTCAGCAACCCGCAGGTCGCCACCGCGGTGCTCCGCACGCCCCGTCGCATCTACGTGATGGGTCTGAAGAGCGGCGCCACGGACGCCATGTTCTTCGACGGCAGCGGCCGGCGCTTGCTGGCGCTCAGCATCCGGGTCGACCAGAACACCTTCGCCGTCGCCGACACGATCAACCGCCTGCTGCCCGGCGCGCAAGTGAAGGTCGAAGCGATCAACGACAGCGTGATCCTCTCCGGCACCGTCCGCAGCGCGGGCGACGCCGACAAGGCGGTGCAGATCGCCGCCGCCTCGGTCACCAATCCCAAGGAAGTGCTGAACATGCTCAGCATCGCCGGCGCCGAGCAGGTGATGCTGAAGGTTCGCGTCGTCGAGATGGATCGCCAGGTGATCAAGCAGCTTGGCGTCAACTGGCAGGCGGTGATCGGCAAGGTCGGCAACACCCAATTCATCCTGAACCAGGCGGCCAGCTTCGGCGTCAATGGCGCACTGCTCGGCGGTATCACCACCGGCGCGCAGCACCTGGGGTCGCACGATCAGGAACTCGGCGACGTGCAGGCGTTCGAACGCGAGGGTCTGGTCCGCACGCTGGCGGAACCCAACCTGACTGCCGTTTCTGGCGAGGCTGCGAAGTTCCTGGTCGGCGGCGAGTTCCCGGTCCCGGTCGGCGAAGATAACACCGGCCGTGTGACGATCGAGTTCAAGCAGTTCGGCGTCGGTCTCGGCTTCACACCGGTGGTGCTCTCCGGCGGCCGCATCTCGCTGAAACTCTCCACCGAGGTCTCGGAGCTCAGCAACCAGGGCTCGTTCAGCCTGACTGAAGGCGCTTCGAGCGGCGGGGCCGGTGGCAGCTCGTCGAGCAGTGGCCTGCCCACACTGGTGGTGCCCGGCCTCACCGTCCGCCGCGCCAGCACGGTGGTGGAAATGCCCTCAGGTGGCAGCCTGATGATGGCTGGCCTGCTGCAGGACAAGTCATCCCAGGATCTCGACGCCATCCCCGGCGTGAAGGACCTGCCGATCCTCGGCGCGCTGTTCCGCTCGCGCGACTACCAGTCCGGCCAGACCGAGCTGGTGATCATCGTGACCCCCTATTTGGTGGACCCCACCAGCCCGTCGCAGATGCAGACCCCGATCGATGGCCTGCAGCTGGCGAACGACAAAGACACAGTCCTGCTGGGCCGGCTCAACAAGACCTACGACCACGAGCCGCAGTCAACGGCGGGAAGAACCTATCAAGGACCTTACGGCTATGTCGTTGAGTGACCGCATGACCAAGGAATTTCTAACGATGCGCACGCCCTTGCTCGCGAGCCTGGCCTGCCTGGCGCTCTGCGCCTGCGCCAGCGACGACGTAGGCCCGACGCTGGCCAATCCGGTGGCGCTGACGCCCAGCGAGCACTTCGCGATCGAGGTCAAGCCCTCATCCCAGGAACTCATGCTGGCCGCGCACGCCTCGGGGCTCTCCCCGGCGCAGTCGGACGCGCTCGGCGATTTCATGAGCCGCTGGATGGAAGCCAACCGCGGCGAGATCACGGTGAAGGCGCCCGAACACGGCCCCGACTCGGCAGGTGTCTATCGCACCGCGACGGCGGCGCGCGACTTCCTGATCTCCGAAGGCGTGCCGGCGGACGCGGTGAAGATCGTCGGCTACGACGCCGGCGGCGACGCCGCCGCCCCGGTCCGCGTGAGCTTCGTCCGCTATGAGGCCAAGGGCCCGCAATGCGGCCAGTCGTGGGCCGACCTCGCCCAGACGCACCAGAACGTCGAGTATCCCGAGTTCGGTTGCTCGGTGACGGCCAACATCGCCGCCCAGCTGGACGATCCGGCCGATCTGCTTCACCCGCGCGCCAGCGATCCGCCGGATGCGCAGCGCCGCGGGGTCGTGCTCGACAAATACCGCACTGGCGTCCTCACATCGACGCCGCGCGATCCGCAGGCCGACGTCACCTTGTCGGACGTTGGGGGAAACTAGCCACATGACGCCGCAAAACGCTCCGAGCGCCGATCCTTTCGATCTCGACTTCGACGGCGAGACCGAGTTCTCGACGCCGCAGACCGATCACGTCGAGAACCCAGACCCTTTCGAGGGGCTCTCTACGCCGCACCTCGTCGATGACGACAGCGACATCGACCCCGCCGTCGCCGGCAGCAACCCGATCGCTGAAATGCTGGCCAGCGCTGAAGCCGCGCTTGGCGAGCACACGGTGCCGCGCATCACGATTCACGTTTACTGGTCCAGATCCGAGATGGCGGATCTGGTGCAGAAGGCCACCGCCGACCGGCGGATGGAACGCGCCAAGACGGTGATCAACGAAGGCGGCCTCGCGGCGGCCGTTGAAGCCTACCAGAACCAGCCGACCCCCTCGCTGGTGATCGTCGAGACGCTCGACCCCGCCCCGCAGCTGCTGGGCTATCTCGAGCGCCTCGCCGAGGTCTGCGATCCTGGCACCAAGGTCATCGTCGTCGGCGCCGCCAACGACATCAGCCTCTACCGCGAACTGATGCGCCGCGGGGTCAGCGAGTATCTGGTGATGCCGCTTGGCACGCTGCAGCTGATCGCCGCGATCACCGCGCTCTACGCTGATCCGGCTCAGCCGTTCATCGGCCGCCAGATTGCGTTCTGCGGCGCCAAGGGCGGGGCCGGCGCTTCGACTATCGCCCACAACGTCGCACACCTGATCTCAGAGCGGATGGGCGCCAACACCGTGCTGGTCGACCTCGACCTCGCGTTTGGCACCGCCGGCCTCGATTTCAATCAGGACCCGCTGCACGGCATCGCCGATGCGCTCTCCCAGCCCGACCGGCTCGATCCGGTGCTGATGGAGCGGATGATGGCGCGCTGCGGCGACCACCTGTCGCTCTTCGCCGCGCCGGCCAGCCTGGAACGGGACTTCGAGATCTCGCCCGAGACCTACGAGGAAGTGGCCCAGAAGATCCGTGGATCCAGCCCCTATGTTGTGCTCGACCTGCCGCACGCCTGGACGGCGTGGAAGCGGCGCATGCTCACTACCTCGGACGACGTCGTGGTGGTGGCCGAGCCGGACCTGGCTTCGCTGCGCAACGCCAAGAACATCGTCGATCTGGTCAAGGCCGCGCGGCCCAACGACGCGCCGCCCCGGGTCGTGCTCAACAAGGTGGGTCTGCCCGGCCGTCCCGAGATCCCGCTGAAGGACTTCGGCGAGGCCCTCGGCCTGACGCCCTGCATGGTCATCGGCTTCGACGCCAAGCTGTTCGGTCAGGCCGCCAACAACGGCCAGATGATCGGCGAAGTGGGGCCGAAGGCGAAACAGTCAGAAAGTCTTGACGCTCTTGCGAGAATGATCAGCCGCCGCGAGACGGGCGAAATCCCGGTCGTCAAACCCGCCTCGCTGATCAACCGCATCCTGAAGAGGTAGCTTCCCCAAAGTGTTCGGAAAGCGCGCCACAGACCAGCCAGCCCCCTCGGCACGCCAGGCGCCGCCGCCGGCCGCCGGCGCGCCGCCTATCGCCACGCGTCCGCAGAAGGTGGAGACCCAGCCAGCCGCGCCAGCGCCGGCGGGGCCAGCCAAGCCTGCGCCGAAGGCGACGGCGGGGTTCGAACAGCTGCACAACGCTCAAGGCACGACCGAGATCGTCCGTGAGCAGAGCGAGTACTACCACCAGACCAAGACCACGATCTTCAATGCGCTGCTGAACACGATCGACCTCAGCCAGCTGGCTCAGCTGGACCAGGCTACGGCGGCCGAGGAGATTCGCGACATCGTCGCCGAACTGGTGGCGATCAAGAACGTCTCGATGTCGGTCGCCGAGACCGACCACCTGGTCCAGGACGTCATCAACGACGTCCTCGGCTACGGTCCGCTGGAGCCGCTGCTGGCGCGCGACGAGATCGCCGACATCATGTGCAACGGCGCCAATCGGGTGTTTATCGAAGTCGGCGGCAAGACCCAGCTGACCAACGTCCGGTTCCGCGACAACACCCAGCTGATGAACATCTGCCAGCGGATCGTCAGCCAGGTCGGCCGGCGGGTCGATGAATCCTCGCCGATCTGCGACGCGCGCCTGCCGGACGGCAGCCGGGTCAACGTCATCGCCCACCCACTCTCGCTGGACGGGCCGACGCTCACCATCCGGAAGTTCCGCAAAGACAAGCTGACCATGAAGAATCTGGTCGAGTACAACTCGATCAGCCCGGAGGGTGCGCGCGTCCTCGGTGTCATCGGCGCCTGCCGATGCAACGTCGTCATCTCCGGCGGTACGGGCTCCGGCAAGACGACGCTGCTCAACACGCTGACCGCCTTCATCGACCCCAGCGAGCGGGTGATCACCTGCGAGGACGCCGCCGAACTGCAGCTGCAGCAGCCGCACGTGGTGCGCCTGGAAACCCGGCCGCCGAACCTCGAAGGCAGCGGCATGATCAACATGCGCGACCTGGTGAAAAACTGCCTGCGGATGCGTCCCGAGCGGATCATCGTCGGCGAAGTCCGCGGCCCCGAAGCGTTCGATCTGCTGCAGGCGATGAACACGGGCCACGACGGTTCGATGGGCACGCTGCACGCCAACTCGCCGCGCGAGGCCATCAGCCGTCTGGAATCGATGATCACGATGGGCGGCTACGGCCTGCCCTCGAAGACCATCCGCGAGATGATCGTGGGCTCGGTCGACGTGATCATCCAGGCCGCCCGCCTGCGCGACGGTTCGCGCCGGATCACCCACGTCACCGAGGTCGTCGGTCTCGAAGGCGACGTGATCGTGACCCAGGATCTGTTCGTCTACGAAATCACCGGCGAAGACCAGCACGGCGGCGTGCTCGGCCGTCACCGCTCCACCGGCATCGCCCGGCCCCGGTTCTGGGATCGCGCCCGCTACTACGGCCTGGAGCGCGAACTGGCCGAAGCGCTCGACGCGGCGGAGTAGGCCATGGACCCCACAATCGTGATGGTGCTGGTCGGCGTCGTCGTCTTCGCCATCGTCATCGGCGTCGGTTTCGCCTTCTCAGGCGGCAATCCGAGCCAGGACCGCGCCTTGAAGCGCGCGCAAGCGTTCAGCTCGCCGGCGTCGCGCGACTCCCGACGTCGCGGCCCCGCGGCCAACTCGCCCGAGGCGCGCCGCAAGCAGATCATGAAGAGCCTGGAGGATC
Source organism: Caulobacteraceae bacterium (assembly GCA_036494265.1). GTDB lineage: Bacteria > Pseudomonadota > Alphaproteobacteria > Caulobacterales > Caulobacteraceae > Acaudatibacter. The sequence continues at coordinate 92,017 of DASXOP010000016.1, read as the reverse complement.
AGGATCGCCGCCAGAAGAAGGCGCGCCTGACCATCGGCAACAAGCTGAAGCAGGCCGGGTTGCGCATCACCGTGCCGCAATTCTGGATCGGCGGCCTGGTGTTCGGCCTCGTGGTGGGCGTCGGCATGATGCTCGCGCACATTCACCCACTGGTCGCTCTGGCGTTCGGTATCGCGTGCGGGCTCGGCTTGCCGCAGTGGGGGCTGAACTTCCTCGCCAATCGCCGCAAGACCAAGTTCACCTCCGCCTTCTCCGACGCGATGGATATCATCGTCCGCGGCATCAAGTCAGGCCTGCCGGTCCATGATTGCCTGAAGATCATCGGCCGCGAGTCGCCCGAGCCCCTCGCAGGCGAGTTCAGCCGGCTGGTCGAGAACATCGGCATGGGCATGAGCCTCGACCAGGGGCTTGAAAAGCTCAACGAGCACATGCCCACCCCGGAAGCGCGCTTCTTCTCTATCGTCATGAGCATCCAGCAGAAGACCGGCGGTAATCTCGCCGAAGCGCTCAACAACCTCTCGGCGGTGCTGCGCTCGCGCAAGCTGATGCGCGAGAAGGTCAAGGCGCTGTCGGCGGAAGCGACCTCGTCGGCCGCAATCATCGGGGCGCTGCCGCCGGGCGTGATCATCATGATCACGCTGTGGACGCCGTCCTACATGGCGCCGATGTTCGTCGATCACCGCGGCTGGCTGATGCTGGGCGCCTCCGGCATCTGGATGGCGATCGGCGTCTTCGTGATGGTTCGCATGATCAACTTCAAGTTCTGAGGGCGCGACATTGGACCTGGTCGAAACCCTCACCAATCCCGACAACGTCGTCAGCGTCGTCGCCGGCGCTCTCTTCTTCGGCGCGGTGCTGACCACGCTCTCGCCAGCGTTCCAGCGTAACGGGCTGGAGAGCCGGCTGAAATCGGTCGCCAATCGCCGCGAGGAACTGCGCCGCAGATCCCGCGAAGCGCTGGCCGGGGCCAAGCAGGGCGGTGCGTCGCTGCGGCGGACCGACGAGGGCATGGCCAAGCGCGTGGTCGAGCGCCTGCAGTTGTCGCGCCTGTTGGAAGACACCAACCTGGTCGACAAGCTGGCCCAGGCCGGCTTTCGCGGCCCCAGCGCGATCTCACGCTTCTACTTCTTCCGCGCCATTTCGCCGATCGTGCTGGCGTTGGCGGCGGCGTTCTACCTCTTTGTTATCAACAGCTTCCACTGGCCAGTGATGAACCGGGTGACCGCCTGTTTCGGCGCCCTGCTGGCCGGCTACTACGCCCCGAACCTCTACGTCAGCAACGTCGCCACCAAACGGCGGGACTCGATCGTCGGCGTGTTTCCCGATGCGCTCGACCTGCTGCTGATCTGCGTCGAGGCGGGCATGTCGATCGAGGCCGCCATCGTCAAGGTGAGCCAGGAAGTCGGTGGCAGCTCGATGGAGCTGGCCGAGGAACTGTCGCTGCTGGCGGCCGAGCTCTCCTATCTCCCCGAGCGCCGGATGGCCTACGAGGGCCTGGCCAAGCGGACCAACCACCCTGGGATCAAGTCGGTCACCACCGCCATGATCCAGGCCGAGCGCTACGGCACGCCGCTCGGCAATGCACTGCGGGTCATGGCCAAGGAAAACCGTGAGATGCGGCTCGCCGCGGCCGAGAAGAAGGCGGCATCGCTGCCGCCGAAGCTGACCGTGCCGATGATCGTCTTCTTCCTGCCCGTGCTCTTCGTGGTGATCCTGGGTCCCGCGATGATGAAGGTGCAGGACGTGATGTCCCACCACTCGGGCTGAGGCGGCTGGCGCAGGGCGCAACCCGCGTTGACTTGACCCGGCGGACTGCGGCTTAGACTTGGGCGCAAAAGAAGCGTTCAGGGAGAAGCCGTCATGTGGAATCTGGCCAACGTCTGGGAGCCGATCGCCGCCGCGATTCCTGATCGTCCGGCCCTGATCCGGGGCGAGCGGGTGATCGACTGGGCCGCGTTCGACCGCCGCGCCAATGCGCTGGCCCGCCGGTTGCTGGGCCTCGGCCTCTCACACCAGTCGAAGGTGGCGGCCTATCTCTACAACGGGCCGGAATACCTCGAGACCTACTATGCGGCGTTCAAGGCCGGCCTAGCCCCGGTCAACACCAACTATCGCTACGTCGCCGACGAGCTGATCTATCTGTTCGACAACGCCGACGCCGAGGCGGTGGTGTTCCACGCTTCGTTCGCGCCGACGGTCGACGAGATCCGTGGCCGTCTGCCGCGGATCAAGGCCTGGATCGCGGTCGCCGAACCCGGCCACCCGGTCCCGCCGTTCGCCGAGGACTACGATGCGATCGTGGCGGCGCGGGAGGCGCGGGTCATCGCGCCGTGGGGCCGCTCCAGCGACGACCTGCTGATCCTCTACACCGGCGGCACCACAGGCATGCCGAAGGGCGTGATGTGGCGGCTCGAGGATCTGTTCTTCGTGCTGGGCGGCGGCGGCAACTTCTTCCTCGGCACGCCGCCCTGCACGCGGCCCGACGAGGCGGCCGAGCGGGTGCTGGCGGCGATCGCTTCGGGCGATCCGGCTCAGCAGCCGCAGATCGCGATCGCGGCGGCGCCGCTGATGCACGGCACCAGCCAGTTCACCGCTCTGATCGGCTTCGCCGGCGGCGGCGCGACCGCGTCGCTGCCATCGTCGACCGGTTTCAACGCCATCGAGCTGTTCAGCGAGATCGAGCGGCTCCGGGCAGGCTCGGTGTCGATCGTGGGCATGGCCTTCGCTCAGCCGATGCTGGAAGCGCTCGATGCCAATCCGGGACGCTGGGACCTGTCGTCCCTGCGCCGCATCGGCTCATCGGGCACCGTGTGGAGCATGGAGAACAAGCAAGGCCTGCTGCGCCATCTGCCCGAGTGCGCGATCTTCGACAGCCTGGGTTCGTCCGAGGCGGTCGGGCTGGGAGCGTCGGCGTCCGGCGGTGCGGCGGGAACCAGCGAGACGGCCAAGTTCATGGTCACGCCCAACAGCGCCTGCTTCACCGAGGATGGCCGCCGGGTCGAGCCTGGGTCGGGCGAGCGCGGCTTGCTCGCGGTCTCCGGCTTCCTGCCGACCGGCTACTACAAGGACCAGGAGAAGACCGATCGCACCTTCCGCATCTTCGAAGGCCGGCGCTGGTCGGTGCCGGGCGACTGGGCCACGGTCGAGGCCGATGGCAGCCTGAAGCTGCTCGGCCGCGGCTCTCAGGTGATCAACACGGGCGGCGAGAAGGTATTTCCGGAAGAGGTCGAGGAGGCGATCAAGCGCTATCCCGGCGTTCGCGATGCGGCCGTGGTCGGCGTGCCTGACCCGCGGTTCGGCGAGCGCATCTGCGCCGTCGTGGATGTCGGCGAGGGCGCGGCGCCCAGCCTGGCGGAGCTCGCCGAGCACTGCCGCCAGCACCTGGCCCGCTACAAGTCGCCGCGCGAACTGGTAATCGCCCCGATCGAACGCGCCGCCAACGGCAAGCTCGACTACAAAACCGTCCGCGCCGCCGCGCTGAAGGCGCTCGGCGTCACGGCTTAGCCGACAGTCGTTCCCGTAACCCCGCATCCCTCCCCTTCATGGGGAGGGCAGACCGCGCCAGCGGTCGGGTGGGGGAGTCTGGTGGAACCCGCGCTACTCTCGGATTGGCGTTGCCGCTTCAGACACCCCCACCCGGTCGCTTCGCGACCTCCCTTCCCATGAAGGGGAGGGCCGAAAAAGAATGGGGCCCGGCATTGCTGCCGGGCCCCGATCGTTTTGGCTCTGACGACGCGGTCTAGAAGTTGACCGTGATCACGGCGCGGCGGTTGAGGGGTTCCTTGACCCCGTCGCCGGTCTGCACGGCAGGCTCGCTCTTGCCCTTCCAGCTGACGTCGAGGACTTGCTGGCTGACACCATCGGCGACCAGTTGGTCGGCGGTGGCTTTGGCCCGGCGTTCCGAGAGCCGCATGTTGTAGGCGACTGAGCCTGAGGTGTCGGTGTGACCGACAACGCCGACGTGGTTCGAGACTTCTTCGCCGGTCGCGTACTGCGCCGCTTCGGTCACCACCGACTGCGCGTCCGGGGTCAGCACGTACTGATCGAACGGGAAGTAGACGATGAATGCCTTCACGTCCTTGGACGGGGGAGGCGGCGGCGGGGGCGGCGGAGGCGGTGGGGGCGGCGGCGGAGGCGGCGGCGGTGGGGGTGGAGGTGGCGGGGGCGGCGGCGGCGCCGCCGACAGCAGATACCGCAGACCGACCGTCAGCGACTGGTCCTCGTAGGTGCCGCGGATGGTGCCCAACTGGATCGCGCCGGTCTCGGACGTGGCCCACTGGTGCTTCGACGATTCCAGCAACCGATAGGTCAGGTCGACCGAGAACTGGTCGTTGATCTGCATCGAGAAGCCACCCAGGCCCTGGTAGCCGAACTGGGTGTCGGTGTCGTTGATCGAGATCGTCGCCGGTACGAGTTCGCCGGTCAGCTTGCTGGTGGTGCTGAGGTCGGTGCGCACCGCGCCCAGGCCGGCGCCGATGAACGGATGGATGTGCTTGTCGGGCATGAAATCGAAGATCACGTTGCCCATGAACGTCCAGGTGTCGGCATCGCCAGACGGCTTGCCGCACACCAGCAGAGTCGGATTGGGGTCGCAGGCCCGTCCAATGCTGCCGATTGGCCGACCGGCGAAATAGCGCTCGGTGATGGCGTTGAAGTCGGCCGGACGATAGCCGCCTTCGAGTTCGACCCGCCAATGCGGCGACAGCTTGTAGCCGATCCGCGCGAACCCGGCGAAGCTCGGGTTGGTGCGGAAATCCAGGTTCGCGGGGCCGTCCGTCAGTTCCCGGAACTGACCGGTGGTCAGGATCGGTTCCGCGCCGTGCGCCCCAAGGTCGATAGCCCCGTACCAGCCGCTTGGCGCGGGATCCGCCTGCGCGCTCGCGACGGCGAAGACCCCAGCCAAAGCAACGCCGGCCAGCAGTTTCATTTTCATTATTAAGTCCTTCCTTGCCCTCTGGGCGGCCGAACAGACCGTTTCGCGTTATAACAAGCTGTCATCTGCGCGAAAGTGACGCGCCGGACACACCTGCCGACAAACGTCGCCGTCGGCAGCCCTCCAGGCGACGCTATAGAAGCTCGCCGCTTCGATCAACTTCGCCATTGCGCTCCTGCAGCGCCACGATTCGCGATTTCTGAGAGGCAAAACATAACAAATCACCCCCGTGCGGCGGTGATCACGCTCCGAAAGTGACGATGCCGGCCCAAATCTCCGCGCCGCGTGCGGCGACGCGGGAGCGATTACTGGTCGGACTTCAGGCCGTTCCAGGTCCGGTCCGGGGTCGAGTTCGTGATCGCGTGCAGATAGGCCAGATTGTTGGTGACCACCTCAGGCGGCAGGTCCTGCCGCTCGAGCTGTTCGGCCTCGGCGAACTTGCTCTGCATGCCCAGCACCAGGGCCAGGTTCTGCCGCTCTTGAGCGCCGGCGCCCGGCGCGGCCACGGCTTTGCGCAGCAGGGGCTCGGCCTGGGCTGGCGCGCCATGGGTCGCGTAGTACATGCCGAGGTTGGTGAGCGTGGCCGGATTGTTCGGCGCCAGCGAGAGCGCCTTCTGATGCGCGGCGAGGGCGTCGCTCTCGCGCTCGGTCTGCTCGAAGGCGACCGCCAGCAGGCTGACCGGCCGCCAGTCGCGCGGTGCGATCGCCGCGGCGCGCTGGGCTGGATCGATGGCGTAGAAGCCGTGGTTGGCGGCGATCTTGGCGCGCGCGCTTTCCAGCAGAGCGTCGAGATTATTGGGCTCCATCACCAGCAGCTGGTCGGCGCTGGCGGCAGCTTCGTCATAGCGGCCGAGTTCACGTAGGACCCTGGCAAGCTTGATCCGCGCCTCGGCGTCGCTTTGATCGATGTCAGCTTCCCGCGCCCAGAACGCGGCCCTAGCCAGCAGCGGCATCCGCTCGGCTTCGGCGCGCTGCGCCGGCGTCGCCTTGACCGGGGCCGGCGGCGTGTCGGCCTTGACCGGCGTCACCGAGCGCATCGCGGGGACTCTCGCCGGCGCGGCGTCGGCCTGGACCGGGCCGACGAGGACAACGGGGGCGATCGCGGCGATGGCGGTGGCGATCAGGACGCGCTTGAGCAGCATGGACAAACCTCGGGCGGGAATCTTCGCGGACGAGGATCGGGCCGCTAGCGTCAAGGAAGCGTTAAGCATAATCCGGCCGCCACAGACCCCCGCTCCGACTTCGCAGGATCGCCATGTCAGACGCCGTCGTCGCCGCTTCCGAAGACCCCAGCATCCCGATCCGTCTGGTCGCGCCCGCCGACGCCGAGGTCGCGATCGCCGCCCTGCCGCCGCCGCTCGCCGCGCAGGCCAAAGCGGCCAAGTTCGCTGGCAAAGCGGGCGAGGTGGCGGTGCTGATCGGTGACGACGGGCCCGCGTCGGTACTGGCGGGCATCGGCGACAAAGGCGCGGCGATGCCGCTGCGCAGCCTGCCGGCGAAGCTACCGGCCGGCCTCTACGCCCTCGATTCAACCGGCGCCGCGCCCGCCGACGTGGCGCTGGCGTTCGCGCTGGGGTCCTACAAGTTCGATCGCTACCGGCAGGAAAAGCACGTTGCCGCGGCGCGGCTGGTGGCGCCGTCCGGCGTCGATCTCGACGAGCTGCGGGCGGTGTCCCATGCCTGCGCCCTGGCCCGGGACATGATCAACACGCCGGCGTCCGACATGGGGCCGTTGCAGATGGAGACCATCGCCCGTGAGGTGTCCGAGGCGTTCGGGGCCGAGATCGCGGTGGTCACCGGCGATGCGCTGCTGGACGAGAACTACCCGTCGGTCCACGCCGTTGGCCGCGCCGCGGCGCCGGAGCGGGCGCCGCGAATGATCGAGATCAGCTGGGGAAGCGAGGGTCCGCGCCTCGCCCTGGTCGGCAAGGGGGTCGTCTTCGACACCGGCGGCCTCGACATCAAGGGCGCCGCCAACATGCGGCTGATGAAGAAGGACATGGGCGGCGCGGCGCACGCCCTGGCGCTCGGCCGGATGGTGATGGCCGCGGGCCTCAAGGTGCGGCTCAGCATCCTGCTCCCCGTGGTCGAGAACGCCATCGCCGGCGATGCCATGCGGCCAGGCGATGTGCTGGCGTCCCGCAAAGGCCTGACCATCGAGGTTGGCAACACCGACGCCGAGGGCCGGCTGATCCTCGCCGACGCCCTGGCCCGCGCCGCCGAACTGGAGCCCGACCTCACCCTCGACTTCGCTACCCTCACCGGCGCGGCCCGCGTCGCGGTGGGTCCGGAGATTGCGCCGTTCTACACCGACGACGATGGCCTCGCCGGCGAGATCGAGGCGTCGGCCAAGGCCGCCGAGGACCCGGTCTGGCGTATGCCGCTCTGGGCGCCTTACGAGCCGGCGATCGAGAGCGACATCGCCGATCTCAAGAACGACCCCGACGCCTGGGCCCAGGCCGGCTCGATCACCGCGGCGCTGTTCCTGCGCCGGTTCGCGCCGAAAGGCCCATGGGCGCACTTCGATATCTACGCCTGGAACGCCCGCAACCGGCCCGGCTGGCCCGCCGGCGCCGAGGCGCAGTCGATCCGCGGGCTCTACCGGATGCTGAAGCAGCGCTACGCTTGAGCATGGGGTTCGACCCGCGCCTCACCCTGGCCCGGCCGGATCTGGCGGCCGCGGCGCTGGAAGGCGTCGTTCCGGCGACTCGCTATTCGAAGACGACGCGGCTGCAGGTGATCGCGTCGGCCGCGCCGTTACATCGCTCGCCCGATCTGGGGTCGGAACTGCTGGACGAGCTCCTCTTCGGCGAACGGTTCGAGGCGTTGGAGACGCAGGGCGACTTCGTCTGGGGCCAGGCCCGGCGCGACGGCTATGTTGGCTTCGTCCCGGCCGCGGCATTCGCGCCGGAAGGGGAGCCGCCGACCCACCGCCTCACAGCCCTCCGCGCCTTCGCCTTCGCTGAGCCGCAGATCAGGGCGCCGGCCGTCGGCCCGTTCAGCCTGAACGCCCTCGTCCGGATCGAGGAGGAGTCTGGCTCGTGGGGACGGGCCGACAGCGGCGCCTGGTTCTGGCTGGCTCACCTCGCCCCGATCGGTGCAAGGTTCGAGCGCGACGCCGCAGCGGTGGCCGAGCGGTTCCTGGGTACGCCCTACCGCTGGAGCGGGCGCACCAGTGTCGGCATCGACTGCTCCGGCCTGGTGCAGCAGGCGCTCTACGCCTGCGGCCTGGCCTGCCCCCGCGACGCCGACCTCCAGGCTGGGCTTGGACGCGTGATCGGCCGCAGCGAGCTTACCCGCGGCGACCTCGTAGCCTGGCATGGCCACATCGGGCTGATGGTCGACGAGACCCGCCTGCTGCACGCCAACGCCCACCACATGGCCGTCGCCCTCGAACCTTTGGCCGAGACCATCGCTCGCTACGAAGCCGCCGGCGAAGGGCCCCCGATTGCGTTCCGCCGGCTCTAACTCATTGAGTTGCAACAATATTGTCATCCCGGAAGCCGCGAAGCGGCTATCCGGGACCTCAAGCGCGGCGGAGCGAAGGAGATCCCGGATCTGCGCCGCTGCGCGGCTTGTCCGGGATGACAATGAAAGTGTGAAAGGTGGATCAGCGAGTGGCCCTAGCCCTTCGCGAAGATCATCGCCTCGCTGGCGAAGGCCTTGAACTCCAGGGCGTTGCCGGAGGGGTCGCGGACGAACATCGTCGACTGCTCGCCCGCCTCGCCTTTGAAGCGCACTTGCGGGGCGATGATGAACGGGGCGCCGGCGGCGGTCAGCTGTACGGCGAGCGCCTCCCAGTCGCGCGGTTCCAGGATCAGGCCGAAGTGGCGCACCGGCACGTCCTCGCCATCGACCACGTTGGTCTTCGACGATCCATCGCCAGGCGCCACGTGGGCGACGATCTGGTGGCCGTGAAAATCGAAGTCGACCCATTCTTCCGACGACCGCCCTTCAGCGCAGCCGAGCAAGCCGCCGTAGAAGGCGCGGGCCTCGGCGAGGCTCCTGACCGGGAAAGCGAGATGAAATCGGGGCCGCGTCATGGGCGCCCTCTAACGCCGGGCGTCGGGCCACGCAAACCGGGTGGACTTCAGCGCGGGGCCGGGGCCATGGTCGGGTCCGTTTTCTTTGAGCCAGGAGCCGCCATGAACGCCGTCACCCTCGACCCCGAAGGCTGGACCGCGGCCGGCGAAGCGCAGCTGCCGGAGGCGATCAAGCTGCGGCGCGCGATCCACGCCGAGCCGGAGCTCGGGCTCGACCTGCCGAAGACCACCGCCAAGGTGAAGGCGGCGCTGGCCGGCCTGCCGCTGGAGTACCGCGAAGGTCCGTCGACCAGCGGCATCGTCGCGGTGCTGCGCGGCCCCGCCAACGGCCGCACCGTGCTGCTGCGCGGCGACATGGACGCGCTGCCGCTGACCGAGGACACCGGCCTGCCGTTCACCTCGCAGCACGAGGGGGCGATGCACGCCTGCGGTCACGACACTCACGTCGCCATGCTGGCCGGCGCCGCCAAGGCGCTCTGCGAGCGGCGCGATCACCTGACCGGCTCGGTGATGTTCATGTTCCAGCCGGGCGAAGAGGGCTGGCACGGCGCACGGCACATGCTGGAAGACGGCCTGCTCGACCCGATCCCCGACGCCGCCTTCGCCCTGCACATCTCGCCCAACATGCCGCGCGGCGTGATCGCCAGCCGGGGCGGGCCGCTGCTGGCGTCCTCGGACAAGATTCGGATCAAGGTGAAGGGCGCCGGCGGTCACGCCTCGATGCCGCAGGACGCGGTCGATCCGATCCCGATCGCCTGCGAGATCGTCATGGCGCTGCAGGCGTTCGTCACCCGCCGCATGGCCGTCTCCGACCCCGCGGTGATCACCATCGCCCGCATTGAATCTGGCACCACCGACAACATCATCCCCGAGTTCGCTCGGCTCTGGGGCACCATGCGCACCCTCTCGGAACGGACCCGTGAGGTCGGCCTCGCCGGCATCCGCCGCGTCGCCACCAACATCGCGCTGGCCCACGGCGCCGAGGCCGAGGTCAACATCGACCGCGGCTTCCCGGTCACCGTCAACGACGGCCGCGTGGTCGATCTGGCCGAGATCACTGCCCGCCAGCTGTTCGGCGACGAGGGCTGGATGCGGATGACCCACCCGTTGATGGGCGCCGAGGACTTCTCCTACGTGCTGCAGAAGACGGCCGGCGCCATGGCCTTTCTCGGCGGCGCGCCTGAGGGCGGCGACTTCCGCACCTGCTGTGCGCTGCACTCCAACCGCATGGTGATCGACGAGAGCGTCATGGCCCGCGGCATCGCCATGCACTGCGCCATGGCCGAAGCGATGCTCGGGAGCGGCCTGGAACTCTGAAATGACGCCGCTGGAGACCAAGCGGGCGCTGATCCAGCGGATGAACGCCAAGGACCTCGCCGGCACGATGGAGCTGATCGCCGACGACGCGGTCTACTTCTGGAGCAACGGCTCGGCGATGTTCGGCAAGGCGGCGATCGAAGAAGCCATGGCCGCCAACTTCGTGGGGATCGAGGACGACACCTACGACACCCACGACCTGACCTGGGTCGCTGAGAACGACGAGATCGCCGCCTGCGTGTTCAGTTTCGCCTGGACCGGCAAGATGGACGGCCAGCCGGTCTCCGGCCGGGGCCGCGGCGCGACGGTGCTGAAGCGCATCGACGGCGCCTGGCGCGTCGTTCACGAGCACCTCAGCCAAGGCCGCTGGAAGCCCCGCTGAGCGGTGTTGGCGGGCCGCCGGCTACCCAAGCCGCCCGCGCAAATGGCGCGAGAAAACCGGCGTCTAAGGCGTGTTTTTTTTGCGATCTCCGCTCGGCCCTAGTCAGAGGGTGGGGCGAGCCCTATGTTACATGTAACGAAGGAAGTCAGCGTGTCGGACAAGGTCGCAAAGCGCGTGCAGCGACATCGAAGCGGTTTGCGGGCGTCGGGTCTGCGGCCCGTGCAGATCTGGACCACTGATACGCGGCGGCCTGGCTTTGCCGAAGAGTGCAAGCGTCAAGCGATGCTCGTGCGTCAATCCGAGGCGGCGGCGGGCGCGGATGAAGCCATGTTCGAGGCGTCCGATACGTCCGGCTGGACGGCTTGAGACGCGGCGATCTGGTCACGGTCTCGCTGCAGGGAGATCAAGGCAAGCCGCGCCCAGCGCTCGTGGTTCAGACCGATCACTTCGCCGATCTGCAAGCCGTTACCGTGCTGCCGATCACGAGCACGCTGGTCGACGCGCCGCTGATCCGCATTCCGGTTACGCCGGATAACGCCAACGGCCTCGATCGACCATCTCAAGTGATGGTGGATAAACCGCAGACTCCGCCGCGCAGCCGGATCGGCAAGGTGATCGGCCATCTCGACGACGCCACCCTGGTAGCAGTCAATCGGGCGCTGGCGGTGTTTCTAGGCTTGGCGTAACGCCGGCGCGTCACCGGCGACGCGTCTCAGCTGGCCAGCGGCGGGGCGACGAAGAGACCGCCGAGCTCGCGATCGATCGCTTCGGCGATGGCCAGGACGTCGAAGTCCGCGCCGTGCGGTCCGATCAATTGCGCCCCAATCGGCAGGCCGGCCGCCGACAATCCAGCCGGGATCGCCGTCGAAGGCAGGCCGCAGACCGACGCCAGGGCGTGCCAGGCGAGCGGCTCGGTATAGGGGCGTTTGCGTCCATCGCTGAGCCGCAGGCTGCGCCGGTGCAGCGGTCGGTGGTCGTGCTTGAACGGAGGGACCGGCGCGCTCGGAGCGAGGATGACATCGTAGGTTTCGAACACGGCTTCGGCGGCGCGCCGCAGCTGTTTGCGGGCATTGTCCGCCCTCAGCCAGTCGCGATGGCGGGCGCTCGCCGCCAGAATCGCCTGAGCTGGCGACAGCGGTCCGGCGCCGAGCGCCCGAACAAGCTTGGCTGGCGTCCGCAGCACTTCGTAGAGGGCTCGCTCGGCGAAGCCCGCTTCGGCGGTGACGATGGGGTAGAGCAGCAAGGTGTAGGTCCGCACCAGCAAGTCGGCGTCGACGGGCGAGCCGATGGGCTCGACGACGGCGCCGGCTGCCGCCAGCTTCGCGGCGAATGCCTCCAGGGGCGTTCTAGCATCTCCGTCCAGGGCGAACGTTGGCTCGTCCAGCCAGAGTGCGATCCTGACTTCCTTCAACTGCAGCGGCAGGTGGTCGCTCGGCGGCGTCCCAGCGATGATCGCCAGCAGCAGCGAAAGGTCGCGGGCGGACCTCGCCAGCGGCCCGATCACCCCCATGTCGACATCGGCAGCCTGGTCGGGGGGCCAGTGACCCAACTGCGGGACCAGTCCGAACGTCGGCTTGTGAGCGAAGACGCCGCAGAAGCTGGCCGGCGTACGGAGCGATCCACCGATATCCGAGCCGATCTCCAGCGCCGTGACCCCGGCCGCGACCGCGGCGGCGGCGCCGCCCGACGATCCGCCGGGTGTGCGGGTCACGTCCCACGGATTGTTGGTGACGCCATAGACCGGGTTGTAGGTCTGGTGGTCCGAGCCGCGCACCGGCACGTTGGTCTTGCCCCAGATCACGGCGCCTTCGGCCCTGGCTCTCGCGACCACCACGGCGTCGGTTGCGGTGCGATTGGTCTCACCGGCGATACCAGCTGAAGCGGGCAGTCCTTCGACGTCGAGGATGTCCTTGATCGTCATCGGCAGGCCGGCGAGACGGCCAAGCTGTTCGCCGCGCGCCCGCCGCTCGTCGATCCGCCGCGCGTCGTCGACGGCGCGACCCAAGTCGCGGGCGACGACGGCGTTGATCCGCCCAGCGATAGCGTCGGCACGCGCCACGCTGGCCCCCAGCAGCGCCACCGCGGTCGTATCGCCGGCGGCCAAGGCGCTCAGCTGCCCAGTGGCGTCTTGCGCCAGCACGTCCATCAGTCACTCACCGGTCAGGTTCGCGGAACCGCGTCAGGTAGGCGTAGCGTCCGGGGATCGCAAACCCTCTCGGTGCGGCGCGCTTGACGCGCCCCATCGCTGCGGTCTAAACGCCGCCCGCCCTCGGTCAGACCGAGCGCGTCCCGCCGCCGAGTCCTGTCGAAGGGCGGCTGGGTCCACCCGGCAGGGTGGGGACGCATATCCATGGGAAACGTGACCGTTGTCGGCGCCCAGTGGGGCGACGAGGGCAAGGGCAAGCTGGTCGACTGGCTGTCGGCCCGGGCCAACGTGGTGGTGCGCTTCCAGGGCGGGCACAATGCCGGCCACACGCTGGTGGTCGGCAACCAGACCTACAAGCTCTCGCTGCTGCCGTCGGGCGTGGTGCAGGGTAAGCTGTCGGTGATCGGCAACGGCGTCGTGGTCGACCCGTGGGCGCTGCTGGCCGAGATCGAGCGGGTGCAGGGCCAAGGCATCACCATCACGCCGGACGTGCTGGTCGTCGCCGACAACGCCTGCCTGATCCTGCCGCTGCACGGCGACCTCGACATCGCCCGCGAAGCCGAGGCGAAGCACAAGATCGGCACCACCGGCCGCGGCATCGGCCCCGCCTACGAGGACAAGGTCGGCCGCCGCGCGATCCGCGTCGCCGATCTCGCCGACCGCGAGGCGATGGAAGCCAAGATCGACCGGCTGCTCGCCCACCACGGCCCGCTGCGCCGCGGGCTCGGCCTGCCCGAAGCCAAGGCCGACGAGATACTGGCCTCGCTGGAGGCGGTCGCGCCGAAAATCCTGCCGTTCGCCAAGGCCGCCTGGCGGCTGCTCGATCAGGCGGTGAAATCCGGCGACCGGGTGCTGTTCGAAGGCGCCCAGGGTGCGCTGCTGGACGTCGACCACGGCACCTATCCCTATGTCACCTCGTCCAACACCGTCGCCGGGCAAGCCGCGGCGGGGTCGGGACTAGGGCCGAAGGGGCCGGGCTACGTGCTCGGCATCCTCAAGGCCTACACCACCCGCGTCGGCGAAGGTCCGTTCCCGACCGAGCTCTTCGACGAGGTCGGCAAGCGGCTGGGCGACGTCGGCCAGGAAGTTGGCACGGTGACCGGCCGCGCCCGCCGCTGCGGCTGGTTCGATGCGGTACTGGCCAAGCAGTCGGTGGCGATCAACGGCATCGACGGCATCGCGCTGACCAAGCTCGACGTGCTCGACGGCTTCGAGACGCTGAAGATCTGCGTCGGCTACCGGTCGGGCGACACCCAGCTGGACCACCTGCCGTCCGGCTTGAAGGCGCAGAGCGGGCTCACGCCGATCTACGAGGAGATCGAAGGCTGGAGCGGCTCGACCCGCGGCGCCCGCAGCTTCCGCGACCTACCGGCCGAGGCTGTGAAGTATGTGCGCCGGATCGAGGAACTGATCGGCGCGCCCGTCGCGCTGCTCGGCACCAGCCCGGAACGCGACGACATGATCGTCATGCGCGATCCATTCCAGGACTAAAACCTTAAGTACAAATCACGGCGTTCGATCGCATCAAGCCGTTCTTTACCATCTTCGAGCTTAACTTCCTGGTTCTCGAGGGATGGAGTCGCCTTGGTGTTGAGCGATGACGCCAAGACCAACCAGCGCATACTGGCGCTGATGCAGCGCGTGCTGATCGTCGACCCGCAGCCGGCCTCGGCCAAGCTGCTGTCCGGCGTTCTGCGCGATATCTGCAATTGTCAGATCTGGACCGCGCCTGACGCGCAGAAGGGGCTGCAGGTGGCGCAGGGCATCGAGCCGCACGTCATCTTCGTGGACCAGAGCCCGCTGCTGGATGGCGCCGGCCTCACCAAGACGGTTCGACGCAGCTACATGCTGTGCCGAAAATCGCCGGTGATCATGTTCTCGTCGATGGCCACCGCCGCCGCGATCATCGGCGCCCGCGACGCCGGGGTGCACGAATTCCTGCGCAAGCCTTTCACGATCAAGGATCTGCTGCGCCGGCTCGAAGCCGTCTCCAGCCGCCAGCGTGACTGGATCGAGGGCATGGGCTACGTCGGCCCGGACCGGCGTCGGTTCAACTCGGGCGACTACTCCGGCCCGCTGAAGCGCCGGGTCGACCATGCCGAGACGCCCGATGAAGCGCGGTTCGTGCAGGCGCTGAAGATTCTCAAGGCGGCGCTGGCGGCGATGGACAGCGATCCGAAGCAGGCGCTGCGCTCGATGCGGGCGCAGGCCGTCGATCTCTTGAGCTGCATCAAGGCCAAGGACGACATGGACCTGCGCACCGCCGTCGCCGCGTTCGGCCAGCGGCTGGAGTTCGCCGATCCGGCGTCGATGCCGAAGGCCGAGATCGAGTTCCTGGCGCGGCCGCTGCTGGCCTTCCTGCCCGCCGACGCCGTCCAGGCCCGGCCGGCGGCCTGACGCCGGTGTCGCCCGAGGCGGTCATCGCGGCCCTGGCCGAGACCCTGCCGCCCTACGCCGCCGACATCGCCCGTGGCCTGAGCGCGCTCGCCGCCGAGACCACGCTCACGGGCCAGCAAAAGTGGGGAACGTACCTCGCCAGCGCCTGCGCCGCCGCCGTGCCGGCGGTGCTGCAGGCGACCGAGGCCGCGGCCGTCGCTGGCGGCCTCAACGACGCCGTCCGCGCTTCCGCCAAGGGCGCGGCGGCGGTGATGGCGCAGAACAACGTCTACTTCCGCGCGGTCTCGCTGCTGAAGAACCAGGAGTACCGGGCGATGCGGTCCGGCCTGCGGATGAACATCGTCTTCAATCCCGGCGTCCCCAAGGACGACTTCGACCTCTGGTGCGTCGCCGTTTCGGCCATCAACGGCTGCCCCGACTGCCTGGATTCGCACGAGGGCGATCTGCGCAAACGCGGCGTCAGCGCCGAAGCGGTGCAAGCGGCGCTGCGCATCGCGTCGGTCGTGCACGCCACGGGGCGGGTGCTGGCGGCGAAGGCGGTTGCCTTGGGGTGACAACAAGCGCTTCGGACTGGAGCTAGGCGCGTTCCCCGCCCCCTTGCGGGGCGGGGTTAGGGGTGGGGGTGTCAGCGCCGAAGTCGGCCAGTAAGGGTTCGGCGCCACTGTGCGCAGCAGTCAGCGCTTGGGCGTTGGTCAGCCGGATCACGCGGTAGCCACGGCCGATGAGCCAGTGCTCTCGCTCGACATCCCGCGCCGCGACCTCGCCGAGATTGTGGATGCCGCCGTCGCCTTCGATGATCAGCCGCAGGCGATGCGATACGAAGTCGACGACATAGGGCCCTATCGGAGCCTGGTGCCGGAAGTGATGGCCGTCGAGGCGCCGCAACGCCTTCCACAACTCGCGTTCGGCGAAGGTGGGTTCGCGCCTCAGTCGACGCGCCAGCTTGTCCGACCGCTCGCTTGTGTGGATCGCTCCCGGCGTTCGAGCCGACACCCCATCCCCCAACCCCATCCCGCAAGGGGAAGGGGAGTAGTTTAGCGCGCCGATACGTTCTGCAAAACCGGAAGCTCTACTCTGGCTTGCCGGTCTCCACGTAGTGCTTCAGCCGCGCCTGCTGTTCGCCCAGCACGTGATCCACAGCCGGGGCCAGTTTGTCGAGGCCGCCGGGGTAGTAGCCGCCGACGTAGTAGGTCTGGGTGAAGGTGGTCTGGCCGCCTTGCTCAGCGAGGGTCCAGTCCAGGTGGCCGGTTGCGCCGCTGAACATTAGCGGGCCCAGCGTGCCGTCTAGCACCACCTCTTTGCCGGGGATGAAGTAGATCACCTTCATGTGCCGCACGTAGCCATCGTGCGGCAGGTTCTCCCACATCTCGCCGGTCGCGTTCAGCAGGAGGCCGAGGTTCTTGGAGTCCTTCGACCACGTGTGCTGCGGCGACCACCACGCGCCGATGTTGGCGAGCGCCTTCCAGACCTTGGCGGCGGGCGCGTTGATCGTCGCGACCTCCTTGACCTGAAAGCCGGCGACGTTGGTGTCGACGACGTCAGCCCGCACCGCCCCGGCGAACGCCAACCCAACCCCCGCGGCTATCGCCGCCCATCCAGCCCCGCGCATCGCCGTCCCTCCGATTGTCGGGACATCAAGCGCGGCTGCAGACCCTCGATCAAGCGTCGAAGACGAGGCACGAGCCCCAGAAGGTCTCCGCGAGGCCATTCTGCGGACCGGGTTTGCCAGTGGTGAGGAAGCGGCGCGCGCCAGAATCGCCGGCGACGTACTCGGGGTGGCGGGCCAGATAGCGCTCGACGGCGGCGACCGTCGCCTCGGGCTGGTGGATCAAGGGCGTGCCGGGCGGCAAGGCGGCGCGGAAGAGGTCGGCGATGAACTCGTAGTGGGTGCAGCCGAGGATGGCGCGGTCGGGCGGGCGGCCGATGCGGCGAGCCAGCGCCTCGACGTGGGCCTCGACCACCGGCCGCAACGCCTCGCCGCCTTCGCCGGCCTCGATCTGCCGCGCCAGGGTCGGGCAGGGTTCGGAGAACACCGCCACCGCGTCGCTGCGCTTGGCGATCTCGATCTCGTAGACCCGGCTGGAGGCGGTCGCCGGGGTCGAGAAGATGCCGAGGATGTCGAGCTTCTCGATCTTGTCCTCGCGCTGCTCCAGCTCCTCGTTCCACGGCCGGCCGGTCGCGGCCTCGATGGTAGGCACGATCAGGCCGAGGATGTTCACCGGCCGGCCGAGCTGGCGGCGATATCCGGGTAGCCAGGTTTGCTGCAGCCGCCGCAGCGCCACGGCGGCCGCTGTGTTGCAGGCCAGGATGACCAGATCGCAGCCCTGGTCGAACAGCCGCTCGCAGCCGGCGCGGGTCAGCTCGACGATCTCTTCGCCGGGCCTGCCGCCGTAGGGTGAGTTGGCCTGGTCGGCGAGATAGACGATGTCGGCCTGGGGCAGCCGCCGGGCGAGGGCATGCAGCACCGTCAGCCCCCCGATCCCCGAATCGAACACACCGATCGTCATTGGCCGTCGTTTACTGGCGCGCCCCGCGGCCGTCCATGTCCGCTGCTGACGCATCGCGGCGCGGGTTGAGGCAAAGCAAGTCGCCGCCGGTCCGGGCGCCAGCTAAGGTTACGCAAATGCGGGTTCTCCCCTTTCTAGCCCTCGCGTTCTGGGCGGCCGCCGTGGCCGCCGGAGCATCGCCGACGTCCGACCCCAGTTGCCATGTTGGCGTCTATCGCCTGGCGGGCGGCGAGGTGGTGGACATCGCTCCCGGCGACGATGCGGGAAAGTTGCGGTGGCGGCGTACGGACGGGACGACTGGCGAGCTGACGCCGTCGGCCAGCGACGCTTGGTCCAGCACCCTCGGCTGGACCGACCATCCCGACGGCGTGAGAGTGACGCTGCCTCCCTGCGAGACGGACCGGCTTACCTTCAACGGCGCCGAGGCCAAGCGCATCCCGCTCGACGTGACCGAGACGCGCTTCCACGTCGAAGACGCCGAGCTCGCGGCTCGCCTTGTGTTGCCCAAGGGGACGGGCCGCGTGCCGATCGTCGTCCTGATCCACGGCTCGGAGGATAGCTCGGCTCGCGAGACCTACAGCCTGCAGCGTCAGTTCCCGGCCGCAGGCATCGGCGCCTTCGTCTACGACAAGCGGGGGACCGGCGGTTCCACCGGCCAATACACGCAGGACTATCTGACCCTGGCTGCCGATGCGGTGGCGGCGATGCGCGAGGCGCGGCGGTTGGCCGGCCCACGGGCGGGGCGGGTCGGCTACCAGGGCGGCAGTCAGGGCGGCTGGGTGGCGCCGCTAGCGGCCAGGATCGAGCCGGTCGACTTCGTTATCGTCGCCTTCGGGCTGGCGATCTCGCCGTTGCAGGAGGACCGCGAGGCGATCGCCCTCGACGTGACCCGGCATGGCTATGGCCCGGACGTGATGGCCAAGGCGATGGAAGTCGCCGACGCGACCGCCGCGATCCTGAAGAGCAACTTCCAGGCGGGCTACGACCAGCTGGCCGCGGTCCGCGCCCGCTACGGCCAAGAGCCGTGGTTTCACGACATCCACGGAGACGTCACCTGGATCATGTTGGAGAAGTCGCCTGACGAATTGCGCACGCTGGGCCCCAAGCTCTTCGCCAATGTCCCGCTGCACTACGACCCGATGCCGGTGCTGCAAAACCTGGCGACGCCCCAGCTCTGGATCCTGGGCGGAGACGACGTGGACGCCCCGAGCGGCGAGACGGTGCGGCGGCTGAAAGCGCTCGCGGCGCAAGGTCGCCCGATCGCACTGGCTGTCTTCCCGCATGCGGAGCACGGCATCTACGAGTTCGAGACCGAGGCGGACGGCACGCGCACCGACACTCGCCAGCCCGACGGCTACTTCGCGATGATGCGTGACTTCGCCCTGGGACAGCCGCTCCGCCAGTCATATGGCGGCGTTCCTGTCGCGTCCGGCCGGTAGCGCCACTGGCATTTTGGGTTGTGGCTTTCGCCTGCACGCAACCTTTGCCGCCGTTCTTCGTTTGCAGCGCAAACAACGGGAGCCCGCCAATATGAAAACGATCCTTCGCGCCACTGCCGCAGTCGCTCTGGCCGGGGCGATATCAGCGCCAGCGTTCGCCGCGCCCGACGCCACCGTTCACTTCCATGGCGGGTCGGTCGGCTTCGTGGTCGGGGTGGGCGGCGCCAGCGGCGTCGTCACCTTCCACGGCCGCAAGTACCCGATCTCGGTCAACGGCCTCTCGGTCGGCACTATCGGGGCCAACAGCTACGACGTCGACGGCGACGTCTATCATCTGCACAACATCGCCGATATCGAAGGCACCTACGCGGCGGCTGAAGCCTCCGCGACGGCGGGCGCCGGCGCTGGCGGCATCGACATGACCAACGGCCATGGCGTCGAAATCCGGGCCTCGTCAACCTCGTCCGGCCTGAAGCTGACCCTCGGCGGCTCGGGCGTGGTGATCAAGCTGAAGTAAGCGCCGCCTTGGACCGGCGTCCTCGACGCCGGTCCAAGCGACCGCTAAGCCGCGTCCAGGTGGCGCTCGGTGGCCGCCGCGCGCATGGCCTTCTGCAGCTTTTCGAACGCGCGCACTTCGATCTGGCGCACCCGCTCGCGGCTGACGCCGTATTCGCCGGCGAGTTCCTCGAGCGTGGTCGGGTCGTCCTGCAGCCGGCGCTGGGTCAGGATGTGACGCTCGCGGTCGGTGAGCTCGGTCATGGCCTCTTCGAGCAGGCTCATGCGGATGGCCTTCTCTTCGGTCTCGGCCAGCAGGGTCTCCTGGCTGACCGCGTCCTTGTCTTCAAGCCAATCCTGCCACTCGTTCTCGCTGTCGGAGCGCAGCGGCGCGTTCAGCGAGGCGTCCGGCCCGGAGAGGCGCCGGTTCATCGAGATCACTTCCTCATCGAGCACGCCCAGCTTGGTGGCGATGATCCGCACCTGGTCGGGGTGCATGTCGCCCTCTTCCAGCGCCGAGATCTCGCTCTTGGCCTTACGCAGGTTGAAGAACAGCTTCTTCTGCGCCGCGGTCGTGCCCATCTTCACCAGCGACCACGAACGCAGGATGTATTCCTGGATCGAGGCCCTGATCCACCACATGGCGTAGGTCGCCAGGCGGAAGCCTTTGTCGGGCTCGAACTTCTTCACCGCCTGCATCAGGCCGACGTTGCC
This sequence comes from Caulobacteraceae bacterium, assembly GCA_036494265.1. Classification (GTDB taxonomy): domain Bacteria; phylum Pseudomonadota; class Alphaproteobacteria; order Caulobacterales; family Caulobacteraceae; genus Acaudatibacter. Next base: position 71,644 of record DASXOP010000016.1, on the reverse strand, counting down.
TTCGGAAATCACCTCTTCGATCGGCAGGCCATAGCCACGGTAGCCCATGGCGATCTTGGCGACGAGGCGGAGGTGGCTGTTGACCAGTTGCCGCGCGGAATCGAAGTCCTGATGCTCGCGCCAACGCTTGGCGAGCATGAACTCTTCTTCCTTCGCAAGCATCGGGAACTTGCGGATTTCCGACAGGTATCGCGACAGACCGCCTTCAGGCGTCATGACAGCGAGCGACGCAGTAGCCATGTGTAACTTATATCCCCTGAGGAGCTGCTCGCCTTGGTCTTTGTGCGGGCCTACTCCGACAACTGGGAAGATGGGCGTTCGTTGCGCGTTTTTTAAGACGACGGACGCATGAACCTTTCTTCATCCGCCATCAGCGAAACTGATGGCTCCGAGGCGCCAGTGAACGCCTCGTGCATCCTAATTCGTGGCAGCAGCGGTTTGGTTACAGCCGGCCGAGCGCCTCGTTGAGCTTCGCCAGATCTGGCGGCAGCTCGCGCTCGAAGCGCAGCGTCTTGCCGGTGATCGGGTGGACGAAGCCCAGCACCGCGGCGTGCAGCGCCTGGCGGGTTAGCCCGGCTTCCGCCATCGCGGCTCTCACCACCGAGGCTGGCGAGCCGGAGCCGTAGAGCGGGTCGCCCAGGCAGGGCGCGCCGATGTGGGCGAGGTGGACGCGGATCTGATGGGTGCGGCCGGTCTCCAGCTGGCAGGCGATCCGGGCGGCGAGCGGCCGGCCCTTTGGGCCGAAGCGCGTTTCGACGGCGTAGTGGGTGGTCGCTTCACGGCCGCCGCGGCCGACCACCGCCATCTTCTTGCGATCGCGGGACGAGCGGCCAATGCGGGTCTCCACCGTCCCCAGCGTCGCGAGCGGTGCGCCGCGGGTGAAGGCGATGTAGACTCGCTCGATATCGTGCGCCTCGAACAGCGCCGCGAGCCCGCGGTGCGCGACGTCGGTCTTGGCGGCGACCATGACCCCGGTGGTCTCCTTGTCGAGCCGGTGGACGATGCCCGGCCGCGCCACCCCGCCGATGCCGGAGAGGCTGGCGCCGCAGTGGGCGAGCAGCGCGTTGACCAGGGTGCCAGTCTCGCTGCCAGGCGCCGGATGGGCGGCCATGCCGGCGGGCTTGTCGATGACGATCAGGTGCTGGTCCTCGAAGAGCACGGTGAGTGGGATGGCTTCGGGCTGCGGGTTGGCTGGCGCCGGCGGCGGGATGTCGAGGCGGTAGAGGCCGGGCGAGGCCTTGGCGGACGCGTCGGTCACGGCGAGGTCGCCGCGCCGGATCGCGCCCTCGGCCATCAGCGCCTGGATTCGGGCTCGGGAGAGGTCAGGCAGCGCGTCGGCCAGGGCGCGGTCGAGCCGGCCGGTGACGTCGTCGGCCAGGCTCACCTCGATCTGAGTGGCGACGGCGGGCGGCAGGTCGTCGTCGCCCGCTTCGGCCTCGGCCTCAGCGTCGATCAAGCGCCAGCCTCAGGCTGAAGCCGATGAAGACCGCGCCGGTGATCCGGTCCAGCCAGCGCACCACCGCCTGGCGCTGTAGCCAGCGCTTCAGCGGCGTGGTCGCCGCGATCAGCGCTGCGAACCAGATCACGCCCAGCGCGCTGTGGATCGCCGCCAGTGCGAACATGAACGGTGCGGGCGCGACGTTGACCGGCACGAACTGCGGCAGGAACGAGACGTAGAAGACGCCCACCTTCGGGTTCAGCAGGTTGGTCAGGAACCCGCGCAGCCACCAATTGCCGCTGCTTGCGGCACCGGCCGGGACCGCGAGCTCGAACGCCGAGCGCGGCTTCAGCAGCAGTTTGATGCCGAGCCAGGCCAGATAGGCCGCGCCGGCCCACTTCAGCAGCGTGTAGGCGAGGCTTGAGGCCGCCAGTAGCGCGCCCATCCCCAGCGCCACCGCCGCGCCCCACACCAGGCAGCCGCAAACGACGCCCAGCGCCGCCAGCGCCGCGCGCCGAGGTCCTTCGACCGCCGCGGTGCGCAGCACGATCGCGGTGTCGAGACCTGGCGTGATGGTCAACAGGCTGGCCGCGATGACGAAGGTGATGAGCGCGGTTTCGACGTTCACGGCCGTTCCACCAGCCGACCAGCCTCAGCCACGCGGTAGAAGCACGAGCGGAAGCCGACGTGGCAGACGCCGCCATCGCCTTGTGGCAGCACCTTCACCAGCACTGCATCCTGATCGCAGTCGACACGCAGCTCGACCACCTGCTGGACCTGCCCGCTGGAGTCGCCTTTGTGCCAGAGCTCCTGGCGTGCACGGCTGAACAGCCACACCTCGCCGCTCTCCAGCGTGCGCTGCAGCGCCTCGGCGTTCATCCAGCCCAGCATCAGCACCTCGCTGGTCTGCGCATGCTGCAGGATCGCCCCGATCAGGCCTTCAGCGTTGAACGTCGGCGCAATCGCTGCGCCGCGCTCCAGGGCGTGGGAGTCGAGGGCGGTGGGGAAGAGGGTGTCGGTCATGGGTCTATCTACTGCCTTCTCCCCTTGCGGGAGAAGGTGTCAGCGAAGCTGACGGATGAGGGGTCGACGGGCGTTCGAGGTTGGCCTGCGGGCAACGGCGGTCAGATCGCGAGACCCCTCATCCGACCCCTTCGGGGCCACCTTCTCCCGCAAGGGGAGAAGGGGCGACGCCGAGCCTTAGCGCCGGTTGCAGAAGTCCAGGAAGCGCCGCTGCAGGTCCTTGTCGGAGCGGAAGACGCCGCAGAACTGGGTGGTGACCGTGGAGACGTGGCGGTGGTGGACGCCGCGGGTGGTCATGCACTGGTGTTCGGCGTCGATCAGGATCGCGACCCCGGCCGGCTTCAGGCTGTCGGTGATCGCGTCGGCGATCTGCTGGGTCAGGGTCTCCTGGGTCTGCAGGCGGCGCGAGAAGATCTCGACCACCCGGGCCAGCTTGGAGATGCCGACGACCTTGTTGGTCGGCATGTAGGCGACATAGGCCTTGCCCAGGAACGGCGCCATGTGGTGCTCGCAGTGGCTCTCCACCTCGATATCGCGCAGCATGACGATGTCGTCGTAGCCCTGCACGTCCTCGAAGGTGCGGTTCAGCTCCTTGCCGGGATCGGCGTCGTAGCCGGAAAACCATTCCTCATAGGCGTCGACGACGCGCTTGGGGGTGTCGAGCACGCCTTCGCGGCGCGGGTCGTCGCCGGCCCAGGCGATCAGGGTGCGGACCGCTTCCATGGCGGCCTCGCGGGTCGGGCGTTCGACCGGTTGCAGATCGGTGACGGCGTCGCCGATCAAGGCGCGGTCTCGGGAGAGAGCATCCATGCTGAGGACTTGCGGACTTTCCAGGGCTGAGTTGCGCCGAGGCGAAGGCCTCGGAAATGACGCGTGCCACCCTTTCACGACACTGCTGAACGGGCGCTTACGGCCGGTGGTTTCAGGAGCGTCGCATCTGTATATGGGCCCATCACCCTTTTGGGCAACTCTCACCAAGCGTAACCCATGGTCCTTCGGCTCTACGACACCCTGACGCGCGAAAAGCGTGCGTTCGTCCCGGTCAATCCCGAGCGGGTGACGATGTATGTCTGCGGACCGACGGTCTACAACTACGCCCACGTCGGCAACGCCCGGCCGGTGGTGGTGTTCGACGTCGTCTTCCGGCTGCTGCGCCGGATCTACGGCGATGACGCGGTGCTCTACGCCGCCAACGTCACCGACGTGGACGACAAGATCAATCTGAAGGCCGCCGAAGAGGGCGTGTCGATCGATGTGATCACCGACCGCTACCTCGACGCCTACCACGCCGACATGTCGGAGCTGGGCGCGCTCAAGCCGACGTTCGAGCCCAGAGCCACCCGCACGATGGACGCGATCGTCGCCATGATCGGCCGACTGGTGCGCAACAACGCGGCTTACGAGGCCGATGGCCATGTGCTCTTCAACACGGAGGCCTACTCCGACTACGGCACGCTTTCCGGCCGCTCGCTCGACGACATGATCGCCGGCGCCCGGGTCGACGTGGCGCCCTACAAGCGCAACCCGGCCGACTTTGTGCTCTGGAAGCCGTCGAAGCCGGGCGAGCCGGAATGGCCGAGCCACTTCGGGCCGGGCCGCCCCGGCTGGCACATCGAATGCTCGGCGATGATCGAGGAGGCGCTTGGCTTGCCGATCGACATCCACGGCGGCGGCAACGACCTGATCTTCCCCCACCATGAGAACGAGATGGCGCAGGGCATCTGCGCCGACCACGCCGAGGCCTACGCCAACTACTGGATGCACAACGGCTTCCTGAACTTCGGCTCGGAGAAAATGTCGAAGAGCCTGGGCAACGTGGTGCTGGTGCATGACCTGGTGACCCGGGTGCGGGGGGAGGCGATCCGCTGGGCGCTGCTCTCGGCCCACTACCGCCAGCCGCTGGCGTGGACCGAGGAGCTGATCGAGCAGGCGACCAAGTCGCTGGATTCGCTCTATGGTGCACTGCGCCGTTCGTCCGACGTCGACGCGATCCACGTCGGGCCGAGCGCCGCGTTCCTGGCGGCGCTGGAGGACGACATCAATACGCCCAAGGCGTTCGCCGAGCTGCACGCGCTGGCCAGCCAGGTCGAGACCACGACCGGGGCCGAGCGGGCGGCGCTCAAGGGCGAGCTGATCGCCTCGGCGCGGCTGATCGGGTTCCTGGGGGCCGATCCTGACGCCTGGTTCGAGGGCAACATCGATCCGGCGCTCAGGGCCAAGGTCAACGCGTTGATCCGCGAACGTGTCGCCGCCCGTAACGCCAAGGACTGGGCCACCGCCGACCGCATCCGCGCCGAACTGACCGAGCTCAACGTCGAGGTCATGGACAACGCCACCGGCGCGACCTGGCGCATCAGGGAGAAGGTCTGATGGCTGCCTTTCGCCTCCCTCTCTGCAAGAAGGGCTGGATCGTGGTGCGCGACCCCTTCCCCCTTGCGGGGAAGGGGCAGGGGATGGGGGTGTCAGCGCCGTGGTCGCCGGTTTGGCGGCTCGCAGCTTTCACCCGAATCATCCAGCTGACACCCCCACCCCTAGCCCCGCCCCGCAGGGGGGCGGGGAACGCGGAAGCCGCCAGCGTGTCACATCATGCGGAGGGAGGCTGATGGCCCCGCTGCCTATCAAGATTGAGCACCGGATCGGGGTGCAGACGCCGGCGGAGCCGATCTGGGAGCTGATCTCGGACATCAACGGCTGGTCCGCCTGGAATCCGCTCTATCCGAGGGCCGAGGGCAAGCTGGGGTTCGGTTCGGTGCTGACGCTGGAGGTGGCGATCCCCGGGCAGGCGACCCGCACGATCAAGCCGGTGATGCGCGAGTGGACCCCGAACGAACAGATCATCTGGGACCTGAAGATGATGGGCGGACTGATCCGCTCGGTCCGCTACATCGAGATCGAGACGCTCGACAACGGCAACTGCATCTTCTCCAACGGCGAGCTCTTCCAGGGTCCGCTGATGGGGCTGGTCAACAGGAAGATGCGCAGCCAGATCAAGGCGGCTTTCGCCCAGTTCGGCGAGGCGGTGCGCGATCGGGCCCAGGCGGCCTGGAACGCCGAGCATCCGGCCTCCATCTAAGCTGGGCATGATCGACGATCTCTACTCGGCGAAGATCCTCAAGGCCGCGGCCAACATGCCGCGCGCCGGGCGCCTGGCCGCGCCCGACGCCAGCGTCGAGAAGATCTCCAAGCTCTGCGGCAGCCGGGTCACCGTCGATGTGAAGCTCGAGGACGGCCGCATCGTCGACTACGGCCAGGACGTGAAAGCCTGCGCGCTCGGCCAGGCGGCCGCGGCGGTGATGGGCGAGCACGCCATCGGGGCAACGGTTCAGGAAATCGAAATGGCCCGCGATGCACTTCGTGCTATGTTGAAAACGGGCGGCGCTCCGCCTGAAGGACGATTTGCGGATCTGGCCATGCTGGCGCCCGTCAAAGACTACCCGCCGCGCCACGTCTCGACGATGCTTGCATTCGAGGCGACGGCAGAGGCGTGCCGGATCGCCCTGGCCAAGACAGCCACGCCCACAGCCGAGCGAACTAGCCGCGCCGGCGCGGCTTGATCGAGCCTTGCGGGCGGCGCCATATGCCGCCCCATTGCTGATCCTTCCCCCATCGCCGGCATGACTCTCTACGAACGCAGCGTCGGCTTCGCGCACCGCGCCTACAAGCTGACGCTATCGCCCTGGATCGGGCGCTCGTGCCGGTTTCTGCCGACCTGTTCGGACTACGCCGCGCAAGCTCTGATCCTGCACGGACCGCTTCGCGGCGGGGCTCTCGCCGCATGGCGCCTGTGCCGATGCCAACCCTTCGGCGGTTTCGGGTTCGATCCGGTGCCGCCCCGTCCTGACCGCAAAGACGGCTCGGACTTCAAGTGTGAGACATGATCGACCTTAAATTCCCCGACGGCTCCGGCCGAAGTTTCGAGGACGGCGCAACGGCCAGGGCCGTCGCCGCCTCGATTTCCCCCTCGCTCGAGAAACGCGCGCTGCTCGCCAAGCTCGACGGCGAGCTGATCGACCTCGATCGCCCGCTGCCTCATGGCGGGGCGATCCAGATCGTGACTCGTGAAAGTCCTGACGCGCTCGACACCATCCGCCACGATACGGCGCACGTGCTGGCCGAGGCGGTGCAGGAGCTGTTCCCCGGCACCCAGGTGACCATCGGGCCCAATGTCGAGGACGGGTTCTACTATGACTTCGCCCGCAACGAGCCGTTCTCGCTCGACGACCTGCCGGTGATCGAGAAGCGTATGCGCGAGATCGTCGCCCGCGACGAGAAGATCAGTCGCGAAGTGTGGGACCGCCAGCAGGCGATACAGCATTTCCTCGACATCGGCGAGGCCTACAAGGCGGAGATCATCGAGGGCATTCCCGGCAATGAGCCGATCACGGTCTATCGCCAGGGGAACTGGAAGGACCTCTGCCGCGGGCCGCACCTGCCCTCGACCAAGCACATCGGCAATGCGTTCAAGCTGACCAAGCTCGCCGGCGCCTACTGGCGGGGCGATCAGCGCAATGCGCAGCTGCAGCGCATCTACGGCACCGCCTGGGCCAGCGAGGCCGACCTCGAAGCCCACCTCAAGCGGATCGAGGAGGCGGAGAAGCGCGACCACCGCAAGCTCGGCCAGGCCATGGACCTCTTCCACATCCAGGAAGAGGGCAAGGGCATGGTGTTCTGGCACCCGAAGGGCTGGACGCTCTATCGGACCCTGCAGAACTACGTCCGCCGCCGCGTCGAAGGCGCCGGCTACGAGGAGGTGAAGACGCCGCAGATCCTCGACCGCTCGTTCTGGGAGCAGTCAGGCCACTGGGACAAGTTCCACGACAGCATGTTCATCTGCGAGACCGCCGAGGGTGAGATGCTGGCGGTCAAGCCGATGAACTGCCCGGGCCACGTGCAGATCTTCAAGCACGGCCAGCGCTCCTACCGCGACCTGCCGATCCGCTACGCCGAGTTCGAGGGCCTGCACCGCTACGAGAGCTCGGGTTCGCTGATGGGGCTGCTGCGTGTGCGGCAGATGGCGCAGGACGACGGCCACATCTTCTGCACGCCGGAGCAGATCGAGTCGGAGTCGAAGGCCTTCATCGATCTGCTGAAGCTGGTCTACGCCGAGCTCGACGTCGAGTTGCACTCGCTGAAGCTGGCGCTGCGGCCTGAGCTGCGGTTCGGCTCGGATGAGGTGTGGGACGCGGCCGAAACCGGGCTGGAGAACGCCGCACGCGCCTCTGGCCTCGAGGTGGAGAAGCTGCCGGGCGAGGGCGCCTTTTACGGCCCCAAGCTGGAGTTCCACCTGCGCGATGCGATCGGCCGTACCTGGCAGTGCGGTACGCTGCAGCTCGACTATGTGGTGCCGGAGCGTTTGGGCGCGACCTACATCGGCGAGGACGGCGCCAAGCACACGCCGGTGATGCTGCACCGCGCGATCCTGGGCTCGATGGAGCGGTTCCTCGGCGTGCTGATCGAACACCACGCTGGCGCCTTCCCGCTGTGGCTATCGCCAGTGCAGGCGGTGGTGGCGACGATCACCTCTGACGCCGACGACTTCGCAGTGGACGCCGCGGCGACGCTGAGAAAAGCCGGGCTGCGGGTCGAGACCGACCTGCGCAACGAGAAGGTCGGCTACAAGGTGCGCGAGCACTCGCTGGCCAAGGTCCCGGTCATCGCCGTCGTCGGCCGCCGCGAGGCGGAAGAGGGCAAGGTCGCGATCCGCCGGCTGGGCTCGCAGGCGCAGACGGTGGTGACGCTGGACGAGGCGGTGAAGCTGCTGACCGCGGAAGCTACGCCGCCGGATCTGCGCTAGCGGCCGGGCCCCTCCACCACTCCGTGGTCCCCCTCCCCTGCATTCGCAGGGGAGGATATCGAAGCTGCGCCAACGTTCTCCTCCCCGGAGCGTAGCGAAGGGGAGGGGGACCACGAAGCGGTGGAGGGGCCGCGGCGCCGCTACTCAGTCTCCGCCGCCCTCACCACGATCACCACCCCCTCGCCGAGCCTCACCTCGGGCACGCCTTCCTTCGTAAACGGCGCCCACCAGGTCGGGCCTGCGCCGGGCGCGATCTCCAGCAAATCGCCGGCGCCGAAGTTCTGGACGCTCTTGATCCGGCCGAGCGCTTCGCCCTCCGGCGATGCCGCGGCGAGGCCGATCAGGTCGGCGAGGTAGAACTCGTCCTCGTCCGGCGGCGGTAGGGCGTCCCGCGACACATAGAGCTGCAGGCCGCGCAGCGCCTCGGCGTCCTCGCGGGTAACGACCCCCGTGGCGCGAGCGACCAGCGCGCCCTTGTGCGGGCGGCCGGCGGTGAGGGTGAGGCCGACGCCGCCGTCCTCGCGCTTCAGCTCGCGGTAGCCCAGCAGCGTGGCCGGGTCGTCCGTGTACGACGTGATCCGCACCTCGCCCTTGACGCCGAACGCGCCGGCGACGCGGCCGACGAGGATCAGGCGGTCAGGCAAGGCCGGACTCAGCCTTCGCTGGCCACGTCCTGCGCGCCGTCGGCGCCTTCTTCGGCGACTTCGGCGGCGGTCTCGACCTCGGCCGGGGTCTCGTCGGCGACCGGCGTCTCTTCAACCGGTTCGGCCGCGGCGACGGTGTCTTCGGCAGCTTCGGCGGCGGCTTCCTGAGCGGCTTCCTCGACCGCCGCCACTTCCTCGACGGGCGCGGCTTCTTCTACTGGCGGGGCTTCGGCTGCGGCGGCGGCGCGTTCGGCGCGGGCGGCGACGCGTTCCTTGGCCTTGGTGTGCGGCTCGGCCTTCTTCGGGTTGTTGCTCGGCGACCACTTGGCCAGGCCCTCGTTGGAGAGGAACCGCGCCACCCGGTCGGTGGGCTGCGCGCCCTTGCCGAGCCACTCGGTGATCCGCTCGTTGTTGAGCGAGATCCGCTTCGGATCTTCGCGCTTCAGCAGCGGGTTATAGGTCCCCACCTTTTCGATGAAACGGCCATCGCGCGGCGAGTGGCTGTCGGCGACCACGATCGAATAGTAGGGCCGCTTCTTGGCGCCGCCGCGGGCGAGTCTGATCTTCAGCATACGTCTTGTTCTTTCTGGGTACGTCTAAGTCGGAAGGACTTCAGGGTTTCTTGAAGGGGTTGAACGGGGCGCCGCCGCCGAGACCCGGCAGGGCGCTTTGTTTCGGCGCGCCGCCCAAGCCGGGCAGGCCGCCGCCGGAAATGTTCGCGGGCATGCCCGGCATGCCCGGCATGCCGGGCAGGCGCGGCGGGGCGCTGAGGCCGGGCGGCAGTGGTTGCTGACCGTCGCCCTGGGCCATCTTGCCGCCGCCCAAGTTCTTCAGCCGGTCCATGCCGCCGCCGCCCATCATCTGGGCCATGCGCGCCATGTTCTTCCCGCCGTCCTTGGCCATGAACTTGAACGCGTCCTGCATCTGGCGATGCTGCTTCAAGAGGCGATTGACCTCGGCGACGTCGACCCCGGCGCCGGCGGCGATGCGGCGCTTGCGCGAGGCGGCCAGGATGTCCGGCTTCTTGCGCTCCAGCTTGGTCATCGAGCCGATGATCGCGCGCTGGCGCTTGATCATCCGGTCGCTGATGTTCGCCTCGGACATCTGCTTCTTGATCTTCTGCACGCCGGGCAAGAGGCCGAGCACGCCCTCCATGCCGCCCATGCGGTCCATTTGCGCCAGCTGATCGGAGAGGTCGTCGAGGTCGAACTTGCCCCGCGCCAGCTTCCTGGCCATCTGCTCGGCCTTGGCGACGTCGAGCTCGGCGGTGGCCTTCTCGACCAGCGCCACCACGTCGCCTTGGCCGAGGATACGGCCGGCGACGCGGCGCGCATCGAACACGTCCAGCGCATCGATCCGCTCGCCGGTGCCGAGGAACTTGATCGGCAGGCCGGTGACGTGGCGCATCGAGAGCGCCGCCCCGCCGCGGGAATCGCCGTCGGCCCTGGTCAGCACCAGGCCGGTCAGCGGCAGGCGCTCGTGGAACGCCTTGGCGGTGCGCACGGCGTCCTGGCCGGTCAGGCTGTCGGCCACCAGCAAGGTCTCGGCCGGGGTGGCGATGCGGGCGATCTCGGCCGCCTCGCTCATCATCGCCTCGTCGAGCGTGGTGCGCCCGGCGGTGTCGAGGAAGAGCACGTCGTAGCCGCCGAGCCGCGCGGCCGACATGGCGCGCCGCGCGATATCCGGCGCGGCCTGGCCGGGCACGATTGGCAGGCTGTCGACCTCGGCTTGCTTGGCCAGGATCGCCAGCTGCTCCATCGCCGCCGGCCGGCGGGTGTCGAGCGAGGCGACTAGCACCTTCTTGCGCTCGAACTTGGCGAGGCGCAGGGCGAGCTTGCCGGTCATGGTGGTCTTGCCGGAGCCTTGCAGGCCCGCGATCAGGATCACCGTCGGTGGGTTCAGCGCGAGGTTCAGCCCCTCGGGCTCTTCGCCGCCCAGCATGTCGATCAAGCCGTCATAGACGATCTTCACCACCTGGTCGGCGGGCCGAATCGAGCGGATCACCGCCTCGCCGGCCGCCTCTTCCTTGGCCTTGGCGATGAACTCGCGCACCACCGGCAGCGCGACGTCGGCCTCAAGCAGCGCGACGCGAACCTCGCGCAGCGCCTCGTCGACGTCCTTCTCCGACAGCACCCCGCGCCCGGAGAGCCGGTCGAAGACGGTAGAGAGCCGCTCTGTCAGGCCGTCGAACATTCACCGCTCCATACACACAACGCCAAAACGCCCCAGTGCGCGATCACGCGGACTGGGGTCCCCGCCGCCCTCGTCCCAGAACTATGGACAAGGTCCATATGGGGGTCGTGGCGGTGGAGGCGTAGCTGGCGCTGCGCCGGAAGGGCGCGCTTATGCGCTAGGAGGGGAGTGGGGTCAAGGAAAGGGGGCTAGCCCTCATCAAGCACCTCCCAATACACCCGCTCATCCCGACGAAAGTCGGGACCCAGGCAGGAGGTTGACGTAAGCTGAGCTTGGCAAGAAGGATCGTCCTCAGACCTTGTTCTACGTCTACCTCCTCGCCAGCGGCCGCAACGGCACGCTCTACGCCGGGAGCTGTGAAGACCTGGTAGCCCGCGTGGAGCAGCACCGAGCGAAGCGGTTCGGCGGGTTCACGGCCAAGCACGACGTGAGCCAGCTGGTCTGGTTCGAATCCCATCCATCGCGCGATCAGGCCTTCAAACGCGAGCGGCAGATCAAGGAGTGGCGGAGGTTGTGGAAGCTCCAGTTGATCGAAGCGCGCAACCCGAACTGGCTCGATCTCTTCCCTGACCTCGACCGACTGATTCCTGAAGAGGAAATGAGAGATCTGCCCCAAGTCCTGCCTGGGTCCCGACTTTCGTCGGGATGAGCGGGGTGGGTAGGGGTGTTTGGCGCGCTAAGCCATCGGCTTGCGGGCGGCGAGCCAGAACATTGGCTGTGGCGCGTTGATCGGTCCCTGGGCGTGCAGCGCGCCGAGCGCCGCACTATACCGCGCCACGCTGAAGTCCGGCAGCACCCACGGCACGTTGAGCAAGTACCAGGCGAGGGCGCCGACGTCGGCGAAGCTGAGTTCGGCCGCGCCTTCGCCGAGGGAGGTGACCTCCAGCCCGGCGGCGTGAACCTGGTCGATCGCCATCGCCAGGCGCCACGCGGGTTCCGGCAGTGGGACTGGCGTGTCGCCGAGCAGGGCGCGGAACGGCGCGGCGAGGTCAGGGCCTACCTGCTGAGTGAGGAAACGGCCGCCCGGCGCGAGGACCCGCGCCACCTCCGCCGCCACGAACGCCTCGTGGCGGTTGGTGATCAGCTGGAACGCCCCGTCGGCGAATGGCAACGCGGGCAGCTCGGCGGCGCCCGCCTGGTCGGCATTGTCCGGCGCGCCCTCGACCGCGATCACCGTCGCGCCACGCGGCGAGAGCCGAGCCTGGGCCAATGGCACATTCGGCGGCCAGCCTTCAGTCGCCACCGTTCGGCCGGCCGGAAACGGCCGCCGGCTCAGCCACTCGCCGCCGCCGGTCCCCATGTCGAGCAGATCCGGCGAGCGCGCTATCCAGGTGTCGACCACCGCCTCGAAGTCCCATGGCTTGGTCGAGACGATCCGGCCGCCATAGCTGACGTCCCAGCCCGCGAGCGGCCGCTGCGCCGCCTCCTCCAGCAGGTCGTCCAGGCTTGGCATCAGGCCAGTGCCCGCACGCGCTGAGTCATTGCCGTGCCTCCACCCACGCCCGGAACCGGGCAATGCCGGCTTCCAGCTTCGAGAGCGGCCCCAGCACGGCGTCGGGGGATTTAAGGCCGGCCTGGACCCGGTCGCAGACGGCCATGTCCTCTTGGTGGACCGCCAGGAGCGTCGCCTTCGCGCGCTCCATCCGGCCGGGGTCGGCTGCGAGGTCCGGCGGGTAGAGGCCGACGATTTCCAGCTCGATCCGCTCGGGGCCGAGCGGGTTCAGGCGATACCAGGTGGCGCCGCTTTCGGACGGGGTGGTGGCGAGGAGCAAGAGTGGGAAGACCACGAACACGCGCAGCTCGCCGGCCACGGGATGGTCCGGGTGGCGGATGTCGATCCAGTCGGCGGTGCTGGGCGTGGCATCGGTGCGGCCGCCGGGCCAGAGCGGCTGCAGCGTGCCAGCGTGCGGGCCGATGTGGTGGTAGGACTCGCCAAAGTTCTCGACCAGCACCTTCCAGTTCCAGTCGTGCTGGAAGGCGAGCCGGAAGCCGATCGCGAGCGTCGCGAGCCGCGCCGGCTGCAGGTCAGCCTCGAGCGGCGCGAGCAGTGCACCTAGCGGCTTGGCGGCATTGCTAAGGTCGACGAACACCCAGCCGCCCCATTCGCAGACGCCGTAGCGCGGCAGATCGCAGCCTTTCACGTCGTCCGGCTCCATGAACGGCGCGGCGGTGAGCGCGCCGTCGAGGGCGTAGGTCCAGAGATGGTAGGGGCAGCGGATCGCCTCGGCCCGCGCCTCGCCCTCGACCAGCGTCATCGCCCGGTGGCGGCAGACGTTGGAGAGGGCCTGCAGGCGCCCCTCGCGATCGCGGGTGATCAACACCGGCGCGCCGGCGGCGGCCACCGCCTTCTGCGCGCCGGCTTCCGCGACCTCATCGCCGCGACAGACTGGGACCCAGCAGCGGCGCAGCTGCGCGACCTCGCGATCGAACGCGGCCTGGGAATGGAAGTCTGAGGGCGAGAGCGGCATCGGAACACCGATGAACCGGGATCGTGGCGGCAAGCAAGCGCCGCCTTAGCCGAGGCGGTTGACGCGACCGGCGCGCGCCGGTCTATCGACGCCAAAGCGGGAGCCGCCGATGACCATCACCATCTACCACGCCGAGGCGCGCAGGTCGGAGCGGATCGCCTGGCTGCTGGAGGAGCTCGGGCTGGCGTACGAGCTGGTGTTCAAGCCGGGCGACGTCATCGGCTCGTTCGAGCCGCTGCGCGCCACCGGCCACGGCTTTCCGATGGCGCCGGTGGTGCGCGACGGCGACGACCTCTTGATCGAGTCCGCCGCAATCATGGAGACGCTGCTCAATCGCCACGGCGAAGGGCGGCTGCGGCCGGCGATCGATGCGCCGGAGCACGCGGCCTATCTGGAATGGCTGCACTTCGCCGAGAGCACCGCCTGGCCCCGCATCCAGCAGGAGATCATCAACCGCGCCCTGCCGCCGGCCAAGACCCCCGAAGCCGCCGCGCGCCGCTTCGGCGGCTCGGCCCGCGTGCTGCGCTACGTCGAGGCGCGGCTGGCCGGGCGCCCCTACCTCGCCGGCGAGGCGTTCACCGCCGCCGACATCCAGAACCACTTCATCCTGCGCCTCGGCCTCTCCGCCGCCATCAACCGCCGCGGCGTCCCCTCGATGCTGCTCCAGCCCGACGCCGAGTGCTTCGAGGCCTACCCCGCGATCACCGACTACATGGCCCGTCTGGGCGATCGCCCGGCATTCCAACGCATGATGGCCAAGACCATGCCTCAGGGCTGGCCGGCGATCTGAGAGGCTCGGGAGCAGCCGTGCCCCCTCCACCCCCGGGGCTATCGCCCGGCGGTCCCCCTCCCCCGCCTCTTTGGGGCGGTGGAGGAGGACGACGCGGGATCGCACTTTGGTTCTCCTCCACAGCGAGGCCGGAGGGCGATACGGGGGAGGTGGCGGCGCGCTACCAGCGCGGCGACGGAGGGGGCGCAGCGGCCTCAGTCTGCGCGAGCTAGGGCGGCAAAGTCACACCCCGCCAAACACCCAATCCGACAAAAATCTTCCAACCTGAACCTTGCTCGTGGAACGGAAGTCGCTTAAAGCCCCGCGCCTCGATCCTGGCCTTGAGGCTCACAGATGAACCGGACCGGTCGGTCATTTAATGCAGGCGCCGCCTCGCTCCCGTCGGGGCAGATGCGACTTTACGCCTGCGTACCGACCGCCTTCCCGACATCCTCAGCCCCCTCCCTCGAGCCAGATCATGCCCCCCGCCATCAACGTCACGGACCTCCGCAAGGCCTACCGCTACACTAAGCGGCGCGGCGGCGCGTTCGGAGCCCTGGCGGGGCTCTTCAATCCGGAAGTGGTCGAGCTGCAGGCCGTCTCGGGCGTCTCGTTCGAGATCGCCGCCGGCGAGCGCGTGGCGATCATCGGGCCGAACGGCGCCGGCAAGTCGACCACCCTGAAAATGCTCTGCGGCGTGCTGGAACCCAGCGGCGGCGACGCCCAGGTGCTGGGCTTCACGCCGTGGCGGCAGCGCAAGCAGTTGGCCTATGAGATCGGCGTCGTCTTCGGCCAGCGCTCGCAGCTGTGGACCGAGCTGCCGGTGCGCGACTCGTTCGCTCTGCTGCGCCGGGTCTACGACCAGCCAGCGGACGTCTTCGAGCGCCGGCGCGGCGAGTTGGTCGAGCGGTTCGGGGTGGGCGAGCTGTTGGATCAGCCGGTCGGTCGGCTGTCGCTCGGCCAACGCATGCGTTGCGAGATCGTCGCCAGCCTGCTGCACGGGCCGCGGCTGCTGTTCCTTGACGAGCCCACCATCGGACTCGACGTCACCGCCAAGGCGGCGATCCGCGACTTCATCCGCGACCAGTCGCTGAACGAGGGCCAGACGGTGGTGCTGACCTCGCACGATACCCGCGACATCGAGCTCGTGTGCGAGCGGGTGATCGTGATCAACGCCGGCAAGATCGTGCTCGATCAGCCTACGGATCAACTGCGCCGCCGCTTCATAGCCCGCAAGCTGGTGACGCTGCAGTCGCAGGCCGCGCGGCTGGAGCTCGACCTGCCGGGGGTCACCCGCCGGCCGAGCGAGCCGCACACAACGATCCTGGAGATCGACACGCGCCAGACCCGCATCGAGGCGGTGATCGGCGCGGCGCTGGCGCTGGGCGGGATCGAAGACGTGACGGTGGAAGATCCGCCGATGGAGGAGGTGATCCATGAGATCTACGCCGCCCTCGATAAATAGCGCGCGCGGCCCGGGCCCCTCCACCGCTTCGCGGTCCCCCTCCCCTGAAGGGGAGGAGATCGCAGCTGCGTCTCCCTTCTCCTCCCCCAACGGGAGAGGGGGACCCCGAAGGGGTGGAGGGGCCGGCGCCACGCTGGCCGCGATGGCCGCCGCCTACCGCGTTGGCCTCGCCTCGGCCGTCGCCGCGTGGCCGGTGCTGCTGGGGCGGGCGATCTTCTATGGCGTCTGCCTGATGGTGCTGGTGTCCTTCTGGGACAAGGTTGGCGCCCAGCGGCTGGCGGGCGCGCTGCTGCGCCTGCCGCCGGGCGGGCTGGGCGTCTACGTCGGCGTGACCGAGTGGGTGACGCTGTCGGTTCCCGCTGTGCAGCTGCGGCTGGAGGACGACATCCGCTCCGGCGCGCTGGAGCCGCATCTGCTGCGGCCGAAGTCGTTCCTGGCGCAGACGATCTCGCAGGAAGCCGGCGGGATGACCGCGCGGCTGGCGATGCTTGGGGTGGCTGGCCTGATCTTGCTGACGCTCTCGGGCCACGCCTGGCCGCCAGGTTGGGGGCTGGCCTGCGCCGCGGTGCTGGGGCTGGTCGGCTGCCTGATCGGGCTGTTGCTCTACACCCTGGTCGGGCTGACCGCGTTCTGGCTCAGGCGCGTGCTGCCGGTGCTGCTGATCGTCCAGAAGCTGATGTTCATGCTGGGCGGGCTCTTCGCGCCGATCGCTTTCTATCCCGGCTGGCTGCACCAGATCGCCGCGCTCTCGCCGTTCGGCGCGCACCTGGCGTTCGCCGGGCAGGCGGCGATCGGGATCTCCTGGGCCGAGTTCTGGGGCGCGCTGGGGCTGCAGGCATTCTGGCTGGTCGCCTTGACGCTCGCCGCGGCGCTGGTCTGGCGCGCGGGCCTGGCCAAGATCCTGACGCGGGGAATCTGACCATGAACGCGATCTCGACCTACGCCGTCCAGTCGATGGCCGCTCTGCGCACCTCGTTCGCCGACCGCACCAACTTCACCCTGCAGGTGCTGGGCATGGCGGTGAACAACGGCTTCTGGCTGGTGCTGTGGTTCCTGTTCTTCACCGGCTTCAAGCAGGTCGGCGGCTGGGGGCTGGGCGACGTCGCCCGGCTGCTGGGCATCGTCTACACCCTGTTCGGCACGACGGCGGTGTTCTTCGGCGGCTACCGCGATGTGGCCGGCGCGATCCTGCGTGGCGAGATCGACCCGCTGCTGACCCAGCCCAAGCCGATACTGCCGCGGCTGCTGGCGCGCGACTCGATCCCCAGCGCCTGGGGCGACCTGGCGACCGGGCTGCTGATCCTGGCGGTGAACGCGCGGCTCGACCTGGGCGGACTGGGGTTGTCGCTCGTGGCGATCGCAATCGGCATGGTCGCTTGGCTCTCGACTACGGTGATCTTCTCCAGCATGGCGTTCTGGTTCGCCGGCGCGCGCAGCCTGTCGCGCGACCTGATGGACTTCACCCTCATGGTCTCGACCTACCCGTCGTCGATCTACTCCGGCTGGGTGAAGATCGTCGCCTTCACGGTGCTGCCGGCTGGCTTCGTGGCGATGGCGCCGGTGGGGTTGGTGCGCGCGCCCAGCCTGGAAGCCGCGGCGTTCGCGATCGGTGGGGCGGCGGCTTATGCGTCGGTGGCGCTGAGCGTGTTCCACCTGGGGCTGCGGCGGTATCGGCGGGGCGGATAGGCGTCGCAGGCCCCTCCACCACTCCGTGGTCCCCCTCCCCTGCTTTCGCAGGGGAGGATATTGACGCTGCGCCGTCGTTTTCCTCCCCGGAGCGCAGCGAAGGGGAGGGGGACCGCGAAGCGGTGGAGGGGCCAAACGAAAATGGCCGGAGCGAGCGCCCCGGCCATGTCGCAGTCTAGCGGTTCAGCGGCGCTTAGGCGTCGACCGGTTCCTTGGCTTCCTTGCCGGTGAGGTCTTCGCCGGTTTGCTGATCGACGATCTTCATCGACAGGCGGACCTTGCCGCGGTCGTCGAAGCCGAGCAGCTTCACCTTCACGATCTGGCCTTCCTGCAGCACGTCAGAGACCTTCGCCACGCGCTGGTTGGCGATCTGGCTGACGTGAACCAGGCCGTCCTTGGCGCCGAAGAAGTTCACGAAGGCGCCGAAGTCGACGATCTTGACGACCTTGCCGTCGTAGATCTGGCCAATTTCCGGTTCCTGGGTGATCGACTTGATCCAGTCGAGCGCGGCCTTGATCTTGGCGCCGTCCGACGCCGAGACCTTGACCACGCCGTCGTCGTTGATGTCGACCTTGGCGCCGGTCTTCTCCACGATCTCGCGGATCACCTTGCCGCCCGAGCCGATCACTTCGCGGATCTTGTCGGTGGGGATGTTGATGGACTCGATCTTCGGCGCGTACTCGCCGATCTCGTCGCGGGCGCCGGTCAGCGCCTTGGCCATTTCGCCGAGGATGTGAAGCCGGCCGTCCTTCGCCTGAGCGAGGGCCTTCTTCATGATCTCCTGGGTGATGCCAGCGATCTTGATGTCCATCTGCAGCGAGGTGATGCCGTCGGCGGTCCCGGCGACCTTGAAGTCCATGTCTCCGAGGTGATCCTCGTCGCCGAGGATGTCGGAGAGCACCGCGAAGCCGTCGGACTCCAGGATCAGGCCCATGGCGATGCCGCTGACCGGCTTCTTCAACGGCACGCCGGCGTCCATCAGCGCCAGCGACGAGCCGCAGACCGTGGCCATCGACGACGAGCCGTTGGACTCCAGTATCTCGGAGACCAGCCGCAGCGTGTAGGGGAACTCCTCGACCGACGGCAGCATCGGACGGATCGCCCGCCAGGCCAGCTTGCCGTGACCGACATCGCGGCGGCTCGGCGCGCCCATGCGGCCCGTCTCCCCGACCGAGAACGGCGGGAAGTTGTAGTGCAGCATGAACTTCTCATAGTACTTGCCTTCGAGCGCATCGATCAGCTGCTCGTCGTCGCCGGTGCCGAGAGTTGCGACCACCAGGGCCTGGGTCTCGCCGCGGGTGAACAGCGCCGAGCCGTGGGCCCGGGAGACGACGCCCACCTCCGAAACGATCGGCCGGACCTTGTCGACCGTGCGTCCGTCGATGCGGATGCCGGTGTCGAGGATGTTGCGGCGAACCACGTCGGCTTCGAGTTCCTTGAACACGTCGCCGAACTTGTTGGCGTCGATGCCCTTGGGGTTGGCTTCCGACTTGCCGAGCGCGGCCAGCGCCTTTTCCCGCGCGGCTTCGACGGCGTGGTGACGCTCGCCCTTGCCCACGATCTTGAAGGCGGCGGCGAGGTCGGCGCCGATCAGCTTCTTGGCTTCGGCCTTCACCGTGTCGGTGTCGTCGACCGCGAAGTCGAACGGCTCCTTGGCGGAGTGGTCGGCCAGCTCGATGATCGCGTCGATCACCTGCTTGTTGGCCTCGAACGCGAACATGACGCCGCCGAGGACTTCATCCTCGTTCAGTTCCTTGATCTCGCTCTCGACCATCATCACCGCGTCGCTGGTCGAGGCGACGACGAGATCCATGCGGGTCTCTTTCAGCTGGTCGAGCGTCGGGTTGAGGACGTACTCGCCGTCGATGAAGCCGACGCGGGCGGCGCCGATCGGGCCCATGAACGGGGCGCCGGAGATCACCAGCGCGGCCGAGGCCGCGATCAGGGCGACGATGTCGGGGTCGTTCTCAAGGTCGTGGGCCAGCACGGTGGCGACGACCTGGACTTCATTCTTAAAGCCCTTGACGAACAGCGGGCGGATCGGACGGTCGATCAGGCGGCTGGTCAGGGTCTCTTTCTGCGACGGCGCGCCTTCGCGGCGCGGGAAGCTGCCGGGGATCTTGCCGGCGGCGTAGAACTTTTCCTGGTAGTTCACGGTCAGCGGGAAGAAGTCTTGCCCCGCTTTGGCGCTCTTGGCGTAGACGGCGGTGGCCAGCACCATCGTCTCACCGTAGGTGGCCAGGACGGCGCCGTCGGCTTGACGGGCCATGCGGCCGGTTTCGAGTGTCAGCTTGCGGCCGCCCCACTCGATCGACTTACGTTTGATATCGAACATTGATTGTCTTTCTTCGGTATCCCGAAGGCCCATTCCCTCGGGTGCGGACAGGTGCGGAACGGCGATCTCTGCGGATCCGGGAGTCCTCTCCATCGCGACAGGCGAAGAGGACTGCCTTCCAGCCCTCGACGTACGGTTGTGGACCTAACTCGGTCCAAACGCCAGGGCCGCCAGCCTGTCGAGGCGGGTCCCGGCGAGAACGCAGATATTGGCGCCTTTGTGCGAAAACGCGAGCGCCGCTTTTACTGGAGACGACCTAGCGACGCAGGCCGAGGGTTCCGATCAGGGCGGTGTAGCGCCCCTCGTCGGACTTCTTCAGGTGGTCCAGCAGCGACCGGCGCTGGGACACCATTTGCAGGAGGCCCCGGCGCGAGTGGTTGTCTTTCTTGTGCGTCTTGAAGTGTTCGGTGAGGTTCGCAATCCGTTCGGAGAGGATCGCCACCTGGACTTCGGCCGAGCCCGTGTCCGCTTCGCCGCGGGCGTGGGTCCGGATCAGGTCAGCCTTTTTTTCGGCCGTGATCGACATCGGATATCTCCGCTCAGGTGAGTTGGAAGACCCGCACCGGATTGAGCCGTCCGGCGCGCATCTCGCAGATCGCCACGATCCTCTCTCCCTCGAATGCCGAGACGATGCGCGAGCCCTCTGTGAGCTTCGCTTTCAACGCCTCCGCCTGCCGGGGAAGAAGGACGATCGATCGTCCCTGCGTAAGCCTGAAGGCGTCTTCGGTGGTCAGGGCCAGAGCCGGGATGTCGTCCAGCGCGGTCTCGACCGGAAGCAGGGCCTCCTGGCGGGCGCCCCTATTACACAAATCTTCCAGTGTTTCCAGGGTTATCGCCCGTGTCTCATCGAGCCCCCCCACCGAGGTGCGACGAAGCGCGCTGACATGGCCGCAGGCGCCGAGCGCGTCGGCGAGGTCGCGGACCACGGCGCGGACGTAGGCGCCCTTGCCGCAGCGAAGCGCGATTTCGACGTGGTCAGCGTCGGGTTGGGCGATCACCTCGGCGCTGTGGATCGTCACCGGGCGCGGCTCCAGCGTCACTTCGACGCCGCCGCGGGCGAGGTCATAGGCGCGCTCGCCGTCGACCTTCACCGCCGAGTAGGCCGGCGGGATCTGCTGGATCTCACCGACAAACGCCGGTAGCGCCGCCTCGACCTCTGCTCGGGTCGGGCGCACGTCGGAAGTCGCGGTGGTCTCGCCCTCGCGGTCGTAGCCGGTGGTGGTGCGGCCCCACTCGATGGTGAAGCGGTAGGCCTTCTCGGAGTCCATCAGGAACGGCACGGTCTTGGTCGCCTCGCCGAGGGCTATCGGCAGGATGCCGCTGGCGAGTGGATCGAGCGTGCCGGCATGCCCGGCCTTCTGCGCCCCAAACGCCCGCCGCACGCGGCCGACGGCTTGGGTGGAGGTGAGGTCGAGCGGCTTGTCGAGGCACACCCACCCCGACACCGCCTCGCCCTTGCGACGACGGGCCATCAGATGAACCTCGGGATGGCGGCGGGGTCTGCGCCCCCTCTGTCACGTCGGGCTGGTAGCGCGCCGCGCCACCTCCCCCGCCTCTGCGGGCGGTGGAGGAGAAGGGACTCGCGATGTTCTCCTCCCCTGTGTAGCGCAGCGAAACGGGGGAGGTGGCAGGCCGCGAAGCGGGCTGACGGAGGGGGCGCAACGCCGACGTACGAGGCCGTCATTCGTCGCGCTCCACATCCGCCCGCACCCGCGGGTTATTGAGCAGGCGGTTCATGGCGGTGGCGACGTCGAAGCTCTGGTCGTGGATGAATTTCAGCTGCGGGGTAAAGCGCAGATCGACGGCGTGACCCAGCCGGCCGCGCAGGAAGCGCGAGACCCGGTTCAGCGCTGCCGTCATTTCGGCCGCCTTCTCGCCGCCGAGCGGTTCGACGAAGCAGATCGCGTGCTTGAGGTCCGGGCTCACCCGCACCTCGGTGACCGTCACCGAGACGCCGGCCAGCGCCGGATCCTGCAGGTCTTCCTCGCGCAGGATCTCGACCAGGGCGTGGCGCACCAGTTCGCCGGCGCGCAGCATGCGCTGCGACGGGCCGCGGGAGACGCCCTTCTTGTGGCCGTGCTTGTGTCGGGGCTGTTGGGACATGGCGAAGCTCTCATCCATCCCGGTCGCCGGATCGAACGGCCGAAGCGCGGGAGGCGGGGCTTCTAAGCGTCTCGTCGCCGCAAGTCCAGACCGGCGGCTGACGCCTGCTGGCGCGTCTGCTAAGGCGTGGGACCATGCAGAAACGCCATACCCCCGCTCAGCTCGAGACTTGGCGCCGCGACGGCGTCGTCATCATCCCCGACTTTTTCACCCCGCAGGAAGTGGCGGCGGTGACGGCCGACTTCGACCAGGTGTTCGCCCGCACCGGCGCCGACGAGCCGCTGGTCAAGCGCAAGGAAGGTCAGGCCGGCCGGTTCAACCCGGCCCAGTTCACCGGTGTTCAATCGGTGCCGATCGACTGCTCGCCGGCGCTGAACCTGGCCGGCGCGCACCCGGCGCTGATGGCCTTCGCCAGCGAGGCGCTCGGGACCAGCGACCTCTTCCTCTACCAGTGCCAGGCCTGGGGGAAGTTCACTGGCGACGCCGACTACGACCAGCCGTTCCACTGCGACTACGTCAACCACACCCTGACCAGCCCGTCCGACGAGGACGCGATGAACTCGGTGACCTACATCCTGATCTTCAGCGACGTCACCGAGGCGCACGGCCCGACCCACTACGTCACCCGTCCGGACAGCCTGAAGGTGGCTGGACCCGAAGCGACGATGACCGGCGATCCGGCGTTGCAGGACAAGCTGAAGCCCTACGAGCGCTCGGCGGCGGGATCGGCCGGCACGCTGTTCGTCTACGGCATCGACATCTGGCACCGCGGCACCAACCTCACCGCCCCCGGTGGCCACCGCTACGTGATGACGGTCACCTACCGCGCCCGCACCAACACCTCGATCAACCACACGGTCTGGCCGATCCAGCACATGAAGCCGTGGCGAATCATCTTCGAGAACGGCGCGCCTGAGCAGGTGGCGTTGTTCGGGGTGCAGATGCCGGGCGATCCGTTCTGGACCGAGGCCACCCTGCGCCGAACCCAGGCCCGCTATCCGAACTGGGACCTGACCCGCTGGCGCGACGCGATGCGCGCCAAGTCCCCGACGTCCGCGGACGCCTAAGCTTCTAACGCACCGGCGGCGTCCTTTTGCAGCCGGTCCAGGTGCTGGCGGATGTGGCTGGCTTGCGCCGGTGTCGTCGCCAGCGAGATCGCCTGGTCGTAAGCGGCGCGGGCTTCGCTGGCGCGGCCGAGCTGGCTGAGCAGCGCGCCTTTCAGGCCGAAGAAGTAGAAATAGCCGGCCAGGCGATTGCCGAGCGGCTCGATCATCTCCAGCGCCGCCGCCGGTCCTCGCGCCTTGGAGACCGCGACGGCGCGGTTGAGCGTGACCACCGGCGACGGGTCCAGCTGTTCCAGCCCGGCGTACAGCGCGTCGATCTGCGCCCAGTCGGTGTCTTCCGGCCGGGCGGCCCTGGCATGCACCGAAGCGATGGCGGCCTGGACCTGATAGGTCCCGGTGCGGCGGTGGCGCAACGCCTTGTCGATCAAGGCAAGGCCTTCGTCGATCTGGCGCCGGTCCCAGCGGCTGCGATCCTGGTCCTCCAGCAGCACGATCTCGCCCGCGGCGTCGAACCGGGTGACCAGGCGCGACTGCTGCAGCAGCATCAGCGCCATCAGTCCCATGATCTCCGGCTCGGCGGGAAAGAGCCGTAGCAAGAGGCGGGTCAAGCGCATGGCTTCCACCGGCAGCGCTGCGCGGTCGTCCTGCTCGGCCGACCCGGCTGAATAGCCCTCGTTGAAGACCAGGTAGAGCATCGCCGCCACGGACCCGAGCCGCTCGGATCGTTCGATGGCGCTCGGCGCCTCGAACGGCACGCCGGCGGCGGCGACCCTGGCCTTGGCGCGGGTGATCCGCTGCTCCATCGCCGTCTCGCCGACCAGGAAGGCGCGGGCGATCTGCTTGACGCTGAGACCCGAGACGATCCGCAGCGCCAGCGCGATCTGCTGCGTCGCCGGCAGGTCGGGGTGGCAGCAAATGAACAGCAGCCGCAGCACGTCGTCACGGTAATCGGCGCCGTCGAGCCGCTCGACCAGCGGAGTCTCGACGTCGTCGAGGTCGGAGATCTTCTCCTCGTCCGGCAGCGCCTCCTGGCGGCTGCGGCGGCGCACCTGGTCGATGGCGGCGTTGCGGCCGACCATGATCAGCCAGGCGGCCGGATCGCGCGGCGGACCCTTCTGCGGCCAGTTGCGCAGCGCCCGCAGCGAGGCGTCCTGGAACGCTTCCTCGGCGAGGTCGAGGTCGCGGAAGTAGCGGAGCAACGCCCCGATCGCCTGGGGCCGCGCCGCGGTCAGCGCCGCATCGATCCAGGCGAGGTCGCTCATTGGTTCGCTGCGTGCGCCGTCGCCTGCTGCGGCAGCGATCCGGGGAAGAAGGCTTTCAGCGGCCGCACCTCGTAGGCGCCGCCGGGGTTGGCCTTGGCGAGGTCGCGGGCGACGTCCAGCGCGCCCTCCAGGTCGGCGCACTCGATCACGTAAAAGCCCAGCAGCTGCTCCTTGGTCTCAGCGTAGGGGCCATCCAGCACCAGCGGCGGATCGCTGTCCTTGCGTAGGGTGGTCGCCGCCGTCGTCGGCATCAGCCGCGCCGTGGGGCCCAGGCGACCGGCCTTGTGCAGCGGCGCTTGCACCGCGGCGAGCTTCTCCATGACCGCGTTGTCGTCGGCCTGGCTCCAGGAAAAGACGGCGTCTTCGTTGTTGTAGCAGAGGAAGGCATAGAGCACGGGGAAGGCCTCCAGTTCGAACCGGTCAACGCGACGACGAACGAACGGCCGCCATGCCGACAAGGAGGCGCGGAATATCGCCGGAGGCAAGCTGCAGCAGGCCTATCGTTCTGGCCCTGAGGCGCCCGCCGCCGTATTGTTGGGTGATGGTGCTCACGGTCGTATTCAGGAGCGAAGAGGGGCGGACCGTATCGATCGGGCCGTTCAACGCTTCGGACGCGCTCCCAATCGCCGCTGAGCATTTCGAAGCGGGCGACCTGATGTACCTGCTCGATGGCGACGGAGAACGCCTGACACTCGGCGAAGCGACGGACAGGGCCCGTGGCGGCTGAAACCCGCTGCTAAGGCTTATCGAAGGTCAGCACCAGAACGTCGCGGCAGCCGGGCTGGGTGGGGTCGATGCGGCTGATCGGGGTGACGCCGTGGGCGACGCGGCGGTCGTCGAGCAGCACGGCGTCGAGCGGCTGCTGCAGGGTGAAGGCGCCGAGGCCGCGGCCGTCCGGCGCGTGGACGGTGGTGACGCCGCGTTCGACGTTGCGGCGGCCGACCAGCATCACCAGCACCCACTCAACCCCGTCGCGGTGCACGCCCTCCGGCGTCGGCTGGCCCTCGCCGTCGGCGGCGGGCTCGATGCGGAACTGGTGCATCTCGACGTGGCGGCTGGCCCGCGGCGGCGTCTCCAGCCGGCCGAACACCGACCCGCAGAGTGCGAGCAGGTCGCCGGTGACCGCGCTCTCGGCCGCGGCCGGCAGCACCGGTTCGAACCAGCGCTGCACACCGCCGTTCAGGCGGTTGTAGTCGCGGCTCTGGTAGTGCGGCTGGTGCGGTTTGCGCATCGCCGCGTCCGTCGTGAGCTCGAACACCGCGTGGCGACGGCTGCGGTAGCGGCCACCGTCGGCCATGTAGTTGTCGTCGCCGAGGTCGTCCCAGCTGGCGGCGTATGCCGGCCAGGCCGCGCGCGCCGCGCCGGAGAGCAGGCGAACCATCTCGGCGCCCGGAACGACGACGTAGCCGTTGCGGCCGATCTCTTCGGCCAGAGCGACCTGGGCGGCGTCGAGGCTCGAGGTCAGCGGTCCGCTGTCGTCCATCGCGGCCTCAGTTGGCGCCCTGCAAGTCGGCGACCAAGTCTTCCGCCTTCTTGAACAGCGCCGGATCGACGACGGCGCCCGACGAGGCGGCGTTCTCGTCCAGCTGCTCCGGCCGGCTGGCGCCGACGATGGCCGAGGCGACGTTCGGCTCGCGCAGCACCCAGGCCAGCGCGAATTGGCCGAGAGTGAGCCCGGCCTCGGCCGCGATCGGCTTCAGCTGCTGCACGCGCTCGAGCACCGGCTTTTCCATCCAGCGCTGGATCGCCTGGCTCATGCTGTCGGAGGTGGCGCGGGTGCCGGCGGGCGGCGGCGAATTGGGATCGTACTTGCCGGTCAGCACGCCCTGCGCCAGCGGCGACCAGACGATCTGCGAGACGTCGTTCGCGGCGCAGATCGGGATCACCTTTTTCTCCGGCCGCCGATAGAGCAGCGAATATTGCGGCTGGCTGGAGACGAATTTCTCGACCCCGAGAATCTTGAACGCCGCCTCGATCTGGTCGGGCGCCCATTCGGAGAAGCCGATCCAGCGCACCTTGCCGGCGCGGACGATCTCGGAGAGCGCCTCCATGGTCTCTTCCAGCGGCGTCTCGGTGTCGTAGCGATGGCACTGGTAGAGATCGACGAAGTCGGTGCGCAGCCGGGTCAGGGAGGCGTCGATCTGCTTGAACACCTGGGCGCGGGAGAGGCCGCGGTCGGTGTCGCTCATCGGCGCGAAGAGCTTGGTGGCCAGGACGTAGCTGTCGCGCGGCCGGCCAGCCAGGGTCTCGCCCAGCACCGTCTCGGCGGCGCCGCGGCCGTAGACGTTGGCGGTGTCGATGAAATTGATGCCGAGATCGAACGCACGGTCGACGCAAGCGCGAGCCTTGTCGGCCTCGACGCCGACGCCGTAGGTCAGCCACGAGCCGAGCGAGATCTCGGAGACGTTCAGGTCGCTGGCGCCAAGCTTACGGTACTTCATGCTGAAATCCTCTCAGGTCGCAGGCGGCGTCGGAGCGTCGCCGAAAAGGTGAAATCGAAAGAACGCCGCCAGCGTCTATGCGTCAGAGGCCACCGGCGCAAAGGGTTCCGTGAAACCAAATGCAGTTGCGGAACCGCGACAGCGGGGCGCTGCTACCGCAAGCTTCCGTTGCGTCGAGGGGCCGGTTGGTTCATGCTTGGGCGTACAAAAACGGGCTCCCGGGAGGCGCTCATGAAGCTGCATATTCTCATCGGCGCACTGCTGGTTTCGATCGGCGTCGCCTGTTCCGCCAGCGCGGCGGTCACCGTCTTGGGCGACACGTCGGCCCAGCAGTGCTCCGAAGCGGCGTTCCACGAACGTTCGGACGAGGCGTCGATGCGCTTCTGCACCACGGCGATCGGCGAGGGTGCGCTCGATCGGCGCGACCTGGCCGGCACCTACATCAACCGCGGCGTCCTCTGGATGGTCCGGCGCGAGTACAAGTCGGCGCGTGGCGACTTCGAGCGCGCCATTCAGGTCGATGCCGAGCTGGGCGAAGCGTGGATCAATCGTGGCGCGGTGGACATCATCGACCACCAGTTCCAGGACGGCATCACCGACATCACCAAGGGCCTCGGCCTAGGCACGATGGAGCCGGCCAAAGCCTACTACAACCGTGCGGTGGCCTATGAGGGCGTGGACGACGAGAAGTCCGCCTACCTCGACTACCAGCAGGCCCTGACCCTGCAGCCCGGCTGGGACCTGCCCCGCAACGAACTCCTGCGCTTCACCGTCACGCGCCGGTAGGCCAGCGCCCCCTCCGTCATCGCCCCGGACCAGTCCGGGCCGCTGCCACCTCCCCCGCATCGGCCTGCGGCCTCGCAGGGGAGGAGCGATCTACTGCGCCTCGCTTCTCCTCCACCGCCCGTAGAGGCGGGGGAGGAGGATCGGCGTGCTATCAGCGCGACGAGACGGAGGGGGCGCAGCAGCGTCAACGCCCTCCAACTTATAAGCAGCCCCGCCTACAGCTTGGCTTCTCGGCGAATTGGGTCGCATATGGGCGGACCAACAAAAAAGAGTCCGAGGGAAACGCCATGTCCAGTTCCAACGAGCCCGGCGCGATCAGCCGTCGGGGGGTGATCGCCGCTGCGGGGCTCGCCGCAGGTGTGATGGCGGGGACCGGCGGTACGGTGACTGAGGCGCAGCCGACGCGAGGCGGTCTGGGCGCCGGGCCCGAGACCCAAATCTTCTGGCCGGCAGAGACCACGGCCGGCAAGGTGCTCGGCATCGACAACGGCGGGATCAAGGAATTCAAGGGGATACCCTACGGCGCGCCCACCGCCGGCCGGAACCGCTGGGCGCCGCCGCGGCCGCCGGCGCCCTGGAGCGGCGTGCGCGAGACGTTGGGCTACGCGCAGATCCCGCCGCAGACGGTCTCCGACATCCGCTCCGAATACGCCCAGATGATCATGTGGGACCGCCATGTGGGCCCCGGCGGCATGGGCGAGGATTGCCTCAACCTCAACATCTGGACCCCCGGGATCGACGGCGCCAAGCGGGCGGTGATGGTCAGTTTCCACGGCGGCGGCTGGGCCACCGGCTCGGGCAACGGGCCGATGTACGACGGCGCCAACCTCGCCAAGTTCGGCGACGTGGTGGTGGTGACGGTGAACCACCGGCTGGCGGCGTTCGGCTACCTGAACCTCGCTGGTCTGCCGGGCGTGCCGGCTGAGCTGGCCGACGCCGGCGCGGTGGGCGTGGCCGACATGGTCGCCTCGCTGAAGTGGGTGCGCGACAACATCGCCGGCTTCGGCGGCGACCCGAGCCGGGTGATGATCTTCGGCCAGTCCGGCGGCGGCTCCAAGGTGTCGACCCTGCTGGCGACGCCCTCGGCCAAGGGGCTCTTCCACCGCGCCGCGATCCAGAGCGGCTCGACCATCCGTCAGCGGACGCAAGATGAGGGGGCGGAGGCCACAGCCCTGCTACTGGCCGCGCTTGGCCTCTCCAAGAGCCGCGCCGGCGACCTGCTGACGCTGCCCTGGACGCGGCTGCTGCAGGGCCAGACCGACGCGATGGCCAAAGGCGCCAACTTCTCACCCGTCATCGGCGGTGCGACGTTGCCGCACCATCCGTTCGATCCCGGCGCGCCGGTCGAGTCGGCGGCGGTGCCGGTGATCATCTCGACCACGCTGGAAGACGCCGCGCTGCGGCTGACCAACTTCGATCTCGACGAGGCCGGCCTCCAGGGCGTGATCGCCAAACTGAATCCGGGCAAGGCCGAGGCGATCACCCGCATGTACCTCGACGCCAACCTGAAGAAGCCGCCGTTCCTGGCCCAGGCGCAGGCGATCACCGACTCCGGGGCGAGGCGCAATGCGATCGTCCAGGGCGAGCGACGCGCCGCGCTCGGCGGCGCGCCGACCTGGATGTACATCTGGGCTTGGGCGACGCCGGCGTTCGACGGCAAGTTCGGCGCTGTGCACGGCCACGATGTGGACGCCTCGTTCCACATCGCCCGCTCGCCGATCGCCGGCGCCGGCACGGCGGAGGGCCACCTGATGGCCGACCGCATGGCCGGGGCGTGGGTCGCCTTCGCCAAGACCGGCGATCCCAACAACCCGGCGCTGCCACACTGGCCGGCCTATGAGCCGGGCGCCCGCTCGACGATGATCTTCGACACCGTCACCCGCGTTGAAAACGATCCCCGCCAGGCGTTCAGGGAGTTGTGGGCTTAGAGGCGAAATCGCTCAATCATGGCCCACCCACCCATGTCATCTCGGCCGTAGCGAAGCGAAGAGCCGGGATCTCCTCAGCGCCATCGAGCGAAGGAGGTCCCGGATGAGTCCGCTGCGCGGCTCTCCGGGATGACAGCGACGTGGAGGCGAGCGGGCTTGGGCCCCTACGGCCGCAACCGCGGCGGCAGGGCGGCGACTTCTTCGTCGGAGAGGCGGGACAGGCTGTTGGCGATGCAGCGTTCACCGGTGTCGCGGACGCTGATGTCGAGCGCTAGCGGCTGGCAGACCTGGCCGCTGTTGTCGAACGGGTGCATCACGACGCCGAAGCTGGCGGCCGAGTTGCAGTCGCTGGCGAACCCGATCCGGAACGTGTGGCCGCCATCGGCGCGGACCAGGAGGACGCGTGGGCTGGCCATCTTGGTGTTCTGGATGTGGCCCATGGTGATGCAGGCGTTGTCGCTGTGCGTGGTCGGCCCGGCCTCGGCCGTGGGCAGGACAGCGCCCAGGACGCCGGCGACGGCAACGAATGCGAGGGCGGTGCGGTAGGCTGACGACATCGGACGTCTCCTGGAGGAGCGGGACAAGGCGGCGGGATTATGCGCCCGATGCCGGCGTCTCCGCCAGAGTCTGCCTTAGGCAAACAGGTCGTGCAGCTCGCCCGGCGAGGGACCATCGGCGATGCGGCGCGCTTGCAGGTAGGCGGCGGCGAACAGGATCTGCGTCGGGGCCAGGATCACCATCGACACCGCCACCGAGGCCGCGCGGCCGAAGTCGAACGCCTGGGTGAGGCGGGCCAGCCGAAGCGCCTCAAAGCCGTAGCTGACCACCAAGGCCGCGCCGCCTTGCAGGACGATGTAGGCGACGAAGATGGCGATGAGCGGCCAGCGCAAACCCCGGGTGATCCGTGCGCTGCGGCCCATGGCGCTGAACGGCCACCGGCTCTCGGCGACAGCGGCCGGTACCGCGACCGGCCAGAACGCCGCGGCGACAGCCAAGGTCGCCAGCGCGCCAACTCTCAGCGGCGCCTCGTAGCCCAGCACCTTCTGGTCCGACGCCGCGGCGGCGAACACGAAGGGCGCCGCGAACGTGCTCCAGTTGACCAGGACGTTGAGGACAAGGGCGGTCGGGAAGCCGTGGCCGGGCGACCGAACCGATCCCGAAGCCCCGTCGCGGTCCAGCACCCCCAGGGATAGCGTCGCGACCAGCGTGGCGAGGCAGGACGCGCCAACGGCCTGCAGCAACGCCTTGACCGCCGACACCTGCGCCCAGACCTGCATCTGAGCCGGATCGCCGCTCTGGCCGCGCCACCAGGGGATCGCCGTGACGGCGATGGTGACGACGACAATCCCGAACCATCCGGCGACCAGAGCGGGCCAGGCGCCGGCCACAACCTTGCCGGCGTCCGAGGCAAGGCGGCCAAAGTCTAGCCGGGTTGCGGGCATGTCGGCGGCGCTCACCGGCGCAGCTTACACGTGAACCGTACGCGGATGTCCATGCAGCGGATGTTCCCAACCCACAGTCGGTCTCGAGCGATCAGTTGAATTGATCTGCAACGTGCATGAGGGCGACGCCGCCCCGGTCGCGGTTCAGTTCGAGATAGATCGCCGCCAGCGAAACCGCCCAGAGTGCTGCAGTGGCGTACGCCACGACCGTCAGGCTCCAATCAAGATAGGGGTTGGTCGCTTGGTGGACTCCGCCCCGAGCGGTTCCGATACGGTAAGACAGGTAAGCTAGGCCGGCGAGGAACCCGGGCAGCTGAACCACCAGATAGAGCCCGAAGACCTTCCAACGGCTGCCGCGCATGAGGCGCCACGCTGCGCGCAAGGAGGTCGCGAGACCCCTCTTTTCGGCTAGGACGACTGCCGGCAGCACCGCCACGCTGACCAGAAGTCCAACCGAGAGCGCAGTTTCGGCGATAAGATTGGTCCAGACGTCCCACGTCAGTTGCTCAAGCGATCTGGGAGCGTGAACATCCCATGACCACCAGGCATCCCAGAACGTGGTGGCGTGTCCGAACACCCAGACCGGGACCAAGAGCGGCAGAGCCCTGATGGCCGCGAATACGGCATTTGCAGGCGCAGATCGGTGGCCTGATTGGCTCAGTGACACTGCGATCACGGACAAACTGGCGAGGTAATCGAAGAGGGATGCTGCCAAAGCCGCGCCTTCGTGGGTGACGAACGCGCGAAGATCATGGCTGCCGGGGTGATAGGCGACATGCAGCCATTGCCGGATAGCGGCCGAAGGTCCGAGCCCGAGCGCGATGATCAACGCTGCGATCCAGAGCCACCTTGCGCTGAGTAGCTCGAAGACCAGGGCCATCGTCCGGCCGACATTCAACGAGCGAGCCGAGGGCTCAAACACCGGAGTCATTCACTCCCTGTCTCTTCCTGAGTAACTGGAGTCGATAGGTCTCCCCTTGTCCATCCTGGCACCTTGACCCCCCGCCCTCAGGGCGTAGTCTTGGCGCGTTCTCCGGGGTGTCCCGCTTGAGGGGCTGAGAGGCGGCTGAGGCCGTGACCCGCCGAACCTGATCCGGGTCATGCCGGCGAAGGGAGGGAACGGCGAACGGGTCGCCCCGTCCGCTACTCACCGAACTAAGCTCAGGCTTGGCTCTCCTTAACCAGAGAGGCCTGCCATGAACGTCCAAACCCCCATCACGGGAACCATCCCTACCGGCGAACGCCCCGGCTCGCGCCGGGTCTGGGCCGAGGGAGTGCTGCACCCCTGCCTGCGGGTGCCTTTCCGCGAGATCGCCGTGCATCCCAGCGCCGGCGAGCCGCCGCTGACGCTCTACGACACCGCCGGCCCCTACGGCGATCCCGCCGCAACCGTCGACATCGAGAAGGGGCTTGAGCGGCCTCGCGAAGCCTGGGTGATCGCCCGCGGCGACGTCGAAGAAGTGCCGCCGCGCGCGGTCAAGCCGGAGGACAACGGCAACGCCCGCGGCCGCCACCTCGCCCGCAGGTTCGACCTCTCCGGCCGCAAGGTGCTGCGCGCCAAGGGCGGCGCGGCGGTGACCCAACTGGAGTACGCCCGAGCCGGGATCGTCACGCCGGAGATGGAGTTCGTCGCCATCCGCGAGAACCTGCGGCGCGAGGCGAACGCGGCGGTGATCCGCGACGGCGAGGATTTCGGCGCGGCGATCCCCGATTTCGTCACGCCCGAGTTCGTTCGCGACGAGGTGGCCCGCGGGCGCGCCATCATCCCGGCCAACATCAACCACGGCGAGCTGGAGCCGATGGCGATCGGCCGCAACTTCCTGGTCAAGGTCAACGCCAACATCGGTAACTCGGCCGTGCTGTCGGCGGTCGAGGACGAGGTGGAGAAGATGGTGTGGGCGATCCGCTGGGGCGCCGACACGATCATGGACCTCTCCACCGGCCGCAACATCCACAACATCCGCGAATGGATCCTGCGCAACTGCCCGACGCCGCTGGGCACCGTGCCGATCTACCAGGCGCTCGAGAAAGTCGGCGGCGTCGCCGAGGATCTGACCTGGGAGGTGTTCAGCGACACCCTGATCGAGCAGGCCGAGCAGGGCGTCGACTACTTCACCATCCACGCCGGCGTGCGCCTGGCCTATGTGCCGCTGACGGCGCGCCGGGTCACCGGCATCGTCTCGCGCGGTGGCTCGATCATGGCCAAGTGGTGCCTCGCCCATCACCGCGAGAGCTTCCTCTACGACCACTTCGAGGACATCTGCGAGATCATGCGGGCCTACGACGTGTCGTTCTCGCTGGGCGACGGCCTACGCCCCGGCTGCATCGCCGACGCCAACGACGCAGCCCAGTTCGCCGAGCTGGAGACGCTCGGCGAACTCACCAAAGTGGCCTGGAAACACGGCGTGCAGGTGATGATCGAAGGCCCCGGCCATGTGCCGATGCACAAGATCAAGGCCAACATGGATAAGCAGCTGGCCACTTGCCACGAGGCCCCGTTCTACACCTTGGGCCCGCTCACCACCGACGTGGCCCCAGGTTACGACCACATCACTTCGGCGATCGGCGCGGCGATGATCGGCTGGTTTGGCACCGCCATGCTTTGTTACGTGACGCCGAAGGAGCACTTGGGTCTGCCCGACCGCGAGGACGTCAAGCAGGGGGTGATCGCCTACAAGATCGCCGCCCACGCCGCCGACCTCGCCAAGGGCCACCCGTCGGCGCGGTTCTGGGACGATGCGCTCAGCCGCGCGCGCTTCGAATTTCGCTGGGAAGACCAGTTCAACCTTGGCCTCGATCCGGAGACCGCCCGCGAGTTCCACGACGAGACGATGCCGAAGGAGGCGCACAAGGTCGCCCACTTCTGCTCGATGTGCGGCCCGAAGTTCTGCTCGATGAAAATCAGCCAGGAAATCCGCGACGCCGCGGGGGCGCAGAACGACGTCGCCGAGGGCCTGGCGTCGATGGCCGAGAAGTTCAAGGAAGCCGGCGGCGAGATCTACGTGGAGGCGAAAGGGTAGCCGCAGGCCCCTCCACCACTCCGTGGTCCCCCTCCCCTTCGCTGCGCTCCGGGGAGGATATGGCAGCTGCGCCATCTTTCTCCTCCCCTTTAGGGGAGGGGGACCACGGAGTGGTGGAGGGGCCTCTCGGCGTCGCGAGCTATACGGAATGGCTTCGCGCGACGGCGACGATCAGTCCTACGACGCCGTCCAGCTCATCGCGCACTTCCCGCGCGTCGATCCTCAGAGTGCGGACGCCTCGCGCCGCTAGCCACGCGTCCCGGCGCGAATCGCGCTCAGGATGGTCGCCAGTGAGATGTGCGAACCCGTCGACCTCGACGGCTAGCTTCGCGCCATCGCAATAGAAGTCGAGAACATACGGGCCGACAGGGTGCTGGCGTCTGAATTTCAACCCGTCGGCGACCTTGCGACGGAGCGCCATCCAAAGGCGTGCTTCTGGCGGGGTCATCTCGCGGCGCAAGCGGCGGGCGTTGAGGATTGTGTTGGCAGGCGCTCGCAACATAGAACAAAGAAAGAACATTTTTGAAATGCCGTCAAGCAGCGGGGCAGCGGCTGAGCCCCTCCACCACTCCGTGGTCCCCCTCCCCTGAAGGGGAGGAGAAGCAAGACGGGACGTCGATATCCTCTCCTGCGAATGCAGGGGAGGGGGACCACGGAGTGGTGGAGGGGCTAACTCCGTAGTCAGAGGCGCCTTGCGCTTCGCCGCCGAAACGGCTTCAACATTATCAGCGATCAGATAGGGAGCGAAGCATGGCGGATGGGTCGAGCCTGCAGCGGGCGCCGATGGGTGGCGAGGTCGATGCGGTGGTGGTCGGGGGCGGGTTTGGCGGCATGTACATGCTGCACAAGCTGCGCGAGCTGGGGCTCAACATCCAAGGCTTCGAAGCTGGGACCGATGTCGGCGGCACCTGGTACTGGAACCGCTATCCGGGCGCGCGCTGCGACGTGCCGAGCCTGTTCTATTCCTACACCTGGGACGACGCCCTGCAGAAGGAGTGGCGCTGGACCGAGAAATACGCGGCCCAGCCCGAGATCCTGCGCTACGCCGGCCATGTCGCCGACCGTTTCAACCTGCGCCCGCTGATCGCGTTCGAGACCCGCGTCATCTCGGCGACCTTCGATGAAGCGGCCGATCGATGGACGGTGATCACCGACCGCGGCGACCAAGTTTCGGCGCGATTCCTGGTCATGGCGACTGGCTGTCTCTCGACGCCGCGCGCGCCGGCCATCCCCGGCGTCGACAGCTACGCCGGCGAGACTTACCACACCGGCGCCTGGCCTCATGAGGGCGTGGATTTTACCGGTAAAACTGTAGCGGTGATCGGCACCGGCTCATCGGCCATCCAGTCGATCCCGCAGATCGCCAAGCAGGCGAAGCACGTCACCGTCTTTCAGCGCACCGCCAACTTCAGCGTGCCGGCCAACAATACGCCGCTCTCCGACAAGGACATCGAAGACTTCTGGAAGATGTACCCAGCCTACATCGGCATGGTGAGAGGTCCCGGCATGGGCTTCGGCGCCAATCCGGCGAATGCGCTCGCGGCCTCGCCAGAGGAACGCCGGCAGCGGTTCGAGGAGTTCTGGGGCGTCGGCGGCGCCGGGTTCCTAGCTGCCTGGGGCGGGGTAATCACCGATATCGACGTCAACAACGAAGCGGCCGATTTCGTGCGCGAGCAGATCGGCAAGACCGTGAAAGACCCCAAGACCGCCGAGGCGCTGAAGCCCAACGATCACCCGATCGGCACCAAGCGCATCTGCGTCGATATCGACTACTTCGAGACCTACAATCGTCCGAACGTAACCTTGGTGAACCTCAAGCAGACGCCGATCGAGGCGATCACGCCGACCAGCGTACGCACTAGCGAAGCGACCTTCGACGTCGACGCTATCGTGTTCGCGACCGGGTTCGACGCGATGACCGGCACCTTGCTCGCCATCGATCCCAAGGGCGTCGGCGGGCGCTCGCTGAAGGACGCCTGGGCCGAAGGGCCGAAGGCTTACCTGGGCCTGGCGGTGGCCGACTTTCCGAACATGTTCATCGTCACCGGGCCGGGCAGCCCCAGCGTGCTCTCCAACATGATCAACTCGATCGAGCAGCACGTGGAGTGGATCATCGATTGCGTGAGCTACATGCGCGATCGTGGTCTTACCCGCATCGCCGCGGACGCGCAGACCCAGGAAGACTGGGTCGCCCATGTGCGCGAAGTCGCCGACAAGACGCTCTTTCCGCGGGCGGCGTCCTGGTACATGGGCGCCAACATCCCCGGCAAACCGCGGGTGTTTATGCCGTACATCGGCGCGGGCTACCGGCAGAAGTGCGCGGACGTGGCGGCGGCGGGCTACGAGGGGTTTGAGCTGGTTGGGGCGCCGGCGCCTGCTCCGGCCGGCTGAGCCTCCCAAAACCCGTCATAGCCGGGCGCCAGTCCCGGCTACCTAAGAACACCTTGGCTCGAGTGGCCGTGCCGAGGCACGGCCATGGCTGGCGCTGTGTGCATGGGTCACCGGGACTTACGCCCGGTGATGACGGATGTTGGGATTGAGTGGGGTTTTTGACGGGGTGGTAAAAAATCAAACCCGCCGCGGGGGATATCGCGGCGGGTTTGACGATCACTAGATCCAAGCAGGCGTTTCCTCCCCGAAACGCCGGAGACTTCAGGGCCTTAAAGATCCTTCATGTCTCTCGCCCAAGCAGAGAACGGCAATTTTTCTCCGCTGTCAACGGCGGGCGCCGCGCGGGAAGGCAGATTTATCGTCCAAACAAACACAACGGGGTGAATCTTGGACGTCCAGGTCAATTCAACCGGTATTGACACCGGCTATATTGACGCCCCCGTCAGTTTCGTCGGTCTAGCCGCCGCGCGAGTCCTTCCATAGCCTCGCTCGCCGGTTCGAAGACATAGGTTGGATTCTCAACCGTGACGGGACCAACCCCGGCTTCCGCAAGCGCCGCGGTGGCCGCGAAGATGGCGCCGTTCTCGACCAGCACGCCGAATGGTCGTGCTTTGGCGCCCGCAGCTATCAGTTCGGAAACAGCTGCCCGCGCGGCTTCGTCGCCCGATTGCGGCCAGGTCAGGGTCGCGGTGCGGCGGGCGCGGGCGCGGGCTTCGAGGATGCGCAGCAGCCGGCCCGCGGCGTCTCGCCGCACATCGTTCCAGTCCGCGGTCAGGCTGGCGGCGAGCTGGAACTGGCTGGACAGGATCAGCCCGTCGGACAGCACCTTCAGCCCATTGGCGGACAAGGTGGCGCCGGTGGTGGTGATGTCGGTGATCAGCTCGGCGGCGCCGGCCGCGGGCGCGCCCTCGGTGGCCCCACCCGACTCGACGATCCGGTAGTCGGTCACACCGTGGCGAGCGAAGAACGCGCGCGTCTGGGTCAGGTACTTGGTCGCCACCCGCAGCCGCCGGCCGGTGCGGGCCAGGAAGAGATGAGCCACCTCGTCGACGTCGGCCATGGTCTCGACGTCGATCCAGCTCTTCGGCGCGGCCACCACCAGGTCGGCGTGGCCGAAACCCAGCGCCTGCATCAGCAGGACGCGGTCGCTGAGATCGTGGGCCAGCTCGTGCAGCAGATCTTCGCCGGTGGCTCCGAGGTGGACTTCACCCGCAAAGAGCGCGCCGGCAATCTCGCCGGCCGAGATCAGCCGCACCTCGATGTCGGCGAGGCCGTCGAGCTTGGCGGCATAGCCGCGCTCGCCGCCAACCGCACGGACCGGAAGGCCGCAATCGGCGAGCCATGCTTCGGTCTGCTCTTTCTGCCGGCCCTTGGACGGCAGGGCCAGGATCAGCGGGTCGGTCATTGCGCGCCCTCCCGCCAGGCGCGGCCGGGCCGGACCATGCAGCCCACCGCGCCGCGGGCGAGGCTGGCGCCGAGGCGCGAGAACAGGCTGTCGTAGCGGCCGCCGGCGGCCACGGGCCGGTGGTCGCCAAGCGCGGCGCTGCGCACTTCGAACAGCATGCCGTCGTAGTAGCCGAAATCGCGGCCGAACGCCGTGGAGAGCCGCATGGCCGCCGCCGGCGCGCCTTCGTCGATCATCACGTGCAGCCGCCGCTCCCAGCCCTTCAACGCGGCCGCCAGCTTCGGTCCGCCGGGCGCGGCAAGGCGCGCGACGGCCTCGAGCGCGGCGGTGGGGGCGTCTGAGATGGCGAGGAAGCGGGTGATCAGCGAAGCCTGTTCCCGGGTCAGCTGCGGCGCCCGGGCCACCGCCGAGCGTTCAGCCAGGCGGTGGACGATCTCGGCGGCGGACCGTCCGCCAGCGGGTTCGATGCCGGCCAGCGCCCACAGGTCCTGCAGCACAGCGGTCGCCTCGGTCTCGGGCAACCCGGCCAGCAGCGATGAGAGCCGGTCCCCGGCTGGCCGCGGCGCGTCGCTCCCCACAGGCTCTTCGGCCTTGGCCAGCATCGCCCAGAGCCGGCGAGGGCTGGAGAACGATCGCTTGATCCGCGCGGCCAGCGGATCGGCCAGCTTCAATGTATCGACGAAGGCGGCGAAGAGGCCGACGTCGCCGAGTTCCATGGTCAGGTCGGTGCGGCCACCGGCCGCCGCCGCATGCCAGGCGAGGGCGGCGATCTCGGCGTCGGCTTCGGGCGCGGCGCCGGTCTCGAACGCCTCGATACCGATCTGCAGGAACTCCTCGTAAGCCTCGCGGCCCTTCGGCGCGGCGCGGAACGCCTTGCCCTCGTAGAAATAACGCCCGCCGGTGCGGCCGCTCTCGATGTGCAGCCGCGCGGCGGGGATGGTGAAGTCGGGCCGCAGCGCCGCCTCCCCGCCGCCGTCGGCCTGCACCAGGATCAGCCGCTCGCGCATGGCCTCGCCGGAGAGATCGAGGATCAGGCCGAGGGGCTGGGCGATCGGCGGATCGATGGCGCTCGCGCCCATCTCGGCGAACGGTGCGCGGACGGCGGCCAGGATCTCTGCCGGGACGGCGGGCTCGATCCTCATCGGCTGCGCTCCACGATAGCCCGCACCGTGGCCACCAGGTCGGCGCGCGGCGCCGTCACCTGGCCGGGACGCTGGTCGCGCCAGACCTTGTTGTCGGCGACGCCGGCGGCGAGTTCGCGGCCTAGGTCGAGGTCCTTCACGGTGACGGTTCCGGCGGCGATCTCGTCGCCGCCCATGATCACCGCCGCGGGTGACAGGCGCTTGTCGGCGTAACGCATCTGCGCCCGCATGCCCGACGAGCCTAGGTAGACCTCGGCCGCGAGGCCTGCGGCGCGCAGTTCGGCGGCGACCGCGAAGTAGTCGGCCATTCGCGCTTCCTCGAACGCGATCACCACTACGGGGCCGCGCGTCTCGGCATTCTCCGCGCGGCCGCTGGCGCTGAGCGCCGCCGCCAGCCGCGAGACCCCGAACGAAAAACCGGTCGCTGGGACCTTCTCACCGGTGAAACGGGCGACGAGGTCGTCGTAGCGCCCGCCGCCGCCGATCGAGCCGAAGCGGACGATCTCGCCGCTCTCGTCGGCGGTCTCGGCCAACAGTTCGGCCTCGAACACCGCGCCGGTGTAGTATTCCAGCCCACGCACCACCGAAGGGTCGAACAGCGCCTGCGCCTCGCCGACGCCGAACGCCGCCAGCGCCGCGCCGATCCGGGACAGCTCGCCCAGCCCCTCGTCGCCCTCGGCCGAGCCGCCGATAACATTGGCCAGCCGGTCCAGCGTCGCCGCCCGCTCCCCCACGCCAGCGGAGACGAACGCCAGCACCGAGTCGATCGCCGCGGTGGAGATCTCCGCGCCGCGGGTGAAAGCGCCCGACTCGTCCTTGCGCCCGGCGCCGAGCAGCAGCTTCACGCCGTCCAGGCCCAGCCGGTCCAGCTTGTCGACCGCGCGCAGAACCGCCAGCTTCTGGCCCTCGGCTTCGACTCCGGCCGCGGTAAGCAGGCCGTTCAGCAGCTTGCGGTTATTGATCTTCAGCTGGTAGCTCGCGGCGGGCAGGCCGGCGGCGGCGTAGCCTTCGACGGCCATGGCGATGATCTCGGCGTCGGCCTCAGGGCGCGCCGAGCCGATGGTGTCGGCGTCGCATTGGACGAACTCGCGGTAGCGGCCAGGCCCCGGCTTCTCGTTGCGCCAGACTTTGCCGTAGGCGTAGCGGCGGAAGGGCTTGGGCAGGCCGTCCCAGTTCTGCGCCACGAACCGCGCCAGCGGCGCGGTCAGGTCGTAGCGCAGCGCCATCCACTCCTCGTCGTCGTCGCGCAGGGCGAAGACGCCTTCGTTCGGGCGGTCGGCGTCGGGCAGGAACTTGCCGAGCGCATCGGCGTACTCGAACGCGCCGGTCTCCAGCGCCTCGAAGCCGTACGACTCATAGACCCGGGAGACGGCCTCGAGGATGCGGCGCTCGGCGGCCAGCGCGTCGCTGCGCCGGTCGAGGAACCCACGCGGCGCCCTGGCGCGGGGCCGGGCGGGCGTCTCGGTCGTCCCAGGTGGTGGCTTGGCGGCGTCGGTCATGGCCGGGCGCTTAGCGGCTTGGCCCCACTCAGGGCAAGGCAGAAGCTCGGGGCAAGGCAGAAGGTCAGGGCAAGGCGGAAGGGGAGGTCCATCGGTCGTTCGTCCTCTTGGAGGTCACGCCGGATGGAGCAGAACCCGCCCGGCCAGTGGCCGCGGGGTTCGGGTCGTCTGCGCTCGTCTAGGCCAAGCGCGTCCGGACCGGCCCGCGGGTCGGTTGGTGCGCGTGGTGACGTCGAACGCAGGTCATGGCGGCGCTCTTAGCCGACAAATGCTGACCGCGCCATGAATGCCTGCGCCGGCTCAATTCAGCGGTCCCGGCGCGAGCTGGAACGGGCCGCTCGGCGGAAGCAGCTCGCGGGCGGTCAGCGTGACGACCTGAGGTTTGCCGCCGCGCATCAGGTCGACGGTCAGCGTCCGGCCGGCGCCGACGAGCAGCCAGCCATCGACCGTCGCCAAGGACTGGCCTGAAACGCTGTGGCCATTGAGCGCGAGCAGCGTCTCGCCCTGGACGATACCGGCGATGTCGGCGGGCGAGCCCTTCGAAACACCCTTCACCATCAGGTGGCCGAGGTCGTCCAGGCCGATGTGCAAACCGGTGCGGTTGTAGGGCATCGGCGCGCCGAAGGCGGTCGATCGCTCGACGTAAAGCGCCTGGTGCGGATAGTCGAAGGTCAGCACGAAGTTCTGGAACACCTGTGAGCCGAGGTTTCCGGCCAGCAGGGTCGACGCGAACGCACCGCTGGCGGACGCGTTAAGCTCCGTGATCGGACGGGGGACGGCGTAGGGACCGACGGTCAGCGAGGGAATGCGCGTGGTCAGGGTCGAGGTGACGCCGCCCACGCCGCCCTGGAAGCCCCTTAGCCCCGGCAGCTCGATCGGGATACGGTGAGCGGCGAAGAATGACTTGAACAGCGTGACCGCGCCGTCATCGCCGGTGTCGATGCCGAAATAGCCTTCGGCGCCGCCGGCGGAGGCGACGATGAAACTGTCTCGGCTGTCGAAGTGCAGCGGCAGCCGCGCGCCGTGCGATGGGGGTCCTTCACCCGGCCAACTCACCGTCAGCTCGCGGCGTTGGTAGTCCACCCGCACCACGAACCGGCGCAGGAACTCGTAGCCGATGAGCCCGGCGATCGGCGGCTCGCCAGCGCCGGCGTTGGTCAGCTCAGCTGGCAGGGCCAGGACGACAAAGGATTGGTCAGTGAGTTCGGCGGGGCCGACCCTGTAGTCATCGACGTGCGCGAGGCCGGCGGTGACCGCGTCGCTGCCGACACCGGTCGCCGAAAGATGGCCGGACGCGTTGAGATGAAGCGCCTTGGCCGCCTCAGGGGTCATCACGTTGAGCGCGCCCGAGTCCAGCACGAACGGCAGCGGCGCTCCGCCGTTCACGGCGACGTCGACCACGATCAAGCCGTCATCGAGGCGGAACGGGATGGTCGCGGCCGGGGCATCGCCGAGCAGCTTGGCGTCCTTCACCACCGATGGCGGTGGAACGAATGTAGTGTTGGACTCGGGCGCGAACGTCAGCTGACGGACAACTGCCACCGTGTCGGCGCCCGGATCGCCGTTCGACGTGCGCTGCAAATAGGGGAACCAGACGCCGGCGATCTGGCGGTAGTCGCCGTAGGTGGTGGTAGTTTCGCGCTGGGCTGAATCCAGCACCACCGCGCGGTCCAGGCGGTGCGAGATCGCGTCGATCCAGAGCGTCACCATCCGGCCCCCCGCGGGGCGCACGCTGACCAGATCGAAGATCCGGCCCTGGTCCGTCCGCTCACCGATGAAGGTCGGCGCCTCGTCGGCAGAGGGATGGAACCAGCCGTTGCGATCGGCGTAGGACTGGGTCGCGGCGTCGGCGGCCGCTTCTGGGCCATCCTGAACCGTGGTCAGCCCCTTGTCGTCGGTCCACCAGCTCGAGGTCGGCAGGGTCGCCTGCGCGCCACGGGTCGCGCCGACATCGTAGGTCAGCACGTCGCGGCCCTCGCTCAGATCGACCGACTGGTGGAACGAGCCCGAGAGCCCGCCCGCCTGGTAGTCGCCGCTCAGCTCGGCGCCGGCGAGACGGTCCCAGGCCGCGCTGCCGGTGGCTTCGTACATCTGCTCAAGCAGCGCGCGGGCGTTCGGTTGCGGGTCGGCGGCGGCCGCCGTTCCCGGAAGGAGGGCGAGGACCGCACAGGCGAGGCAGATGCCGGCTGCTTTCAGCATGCTCACGTTTTGCCGCACGAGGCTCTCCAACGCCACCCAGCGCCGACCGGGGGGCGGCGGTGCAGGATCGGCGCCGAGCGCCTATTTGGGAGGGGGGCGCCCGCCAATCACCGATCGGAGAGATCATGCCCAAGACCATCGTCGTCGTCGGCTTCGGCCCCGGCATCTCGACCGCTGTCGCCGAGAAGTTCGGCGCCGAAGGATTTGCCGTCGCGCTCGTGGCCCGGAACCAGACGCGGCTCGCGGCCGGGGTGGAGGCGCTGCAGTCGAGGGGGATCACGGCCACCTCGGTCGTCGCCGACGCCAGCGATCCGGCGTCGATCGGCGCGGCGCTCGCCAAGGCAAAGAGCGAACTCGGCCCGGTCACGGTACTGCACTGGAACGCCTACGGCGGGGCGGAAGGGGGCGACCTGATGGCGACCAATCCG
Source organism: Caulobacteraceae bacterium (assembly GCA_036494265.1). Classification (GTDB taxonomy): domain Bacteria; phylum Pseudomonadota; class Alphaproteobacteria; order Caulobacterales; family Caulobacteraceae; genus Acaudatibacter. The sequence continues at coordinate 28,719 of DASXOP010000016.1, read as the reverse complement.
GCAGTAGTGCGCGGCGTGTTCGATGTCGCCATCGTCGGTCTGCTGGCGGCGGTCCAGGTCGCGCTGCCGGACCTGAAGAGTACGCCGGACGGCGCCGTGCTGGTGACCAACGGCGCGTTCGGCTTCCTGGCCCCCGAGGTCGACGCCATGGCGACGGGCATGAAGACCATGGGCGTCGCGCTCGCCAACGCGGCGAAAGCCAAGCTGGTAGGGCTGCTGGCGCAGGCGCTGAAGGCAGACGGCGTTTACGTCGGCGAGGTCACGGTCGCCGGCGCCGTCAAAGGCACCCAGTTTGCCGGCGAGGGCGCTGGCATCGACGGCGCCACGATTGCGGACAAGTTCTGGGAACTCTACCAGGCCCGCGCCGAGCTTCGCGCGACGGTGAGCTGAAATCCGCTGTGCGGGACTTGCGCGGAAAATAGCACTTAGATATATCTTCGTTGTCGATATATCTAAACCGTTCGAAAGTCTCTCATGTCCTCCCCTTCCACACCCCTCCGTCCGCAGCGGCCGACCTGGTCGCTTACCGTCGTCGGCGCGCGCGATGTCACCCCTCGCATGCGCCGGGTCAGCCTGATCGGCGACGATCTGGCCGCCTTCTCCTACCGCCCCGGCCAGGATCTGGTGATCGAGCTGCCTGACCATGGCCTCGGTCCCGCACGCCGGCACTACACGATCCGCAGCTTCGACACCGCCGAGCAGCGGCTCGACATCGACCTCGTGCTGCATGGCGACACCCCCGCCGTCCGCTGGGCCCGCCGCGCCGCGGTCGGTGACCGGATCGTCGGCCAAGGTCCGCGCGGCCGCACCGTCGTGCACCCGTCAGCCGCCTGGCACCTCTTCACCGGCGACGAGACCGCGCTGCCGGGCATCGCCGCCATGATCGAGAGCCTGCCGGCCCGCGCTCGCGCCTTCGCCATCGTCGAGGTGGCGGGGGGCGAGGAAGAGCAGCCGATCGCGACCGATGCGACGCTCGAGGTGAAGTGGCTGCATCGGGCCGGCCCGCCGGCCGCGCGCAGCGAAGCGCTGGTCGCCGCGCTGGACGCGTTCGACCTGCCAGCCGGCGACGGCCACGCCTACGTCATCGGCGAAACCGCCACCGTCCGCGCCCAACGCCAAGGCCTGATCGCCCGCGGCGTCGGCAAGGACCAGATCGCCGCCGAAGGCTACTGGCGCCCTGGCCGCATCGGCGGCCACGACCATGTGTTCGACGCCGACATCTTCGGCGCGTTTACGCGCGGCAGGGGCCGGGCGCGGGTGGGGTAGTCAAAGTGCAGCTACCCAAAAATCCGTCATAGCCGGGCGTAAGTCCCGGCTACCTATGAACACCGTGGTTCGAGTGGCCGCGCTCGGGCACGGCCATGGCCGAGCCGGTGTTCTTGGGTCACCGGGACTTACGCCCGGTGATGACGGGTGTTGAGGAGGTCGGTGCGGGATGGAACCCTAAACCCGTGCGACGTTGATCACCTGCATCTGGGTGAATTCGGCCAGGCCCTCTTCGCCCAGCTCGACGCCGATGCCCGAGCCCTTGGCCCCGCCGAACGGGATGTTGGGGGCGAGGTCGGCGTGCTTGTTCACCCACACCGTGCCGCTCTCCATCCGCGTCGCCAGGTCGTAGGCGGCGTCGAGGTCCGGCGACCAGATCGAGCCGCCGAGGCCGTATTCGGAGTTGTTGGCGCGGGCCAGCGCATCCTCGGCGTCGGTGTAGCGGATCACCGGCAGCACCGGGCCGAACTGCTCCTCGTCGACCAGCCGCGAGCCGTCGGTGATGTCGCGCACGATGGTCGGCTTGATGAAGTAGCCCTTGCGGTCCATCCGCTCGCCGCCGGCGATGATCTTGCCGTCCTTTTTGGCGCTTTCGATGAGGCCCATGACCCGCTCGTACTGGGTCTTGTTCTGGATCGGGCCGAGCTGGGTGCCTTGCTCCAGCCCATCGCCCATCACCGCCGCGTCCGCCAGCTGGGCCAGCTCGTCGCACATCGCGTCGTAGATGCTGTCGTGCACATAGGCGCGCTTGATGGCGATGCAGACCTGGCCGGAGTTCTGGAACGCGCCGGCGAAGATCTTCGGCGCCACCGCCTTGGGGTCGGAGCCTGGCAGCACGATCGAGGCGTCGTTGCCGCCGAGTTCGAGGGTGATGCGCTTCAGCGCGTCGGCCGCGCCGGCCATCACCTTTTTGCCGGTCGCGGTCGAGCCGGTGTAGCTGATCTTGCGGATGCCGGGGTGCGCGGTCATCGCCGCGCCCAGTTCGCCCGCGTCGGCGATCACGTTGAGCACGCCGGGCGGCAGCACGCCCGCGATCAGCGAGGCCAGCTTCAGGGTCGAGAGCGGCGTCGTCGGCGCTGGCTTCAGCACCATGGTGTTGCCGGCCAGGAGGGCGGCTGGAACCTTGAACGCCATCAGGATCATCGGGAAGTTCCAGGGCACGATCGCCCCGATCACGCCCAGCGGCCGGCGGTGGATCTCGACTTTCGCCGTCTCGCTGTCGGCCAGCACCTTCACCGGCAGGTCGAGCATGGTGAAGTAGCGGAAGAAGGCGGACGCGCCGTAGACCTCGCCGGTGGCGTCGGCCAGCGGCTTGCCCTGTTCCTGGGTCAGCAGCCGGGCGAGATCGGTGGCGTTGGCCTGGATGATGTCGGCGATTTGGGTCAGCTTGGCCTTGCGCTCGGCGATCGGCGTGTCGCGCCAGGCCGGGAACGCGCGGGTCGCCGCCGCCACCGCCGCGTCGAGCTGGGCGGCCGAGGCGCGCGGGCACTTGGCCAGCACCTCTTCGGTGGCCGGATTGATCACATCCATCTCGGCGTCGCCATCCACCAGCGCGCCGTCGATCAGAAGCTTGTAGTCACCCATCGCGGGTCTCCTTCAGCGGTGGCGGCATTGGTGACAGGCTGACGCAGCGTCGGCCAATGGGTTGCGTTTGCTCACTCGCGGCCACCTCTCGGAGTCTGTGCGCCCCCGCGTCGCCTTGCGGTGAAGCCCGTTCGGGGCGATATGGCGGGTTGTAGCGACGCGTTGGGGCCCTGTGCGCCCCTTCGGCCGGCGCCGGGAGACGACCATGACGACGACTGCCCCCACGGGATCGCGGGGCTATACGCCCGACCCGATCCGCAACCCCCTCATTCTGGACATGCTGGCCTGGTTGGCGCGGGAGCCGCGACCCTACGCCGAGGTGATGGAGGTCTGGCGAACCTCATGTCCGCGGCTGACCATCTGGGAGGACGCGGTCGATGGCGGGCTGGTGGTCCGTCGCCCGGGCCTGCCCGGGCCCATCGTCGCGCTGACCTCACTCGGCGAGCGCGCGCTGCGGGACGCGGCGGTTTTGGCGACGGGAGGGGCCGATGTCTGACTGGTCCCCCGCCATCTATCTGAAGTTCGAGGACGAGCGCACCCGCGCCGCCCGCGACCTGCTGGCCCAGGTTCCGCTGCAACGCGCCCGCAAGGTCGTTGACGTCGGCTGCGGGCCGGGCAACTCGACCGAACTCCTGGCCGAGCGCTATCCGGACGCCGAGGTGATTGGCCTGGATTCGTCGCCGGCGATGCTGGACGAGGCGCGCCAGCGGCTGCCGGCGCTGACGTTCGAGGCCGCCGACGCCAATGTGTGGCTCCCGTCGCCGGACGTGGACCTCGTCTACGCCAACGCCACCTACCAATGGATCCCTGAACACCTGGCTCAGCTGCCGAAGGTGCTGGCGGCGCTATCGCTGGGCGCGGCTTTGGCGGTGCAGATGCCGGACAATCTCGGCGAGCCGACCCATGGGCTGATGCGCGAGGTCGCCGAGGCGGGTCCCTGGGCCGAGCGCCTGAAGGACGCGCCGCGCCGCCCGCTGCCGCCGCCGCGCACCTACTACGATGCGCTGAAGCCCCACGCCGCGCGGCTGGACATCTGGCACACGATCTACAATCACCCGCTGGCCGACGCCGCGGCGATCGTCGAGTTCGTGCGGGCGACGGGGCTGCGGCCGTTCGTCGACCCGCTGAGCCCGGCCGAGCGCGCGGAGTTCGTCGCCGCCTACACCGCCAAGATCGCCGCCGCCTACCCGCCCCTGGCCGACGGCGGCGTGCTGCTGCGGTTTCCGCGACTTTTCATCGTGGCGCAGCGGTAGCAGTCCTCCCTTCCCCCTTGCGGGGAAGGGCCGGGATGGGGGTGTTGGCTCGAAGTGGGGTGACCAGCGGCCCGCGCCAACCTCTGACACCGAGCTAACACCCCCACCCCTAGCCCCGCCCCGCAAGGGGGCGGGGAACGCGCGCCGCAGCCGCTAAAGCTCGATGGGTTTGCCGTGGGGGGTGCGGCGGTAGGCTTCGGCCCAAGCGGCTTTGCGGGACGCGAGTTCAGCGGGCGCGGTCAGGCCGCGCTCAGTGGCGAGCGCCTCCAGCGCGGCGACCCAGTGGTCGTAGTAGCGGCGGCCGTCGTCGGTGGGGTCGGTGGCCAGTTCGCGCGACAGCGCCGCGGCCCACTCGGTCCACGTGAACGCGCCCTCGGCGTTGAGGCGCACGGCCATGGCGAACGCCTGCGCCTGCCAGGGCTCGGCGAACACTGGCCCCTCGGCGTCGCGCGGCAAGCCGGGCAGGGCGAGCGCGGCAGACTCCTGCAGCTCAGGCGCGCTCAAGGTAGGGCTCCCAGAGGTCGAGGCTGACGCTGTCGCGGGGATTCGCAGCCGGTCCCCAGAGGTCGGTGGCGGTGAAGCGCACGGTGTAGAGCGGGTGCGGGTCCTCGCCGGCGCCGTGGGCGTGGCTGTCCGGGAAGACGTGCGCGCCATGGCAACGCTCGATCACGCCGACGTGGCCGCGGACGTAGCGGGGCAGGCGGGTGTGCCCGGTTGGGTGCAGGTTCAGCGCGCGAACCCGGTCGCCTGCAACGAACGCCGGTGGCGCCGCCTTGCGCAGGTAAGAGCCCGAGGTCGAAAGCGCCGGCGCGACAGCCTCCGGCGCCAGTCTCGGGGTCGACTTCGGCGCGGCGGGATCGGCGACGCCCGCCGCCAGCTCATCCGGCGCCACCGCTTCGCCTTTCAGCAGCATCTGGCGCAGGCCCTCGAACCACTTCTCGTAGTAGGTCATGCGCAGATAGTCGGCGGCCGCGATCAGCTCGCGCTGATGGCGGCCAGCGTCGATGTTGCCGCGCGTCGGCGAGGCGATGACCATCGCGTGCACGCGGCGCTCCCAGTCGGCGTGGAACACCGGCTCTCCAGGCTCGGGGGCGACCGGCCCCAGGCCGTGCATGCCGCCCATGTCGTGGACGCCGTTCATGGGAGGTCCCTCACAGCCGCGTCGTCCCGATCATGCCGTCGCGGGTGACGAGGGCGGCCAGCGCGGCTTCATCGAGCCCCTCGGTTCCTGCGGGCCGCTCGGGGATGACCAGGTAGCGCAGCTCGGCGGTGGAATCCCACACCCGCACCTCGACGTCGTCCGGCAGCACGGTCCCGAACTCGGCCATCACCCCACGCGGGTCGATTACGGCGCGGGAGCGGTAGGGCGCCGACTTGTACCAGACCGGTGGCAGCCCCAGCACCGGCCACGGGTAACAGGAGCAGAGCGTGCAGACGACGAGGTTGTGGGTGGTCGGGGTGTTCGCCACCGCCTGCATGTGCTCGCCTTGCGCGCCGGCGTAGCCCAACTCGGCGATGGCGGCGGTGGCGTCGGCCATCAGGCGCTCGCGGTAAGCCGGGTCGGCCCAGGCCTTTGCCACCACGCGTGCGCCGTTGCGCGGCCCGACCTTGGTCTCGAAGTAGTCGACGATCGCATCCAGCGCCGCAGGATCGACCAGCCCCTTCTCGACCAGCAGCGACTGCAGCGCCTTTACCCGCAGCGCGATGTCGGACGGCGGCTCCTGGCCGTGATCATGGTCGTGGTGGGGATGGTCGTGAGCCATGGCCTAACTTGGCGGGCGCGGACGAGGTCGGCAAGGCGTCTTCAACCGGCGGCGAGCGACAGTTAAGCTTCGCCGATGAAGCGCTGTCTCCTGCTGCTCGCCGCGTTGCTCCTGATCGGGTGTCACCGGCATCCGATCGCGGCGCTCGTGGGGGCCGGAACTGGTGAGCCGGCGCCGCCGGAGCAGGCGCTGTCGGGGCCTGGCGGCAATATCGCGCCGTCGACCGAGGTGTTCGGGCAGATGTATGGCCGCGGGGCCACCGCCTATTGGCTGTTCGTGCCGACCTCGCCGGCGCCGGCCAGCGCGCCGCTGGTCGTGTTCAATCACGGTTGGACCGCGACCGACCCGCGCGTCTACCACGCCTGGATCGACCACATCGTCCGGCGCGGCGAGATCGTGGTCTATCCGATCTACCAGGGCAGCCTGCTGACGCCGGTGAACGAGTTCACCCCGAACGCGCTGGCCGCGGTGAAGGCGGCGATCCTGCGGCTGCAGACAGAACCGGGGCATGTGCGGCCCGATCTGACCCGGTTCGCCCTCGTCGGTCACTCGATGGGCGGCCCGATCTCGGCCAACCTCGCCGCCGACTGGCAGGCCGATGGGCTGCCGCAGCCACGGGCGTTGATGGCGCTTGAACCGGGCAAGACCTGGGGCCGCGAGCCGCGCTTCCGGCTGTCGAATCTCGCCCAGATCCCGGCTGGCACGCTCTTGATCACGGAAGCCGGCGACCGCGACATCGTCGTCGGCGACACCGACGCCAAGCGGATCTTCAACGAAGCGACGAGCGTGCGGGCCGCGGACAAGAACTTCGTCACCCTGGTCTCCGACGACCACGGCAGCCCCGCCCTCCTCGCCACTCACTTGGGCGCGGTCGGCCGCAACGCGCTCGCCTACTACGGCGTCTGGAAACTATTCGACGGCCTCACCGACGCGGCCTTCTACGGCAAGAACCGCGAGTACGCGCTTGGGAACACCGCCGCGCAGCGCTTCATGGGCGTCTGGAGCGATGGCGTGCCGGTGAAGGAGCTGGTGGTTACGCAGGGGCCGTGAGGGCGACGAGAACCCCTCACCTCACCTCTCCCCACTCTTCGGTGGGGCGAGGGCTACGGAGAGTGGGCGGCGGCCTCACCATCCCATTCGCCACGGCTCCTTCAGTATCCCTCTCCCCGACCGCAGGTTGGGGAGAGGTTAGGTGAGGGGCGGTTCGGCTAGGCGCGGAACTTCGCGATCAGGGCCGTCGTCGATGGATCGTGTTTCCCGTCCGCGCCGCCGGTGAGCTCGCCGCGCACGGCCGTCGCCAGCGTCTTGCCCAACTCGACGCCCCATTGGTCGAAGCTGTCGATGCCCCAGAGCACGCCTTCGACGAACACCTTGTGCTCGTAGAGCGCCAGGAGCGCGCCGAGCGAGAACGGGGTCAAGCGATCGAGCAGGATGAAGCTTGTCGGGCGGTCGCCGGGGAAATTGCGGTGCGGCTCGGCGGCATTGGCGTGGCCGACCATCAGCGCCTCGGCCTGGGCGACTGCGTTGGCGAGCAGGCGGGTCTGGTGGTCGGGCGGGCCCTCATCGCCCTTGGCGGCGGCGATGATGTCGACCGGGATCACGTCGGTGCCCTGGTGCAGCATCTGGAAGAACGCGTGCTGGCCGGTGGTGCCGGCGTCGCCGAACACGGCTGAAGCCGAGCCGCGTGTCAGTGGCTGGCCGGTCTCGGTGACGCGCTTGCCGCTCGATTCCATCTCGAGCTGCTGCAGGAACGCCGGCAGCAGGGCGAGGCGGCGCGCATAGGGCACCACCGCCCGGATCGGGCGGCCGAGGCCGTTGCGGTTGAAGACGTGGGCGAGGCCGAGCAGCGCGGGGGCGTTGCGCTCCAGCGGCGTGGTGCGGAAGTGTTCGTCCATCGCCGCCGCGCCGGCCAGCAGGTCGGCGAAGGCGTCCCAGCCCAGGCCGATCGCGCAGGAGAGCCCCACCGCCGACCACAGCGAATAGCGCCCGCCCACCCAGTCCCAGAACGCGAAGATGCGCTCCTCTGCGACGCCGAATTTCTTGGCTTCAGGGATGTTGGCGCTGACCGCGGCGAGGTGCTGGTTGGCGCCGTCCTCGCCCAGCGCGGCGGCCAGCCAGTCGCGGGCGGCGCGGGCGTTGGCCATGGTCTCCTCGGTGGTGAAGGTCTTGGAGACTGCGATCACCAGCGTCTCGGCCTGGTCGAGGCCCTGCAGCGCGGCGGCCAGTTCAGCGCCGTCGATGTTGGCGACGAAACGGATGTCGAAGTCGCCGCCGAGCGGCTTCAGCGCGTCCCAGACCAGCTTGGGGCCGAGGTCCGAGCCGCCGATGCCGATGTGGACCAGGCTGCGGAAGCGCTTGCCGGTCGCGCCGATGATCCGGCCGGCTCGGATGCCCTCGGCGAAGCCCTGCATCTGGCCGCGTGTGGCCTCGACCTCGCCGGAGACGTCCTGGCCCAGCGCCATGCAGTGCGCGCCGTCGGGGGCCCGGAGCGCCATGTGCATGGCCGGGCGGCGTTCCGTCTGGTTGACCATCTCGCCGGCGAAGAGGCGGGCGCGGTGGCCCTCGACGTCGGCCGCGCGGGCCAAGGCCAGGGCAGCGTCGAGGCCGGCGGCGCTCCACGGCTGCTTGGAAAGGTCGACGAAGAGGCCGGCGGCTTCCAGCGTGAGCGTGCTCAGGCGATCCGGCTCGGCGTCCAACAGGCTGACGATCCGGCGGTCGCCGTCAGCGCGGGCGGCGGTCTCCAGGGCGGTCCAGGCGGCGGCTTTGTCGGCCATCGAAGCTCTCCCGAAGTCCAAAGCTGGAAATGACGGAGGCTCAACGCCCGAGCAATCGAAAAGCCGCACAAGAAAGCCGCCCAACGAAAAGCCCCGGCGGTCGCCCGCCGGGGCGCGTCAGTCGTGAGGCTGTCCGGCGCCTTAGCGGCGCGAGCCGCCCATGAAGTAGAGCAGGAAGCGGAACAGGTTGATGAAGTCGAGGTAGAGCGTCAGCGCGCCATAGCTGGTGGTGACGCTCATCGCCGCCTGGTCGCCGCCGAGTTGGTAGTACTGCATCTTCAGACGTTGGGTCTGGAAGGCGATCAGGCCGGCGAAGATCAGGACGCCGACCAGGTTGATCGCGAACACCAGCGCCGCCGAGTGGAAGAAGAACGTCGCCAGCGAGGCGAAGATCAGGCCCCACAGCCCCATGATCAGGAAGCTGCCGATGCCCGTCAGGTCGCGTTTGGTGGTGTAGCCCACCAGGCTCAGCCCACCGAACGCGGCTGCGGTGACCAGGAAGGTCTGGAAGATCGAGATGTCGCTGTAGAGGATGAACAACATCCCGAACGAGGCGCCGATCAGCGAGACGATCGCCCAGTAGGTGATCGCGGCCGAACTGGGTGAGGCCTTGCGCATGAACATCTGCGTCAGGAGGATGCCGAGCGGCGCGAACGCCACCACCATGCCGAGGATGGTGTAGCCGACGTGGCCGGTGTCATCGACGGTGAACAGGTACTGCTGCACCTGCGGCACCGTGCCGGTGACGTAGGCGAGGATGGCCGAGAGCACGAGGCCGAGGCCGACCTTGTTGTAGACGCCGAGCATGAAGCTGCGCAGGCCCGCGTCGACGCCCATGTCGGCGACCGCCGGCGTGGGGCGCGAAAACCCGCGATTGAAGTCGCTCATAGAAGCTAGCCCTTTCGAATACGCCCCGAAGGACGCGTTGACTGAAATATCGTCCTTGCGGCGAGGCTACGCAAGGTCGCGCTGAATGACGGTTCGGTTAGCTGGGTGCGTCCTTCGAGACGCCCGCTGTGCGGGCTCCTCAGGATGACGAGTTTGGGCTGTGTTGGTCGGCGTGGTGGCGAGCGCATCTTAACCACGTCATGGTGAGGAGCGCTCGCAGTGCGCGTCTCGAACCACGCACTCATTCCGCCCGCAGCACCGGCGCTGGCCGGCGGGCTAAGGCGTGGAGCGCGGCGACGAGGCCGCCGGCGGCGGTGATCGTGGCGGCGGCGGCGATCAGGGCGAGGGCGCCGGCCCAGTCGACGCTCCAGGTCGCCTCGAACACCTTGACCACCACCGGCCAGGCCGCCGCGAAGCCTAGCGCCACGCCGGCGAGGCCCGCTATCGCGCCGACCGCGCCGTACTCGATGCCGTAGGCGGCCAGGATCTGCCAGCGCGCCGCGCCCAGCACCTTCAGCGTCGCCGCCTCCCTCGCCCTGGCTCTCGCCCCGGCGGCGATAGCGCCGGCCAGCACCAGAAGCCCGGCCAAGCCCGCCACCGCGGCGGCGGCGCGAACGGCGAGGGTGACGCGGTCGAAGAGCTGGCTCGCGGCCTGCAGCTGCTCGCGCACACTGACCACGTCGACCATCGGGAACGAGCCGCCGAGAGCGCGGGTGACGCGCACCTCTTCCGCCGGGGTGGCCTTGGCGATGGCGACCTGGCGGGGGTTGGCGCCGGCCAGAGCCGCGGCGTCGAGGATCAGGGTGAAGCTGGGCCCGAACGCGCCGAACTCGACCTTGCGGGTCGCCGCCAAGTGCGCCTGGAACTCGCGGCCGAGCGTCGTGACGGTGATCTCGTCGCCGATCTTCAGGTTCGCCGCCTTGGCCACCTGGTCGTCGAGGGCGACGAGGGGCGGGCCGGCGTAGTTGGCGGGCCACCAGCGGCCGGCGGTGATCGCCGATCCTTCCGGCTCGGCGGCGATGGCCGAGAGCGAGGTGTCGGCATCGAACGCCCATTGGCCGCTGGGGCCGATCTTCGACTTCTCGACCGGCCGGCCGTTCAGCGCGGTGATCCGCCCAGTGGCGAAGGGGAAGCGCATGAAGTCCTTCGGCGCCAGCGCCCGGCCGAACCCGGCCGCCACCGCGTGGTCGAACGCCGCGCCCTTGTCGCCGGGGATCTCGATGAACACCAGCGCTGGCGCCGCCTTGGGTGCAGTGACGGTCACCTCGGCGATCAGGCTCGACTGGATCAGCACCACCGCCGCCAGCAGCGCGACGCCGAGCCCGATCGCCGGCGCGGCGGTGCGGGCGGCCGAGTGAGGGCCGGCGAGGTTGGCAAGGCCGATCCGCGCCGGGCCCCGGGTCAGCGCGCGCAGCTTGCCGGCCGCCCAGGCCGCGGCGAGGCCGATCAGGAAGAGGGCGACGAACGCGGCGGCCACGCCCGCGATCATGATCGCGGCGGACAGCTTGGTCGGGGCGGTGAGGATCGCCAAGCCGGCCAGCGCGGCCGCAGCCAGCAGCGCGCCGATCAGCTCCGGCCCGAAGCCGAGCCGCCCGACCAGTTCCTGGCGAAAGAGCGCCGCCGGCGGCGTCGCCCGGGCTCGGCCTAGCGGCGCCAGCGAGAAGGCGGCAGCCGACAGCAGGCCGAACAGCGCGGCGCGGATCAGGGGGGCTGGGTAGATGTCGAAGAGCGCCGGCACCGGCAGATCCTTCTTGACCATGTTGCCCAGGATCAGCGGCGCGGCGCCGCCGACCACGACGCCGATGATCACGCCAAGACTGGCCAGCACCGCGATCTGGATCAGGTAGGTGTTGCGAGCCAGCGCCCCGTCCGCGCCCAAGGCCTTCAGCGCCGCGATCGAGGGTTTGCGGGCTTCCAGGTAGGCGCCGACCGCGCCCGACACGCCGAGGCCGCCAGCGATCAGCGACGAGAGCCCGATGAAGCCGAGGAAGTATTCCAGCTGGTCGATCAGCCGGCTGAAGCCGGGCGCCGCCTCGTTGCGGTCGCGGACCCGGTAGCCGGGCGGCAGGGTCTTAGCGAGGGTGTGCTTGGCGTCCGCCAGGCTGAGCCCCGGCCGCAGCGAGATGCGCGCGGTCTCGCCGAACGGCAAGCCGGGGCCGAGGAAGCCGCCATCGCGCACCATCTGCAGCCGACCGAGCACCCGTGGCCCAAGGCCAAAGCCGCGCGACAGCCGGTCGGGCTCGCCCAGCAGCACCGCCTTGGCCACCACCGGCACGTTGCCGACCAGGAACCGGTCGCCGAGCTTCAGGTGCAGGCGATCGAGCAGCGGCTGCTCGACCGCGACCCCTGCCGCGTCGCCGACGGGGGTTAGGGCCACGGCGAGATTGCCGCCCCCGCCAAGGCTGACGGCGCCGACCAGCGGGTAGGTCTGGTTGACGCCGCGCAGTTCGATCAGCCGGCGCTCGCCGGAAGGCGCCTCGGCCATCGCCCGGTTGGCGACGGCGTAGGAGACCCGACCCAGCTTCGCCATCGCCGCCTGCTCGGCCGGCTTGAACTCTCGCTGCTCGACTCCGACCGCCAGGTCCCCGCCCAGGATCTCGGCCGCCTGCGAGGCCAACCCCTGGCGAAACGCCTCCGCCGTCGACCCCGCCGCCGCGATCGCCGCCACTCCGAGCGCCAGGCAGGCGAGGAAGATGCGGAAGCCTTTGACGCCGGAGCGGAGTTCTCTCGCCGCAAATCGAAGGGAAAGGGGCAGTCTCAGTGTCCTTCTCTCCCTGCCGGAGGTGCACTGCTCCCTTCCCCCTTGCGGGGAAGGGTTGGAGATGGGGGTGCCGGCTCGCTGTCAGCGGGTTGGCGACGAGCGGGGTTCTCCGCAACCATCCAGCTAGCACCCCCACTCCTGACCCCTCCCCGCAAGGGTGAAGGGAATGCGCGCGACCGTCGAAGGGGAAGGTTCACTCGACGATCTTCCCGTCGGCCATGCGGGCGATGCGGTCGGCGCGGGCGGCGAGGGCTTCGTCGTGGGTGACCAGCACCAGCGCGGCCTTGGTCTCGGCGGCGAGGTCGAAGATCAGGTCGGCGACGTGGTGGGCGTTGGCTTGGTCGAGGTTGCCGGTGGGCTCGTCGGCGAAGAGCAGCGTTGGGGAGGTGGCGAGGGCGCGGGCCAGAGCGACGCGCTGCTGCTCGCCGCCAGACAGCTGGTGCGGATAGTGGGTGCGGCGTTGGGTGAGGCCGACGCGCTCGAGCCACTCCCGCGCGGTCTTCGCAGCGCCCTTCGCGCCGGCGATCTCCAGCGGGGCGGCGACATTCTCTTCGGCGGTCATGTTGGGCAGCAGGTGGAAGGCCTGGAACACCAACGAGACCTTGCCGCGCCGCAGCTTGGCCCGCTTGTCCTCGTCCAGCCGCGACAGCTCCTGGCCCAGCAGCCGCACCTTGCCCTTGGTCGGCCGCTCCAGCCCAGCGGCGATGGCGATCAGGGTCGACTTGCCCGAGCCGGACGGGCCAACCACCGCGACGCGCTCGCCGGTTTCGACGCTGAAGTCGAGGCCGCGCAGGATCTCGACCGGACCGGCCGTCGATGGCAGGGTCAGCCACACCCCGTCGAGGGCGAGCGGGGCACCCGGCTGGCTGGCGTCGAACATCTATCTCCTCGAAGGTGGCGAGAGCCGCCCCTACATAATGCCCGCCGATGACCAGAGCACCTGACCGATTCTTCATACGCCGAGCCGTGGTGATCGGACTTGCCGCCAGCGCCGCCGTTGGGCCGGCCGCGAGCGCGCCTGCCGCCCGCAAAATGGTCGTGACCATCCTCGGTGACTCGATCACCGCCGGCCTCGGCCTGCCGGCCGCCGCCGCGTTGCCGGCGCAGCTTGGTCTGGCGCTGGCGAAACTGGGCGCGCCGGCAGTGGTTCGCGGGGCGGGGGTTTCCGGCGACACAACGGCGGACGGGCTCTCCCGTCTGGACTTCTCGGTGCTGCCCGACACCGACGTCTGCCTGGTCGCGCTCGGTGGCAACGATATCCTACAGGGCGCGGCGCCGAAGAACACCCAGGCCAACCTGCTCGCCATCGTCCGCCGGCTCAAGGCGCGGCGGATCGCGGTGGTGCTGGCCGGGCAGACCGTGCCGCGCGCGGTCGGCGCCGGCTACGCCCGCGATGTCGCCAAGGTGTTCCCGGCGGTGGCGCGCGCCGAGGCCGTGCCGCTCTATCCGGACCTGCTGGCCGGCGTCGGCCCGGCGCTGCGACAGGGCGACGGCCTGCACCCCAACGCGGCCGGGGTGAAGGTCATGGTCGCCGGGCTGGCGCCGCTGGTGGCCAAGGCGCTGAAGTCGCGGCGATGATCCGGCTTTTCGCGGCGATCGCCATCCCCGACGAGATCGGCGAGGGGCTCGTGCGCCGCCAGCACGGGCTGGAAGGCGCCGACTGGCGCCCGACCGAGGCGTTCCACATCACGCTGCGGTTCATGGGCGAGATCAGCGAACGCGTCGCCGACGATCTCGACGCCGAACTCTCCACTATCCAGCCAGCCGCGCTGGCGCTGTCGCTCGAAGGTGTCGGCCTGTTCCAGGATGGAGAGAACATCCACGCGGTCTGGGCCGGGGTCGCCGAGAACCCGGCGCTGCGGCGGTTGGCCAAACGCTGCGAAACTGCCGCCCGCCGCGCCGGATTGACGCCCGATACCAGGGTCTGGAAGCCGCACGTGACGCTGGCCTATCTCCACCGCCCCGAACCGGCCCGCGTCGCCGCCTGGATCCAGAGCCACAACCTGCTGAAATCACCGCCGTTCCGGGTCACGAGCTTCGGGCTCTATTCGAGCTGGCTGGGCGCCGAGGGGTCGCGGTATCGGTTGGAGCGGACGTATCCACTCTGAACGAAGGCGCGCGGAGCGGCCCCTCCACCACTTCGTGGTCCCCCTCCCCTGCCAGGCAGGGGAGGATATTGAAGCTGCGCACTCATTCTCCTCCCCCAACGGGGGAGGGGGACCACGAAGTGGTGGAGGGGCCTGCTACCCCTCGACCGCGAAGTCCTTCAGCACGCCCAGCGGCACAATCGCGAGTGTCTCCTCGTGCGTCGCGTCCAGCACGAGCTGCGGCGCGGCGCCGGCATCCAGCGCTTCCTTCCAGCGCGGCGCGCAGAGGCACCAGCGGTCGCCGGGTTTGAGACCGGGGAAGCCGTTGAGCGGAGATGGGGTCGAAAGGTCGTTGCCGGCCGCCTTCGAGAACGCCAGGAACTCGGCGGTCATCACAGCGCAGACCGTGTGCAGACCCAGGTCGTCCGGCCCGGTCTCGCAGCAGCCGTTGCGGAAGTAGCCGGTGAGAGGGCGGGTCGAGCAGGGCATCAGCTCGCCGCCGAGCACGTTGCGGGCTTCCGGATCGTGGCGGGTGGTCATGGACGCGGTTTTAGGGCTTGTTGCGGCCCGACCGCCAGGGGGAACGCGATGGAGGCCATCCGCCCGCGCCGCAGCGCGCTCTATCTGCCCGCCTCGAACGCGCGGGCGATCGAGAAGGCGCGCACGCTGCCCTGCGACGTGGTGATCCTCGATCTGGAGGACGCTGTCGCGCCGGAGGCTAAGCCGGACGCCCGCACCGCGGCGGTGGCGGCGGTGAAGGCGGGCGGGTTCGGCCGGCGCGAGGTGGTGATCCGGGTCAATGGGCTCTCGACCCCGTGGGGCGCGGACGATCTGGCGGCGGTGGCCGCGGCCGGGCCGGACGCTGTGCTGGTTCCGAAGATCAACACGCCGGCCGACGTCGCCACCTACAACGCCGCCATCGCCGCCGCGCCGTCGGCGACCCAGCTCTGGGCGATGATCGAGACCTGCCCGGCGATATTCGAGCTCATGCCGATCGCCGCCGCTTCGGCCACCACCCGACTAGCGGCGTTCGTGATGGGGATCAACGACCTGGCCAAGGAAATGAAGTCGCGGCAGACGCCGGACCGCGCCGCGTTCCAGCCGTTCATGGCGATGGCGGTGGCGGCGGCGCGGGCGCACGGCCTCGTCGCCCTGGATGGCGTGCACAACGAGATCGACGACCTCGCCACGCTGGAGGCCAGCTGCCTGCAGGGCGCGGCGTTCGGGTTCGATGGCCGCACCGTGATCCACCCTACCCACCTGGCGATCTGCAACCGCGTCTACGCCCCGCCGCCCGAGGAGGTGACCTGGGCGGCCGCCGTGGTGGCGGCGTTCGCCGATCCTCAGAACGATGGGCGCGGCGCGCTTCGGGTCGAGGGGCGGCTGGCCGAGCGGCTGCACCTGTCAGAGGCGCGGCGATTGCTCGACCTGGCGGCGGCGATCGACGCGGCGGAGGCCGCTTGAGGCTGCAGGGTCTGGCATTCGCGGCGGTCCTCGCGGCGACGACGGCGGCTTGGGCGCAGGAGCCCGGCAATCCGATCGATGCGCGTGTCCGCTCGTCGTCGGCCGCGGCGCAAAGCTACCAGGGGCCGCTCGATGGCAGCTGGACCTTGGTCTCGAGCGAGGGCCACGCGATCCTGGCGTTCCAGCTGGTCGACAAGCCGGGCGGTCAGTCGCCGCTCGAAGGCGTCTGGCGAGACCTGCGCCGACCGGCGGTGCCGGGCGACATCGGCTTCGTCGACGGCCTGGTGCGCAGCCCTGGCGGCCTCGCGATTACGATCAACGCCACGCCGGGCGCGCCGACGATCAGCATCGCCCTGCACAGCGACCCGACCGGCGGCTGGGCCGGGGTGATGCACGAGAACGACGCCGACGTGGTCGTGAAGATGCGGCGCAACTAGGTGCGGCGTGCGCTGGCCGGTCTGATGCTTGCGGGGTTGCCGGCTGTCGCTGGCGCTGCAGACGATCGTCCATCGCTCTGCGCCAAACACGAGATCGCGGTCTTCTCGTGCGCAGTCGGCCATAAGGTCGCCTCGCTCTGCGCCTCGCCGGACCTCGGGCCGACGAGTGGCTATCTGTACTACGCGTACGGTAAGTCTGGCCGCGCGGATATCTCGGTTCCAGAAAAGAACTTAGCTGGCCGAAGCGCGATCAGCCGCGGCGTCCTAGGTTTCTCCGGCGGCGGCGCGGACTATGTGCGCGTCCGGCATGGGGCTTATGCGTACGTCGTCTACACCGGCATGGCGCCGGGCTGGGAGCGCGACGGGGTGGTGGTGGAGCGGGGCGGGGTGCGCCAATCTAGCCTCCGCTGCCGAGGCTTTGCGCTCGGTCGCGACGCCTGGAAGGTCGTCTACGGCGCGAAGCTCCTGGACGATACCGTGGGGTTCGATCTGCCGTAGGGCCGTGGGCTCAGGCGCGAGTCGCCACACCAAGCATGTCATCCCGGCCGGAGCGAAGCGGAGAGCCGGGATCTCCCCGCTCGATTGCGCCAAGCAGATCCCGGAGAGTCCCCCGGATCAAGTCCGGGGGCCTTCCGGGATGACAATTGTTGTTATCTCAGTGGGTTGATAGACGAGCGCATCGCCTCACTCGACCCGCCGCGCTCCTGGTCCCGGCGAAATCTCGATGTCTTGCAGCGTCAGCCGCTGCGCGTAGGGATCGCTGGTCAGGATCGCTTCGACCGGCCGGCCGGCGCCGCGTTCGGTGATCAGCGCCACCGGCCCCTCGGGCGGCGGGTCCCAGCGCTCGCTCCATTGGGAGAGGGCGGTCAGCGCCGGGAAGAGGTCGCGGCCTTTTTCGGTGAGGTGATACTCGGCCCGGGGTCGTTGTCCGCGCCGCACGTAGTCGCGCCGTTCGAGCACCTGCGCCCGGGTTAAGGTTTTTAGCCGGTCGCTGAGCACGCCGCGGCCGCAGCCGAGGGCGCGGGCGAAGTCGTCGAAGCGCCGGACGCCGTAGAACGCCTCGCGCACGATCAGCAAGGTCCACTTCTCGCCGATCAGGTCGTGGGCGCGACCGATGGCGCAATGGGTCAGATCGTAGGCGAAGCGAGCAGGCTGCATACGGTAACCGTATGCTGATTTGCGACGCTTCGAAAGTGTAGTCCTAAATACGTACTTAGCTTGCCGCGTCCAGCACCTGATCGACCAGCCCGGCGGCGTCGGCGAAACTCGGGGCTTCGCAGGCGGCCACATATTCGCGGCGCAGACGGCGGACGAGTTCGGCGACGGTCGGGATGTCCTCGATCAGGTCGACGCCCTGGCCGGCGCTCCAGAGGTTCTTCCAGGGCACGACGCTCTCCGGCAGGTGATCGTGGCGCATGCCGCGGCCGGTGGGCTTGGGCAGGTCGTCGGGATCGAGGCCGACGCGGCGGATCGATTCCAGCATCCAGTTGGCCGGCACGCCGGCGATGTCGCCGGTGTACACCAGATCGGCTGAGGTCTGGCTGACCAGCAGCTCCTTGTATTCATCCGGCGCGTCGGCCTCCTGGGTGGCGATGAAGCGGGTGCCGAGATAGGCGAGGTCGGCGCCCAGCACTTCGGCCGCGCGGATCACCGCGCCGGTGGAGACGGCGCCCGCCAGCACGATGGTCCCGTCGTAGATCGCCCGGATGCGCGGAATCATCGCCAGGTGGCTGATCGTGCCGGAGTGGCCACCGCCGCCAGCGCCGATGCAGGTGAGGCCGTCCGCGCCGGCCGCGATCGCCTTCTCGGCGAAGCGCATGCTGGTGACGTCGTGGAACACGTTGCCGCCGAAGTCGTGCACCCTCTTGATCAGATCGGTCGGATCGCCGCCGACGCTGATGATGATCTCGACGCCATACTTGGCGCAGAGTGCCAGGTTGTCGGCGAGGTCGTCGCCCGGCATCCGGGTCGGCAGGTTGACCGCGATCGGAGCAATGCGCGCGTCGGGATGGACCTGGCGATGCGTGGCAAGGGCGCCGCTGATCTCGGCCAGCCAGGCGTCGAACAGCTCCAGGCTGCGGGCGTTCTGGCGCGGCAGGCCGCCAATCACGCCGGCCTTGCACGCCTCACGCACCAGCGCCGGGCCGGTGACCAGGAACATCGGCGCGCAGATCGCCGGGATGGTCAGCTCCGAACGGAGCTTGGCGTCGAGACCCATTGTCCTACTCCTCAGTCGCGAGATCACGGCGGCGGCCGGGCTCTTCGCGTCTTCGCGCAACTAGGTCAGAGTGGTTATCGCCGCTGTCCTGGCGGCAGCCAACGCCCTTGCTGCGTAAGGCTCAGCGGCGCCCTGACCCCAGACCGGACCTGGCCAACAAGCATCGTTCGCGCGCCGGCCAACGATGTGCACGTGAAGCTGACGGGTGATGTTGCCGAGCTGGCCGACGTTGAGCTTCTCCACCGGCCGGCCGAGCGCCGCCCCCACCGCGCGCACCGCTTCGCCGGCGACCACGATCTCTGCCATCAGCATCGCGCGCTCCTCGACGCTGAGGTCTTCGATCTCGACGGCGCGGGCGATGCGCGGGATGAGCACCAGCCAGGCGAACCGCGCATCGAGCTGCAACCGCACATCGCAGAGCGCGAGCTGGCCGAGTGGGGCCGAGGTAGCCAGGAAGGCCGGGTCGAGTTCGAACACGGCTCGCCGAGCCTTGCAGCGGCGCAGCCGGTTTAGGCCAGCAGCTCCCTCACCGTTTCGCGCTCGCCGACCAGTTCGTCATTGGTGAGGGCGATCTTCGACTTGGCGAAGTCGTCCATGTCGTAGCCGTCGATGACATCGTAGCTGCCGAGCGTGGTGGTCTTCACCGGCATGCCGGCCCAGACGCCGTCGGCGAACCCGTAACGGCCCTGGCTCTCGACCGCCACGGAGTGGACGGCGCCCGGCGTCACCAGGTCGCGCACGTGGTCGACCAGCGCGTTGGCGGCCGAGGCGGCCGAGCTCAGGCCACGCGCGTCAATGATCGCCGCGCCGCGTTTTCCGACGGTCGGCAGGAAGTCGTTCTTCAGCCAGGCATCGTCGCCGATCACTGCGGAGGCGGCCTTGCCGCCGATCTTGGCGTGCGTGAAGTCGGCGAACATCGTCGGCGAGTGGTTGCCGTAGATGAAGGTGTCGGTGACCGCGGAGATATCGACCCCGGCCTTCTTGGCCAGCTGGGCGCGGGCGCGGTTCTGGTCCAGGCGGACCATGGCGGTGAAGCGGTCCTTCGGCAGGCGCTTGGCCTGGTTGGCCGCGATCATGACGTTGGTGTTGCAAGGGTTGCCGACCACCGCAACGCGGCAGTCGTCGGCGGCGACCTTGTCGATCGACTGGCCCTGGGCGATGAAGATCCTGCCGTTGTCCTTCAGGAGGTCGGCGCGCTCCATGCCCGGACCGCGAGGCTTGGAGCCGACCAACAGGGCCCAGTTCACGTCTTTGAAGGCCACATCGGCCTCACCTGTCAGCACCATGTTCTGGAGGAGCGGGAACGCGCAGTCGTCAAGCTCCATGGCGACGCCCATCAGCGCCTTCTGCGGACCTTCGACCGGGATCTCGAGCAGCTGCAGGATCAACGGCTGGTCGGCGCCAAACATCTGGCCGGAGGCGATGCGGAACAGGAGCGCGTAGCCGATGTTGCCCGCGGCGCCGGTGACGGCCACGCGGATTGGCGACTTCGCCATGTGTCTTCTCCTGCTGGGGTGCTGTTGCGGCGGCTCGTTAGACCACGCAGGGCAGCGGAGCAATGCTGGCGGCCGACGGACCAGCGGGGGCCGAAGGTAGCGCACAGGGTTGGCCATGGTCTAAGCCGACGGCGAAGTCTTACCTTAACGAGGACATCGACGCGGCGCCGGTCTGAGGCGCCGATCGAAAGCTGAGAGGCAGGGTCATGAACGGTCTCCGGCTCGAGACAGAACGGTTGATCCTGCGCCCGCTGGAGCGGGACGACTTCGAGCCTTGGGCGGCGTTCATGGCCGACGAGGTCGCGACGCGATACCTCGGCGGGGTGCAGCCGCGGGCGACGGCGTGGCGCGGGTTCATGTCGGTGGCCGGGGCCTGGGCGATGGATGGGGTCTCGATGTTCTCCTGCATCGAGAAGTCCAGCGGCCGTTGGGTGGGACGGCTCGGCCCCTGGCAGCCCGCGGGATGGCCGGGCACAGAGGTGGGTTGGGGCCTCGCGCCGGAATTCTGGGGCAAGGGCTACGCCACCGAAGGCGCGGCGGCCGCGATCGACTGGGCTTTCGACGAACTCGGCTGGACCGAGGTGATCCACTGCATCGACCCGGAGAACACCGCCTCGCAGAGCGTCGCCCGGCGGCTGGGCTCGGCCAATCTGCGCCGTCAGCACCTGCCGCCGCCGTTCGAGGCCTTCGAGGTCGATGTCTGGGGCCAGACGCGTGACGCCTGGCGGGCGCGGCGCTAAGCTCCCCTGAACGGGGTGCGGCGGATGAAGCTTTCGGGCGTCTGGCTCTGGATCGCGGCGGTGCTGGCGTTCGCCATCGCGCTGAGTTCGTTCCGCTATTTGGTTCCTGGCATGCCGGGCGGCGCGCCGAACGTGCTCGCCAACCGATACGCTCATTCCGGCGCCCTGGCGCTGCATGCCGGTCTCAGCGCCACCGTGCTGATCCTCGGCGCGATGCAGCTGTTCCCGAAATTCCGGGCGCGGTGGCCGGCCTGGCACCGGCGTGCGGGGACGTTCTACGTGATCGCGAGCCTGCTGGGCGGCTGCGCGGCGCTGCTGTTGGCGGCGGGCACCTCGTCCGGGCCGATCGGGACCGCCGGGTTCGGGCTTTTGGGCCTGCTCTGGATCTGGTTCACCGCCCAGGCCTGGCGCTTCGCCAAAGCCCGTGACTTCGTGCGGCACCGGCGCTGGATGCTGCGCAGCTACGCGATGACCTTCGCGGCGGTGACGCTCCGGATCTACCTCCCGATCGCGATCATCTCGCGGCTGGACTTCGGCCCCGCCTACCAGGCGATCTCGTGGCTCTGCTGGGTCCCGAATTTAATCGTGATCGAGCTATGGCTGTGCCGGGGAGCCCGGGTCAGAACCATCCCGCCGCTCGCAGCGTCCTCGCAAACCCCCGGCTGACCGGAACCTCGGCGCCGTCCTTCAGCGTCAGCGTCGCGCGGCCGTCCTGACGCTCCGCGCTGGCGATCGCCGCCTTCGCCACCCACCACGACCGGTGCGTCTGCGCCCCTTCCAGCCCCTCCAGCTCGACGATGGCGTCGCCCAGCCGCATCAGGATCAGGTCCTGCCCCAGGCTGGTGTGCAGGCGCAGATAATGGTCCTCGGCCTCGACCGCGTAGATCTCGCCGCCCCTCAGCTTGTCCGGCAGGCGGGCCAGGAACTTCGGCGGTGGGGCGTCCTGGGGCGCCGCGTGGGTCTGGGCCGGCTGGCGGCGGACCAGCAGCGAAAGCGCGGACAGCACCAGGCTGACGACGAAGACCGAAGGCAGGACCCCGAGCACCACCGACCACGAGGCCGACCCTTGGTGGGTCAGGACTTGCCGGATCACAACGATCGCCGCGACGGGCGGGGTCACCAGCGCAGCGATTAGCGGCGCGACGCGCCACGGCTGATCGAACCACGAGGGCGGCACGATCCAGCGCGCGGCGGCGAGGCCAGTTAGCGCGCCGCAGATCGACTCAACCAGGAACTCGAGCGCGCCCTTCCATCCGGCGGAGCCGTCGCCGAAGCCGATGACGACGGACGCCGCGACGCAGACGGCGAGCACGCGGGGCAGGGCGGCAAAGACACCCTGTCGTCGTCGGTCTTCGGGGCTGGAGTCGTTCAGGTTCACGCGGGACACGGCTTCTGGTGAGCGCCGGTCGGCGCCGGGCAGAGATCGAGGCTGGGGCCGGCGGTGTCAATCCGCACGCGGTTCCGCAGAGCCTCTTGCATCGCGTCGCCCTTCAGCCATCTTCGCCGCCAATAAGTCGGCCCTGATTTGCGAAGAAGAGCGCCTGGCCTGAATGGCCGATTTCATTTTCCATGATCCGACCGGACGGCGGGACCGGCGTGCAAGGCTGGGCCTCGGCCTTCTGGTGTCGCTGGCGGCGCTGATCGTCGCCGGCTTCTTTGCCACCCTGGCGTTCGCGCCGCTGTTGCCGCAGCTGTCGCTGAAAGACCCGCGCGTCTTGCAAGCCCTCCACGTCGAGACTGCGCACCGGCTGAAGGGCAAGCCGCAGTGGACCCACGTGCCCCGACGGCCCAACTCCGGCTTGCCCGGCGGGCCGACCCGGCCGCTGTCGGTGGGCTTCTATGTCTCGTGGGACGAAAGCTCGCTGCCGTCGCTCGCCCAGCACATCGACCAGCTCGACGTGGTCTCGCCGCAGTGGATCTTCCTCAACGGCTCGCTGGGGCCGGTGACGGTCACCCAGGACCCCCGCGCCGAAGCGGTGATCGCCAGCGCCAAGAACGCGCCCTCGGTGCTGCCGTCGATCACCAACGCCCACGACGGCCTGTTCGATGCGCCGCTGGCCGAGAAGCTGCTGACCAATCCCGCGGCGCGCGCCGCGCTGGTGACCAATCTCGTCAACCTCGCCAAGAGCCACGGCTATGGCGGCTACATCTTCGATCTGGAGAACATCTCGCCGGCGGTGCTGCCGCAGTATGCGGCGCTGGTCACCGAGGCGCGCACAGCGCTGAAGCCGCTCGGGCGGGAAGTCTGGGTCACCGCGCCGTTCGCCAATCCAGACTGGAACCTGCCGGCCTTCCAGGCGGTATCGGACACCATCGTGCTGATGGCCTACGACGAACACTACGGCGGCGCGGGCGGCCAGCCCGGTCCGCCGGCGAGCGAGGACTGGTTCGAGAAGAACCTCGAGAAGGACGCCAGCGAACTCGACGTCACCAAGATGGTCGTGGCGCTCGGCGACTACGGCTACGACTGGACGCTGGACAAAAGCGGCAAAGCCACTGGCGGCGAGACCGAGGTCTTCTACGACGCCACCCAGGCCGCCAAGGACTCCGAGGCCAGCGTCAGCCTGGACGACGACGCGCTCAACCCGACCTTCGGCTACATCAACGATGACGGCTCGAAGCACGTCGTCTGGTTCCTCGATGCAGCGACGATCTTCAACGAAATCAAGATCGGCGATGACTACCGGCCGCGCGGCTATGCGCTCTGGCGGCTAGGCGCCGAGGATCCGGGGGTCTGGAACTATTTCCACCAACCCTACGGGACGATCAAGCCGGCCGGGCTGGAGACGGTGGCGCCAGGCACCGACGTCAAGTTCGATGGGCAGGGCGAGGTGCTGCACGTCAGCGCGACGCCAGCCGCCGGTTCTCGCCACATCGAGATCGACCCCGACAACGGCCTGGTCTCGACCGAGGACTACAGCGTCCTGCCGACCTCCTACGTGATCCAGCGCTACGGCTTCCATCCGGGCTGGGTGGCGCTGACGTTCGACGATGGGCCGGATGGGCGCTGGACGCCGAAAATCCTGGACGTGCTGAAAGAGAAACATGCGCCGGGCACGTTCTTCGTCATCGGCGAGAACATGCAGGATCGGCCGGACATCGTTCAGCGCGAGGTGCGCGAAGGCGATGTCGTCGGCGGCCACACCTGGACCCACCCCAATATCGGCGCAACGCCGGTGGCCCAGACCGACCTCGAGCTCAACACCACCCAGCGGCTGTTCGAGGTGCTCACGGGAAAGTCGATGCGGCTCTTCCGGCCGCCCTACTTCGGCGACGCCGAGCCGTCGACGCCGGCCGAGGTCGCGCCGCTGATGCTGGCGCAGAAGCTCGGCTACCTGATCGTCGGTCTGCGCGTCGATCCCGACGACTGGCAGCGCGAGCCGAACGGCGCGATGCCGGGCCCTGACACCATCGTGCAGCGCGTGATGGACCGGTTGGGCGACACCGGGCCGCACGAGGGCCAGGTGGTGCTGCTACACGACGCTGGTGGCGATCGAAGCCAGACTGTCGCCGCGCTGCCGAAGCTGATCGACGCGATCCGCGCGAAGGGCCTCACCCTGGTCTCGGTCGAACAGCTGGCCGGCATGCCGCCCGGCCAGGCGATGCCGCCGACGTCGCGCGACTCGGTCGAACTCTGGGTCGATCGCCTCGGTTTCGGCTTCTTCCGCTATGTCGACTTCCTGCTGCGCACGCTCTTCATCACCGCCATCATACTGGGGGTGCTGAGGCTGGTGTTCCTGGCCAGCCTCGCGCTCTACCACCGCCTGACCGCGCCCGGCCGCGCGCCGCCGATGCTGGATCCGGCGACCGGCCCGCTGGTTTCGGTGCTGATCCCCTGCTTCAACGAGGAGAAGGTAATCGTCGCCTCGGTGGCGCGCATCCTCCATTCCAACTGGCCAAAGCTCGAAGTGCTCGTGCTGGACGACGGCTCCGGCGACGCCACCTCGGCCAGGGTAAGGGAGGCGTTCGCCGACGAGCCGCGGGTCACGCTGATGACCTTCGAGAACGGCGGCAAGGCGCGGGCGCTGAACCGGGGCCTGGCCAAGGCCGAGGGCGAGATCGTCGTCGCGCTCGACGCCGACACGCTCTTCCCGCCCGACACCATCGGCCAGCTGGTGCGTTGGTTCGCCAACCCCAAGGTCGGCGCCGTGGCGGGCAACGCGGTGGTCGGCAACCGGCTCAATCTGGTCACCCGCTGGCAGGCGCTGGAATATGTCACTGCCCAGAACCTGGAGCGCCGCGCGCTGGCGGCGCTGGGGGCGGTGACCGTGGTGCCGGGCGCCGTGGGCGCGTGGCGCAAGTCGGCGCTCGCCGATCTCGGCGGATATCCGCACGATACGCTGGCCGAGGATCAGGACCTGACCATGGCCTGTCAGCGCGCTGGCTGGCGGGTTGAGTTCGACTCGGAGGCGCGGGCCTATACCGAGGCGCCGGACAGCGTCGCTGGGCTGCTCAAGCAGCGCTTCCGCTGGTCGTTCGGCACCCTGCAGTGCCTCTGGAAGCACCGCGCGGCGCTGTTCAATCCGAAGCAGCCGGTGCTGGGTTTCGTCGCGCTGCCGCAGATCTGGCTGTTCCAGATCTTCCTGACCGCCGCCTCGCCGCTGGTCGACCTGGCGATCATCTGGAGCCTGGTCTGGACGCTCTACGCCCGCGCCTACCACCCGGTGGAATGGTCGCCGGACGACTTCCTGCGCTCGGTGTTCTACTGGGCCGCCTTCATCTTCCTGGACCTTTCGGCCGGCGCACTCGGGATGGCGCTGGAGCGGCGGGCGCCTTGGAAGGACCTGGTCTGGCTGCCGGTCCAGCGCTTCGGCTACCGCCAGCTGATGTACTACGTGGTGGTGAAGTCGATCGTCACCGCGATCCGCGGCGGCCACGTCACCTGGGGCAAGCTCGAGCGCCGGGCGACGGCCAACATGGACGGCGAACGCGCCCGCCGCCGCTCTCCGGTCTGGAGCCTGCTGCGGCGATAGTTACCTCTCGGTCTGCTCCCTTCCCCCTTGCGGGAAGGGTCGGGGATGGGGGTGTTGGCTCGATGTCGGCGAATTGGCGTCTGGCTAGATCCGCGGCGGACATCCAGCTTGCACCCCCACCCCTGACCCCTCCCCGCAAGGGGGAGGGGAATGCGCGCACCCTTCCAAAGTCGCAGGTCAGCCGCTCGATTGCTAACCAGCGGGGTGGTTCCTATAAGGCCGGCGTCCCCGACAACTGAGGCGTCCATGAATATCCACGAGCACCAGGCCAAGACCGTCCTTGCCGAGTTCGGCGCGCCTGTGCCCCGTGGCTATCCCGCCTTCACCGTCGACGAAGCGGTCGCCGCCGCCGAGAAGCTCGGCGGGCCGGTGTGGGTGGTCAAGGCCCAGATCCACGCCGGCGGCCGTGGCAAGGGCGGCGGGGTCAAGCTTGCTCGCTCGATCGACGAGGTCCGCGCCGAAGCGACCCGGATGCTGGGGATGACCCTGGTGACCCACCAGACCGGGCCGAAGGGCAAGCTCGTCAGCCGCCTTTACATCGAGGAAGGCGCGGCGATCGCCAAGGAATTCTACCTCTCGCTGCTGGTCGATCGCGAGACCAGCCGCGTCGCCGTGGTCGCCTCCACCGAAGGCGGGATGGACATCGAGGAAGTGGCGCACTCGACGCCCGAGCGCATCCACACCTTCACCATCGACCCGGCCACCGGGGTCTGGCCGCACCACGGCCTGCTGCTGGCCCAGTCGCTCGGCCTCAAGGGCGACACCGCCAAGCAGGCCCGCGCGCTGCTGCCGCAGCTCTACAAAGCCTTCACCGAGAAGGACATGAGCCTCTTGGAGATCAACCCGCTGATCCGGACCGCCGATGGCGGGATCAAGGTGCTCGACGCCAAGATGGGCTTCGACGACAACGCCCTCTTCCGCCACCCGGAGATCGTCGCCCTGCGCGACATCACCGAGGAAGATGCGAAGGAGATCGAGGCTTCCAAGTACGAGTTGTCGTACATCGCGCTCGACGGCGATATCGGCTGCATGGTCAACGGCGCGGGCCTCGCCATGGCGACCATGGACATCATCAAGCTCTACGGCGCCGAGCCCGCCAACTTCCTCGACGTCGGTGGCGGCGCCACCCGCGAGAAGGTGACCGCGGCGTTTAAAATCATCATGGCCGACCCGAACGTGAAAGGCATCCTGGTCAACATCTTCGGCGGCATCGCCCGCTGCGACCTGCTGGCCGAAGGCGTCGTCGCCGCGGTCAAGGAAGTCGGCCTGAAGGTGCCGCTGGTCGTGCGGCTGGAAGGCACCAACGCCGAGCTCGGCAAGCAGATCATCTCCGAGAGCGGCCTCAACGTGATCGCCGCCAACGACCTCGCCGATGGGGCCGAGAAGATTGTCGCCGCGGTGAAAGCGGCGGCTTGACGCCGGCTGCTACGTTACGTTCGCCTTGCCACGGCCACGCGGGCCCGCAATTGTGCTTCCAGACAAGAATTTCCGACTGAAGGATCATTAGGGCCGTCATGATACGTATCGTCGCTCTCGCCGCCGCGGTCTCCGCGCTTGCCATTCCAATGACCGCTTCGGCCGCCGGCGCGGATCCGGCGTTCGACGCCTTCCAGTCACTCTGCTGGAACAATTCCGGCGAATACGTCTCCACCACCCACGCGGCCGACGCCGACGGCTGGAGGAACACCGACGTCGTCGCCGACAGCGACGCGAACATGTCGATCACCGACAAGGCGGCGCGCGAGAAGACCACGGACGCTGGCCGTCTAACCCTGCTGGTGACCCACGGCTTGCGCCACATGTCGACCGGCGACCTCAAGGTCAACACCTGCAAGGTCAGCTTCAACAAGGCGGACGCCGGTGTGATCGGCGAGGCATCGAGCTGGATCGGCGCGCCGCAGGACGGCGGCGACAACACGCTGGGCGCGTTCTACGTCAAGCTGGGCGCCGGCAAGCCGGTGCACCTGGCCAAGGCCGACCTCAACGCGGCGATGGCGGCCGGCGGCTTCACCATCCTTAAGTTCCAGCAGGACTCCGGCGACGCCGTTCTGGTCTACCAAAGCTACGCCAAATAGGCTGCTGCGCCGGGGGGCGCTCCGGAGATTGGCCATGACCCGGCCGCAGCGTTCCCCATTCCTCGCGCTGGCGTTGGCGGCGGCCTCTCTGGCCGTCGCGACGCCGGCGGCCGCCGACCAGGCCGCGCTGCTCACCTGGAGCCAGACAGCGGCGCGCGGCCTCTTCCAGCTCTGCCGCCAGGACGCCCCCGACGCCGCCCGCGTTGGCGAGCACGGCGAGATCTGGGGCTGGCCGCGGTTCATGGGCTATCTGGAGCATCCCGACGGCTACAAGCGTCAGGCCGGCGGCTCCAGCCGGCGGACGTTCCAGGACGGCGACGCGTCCACCTACGTCGAAGCCACCGTGCAGAGCGGCCTCGTCACCTCGGCGGCGCCGGCCGAGGTTCACTACTTCCGCTGCAACGCGGCGTCGGACCAGCCGATCAACGCCGACCTCGAAACCTACTTCACCGACAAGTACGGCCCGCCGGCGGCGAAGACCGATCAGGCGACCGTGTGGCTGGCTGGCGCCGCCAAGGGCGCCGATCCAGGCGACGATGACGCGGCGCTGGCCGCCGTCAAATCCGCCGCCGCCGGCGCCGAGGCGACCCGCGTCGAGCTGACCCACGACCATGGCCTCGACCGCGCCAAGCTGGTGCTGTTCCACAACGGCCCGGTGGGGAACTGAACGGGAGGCGCCTGTTCCTTCTCCTCCACCGCCAACGAGCGGGGGAGAGGGACCATTACGCTACCAGCGAAATGGTGGAGGGGGCGCGGTAGCCGGCGAACCCCTTGCGCCCCCTCCGTCACGCCGCGCTGGTAGCGCGCCGCGCCACCTTGTGTGTTGAAGGTTTGCTATTGAGGGCGGTGTTTCCGGGACGCCCGCCTGGCGTGACAGCGCCAGACGGGCAGCCGTCGGAGGGACCGTAGCCACCTGAGCTCTTTTGGAGCTGTGGGGGAG
>DASXOP010000015.1:0-2891 GCA_036494265.1 Caulobacteraceae bacterium | reverse complement strand
TCGCGGGTCTCCGGGATGACACCATGGTGTGGTCGAGGTAGTTCCAGGCGGCTCTAAGCGGTGGGGTCTTCGCCGACCTGCACCAGCATCTTGCCGAAGTTGTCGCCGCGCAGCATCTCGGCGAAGGCGGTCGGGATGGTCTCAAGACCCTGGCGTATGTCCTCGCGGTACTTGATCTTTCCGGCCTTCACCAGCGGCGCGACGTAGGCCAGCATCTCGTCGTGGTGGTCGGCGGCGAAGTCGCCGACGAAGAGGTTTGTGATGACGACGCCCCGCGCCTTGATCACCGGCGCGGCCCGTTCCATCAGCTGGGCGCGGCTGTCGGAGCCCTCGTCGTCGCCGTAGTGGGCGATGAGGCCGCAGATCGTCATCCGCGCGCCCGGATTGAACAGCGGCAGCACCGCCTCGAACACCTTGCCGCCGACGTTCTCGAAGTAGACGTCGATCCCCGCCGGGCAGGCGGCGGCGAGGTCCGCCGGCAGCGTCGGCGAGAGGTGCGAGACGCAGGCGTCGAAGCCCAGCTCGTCCGTCACGTAGCGGCACTTGGCGTCGCGTCCGGCGATGCCGACCACCCGCGCGCCGCGCAGCCTGGCGAGCTGCCCGGCGATCTGGCCGACGCCTCCCGAGGCCGCGGAGACCGCCACCGTCTCGCCGCGCTTGGGTCCCGCCATCAGGTCCATGCCGGCGTAGGCGGTCAGCCCCAGCATGCCGAGCACGCCGACGGCCTGGGAGATGCGACCGAGGCTGGAATCGAGCTTGCGCGGGACCATGTAGCCGGGCCGCCAGACCCCCTCGCCCATCAAGGCGTGCTCGGCCCAGCCGTTCGTGTTGAAGACGAGGTCGCCGGCCGCAAAGCCCGGCATGTTGCTCTCGACCACCTGCGAGACCGTGCGCGCATGGCAGGGCGCGCCCGCCGGCTCGGTGCGCCGCTTCTTGTAGCCCCACTGATAGGGATCGAGGGAGACGTAGATGGTGCGGGAGAGCGCCTGCCCAGGGCCGGGCCTCGGGATCTCGCCCTCATTGAGCACGAAAGTGTCGGGCTGCGGCCAGTTCGGGACCGGCCCGTCAGCCAGCGTCCAGTAACGGTTCACTTGCGCCATGGGTCGCCTCCCATCGTGTGCGGTCAATCTCTACGCCGCGATCGCAGAGGGCGGCCAGCGCTATGCGGCCCTCCTCCCTGCACGATGTCATGTATGGACGGCCCCCCTTCGGCAAGAGAGCGCTGGGCTGTTTTGGCGTGTAGTCTGGAGCGGTCATGTATCCGGCCTGTTGATGCGGCGCTATCTGACCGCTGGCCCGCAAGGGTTTCGCGGATCGGGTTCCAATCATCCGGCGCGCTCGAGGCGCGATGACACGGCGGAGTGTCCCGACCCAGGTCCTGACCATTTTGCCTGGCAGCCTTTTGCTCCTTACCTCTTGACCGACCCCAGCCTCACGCGCGGTGCGGCTGAGCGGTGTATTCCTTGCCGGACGTCAGCACCGCCCAGACGATACGGGCGGTCTTGGCGGCCTGGGCGACGACAGCGACCTTGACCGGTCGGCGTGCGATGAGGCCCTGGATCCAGAGCGAGCCGCTGCCCGGCTTGGCGCGGACGTGGCGCAGGCCGGCGCTGGCGCCCAGCACGAACAGGCGTCGCAGGGACCGGTCGCCGGCCTTGCTGATGTGGCCGGCGAGTCGGGTCTTGCCGCCGGTATCGTGGTTCAAGCGGGTCAGCCCCACCCAGGCGGCGAAGTCCCTGGCGGAGGCGAACTGGCGCCCGTCGCCGACCGCGGCGATCACCGCGTGGGCGATGACCGGCCCGACGTTGGGGATCTGCATCAGCCGGCGGGCGTCGGCGTCATGCCGGGCCTGGGCCTGCAGCTCGCGATCGAGCGCCAGCGTCTCGGCCTGCAGCGCACGCCACTGCCGGGCCAGCGGCCGCAGCGAGACCAGCAACCCAGCCGGAATGTCGCTCGCGCCGGCCTCGACCCGCTCGATCAGTTCGCCGATGCCCGAACGACCCTTGGAGCCGATCAGGCCCATCTCATAGAGCATTGCGCGGATGGCGTTGCCGCTCTGAGTGCGCTGGCGCACCAAGAGGTCCCTGGCCCGGTGCAGGGCCCGCTGGCCCTGCTGCGCCACCGTCTTGACTGGCACGAAGCGCATGCTCGGCCGGCTCACCGCCTCGCAACAGGCCTCGGCGTCGCGGGCGTCGTTCTTGCCGCGCCGCACGTAAGCCTTCACGTAGCTCGCCGGCATCAGCTTCACGTCGTGGCCGAGCTTCGCCAGCTCGCGCGCCCAGTAGTGCGCCGAGCCGCACGCCTCCATCCCGATCAGCGCCGCCGGCTGGCGCGCGAAGAACTTCAACACCTGCCCACGCCGCAACTGGCGCTGCGCCACGACCTGGCCTGACGCATCGACCCCGTGAACCTGGAAAACGCTCTTGGCCAGGTCGATCCCAAATCTGATAGCTTGCATGGCGGACGGTCTCCTTCTGCTGGGTCCACTCACGGCCAGCATGGCACAATCGATGCCGTCAGGGGGCCGTCCACCCCATCATCCCGGACAAGCCGCGCAGCGGCGCAGGTCCGAGATCTACTCAGCACGCTTGTTGGAAGTAGATCCCGGACGAGTCCCGCCTGACGGCGGGCTCTCCGGGATGACATTGAGAGGAAGAGAAGCGCGGCGCGCGTTCGTGCTTATCGTGTGTTCTTCGTGGTTCTTGAGAGAGCGACTACCCCGGCGGTGTCCACTTGAGCCGTGGCTTGCGGGCGGCGGCGGTCTCGTCGAGGCGGCGAAGGGGGGCGCGGAACGGGGCGCCCTTGAAGCGGGCGACGTCGCCGGCCTTGGCCGCGGCGGCCAGGCGCAGCATGGCGTCGCAGAAGCGGTCGATCTCGCGGCGCGACTCCGT
>DASXOP010000014.1:0-102570 GCA_036494265.1 Caulobacteraceae bacterium | reverse complement strand
ACATCGAGACCGACACAACCTTCTTCCTGATGCTGGAGGCGCAGACCCGCGGCCACGGCCTCTTCGTCTATTCGCCGGACAAGCTCAGCCTCGCCGACGGGCGGGTGCTGGCGCGCGGCGAGGCGGTGAACCTGCGCGCCGTGAAGAGCGACCATCACAGCGTCGGCGACGTCGAGGTGCGCGACCTCTCGGAGTTCGACGTGGTGCTGATGCGCCAGGACCCGCCGTTCGACCTCGCCTACATCACCGCCACCTACTTCCTTGAGAAGGTCCACCCGGCGACGCTGGTGGTGAACAACCCCACCGAGGTGCGCAACGCGCCGGAGAAGCTGTTCGTCACCGGCTTCCCCGGCCTGCAGCCCCCGACCCTGATCACCGCCGACGCCGAGGCGTTGCACGACTTCCACGGCAAGCACGGCGACATCGTGCTGAAGCCGCTCTACGGCGGCGCCGGCTCGGGCGTGGTCAAGCTGAAGGCGGGCGACCCCAATCTCGACGCCCTCCTCGAACTCCACGCCATGATCAGCCGCGAGCCGGTGATCGCGCAGAAGTTCATCCCCGCGGTCTCGGCCGGCGACAAGCGCATCCTCCTCATCGACGGCGAGCCGATCGGCGCCATCAACCGCATCCCCGGCGAAGGCCAGGTGCGCTCCAACCTCGCCCGCGGCGGCCGCGCCGAAGCTGTCGACCTCACTCAACGCGACCGCGAGATCTGCGATGCGATCAGCTTCGAACTCAAGGACCGCGGCCTGCTCTTGGTCGGCATCGACGTGATCGGCGACTACCTGACCGAGATCAACGTCACCTCCCCCACCGGCGCCCAGCAACTGAAACGCTTCGGCGGCGCCGACGCAGCCGTCGCCCTCTGGAACCGGATCGAAGCCCTCCGCGGCATCGTCTGAAGCAGGGCGAGCGGCCGCTGCATTACCTGAAGTCTCTCTCGGTCGCGCGCCCGCCCGACCGCAGATGCACCGTAATTTACGGTCCCTCCCCCTGTTGAGCTGACGCAGAGCCGCCGCTCGCAGCGCGGTCTTGTCGAGGATGCTAAGGAAGATCGGCGTCGCCATGCGACAACCCAGCTACGCACGGTAATATCCGCCGTCAAGCCCCAAAAATCGCCCACCCCTCAACCCGCTCATCCCGGCGAACGCCGGGACCCAGGCAGGCCTTGGTTGAGAGGGAACGATCGTTACGCGACGGACCCCGCCCGTGGAAACAGATTCAAAGATCGCCGCAGCGTCGCTACCAGTTCCTCAACAAACCGGCGCGGCTCATCTTCTGTCCAAGGAACCGTCGTGCAATGATTAGTGTCGAAATGCGTCTTCGCGGTCTCAAATTTACTTCGCTCACAAATGTAGACCACCGGTTTCCCCAACCCTTCTGCATAGCCCGCCTCCCAATAGGCACCGGAGTTGTCGTGCGTCAGGTCGACCAAAACGAAAGCAGAATCTCTGATCTGAGATCGCATTATATTGTCGATAATGCCCGCCCGAGGGACGTCACGCATGTCGAGGACCTGATAGTTCAGTTCTCGCGCGACACCCGGTTTCAGAACCTCGCCCACGAATCTGTCGAGGACCCGATCGCCGAATTTCATGGCCAGGAACCCGTACTGCCCGGCAACTAGCCCGCGCTGCTCCTCGTCGTACCGATCCCAACCATCAAGAGTGAGGTCCCAAGTCGGCTCGCTGACGCTTCCGCCGTGGGCCCGCTGCCGAGTGCGGTTAGCGAGCTTCCTAATCAGACCTTTCTCTTGCAGAGCGCTCAGCATCCTGAATTGCTCATCTTTGGATGCGAATCCAACGCTGGCCCCGGTTGCCTCGGTGATGCTGAAAGCGCTTCGCGAAGCCTGCAGCTCGCCGCCAACGATCCGGAGGAAATTGCGAACCTGCTGCGAGGGCGACGGCAATCTCTCAGCGGTCAGACCTTCCACCATCGCTCCGGTAATCATTGGTCGCGTCGTCGAATTTTGTGCCATCCGGACTTTGTGCGAAAGCACCATCGATGCAACATCAGTCACGCGCCCCGGATTAAAATAGTCTTCCATCGCCGTTCTACTGATGTCGAACGTACCGCAAGTCTCGCAATTGAAACCGTATGCATCATTCCGGGTCTCACGCCGCCAGCAGAGACCGTCAAATCGACCTGAACAGATCGGACACGACACAGTTTTGGCTGGCGCATTGCCGTTCATGAGCACCCCCGTGTCTCGCTATCTTTGCCGAATCGACCAGTTCCAACAATATGCATAGCCTGAGAGAGGCCGGAATATTTGATTCTTGGTCATCAAGCCCATCTAACTTTCGTGCGGATATTGCGTCCGCTGTTCGCGACTGTCACGAAATCTGCGGTCATGACCCCCGCCTGGCCAGCTCGCCCAGCGCGTCGAAGCCTCGCTCTAGATAGACCCTGAGGCCGACCGAGGGGTTTTCGAACCAGGACTGCGCCGCGTGGCCAAACGCGGCCATGCCCGCCCTTGCAGCCAGGAGCGCCTGTTTTTCCGGGACACCGCGGCGCTGCAGCTCCACCGCCAGCAGGGCAGTCAGCGAGGCTGACTTGGCTTCGGCGCGCTCCCGCAGCGCCGGGGTGCTGGCGATGACCGCCTGGCGGGGCTCGGTGAAGGCGCGGTTGTCCTGCAGCAGCGGCTCGATCGACGCGAACGCGTGAAATAGGACCGCCAGCGGCGCCGAGCCAGCGGGCGCCGCCGCGACCGCAGCGGTCAGGATTGGGCGCAGCCGAGGGTCTTCGTCGAAGAGCACTTCGCGCTTGTCGGCGAAGTGGCGGAAGAAGGTGCGCTCGGTGACGCCGGCCCGCGCGGCGATCTCAGCGGCGGTGGTCTGCTCGTAGCCCCGCTCGCGGTAGAGCTCCAACGCCGCCTGCTGGAGGCGGCCACGCAGCGCATCCTTGTTCCTCGGCATCCCGCCTCATAGCCCGGCCTTTTGGCGCTGACCACAATTGTCAGTCACTGACCGAACCGCTATGTATGTCAGTGACTGACATTATCAGAGGAAGACGCCCGTGCGACGCATCCAGTACCACCGCTACGGTGGCCCCGAGGAAATGCGGCTGGAGGAGGTGGATATCCCCGAGCCGGGCCGCGGCGAGGTGCGTGTGCGCGTGCTGGCCGCGGCGGCCAACCCGGCCGATTATCGGCTCCGCGTCGGCGCCCTGCGGCCGATCACGGGGTCGCGGTTCCCCCGCGGCCTCGGCCACGACTTCGCCGGCGTGATCGACGCACTCGGCCCGGAGGTGAACGGACGGCAGATCGGCGAGGACGTGTTCGGCATCAGCGGCATACGGGCGGCCGGCGCGTTCGCCGACTATCTCGTGATCGACGCCAAGCGGGCCTATCCAAAGCCGCCTTCGCTCTCCTTCGAGGTCGCGGCGGCGCTGCCGATGCCGGGCGTGACAGCCTGGTCGGCGGTGGTCGACCGGGCGAAGGTGCGCGCAGGCGAAAAGGTGTTCATCGTCGGATGCCTTGGCGGACTTGGACGCTCGGCGGTGCAGCTGGCGCTGATGCGCGGCGCCGAGGTCGCCGGCAACTGCAGCGCCGACGTGCGCGATGAGGCCACGGCGCTCGGCGTGAGCGAGGTCGCCGACTACCGCGCCTTCGACCCGGACGCCTGGCGCGGTCGCTTCGACCTGGTCTTCGATACCGCCGGGGCG
The DNA here is from genome assembly GCA_036494265.1 of Caulobacteraceae bacterium. Taxonomy (GTDB): domain Bacteria; phylum Pseudomonadota; class Alphaproteobacteria; order Caulobacterales; family Caulobacteraceae; genus Acaudatibacter. The sequence goes on along the minus strand of DASXOP010000014.1, from coordinate 98,904 downwards.
CTATCGCCGAAAGAGGCTGGCGCCATGCTCGGGTCCGGCGGCGTCGCCGTCCACGCCTTCCTCACCCAGGACCGCCTGATCGCCAGCGCACTCTCGCGCCGCCACGCGATCGCCTCGGGCATGCCGACGCCGGCGCGGATGGCGGGCATCGCCGAGGCCGCCGAACAAGGCAAGCTGGTCCCCAGGATCAGCCGCACCGTCTCCCTCGCCGACGCGATCCCCGCGCTCACCGAGTTCGAGACCCTCGGCCTGCCGAAGGGCAAACTGGTGATCGTTACTAGCTGACTCAGGCGGGTTCGGCGTCCCGCACGCCTCGCGACGGACGGCGCCCGCTAGCCAAAACCTGTCAGCACTGGCGCGCTGGCCCCGCGAACGCACCTTCGGGAAGCCGCCACCGATGCTAGGCTTGGGGTCAGAGGAACGCTCGCCGCCATGAAGCCGAAGATATCCATCGTCAGTCTCGCCGTGAGCGATCTTGGTCGGGCGCTGGCGTTCTATCGGGACGGACTCGGCTTCCCGACCACAACTATGCCGACGGCGACGACTTCATCCTGTTCCAGTTCGAAGGCAGCTGGCTCTCGCTGTATCCGCGCGAGGCGGCGCTCAAGGATCTGCCGGCCGGATCGACGACATTCTCCAGCGTCGGCCTCTCGCACAACGTCGCCTCGCCGGCCGAGGTCGACGCCGTGTTCGAGCTTGGGCTCAGCGTCGGCGCAACGCCACTGAAGCGCCCACAGGCCACGCACTGGGGTGGCTACGAGGCGGCCTTCGCCGACCCGGATGGGCACGTCTGGGACATCGCCTTCAACCCGTTCACCGATCTCACATGAGCTTGCCGACGGACGAGACGCGGCCGGACGCCGACTTGGCGTCACATATCCCGCCGGCCGAGCGGTGCTCCTACCCAGTGCGCGGCGGCAACGCGGTGCGGGCCTTGATCGATGGTGAACCGGCGTTCCGGCGCATCTGCGAGGCGGTCGAGGCCGCGCGCCACAGCGTCTGGGCGACGGTCGCTTTCATCACGCCGGACTTCGCCCTGCCGGACGGCCGAGGCGATCTCTTCGACGTGCTGGACCGGGTCGCGGCGCGCGGGCTGGACGTGCGGGTGATATTCTGGCGGCCTAACCCGGAGACGCGCCAGTTCGAGCCGCGCACGTTCTGGGGTTCGGCCGACCACCGAGCCCGGCTCACTGAGCGTGGCTCGCGCTTCCGCATCCGCTGGGACCGCGCCGACGGCATCTACTGCCAGCACCAGAAGAGCTGGCTCATCGACGCCGGCCAGCAGAGCGAGGTCGCCTTCGTCGGCGGGATCAACCTCAACCCTCGCTCCATGGTCGCGCCCGGACATGCCGGCGAGCACCACCACCACGACGCCTACGTCGAACTTGCCGGGCCGTCGGCCATCGACGTTCACCGCAACTTCGTCCAGCGCTGGAACGAGGCCAGCGAGCGCGCGCTGGTGGGCGGAACCTGGGGCCATGACGGCGATGACGATCTGCCTCCGCCGTCTCGACACTCGGCGCCGCGCGGCGAGAGCCAGGTGCAGATCCAGCGCACGCTGCGGGCGGGCCGATACACCGACGTCGCCGCCGGCGAGACCTCGATCTTCGAGCAATACCAGCTGGCGATCGGCGCGGCGCGGCGTTCAATCTACATCGAGAACCAGTCGCTCGACGTCCCGGAGATCGTCGCCAGCCTGAAGGCGGCGTTGGAGCGGGGCGTCGAGGTCGTGGTGCTGACGCCGGCCGAGCCGGAGGCCGAGCGCGCGGCCGACACTCCGGCGCGCCAAGCCTTCCTCGCCGCCCGAACCGCGCTCAGCAGCCACGAGAGCTTCACCGTGGTTGGCATCGCCGGCATGGATGCGCACGGCCAGCGCCAGAACATCTATGTCCACGCGAAGCTGATGCTGGTCGACGATGCCTGGGCGACGATCGGGTCCGGCAACCTGCATGCCTATTCGCTCTTCGGCTCGACCGAGATGAACGCCTCGATCTGGGACCCGGCGTTCGTCCGCGCCCTCCGCCGCGAGCTTCTGGCCGAGCACCTTGGCCTCGACATCACCAACCTCGACGACGTCGCGGCGCTTCGCCTCTATCGCCGCATCGCTCACGAAAACCGCCGCAAGCGCGAGGCTGGCGACCACGACTGGCGAGGCCTGGCTTTCGGCCTGGACCCGGTGACGTGGCGGGGGTGAGTGAACGGGAGTTGCGGCCCAGAGTCTATTCGCTTGGCGGCGGCGCGTGTGGGGCTGGGGGCGAAGAGGCGTGCGTCGTCGGAGTGGTCTTGAGAAGGCTCCGGTACATCGCCGATACGATGAGCCCGCCGCAATAGATCAAAGCAACGCCGGTGAGCGGGTTCGGAACGTACGCGAAGTCGAACCAAGGCAAGCTCGACACCACCAGCGCGCCGATAACGAAGATCGTCCCGACGTTCAACGCATCGTCAAGCCATTGCCTTGCCTGGTGCGGCACGTTTCGCAGACGTCTGACGACCATGAGCAGGGTGGCCACCACCACGCACAGGATCAACGTCCAGGTGTCGAAGAGCGTTAGATGTGTCTCGTGCCCCGGCAACTCCGCGCCGCTCAGGCGACGACTTTGGCACGATCTTGGCGCAGGACGATCAGCAGCGCAGTGACGCCGGAGAAAGCCGCGCCACCCGCTTCGATCAGGTCCGCAACCGTGAGCGCGGGGACAATCGACATCATGTGGGTGGTCGACACCCACGCGGCGTGGGTGAGGACGCTGAACACACCAGCGCCCAGGAACGCTCCGGCCAGAAAGGTCTTAAATGTTCCCATGGTCCGCTGAATCTGGTGAGGGCTGACACGAGAAACAACTCAACATTGGGTTACCACGGGCGGATTCGGGAGACAATGAAGGGCTCACCCTGTCATCACCCTGTCAGGCCGCCGCATGGTCCGGCAGGTCCGTCTCCAGTCGCCGCACCGACGGGATCGCGACGACCGCCAGGGTGAGCGCCACGAGCACAACGCCTGACAGCACGAGGATCATCCCCATGCCGGCGCCCGGTCCAGCGCCGACCAGCCAGCCGACGCTGCTCCAGGCCGGCGTGCGCCTCGCCGGCTCGAACACCCGGTCGGCCAACGGGCCGGCGACGAGGAAGGCGAGCGGCGTCAGCAGGGTGATCAGCTGCAGATAGGCGGCGAAGACGCGGCCTTGCAGGTCGGGTGCGATCTTGGCCTGCATGAACGACCAGAACGGGGCGTTGGTGAAGGCGAGCGCGAACATCAGCAGGAAGAGGCTGGCGGCGAGCGTGGGCGCGCTTTGCGCCGCGCCCGCCAGGCTGAGGCAGGCGCCGGCCGCGAAGATCGCCGCGATCACGACGCCCAACCGCGATCGAAACTGGCCTCGCGCGCCGATCGTCAGCGAGCCGGCGATCCCGCCCACGTTCATCGCCGCCAGCACCAGGCCCAGCAGCTGGGCGCTGCCGGTGCGGGCGAGCGCATAGGGGGTGAGCAACACGAAGGCGAGGCTGGCGACCAGGTTGACCGCCGAGACATAGCCGCAAAATCCGAACAGCACCGGCCGCGCGGCCAGGTAGCGGAAACCGTCGAACGCCTGTCGCCACACCGACGCCCGCATCGCTCGCCCCTCGGCGGTCTCGGCGGGTCGCGGAATGCGCACGACAGCGAGCACGGCGATCGCGACGACGAAGGTAGCGACGTCAACGGCGATCGACCCGGCGACGCCGATCGCCACGTAGAGCAACCCGGCCAGCGCCGGGGCGATCGCGCCTGAGGCCGGATAGGTCAGCTGCGCGAGGGCGTTGGCGCGATCACGGTGGCTGTCCGGCGCCAGCGTCGCCACCGAGGCCTGGAACGCTGGCCGCTCGAGCGTGGCGAACACGGAGGCGGCGAAGGCGATCGTGTAGAGATGCCAGAGCTGGAACGCGCCGGACGCGAAGCTCAGCAGCAAAAGGCCGCTGGTGATCGTGTAGCCAACATTGGCGATCAGCATCATCCAGCGGCGGTCGAACCGATCCGCGAGCGCACCGGCGAACCCGCCAAGGATGATCCCGGGCGCGGATGAGAAGAAGGCGACCAGCACCAGCGGGGTGGCGTGGCCGGTGGCGCGGAAGATGGCGATGCTGACGGCGTACTCGCTGACCTGGCTGCCGATCAGCGACACTACCTGGGTGACGAGCAGCGCGTAGTAGACGCCGAGGCGTCTGTCGTTTGTCATGATGAAAATCTCTCATGGCCCGAACGCGGTTCTGCGACCGCTGGGAATGACGGCAAGTCTCGCGGGAGACGCGCGTCAGTCGGGCTGAACGAGAAACGTGGGGCGGTTCATGACCGCGCGACTTTGCGGCTGGCGCAACCGTCGGTCAAGCCGGCCTGAAGGGCGCGCCCTCGGGGCTATCGCTTGCGGAACCGCTTGGCTTCGGCCGCCAGCTTCGAGCCCCAATCGTCGGACTCGCCCTTGGTCTCGGGCTGATACGGCAAGCTGCCGGCGACCCCGCGCACGGCCAGCCACAGCGGCCCGCTGAAGTGGCCGAGGACGCGCAGCGGGCGGCGTTTGTTGTCGGTCACGTCCCAGCCCTCGGCTTCGAACGCCTCCACCTGCTCGGCGGCCGACTTGAGCTCGATGTCGTCCCAGCCGGCCGGCCGCGGGGCCGCCTCGGCCTCACCGGCCGTCAGCCCGAACAGCGCCGTCGCGCAGGCGTCGATCTCCGGAAAGTCAGCCCGCGCCTCCGGCTCCGCGAACTCTCGCTTGAGCACCGCCCGGTACTCCAGGTCGTCCACCCCGGGCAGATCGATCAGCCGTCGCAGCGCCGTGCTCATGGCGACGGCCTAGCGCTTATCGCCCGGCGAGGCTAGGCGACCAGCCGCGACGGCCAGCCGATGCGGATCAGCATGCCGTCCGGGCCGTTGATGCCGACCTCGTAGATCCCCCACTCGCGGTGGCGCAGCACGCCGCCGGGCCGAATGATCAGGTCCTCGACCCGCGCGGCGATGGCGGCGACGTCCGGGGTGCGGATGAAGACACCGAAGGGGTTGTGCTCTCCGGGCACGCGCCACGGCCCTTCGCCCGCCTTGGTCAGATGCACCTCGCAGCCCCACCCGGTCATGATCACGTACTGGGCGTCGCCGCCGGTGCGCGCGAACCCGAGCCGTTCCCAGAAGGCAATGGCGGCCGCCAGATCGTTCGACGGCACGATGGCGAAGGCGCCGACGGGCGGGACATTGTCGACCACTGAACTTCTCCACGCGACTATCCCGCCACGATGGCGCGCCCGCCCCGGTCCGACAAGCGGCCCCGGCTTAGCCCTCCGCCGCGCCCGTGATCTGCGACATGATAGAGAGCAGGCGGCCTTCGTTGTCGTGGAAGAAGGCCATCCATTCTTCGAGGCCGTCGGCGTGGCGATGGATCAGGTGCGGCGCGCTCTCGAAGGTGACCCCTCGCTCGAGCAGCTGAGCGTGGGCGGTGCGGATGTCCGGGACGCTGAAGTAGATCACCGATTGCGGGCGGACCGCGCTCCCCTCCTCCAGGAAGAGGCGCACGCCGCCGCAGTCGAAGAAGGCGAGCTTGCCGAAGGTGTAGAGGTGCTGCAGCCCGAGCACGTCGCGATACCAGCGCTCAGCCTCGCCGATGTTGGCGACCGAGCGCCCGATCTGCCCGATCGCACCCAGCTCCAGCGTCGTTTCCATGTTCGGCTCCCTGGAATGAAGGTGACTGTCGCGGCGCACGCCATCCCACCGGCGCAGCGCGCGACGGTCTTGCAGGCCGAGCTTGCCGATGGCGTTGCTCAGGTGGAACTTGACCGCGTCGACGCTGACCCCGCGCCGCCGCGCGATCAGCGTGTTGCTCATCCCATGCCGAACGGCGTCGACGACGCTCCACTCTGCGGGAGTGAGGACGTCGGGATGCGGCGGTCTGCCGACGGAGCGCTTGCTGCCCATGCGCCAGGGTTAGCGCATCGCCGGCCGAATTTCCCTCCCCTGCCCCGTTGGGCGGGGAGTCAGACCGGAGCGCGAAACTCGGCGCGGACGCCCTCCGGGGCGAACTCGAGCCTGCTTTGGCCCTCCAGGTCGCGCAGGCTCGCTTCCAGCAGTCGGCTGCCGAAACCTCGGCGGGTTGGCAGCGAGACCGCTGGCCCACCCCCTTCGCGCCATTTCAGGCAGAGCTCGTCACCCAGGCGATCCCAGCGGATCTCGATGCGCCCCTCGGGCGCTGACAGCGCGCCGTACTTGGCCGCGTTGGTGGCCAGCTCGTGCAGGGCGAGCGAGAGCGACAACGCCAGCTGCGGCGAGACGTCGAGCGAGGGGCCAGCCAGGTCCAGCTGGCCGGGCGGAAACGGCTCCATTGCCTTGCGCACCACGTCGCTGAGGTCGGCGCCGGACCAGCTGCGATCGGTCAGCAGATCGTGCGCCCGTGCCAGGGAGACGATGCGCTGCTCCAGCGCCTCGCGCGCCGTGGCCAGGTCGGTCGCGCCCCGCAAGGTCTGGCTGGTGATCGACTGAACCGTGGCCAGTGAGTTCTTGACCCGGTGGTTCAGCTCGTTGGCCAGCAGCCGTTGTTGCTGTTCGGCGCGCTTCAGTTCGGTCAGGTCGCGGCTGGCGCCGGCGATGGCGACAGCTTCCCGCGTCGGCCCCTCGCCCACGAACTCGGTCAGCCCCCAGGCGCTTAGCCAGCGCCAGCTGCCGTCGAGCTGCCGCACCCGATATTCGACGTCGTAGCGGCCGTCCCCAAGCGGATCGAGCGCCACGGCAACCTTGGCCCACATCGCGTCCATATCGTCGGGGTGGAACTTGGACGCCACGCCCGCCTCATCGTGAAGGAAGCGCGCCTCGGTCAGGCCGTAGAGACGCTGGGCGTTCTCGTCGTAGTCGCAGACATTGTCGGCGAGGCAGTAGCGCCACGTACCCATCTGCGCGGCGACCATCGCCAGGTCGAAGGTGTGCTGCTGGCGCGTCAAGGCCACGCGAAGTTCGTACTCGGCGGTGATGTCGCGGAAGCAGTTGATCGCGCCGATCACCTCGCCGCGATCACCGAACATCGGGGCGACGTTCACCTGCCCGACCCAGCGCTTGCCGTCCGGGTTGGTGACCATCGCTTCGGCGTTCTCGAACCGCTCGCCAAACAGCACCGCCCGCGCCATCGGCGTCAGCTCCGGCGCGATGAACTGGCCATCCAAGGTTTCGAGTCGGAAAGAGCCGCAGAACCGCTGCGCCGGGTCGAGCGCGCCAGGGACTCGGCCCCAGAGTTCGATTGCCTTGCGATTGACCCGCACGATGTGGCCGTCTGCGTCGCAGGCGTAGATGCCGATCGGCAGCGCGTCCAGAACCGCCTGGTCGGAATCCAGCCAAGCTTCCAGCAACGGCGGCGGCGCGAGCGGCTGAATACTGAGAGCTTCGGACATCGAAGCGACCTTTGCACGTATCCGGCCGAGATGCGTAGCGAATCTTGGCGGTCGGCGAACGGTCGGCTACGTGCTCACGCCAGCGCGAAACCTTTGTAACCCTGAGCGACCGCATCGCGGACCTTGCCGCGATAGTTCATGCCGACGTAGGGCATGAACACGCGCGGCTTTCCGGGGATGTTGGCGCCGATGTACCAGGAGTTGGCCTGGGGGAAGAGCGTCGTGTCGGCGACCTTGTTGACATGCTGCACCCACCGCTCCTGCCAGTCAGGGTCGGCCTCGATGCGGGTGAGGCCATTGCCGCGCATGTAGTCCAGCGTCTCCGCCACCCACTCCACGTGATGCTCGTTGGAGCTGATCATGTTGGAGAGCACCGACGGGCTGCCAGGGCCGGTGAGGGTGAAGAGATTGGGCAGGCCGGCGACCATCAGGCCGAGGTAGGTCTTCGGGCCACCCTCCCAGGCGCTGCGCAGATCGTGCTCGCCGCAGCGGATGTCCATCGCCAGGAGCGCGCCGGTCATGGCGTCGAACCCGGTGGCGAAGACGATCGCGTCGACCGGATAGTCGTTCGCCGTGGTCCGGATGCCGGTGCAGGTGATCTCGACGATCGCCTCATCGCGACTGTCGACCAGCTCTACGTTGGCGCGGTTGTAGGTCTCGAAGTAGTTGGTATCGACGCAGATACGCTTGGTGCCCATCGGATGGTCGTGCGGCATCAGCCGGGCGGCGACCTGCTGATCCTTGACCCGCTCGGCGATCTTGCCGCGCACGAAGTCGGCCGCCGCGTCGTTCATCGACCGATCGACCAGCATACGCGGGAAGCCGAGCCAGCCGGTGCCCGTACTGGCGTCCCAGAACGCCTGCAGCCGCTGCTGCAGCGCCTCGCCCTCCAGCTTCGTCGCCATCGAGCCGCGCTGCGGTTGGGGCCTCGCTGGTGCGGCGGCCGCCGCGGCCCGCTGCGCCGCGCCTGGCGCTTCTGAGACGTCGACGCCCGTGCCGCGCAGCGTGCGGACGTAGGTCTCGTGGTTGTCGAGCCAAGCCTGCCGCTCATCGTCTGTAAGCGGACGATTATTGGCGGGTACGGAGAAATTCGGCGTCCGTTGGAACACCGTGACGTGCTCGGCCTCGGCCGCGATCACTGGGATCGACTGGATGCCGGAGGATCCAGTCCCGATCACCGCCACGCGCTTGCCGGCGAAGTCGACGCCTTCATGCGGCCAGCGGCCGGTGTGGTAGGTCGGGCCTGCGAACGTGTCCGCGCCCTTGATGTCCGGCGCCCGCGGCATCGAGAGACAGCCAGTGGCCATGATCAGATAGCGCGCCCGGACTCTGTCGCCGCGGTCGGTGGTGACCGTCCAGCGGTTGTCGTCCTCGTCGAACGTCGCCGAGAGCACGGCGGTTTCGAAGGCGATCAGCGGACGCAGGTCGTACTTGTCAGCGACGAAGCGGGCGTAGGCGAGGACCTCTGGCTGGGTGGCGTACTTCTCGGTCCACGTCCATTCGCGCAGCAGTTCGTCCGACCACGAGTACGAATAGGCGAGGCTCGGGATATCGCAGCGGCAACCGGGGTAGCGGTTCCAGTACCAGGTGCCGCCGACGTCGCCGGCCTTGTCAAAGCCCTGCGCGCTCAGGCCAAGCTCGCGCAGCTTGTGCAGCATGTACATGCCGCCGAAACCCGCGCCGACGACCACCGCGTCGATCTCTGACCGGATCGCATCCCGACTTCCGCTCGTCTCCAACGTCGGCGTCCTCATCCTGTTAGCCGTCATACCCCTATAACCTCACGACTTTACCGGCGTGAGCCGGCCGCGCACAGTTCTCCCAGCGAACTTGGAGACTTTTTACATGCGCGTATTTCTCACCGGCGCCACGGGTTTCATCGGCGGGGCCATCGTGCCCGAACTGATCGCCGCCGGCCATCAGGTGCTCGGGCTCACCCGCTCGGACGCCGGCGCCCAGGCCCTGATCGCGGCCGGCGCGGAACCGCATCGCGGCGAACTCGAAGATCTCGACAGCCTGCGCAGCGGCGCGGCACAATCGGACGGCGTGATCCACTGTGCCTTCATCCACGATTTCTCCAAGTTCGTGGAGAACGCCGAGATCGACGAGCGCGCCATCGGGGCGCTGGGCGCCGCGCTCGCCGGGACCGACCGACCGCTGATCGTCAGCGGCGGAATCGGGCCCTGGGGGCAAGGCGGCCCGGTGAGCGAGGACGACGACCATCCGAGCGAGGCGGGCACGCCGCGGGTCTCGGAACCCGCCGCCCTGGCGATGCTGTCGCAAGGCGTGAGCGCGGCCGTGGTGCGCCTGCCGCAGGTGCACGACACCACCAAGTTCGGGCTGGTCAGCCCGCTGATCGAGATGGCCCGCGAGAAGGGCGTCTCGGCGTACATCGATGGGGGCCAGGGTCGCTGGCCGGCGGCGCACGTGCGGGATGTCGCCCGGCTCTATCGCCTGGCTCTGGAGCAGCACAAAGCCGGCGGCGTCTATCATGCGGTCGGCGAAGCGGGCGTCTCGCTCAAGGCCATCGCCGAAGCCATTGGCCGAGGACTGAAGCTGCCGGTTGTTGCGATCCCGCCCGAAGAAGCCGGCGCCCAGTTCGGCTTCTTCGGAATGTTCGCCAGCCTCGACCTCACCGCCTCTAGCGACCTCACCCAGCAGCGCCTGGGCTGGCGTCCGACCGGCCCCGGCATGATCGCCGATCTCGACGGCAAGGACTGGTCCTAGCCTTAAGCCTTGGCCAACCGCCGGCTTGGCGCTTACGCTCGCCTCCAAAAGGGGAGCGCGCCAATGACCGATCAGACTGCCGCCGCCACGCCGGGGATCGTCAGCCTGAAGGCGCGCGAGGTTCCGCCGCCGGCCGCCCTCAGCGAGGCCGCCCGGGCGGTCCTGGCGGCGGTCGTACCGCTCGGCGCGCCGATGCCGGCGGTCGCCGACAAGGACGCCTGGCGCCGGCTGATCGCCCAGCGCGAGGTCTCCGGGGCGCAGATGCGCGAGTCACTGATGGCGCGGCTACGAGCCGACGTCACCGCCGAGCCGAAAGCCGGTGTGCCGGTCTACGTCGGCAAGCCTCAGGGCGAGCGCTTCCTCGGCGACGACAAGGTCGTGTTCGACATCCACGGTGGGGCGCTACTGTTCGGCGGCGGCGAAGGCAGCGTGCGCTTCGAGGCGGCGGCGATCTCGCTGCGCACTGGACGCCTCACCTACGCCCTCGACTACCGCGTGCCGCCCGACGGCGCCTACCCCGCCGCCCTCGACGACTGCATGGCGGTCTACAAGGCGCTGCTGGCCGAGCGGCCGGCGAGCCAGATCGTGCTCTGCGGCACCTCCGCCGGCGGCAACCTCGCCGCGGCGCTGCTGCTCAGGGCCAAGGACGAGGGCCTGCCGATGCCGGCCGGTGCGCTGCTGATGACCCCGGAGCTCGATCTCACCGAAAGCGGCGACACCTTCCACACTCTGATGGGGCTGGACACCGTGCTGACCAGCCGTCTGACCGCGATGAACGAGGTCTACGCCGACGGCGCCGACCTCGCCCATCCCTATCTCTCGCCGCTGTTCGGCGACGTCGCCGGCTTCCCGCCGACGCTGCTGCAGGCCGGCGCCCGCGACATCTTCCTCTCCAACGCGATCCTGATGCACCGCAAGCTGCGCAAGGCCGGGGTGCGGGCCGAACTGCACGTCTGGGAGGGCATGCCGCACAGCGGTTTCGGCGGCGTGACCCCGGAGGACCGCGAGGTAAACGCCGAGATGCAGGCCTTCATAGGCTCGCTTTAGGCGCCTGCTCGATGCCGGAGATCGGGAGAAGAAGGACGATCACCACGAAGAACACCAAGAGCACGAAGGCGCGGAGCGCGGTCTTGGCGCATCGGGTGGCGCCGATTGGCCGGGCGCGAAGCGCCCCTTCGTGTTCTTGGTGTGCTTGGTGGTGAAAATCTCGGCCGGTCGTGCCCGCGAGCTAGCTTTAGGTCATAGTGTGAAGCTTCCACGACGCTTCAAGCGCACCACTTAGGACACTGATTCGCCACACTCTCTCAGATTGTTCCGTTTTCGTTCTTGATCCGAACTCCCAGCTGTGCTGGGATGTGGATAAGTCGTGGGATAAAAAGGGGTTTTCGGGCTTTGGCTGGGCGCGTCGTCACCGTGGCCTTCGAAGGGGTCGAAGCGCGCCGCGTCGACGTCGAGGTGCAGCTGACCGGCGGCGCCGTCCACTTCGCCGTGGTCGGGCTGGCCGACAAGGCGGTGGCCGAGAGCAAGGAGCGGGTGCGCGCGGCCTTCGCCGGCATGGGCCTTGGCCTGCCGCCAAAGCGGATCGTCGCCAACCTGTCGCCGGCCGACCTGCCTAAGGAAGGCAGCCACTACGACCTGCCAATCGCGCTGGCATTGATGATCACCATGGGCATCCTGCCGGCCGATGCGCTCGATGGCTGGGCCGCCATCGGCGAGCTCAATCTCGACGGTCAGATCGCCCCGGTCGCGGGCGCCCTGCCTGCCGCCATCGCCGCCGGCGGCTGGAACATGGGTTTGATCTGCCCGGAGGCGTGCGGACCGGAAGCTGCCTGGGCCGGCGAGACCGCGGTGCTGGCGCCTCGCTCGCTGATCGCCATCGTCAACCACTTCCGCGGCACCCAGGTGATGGGCCAGCCGAAGCCGGGGCCTATGCTCGACGGCGCCCGGGTGCCTGACCTGCACGACGTCAAAGGTCAGGAACAGGCCAAGCGCGCGCTGGAACTCGCCGCTGCCGGGGGCCACAACCTGCTCTACGTCGGCCCACCCGGCTCGGGGAAGTCGATGCTGGCGCAACGCCTGCCCGGCATTCTGCCGCCGCTGACCGCCGAGGAGTTGCTGCAGACCTCGATGGTCCACTCGATGGCCGGCCTGATCGCCAAGGGCGCCCTCACCCGCGCCCGCCCGTTCCGCAGCCCGCACCACTCGGCCAGCATGGCCGCGCTGACTGGCGGCGGCATCCGCGCCAAGCCGGGCGAGGTCTCGCTGGCTCACAACGGCGTGCTCTTCCTTGACGAGTTACCCGAATTCAGCCCGCAAGCGCTTGATTCACTTAGGCAACCACTTGAGACCGGCGAGGTCATGGTCGCCCGCGCCAACTACCATATCCGCTATCCGGCCAAGGTGCAGCTGGTGGCGGCTCAGAACCCGTGCAGGTGCGGGATGGGCGGGCCAGGGCGGGGCCACTGCGGCAAGGCCCCGCGCTGCCAGATGTCCTATCAATCGCGCGTCTCTGGCCCGCTGCTCGACCGCATCGACCTCACCGTTGACGTGCCGCCGGTCACCGCCGCCGACCTCGCCCTACCGCCGCCGGCCGAGGGCACCGCCGAGGTAGCGGCGCGGGTGGCGGAGGCGCGGCGGATCCAGTCGGATCGCGCCGCCAAGCACGGCGACGGCGTCTCGCCGCTCAACGCCCGCGCCGAGGGCGCGTGGCTGGAGACGATCGCGGCGCTCGACGGCCCAGCCAGCGCGCTGCTCGCCCGCGCCGCCGAAGCCGGCTCGCTGTCGGCGCGCGGCTGGAGCCGCACCTTGCGCCTCGCCCGCACCATCGCCGACCTCGAGGGCGCCGCCACCGTCCGCCGCGTGCACATCGCCGAAGCGCTGATCTACCGACGCATCGGCCCGGCCCGCGAGGGCGTCGCGGCCGGCGGCGGGATGCAGGACTTCGACTATCCGACCGAGGGCCTGGGTGGCCGCGACTGATGCGGGTGCTGATCACCTGCACCAGCCTGGCGCCCGCCTATGGCGGCCCCGCCTTCTCGGTTTCGCGGCTGGGGACCGCACTGGGCGAGGCCGGCGCGGAGGTCGGGCTCTGGTCTGCCGACGACTCAACCTCCGCGACGCCGCTGCTGGCGGCCGGCGCCCCGGTTCGCCGCCTGGACGGCGATCTGGACGAGGCGTTGCGCAGGTTCGGCCCTGACGTCGTGCACGACAATGGCCTCTGGCTGCCGCACAACCACCAGGTCGCACGCCTCGCGGCGGACGCTGGGATTCCGCGCGTCGTCAGCACGCGGGGCATGCTGGCGCCTTGGGCGAGGGCGCATAAGCGCTGGAAGAAGACCGCCGCCTGGCGGCTCTATCAGCGCGGCGACCTGCAGCGGGCGGACGCCCTGCACGCCACCGCCCCGCCAGAGGCCGACGACCTCGCCGCGCTGAAACTCGGCCCCGCTATCACCACGATCCCCAACGGCACGGACCTGCCGCCGCCGCGGGCCGTCGCCGCGAACGCCGCCCCGTCCGGCGATCGGACGGCGCTGTTTCTGGGTCGGATCTATCCGGTGAAAGGCCTGCCGATGCTGATCGAGGCCTGGGCGCAGGTTCGCCCGGCCGGCTGGCGGCTGGTGATCGCCGGGCCGGACGAAGCCGGCCACCAGCGCGAGGTCGAGCGCGCGGTCGCCGCGGCCGGCCTCAGCGATGTCGTCAGCTTCCCTGGCGCGGTGTTGGGCGACGAGAAGGCGCGCCTGTTCCAAAGCGCCGCCCTCTGCGCGGCCCCGTCGCTCTCCGAGAGTTTCGGCATGGCCGTGGCTGAAGCGTTGTCCTATGGGCTGCCTGTGCTGACCACCACCGCCGCCCCCTGGCCGGAACTCGAGACCAAACGCTGCGGTTGGCGCACGGCGCCGAGCGCCGATGCTCTCGCCGTGGCCCTGCGACAGGCCACCGCGCTGAGCCCGCTGACCCTGGCCGCGATGGGCGCCGCCGGGCGCGAGCTGATCGCCGCCGAGTTCGGATGGGACCGGATCGCCGCGCGGTTCCTGGACCTCTACGAGGGCCTCACAGCCAGTGGCGCCGGCGAGCCAGGGGCGCTTCGCCTCGCCGCAGGCGCTGAAGGTCCCGTTTGAGCGCGAATCCGGCGACACTGATCCCTTCGCCCACGCGAAAGTCGATCATGACCGCTGCCAGCGAGAGCCGGCGCCAGACCGGCGCGCGCTTCCTGATGATCTGGATCGTCCCGATCCTGCTGCTGGGCGCGGTCAGTTTCGCCGCGCCGATCCTGAATGACGGCGACACCTTCTGGCACATCGGCGCCGGCCGCTGGATCATCGCCCACGCGGTCGTGCCGGCCAGCGATCCGTTCTCGTTCACCTTTGCCGGCCGCCCCTGGGTCGCGCACGAATGGCTGACCGAAGTGGTCATGGCCGCCGCCTATCTCGCTCGCGGCTGGGCCGGGGTGATGCTGCTGACCGGCCTGGCGGTGAGTGCGACGGCGCTGCTGATGGGGGCCTGGCTGCTGCGCTGGGTCTCGATGCTGACCGCCGTGACCACGGTGGCGGTGAGCCTCGCCTGCCTCTCGCCTGGCATCCTGGCCCGGCCGCATTTGATGGTGATGCCGCTGGTCGCATTCTGGACCATCGAGCTGCTGAAGGCGCGCGAGGCGCAGGCCGCGCCGCCGCTCTGGCTGGCGCTCTTGATGGTGGTCTGGGCCAATGCTCACTCGAGCTTCATCGTCGGCTTTGGCCTCGCCGCCGCGTTCGGACTGGAGATGCTGCTCAATCCCCGCAGCTGGACGCGGCGGAGCCTGATCGGCTGGGCGTTGTTCCTCGACGCCGCCTTGGTCGCCATGCTGGTGACGCCGCACGGCTTCGACGGCATCGTCTTCCCGCTGAAGGTGCTCAACATGCGCACCCTGCCGTTCATCACCGAGTGGCAGTCGCCGGACTTCATGAAGCTCTCACCGCTGGAGCTGGCGCTGCTCGGCGGCGTCTTCTTCGCCTTCTGGCGCGGGGTGCGAATGAGCGCGATCCGGGTGCTGATCCTGCTCGGCCTTGTCCACATGAGCCTGCAGCATGTGCGTCAGGAAGCGCTGCTGGGGGTGATCGCGCCGCTGATCCTGGCCGAGCCGCTCGGCCGGGCGCTGGGCTCGCGCGAGCCGCTGCACATCGCCTGGCGGGTGCCACGGGAGCAGACGCTGCTGGGTGGCGGCCTGCTGATCGCCATCCTCGCCGCGCGTCTCTTCGCACCCTACACCCGCGTCGATGGCCCGACCGCGCCGATCGCCGCCCTCGCCCATGTGCCCGCCGCGCTGCGCTCGCAGCCGGTGCTCAACGCCTACGACTTTGGCGGCTATCTGATCTTCGCCGGGGTGAAACCGTACATCGACGGACGCGCCGACATGTATGGCGACGCCTTCGTCTCCAGCGACAATCTGATCGAGAACGGCAATCCGACCGCGATCACGGTCGCTGTCTCGCAGTACCGTATCCGCTGGTCGATCCTGCCGCCGAACCTGCCGCTCACCGGCGCGCTCGACCGCACGCCCGGCTGGAAGCGCATCTACGCCGATCCCTATGCGGTGGTGCAGGTCAACACCAACCCCGTGGCAGGTACGCCAGGCGCCGCTGTTCCAAAGCCCGCTGCGCCGACGGCAAATGCACCATCGTCCGCTCACGGATGATGAGCTTACGTCACGCCGCTCGGGGCGGACGTTTCTGGGTGAGGATGTAGGAGACGAACCGCCAAGCCCCGTCCCGGTAAGCCGCGACCTGGGTGCAATAGGCTGGGATCACCCGCGAGACCTCCCCCGCCGCGCCGATGCTGTTCTCCAGCTCGCCTTCGACGATGGCGGCGTCGCCGTAGAGCCGGACACGGAGCGCCCCGCGCTTCGGCGAACGGGGGCTGCGGCCGATCATCTCGACGTATCCGGCCTTGTCGCAGACCCGGCCGGGCGCCAGCACATGGAGATAGTCGCCAGCGAGGACGTCGGCGAGCGACGCCAGATCTCCGGCTGCGATCGCCGCACACCGCCGAGCCTCAAGCCGTCGAAGGTCGTCCGGATCGTACGCCACGGCGTCAGGTCGCCATCGGCGTGAGCTGGCCGGACGCGAACCGCCAATCCTCGCCCACCTTCACCGCCACCTGGTGACAAAACGCGGTGACATCGGTCACCGAGCCGTCCGCAGATCGGCTGCGGTTGATCTGTTGGCCGGTCAGCACCGCCAGTTCGCCGTAGACCCTGACCGTCAGCTCGCCGCGGATGACCTCGCGCGGCCGCTCCGACACCGCACGCAGATGACCGGCGCAATCGTCCGTCGCTCCGGTCATGTGGACGTGGGCGTAGTCGTCGGTCAGCAGCGCACGGAGCGTCGCGGTATCGCCGGCCCCGATGGCTGCGCACCGCCGTTGCTCCAGCGCCAGCACGACCTGGGCATCGTCCATCAAGCTGCTTCGCGCTTCGGGGTGATTTGCCAGGAGACGAACCGCCAGCCGCCAGCCGACCGCACCGCGACCTGGGTGACGAAGGCGCGCACCACGCGGACCGGGCGGCCCGGGTAGCTCATGGTGTTAAGGACATCGCCGGTGACCACGGCGGCGTCGCCGTAGACCCGGACGACGAGGTTGCTGCGCTCGTGGGTGCGCGGGCCGGCCTTGAGCTCGGCGACATAGGCCACCTTCCCGGTCGTCGTCCCGCCGCCCCAGACATGCAGATAGTCGTCGGCCAGGGTGTCGGCGAGCCCGTCCAGGTCGCCTGCCGCGACCGCCGCGCAGCGGCGTGCTTCCAGCTCGAGCACCTCGTCAGCCGCGTCGCTCACGCCGCGCCTCCGACCTGCGTCGGGGCCGCCGCCGCTACGATCGGGTTGCTCACCTTGCCGACCTTCTCGATCTCGACCTCGACCACATCGCCAGGCTTCAGGAAGATCGGCGGCCGCCGCGCCGCGCCGATACCCGCCGGCGTGCCGGTGACGATCAGGTCGCCCGGATTGAGCGTCATCAGCTGCGAGATATATTCGACCAGCACGCCGACCGGGAAGATCAGGTCGGCGGTCGTGTCGTCCTGCATCACCGCGCCATTGACCCGCGTGACCAGGTGCAGGCCGGCCGCCGGGTCGCCGACCTCGTCGGCGGTGGCGATCGGGCTCATCGGGCCGCTCCGCTCGGCGTTCTTGCCGAAGGTCCATTGCGGCGTTGCGCGCTGGAAAGTGCGGGCGCTGAGGTCGTTGAACGCGCAATAGCCGAACACGCCCGCCAGCCCCGCCTCGGCCCCGACGCGGAACATCGGCTGGCCGATGATGGCCGCCAGCTCGCCCTCCCAGTCGTAGCGCTGCTCGATCTGCGGGCATTCATCGCCGTCGCAGACCAGGCTCGCGGTCCAACGGCCGAAGATCACCGGCACGGTCGGGATCTCGCCCCCGCCTTCCAGCGCGTGGTTGCGGTAGTTGAGGCCGATGCAGATCACCCGGGCGCCCGCCGGGACCGCCGGGCGCTGGACGACATCTGCCAGGCGCAGGGTCGCGCCGGATCTAGAGCGGGCCATCTGGCTGTGGGGATCGCGCCAGAACGCCTCGCGCCCGGCTATCGGCGAGATCGAACCGCCTTCCAGCGCGCCGACCCAGATCTCGCCGTCCGCCTCGTAGCCGACCAGCTTCATGATCCCGCTCCTGCCTGCGTCGCCGCGCCGGCCCGAGCGCCGACACCGTGCGCCTGCTCATAGTGCTGACGTAGGATATCCTTGCCATAGTCGTTGCCGTTCGGCGTGCGCACGATGGTGTGGATGTGGCATCTGGCGGGCTCGCGGTTGGTCAAGAAGACGCCGGAGTGGTGGTCGAACTCGATCATGATCACCGGGCTCTGGATCCGGTAGTAAAACGGGTCTTCGTCGCCGTACTGGCCGATCCAGCAGAAGCGGGTCTCGTCCAGATGGCGCTCGACCTCGTCCAGCCGGGCGCTCAGCGCTTGCGCCGGTAGGTATTCGACGAAGCTGGCGCAGAGCCGGACTAGGTCGCGCCGCTGCGCCGGGGTAAATTCGACGCCCCGCACGCCCTCGTAAGGGATGATCCGGTTGTCGTGGAAGGCGCCGCCAAGGTGGCGCTGGTCGGCGGGGTGGAAGCGGCCCTCCGGCATCGCCGGGTCATACATCTGCTTGTAGATCTGGGCTCGGTCCCGTTGCTCGGCGGGCAGCGAGCGCATCAGCGCGAGGCCCGCGGCCTCCTCCTCGTTGAAGATGGTCAGGCCCGCGTGCGGACCTTCGTCGATCAGGTTGGGCTCGGCGCCCATGAAGGTCGGCGAGACGACGATCTGGCCGTCCACGACCAGGCAGTTCAGCGCCAGGTGATGGCCGTGCAGCTGCCATCCCCAGGGCGCATCCATCGAGGGCTCGCCGAAGAGCGAGAAGTTGTAGCTGAACTCGTTCAGCACCTTCTCACCACCCACGAGCTGGCCGAGGAAGCCGTTCATCAGCATGCAGGCCCGCGCCTTGTGAAAGCCGCGGTCGCCGAGGCTGGCGGCGAGGACGCCCAGGATCGCCTTCCGCAGCGGCGCAGCGATCTCGTCGAGCCGCAGGCCGTAGCGGTTCACGTAGAGCTCGGGGTTGCTCCACATCCGCCAGTTCCGCGCGTCGATGGGGAACCCGAGGGCGGCGCGCTCGTCGCCTGTGGCCGCGTTCAGCACCTTGCGGGCGGCCTCGACCATCGCCGCGACCGGCGCACCGTTCGCTGCGGCCGTGAACAAGCCCTCGCGGCGACAGCCGTCGCAGGTGACGCCGACGAACGGCGCGTCCAGCCGCGCCATCCACGAGCCGATGAACGCCTTGCCGCGCGGCGACGCCAGCATCCGATCGCCATGGCTGACCGCGTCGCGATCGCCGATGCCGGCCACGGTCGGGTAGCCCGGCGCCGGCAGCATGTCGCGGAAGTTGTTGCTCATTGCGCGCTCCGCATTCCCACGCTGCCCTAAACGTTTACACCCACAATCGAAGCGCCCGACAGGCTAAGCATGGGTTGCTCCTGTCAGCTCAACGACGCGCCTTACCGATCGCCCTGTAAACGTTTACGCAAGTCGTAAGCAAGCAGGGAGTTGCGGCGCATGAAGTTCGGGATCTTCGACCACCTGGAGCGCCGCCACGACTGCGACTTGACCCAGCAGTACGAAGAGCGGCTGCAGCTGATGGCCCAGGCCGACGAGGCCGGCGTCTACGGCTATCACATCGCCGAACACCACCATTCGCCGCTGTGCCTAGCGCCGAACCAGTCGGTGTTCCTGGCGGCCGCCGCTCAGCGCACCAAGCGGCTGAAGATCGGCACCCTGGTCTATGTGCTGCCGCTCTACCAGCCGATCCGCATTCTGGAAGAGACCTGCATGGTCGACCGCCTGAGCAACGGCCGGCTGCAGGTGGGCGTCGGCCGCGGCGCAGGCGGCGGCGGCGAGATCGCGCTCTGGGGCGGCCAGGCTTCGGACAGTGACGGGCTCTTCCGCGAGACGCTGGAGATCCTGCTGAAGGGCTACCAGAACGAGTTCCTCAGCCACGACGGTGAGCACTACAAATACAAGAACCTCTGGATGGAGCTGCGCTCGGTGCAGAAGCCGCACCCGGCGTTCTGGTACGCCGGCAACCCGCAGCACGCCGGCGAGCTCGGCATGAACTTCATCGGCGCGGGGCCGATCCGGCGGGTTCAGGGCGCGGTGCAGACCTACCTCGCCGCCTGGAAAGAGGGCCAGGCCAAGCCCGGCCCCTGCACGGCCACGCTGGCCCAGCCGCTCTACGGCGCGATGCGGCACATGTTCATCGCCGACACCGACGCCGAGGCGAAGGACCGGGCGCGCGTCGCCTACGAGGCCTACCGCCGCCACTTCGCCAAGCCGCAGCCGCGGGGCGCCGCGACCGCTGCGGCTGCGCTGGATCGCGCCGCTGGCGCCGCGCCACCAACGCCGGTTGGCCCGCAGCCCGCACGCCTCGGCGGCCCAGCCTCGTTCAGCCCGGACGAGGCGATGGCTGGCGAGAGCCTGCTGGTCGGCTCGCCCTCCACCATCCGCGACTACGTGCGCCGCTACGCCGCCGAGTCAGGCGCCAACTACTACGTCGGTTCCTTCTCCTGGGGCGACCTGACCCACGCGGAGTCCTCGAAATCGCTGCGCCTGTTCGCCGAGGAGGTGATGCCGGCGGTGGAGACGGCGACGGCGGAGGCGTAGCGGGCGTTCTGCGCCCCCTCCACCACGTCGCTTCGCGCCGCGGTCCCCCTCCCCCGTTTCGCTACGCTACACGGTGGAGGAGCGAGGCCTCGCCTTCCTTCGCCTCCCGTGCGGGGGCGATGACGGAGGGGGCGCGGGCCCCTACGCCGTCTCTTCCTCCGCCAGCTTCAGCTCCGACATCATCCGATCACGGATAATGAACTTCTGGATCTTGCCGGTCACGGTCATCGGGAACTCGTCGACGAAGCGGACGTAGCGCGGAATCTTGTAGTGGGCGATCTGTCCACGGCAGAAATCGCGGATCTCAGCCTCGTCGGCGCGTTCGCCCGGACCCAGCCTCACCCAGGCGCAGAGTTCCTCGCCCATCTTCGCGTCCGGCAACCCTACCACGGTGACATCGGCTACCTTCGGGTGGGTGTAGAGGAACTCCTCGACCTCGCGCGGGTAGATGTTCTCCCCACCACGGATCACCATGTCCTTGATTCTACCGACGATGTTTCCGTAGCCCTCGGCGTCGATAGTCCCGAGATCGCCGGTGTGCATCCAGCCGTCGGCATCGATCGCCTCGGCGGTGCGCTCTGGGTCGTCCCAGTAGCCCAGCATCACTGAATAACCGCGGGTGCAGACCTCGCCGGCGACTCCGCGCGGGGTTACCGCCCCCTCCTCGTCGACGATCTTCACCTCCAGGTGCGGCTGCACCCGGCCGATGGTCGACACCCGCCGCGCCACCGGATCGTCCGGACCCGTCTGAAAGCTGACCGGGCTGGTCTCGGTCATGCCGTAGGCGATGGTCACGTCCTTCATGTGCAGCCGGTCGATCACCTGCTTCATCACCTCGACCGGGCACGGCGAGCCGGCCATCGCGCCGGTGCGCAGCGAGGTGAGATCGCGGCTGTCGAAAGTCGGTGAGCCCAGCGCGGCAATGAACATCGTCGGCACGCCGTAGAGCGACGTGCAGCGTTCCTTGGCGATCGCGTCCAGCGCCGCCTCCGGGTCGAACGCCGGCGATGGGTAGACCATGGTCGAGCCGTGGGTCACGGCGGCCATGTTGGCCATCACCATGCCGAAGCAGTGATAGAGCGGCACCGGGATGCAGATGCGATCCTCAGGCCCCAGCTGCTGCGCCAGGCCGACGAAGTAGCCGTTGTTGAGGATATTGCGGTGGGT
The DNA here is from genome assembly GCA_036494265.1 of Caulobacteraceae bacterium. Lineage (GTDB taxonomy): Bacteria > Pseudomonadota > Alphaproteobacteria > Caulobacterales > Caulobacteraceae > Acaudatibacter. Next base: position 77,448 of record DASXOP010000014.1, on the reverse strand, counting down.
CAGCGTCGCGCCCTTGGGCAGGCCGGTGGTGCCGCTGGTGAACTGGATGTTGATCGCGTCGTTGGGCGACAGCTCGGCGCCGATCTCGGCCAGCCGCAGGTCATGCCCCGGCTCGGCGAGATCGAAGATGTCGTCGAAATCGAACCAGCCCGGCCGCACGTCGCCGCCGATCTTGATCGCCGCCCGTAGCGTCGGCGTGCGCGCGGCATTGAGTGCGCCGGGGAAGGCGTCCGGCAGCTCTGGGCACAGCGTCTCGACCATGCCGGCGTAGTCGCTGGTCTTGAACCGCTCCGCCGCGATCAGCGCCCGCACGCCCACCTTGTTCAGCGTGTATTCCAGCTCCGACAGCCGGTAAGCTGGATTGATCGTCACCAGGATGACGCCGGCCTTGGCCGCGGCGAACTGGGCCACCACCCACTCGGCGCAGTTGGGCGACCAGATGCCGACCCGGTCGCCGGGTTCGAGGCCCAGCGCCAGCAAGCCGGCCGCGAAGGCGTCGGCGCGGTGCGCGAGCTCGGCCCAGGTCCAGCGGATGTTCTGGTGCGACGAGACCAGCGCCTCTCGGCCGCGCCAGGTGATCGCCGCCGCATCCAGCGCCTGGCCGATCGTGCTCTCCAAGAGCGGCGGCGCGTCCGCGCCTTTCACCCAGCTCAGGTTTGGATCCATCCGGCATGTCCTCGCGTCTTCGGCGCGATATCATACCGGAACCACCCGCCGCGCAAATCCGCCCGCGGCGTCAAGCCGGCTGGTGGCAGGTGAACTCGACCAGCCGGCCGTCGGGATCGGTGAGGTACCCGGCGTAGTAGTTGGGGTGGATGTGCGGGGCGAGAGCAGGCGGCCGCTGTAGCGCGCCCAGGGTCTCGCCGACCGCGCAACAGGCCCTTACGGTCGCCCGATCCGGCGCGCGGAACGCGTAGTGCGCCTGGTCCGGCGCCTCGCCCGGCACGAGGAAGAAATCCGGCCCCGACGCGTCGCTGAACCCCTTGGTCTCGCCATCGAGGATCTGGGCGTAGCCGAGCGGCGTGAGCACCGCCGCATAGAACGCCGCGCTCTGGGCCAGGTCGCGGCTGCGAAGTTCGATGTGGTCGATCATGCTTGGTTCCGCCCGGTTGAGAGCGTCAGGCTAGCGGCCGCCCAGGTCGTTTCGCAGCGTTCTCCCGCGTGGTTACGCTCACTTTCCGCGCTGCAAACGAGCTAAAAGCCGCGGCCATGGAACTCGACCGCTTCGACCGTCAGCTGCTGAACCTGGTGCAGGAAAATGCCCACCAGACCGCCGAGCAGCTGGCCGAGACGGTCGGCCTCTCGGCGTCGGCGATCCAGCGCCGGCTGCGGCGGCTGCGCGAGAGCGGCGTCATCGTCCGCGACATCGCCCAGGTCGATCCGCGCAAGGTCGGCCGGCCGACCTTCTTCGTCGTCGCGCTGCAGGTCGAACGCGAGCGGCCGGAGCTGCTGGCGCAGCTGCGCAAGTGGCTGGCCCGCGAAGACGCCATCCAGCAGGCCTTCTACGTCACCGGTGAAGCCGACTTCATGCTGATCGTCGCCGCGCAGGATACCGAGGCCTACGAGGCTTTGACCGCGCGCCTGGTGAGCGAGAACCCCAACGTGAAGCGGTTCACCACCCACGTGGCGCTGAGCCTGATCAAGACCGGACTGGCGATCCCAATCCCGCTCGACGGCGAAGGCTAGCCGGGCCGGCGCTGACGTAGTCGGCGGGGCGACCCTCCGAGATCACCAGCACCACGCGGCTGGCGGCGGTCAGGGCCGCATCGCCCTTGAGCCGCTTGAGCCCGGCAGCCGCGATCAGGCCGGCGAGACCCGCGGCCCCCGATGGCGTGGTGGTCACATCGGCGTGCCGCGCCAGGGTGGCGACCGCGCCTTGCAGTTCGGCCTCCGAAACCGTCATCCCCACCGCTCCCCGCGCCAGCAGCGCCTTCAGCGCCGGCGCTGAAACCACCCGGCAGGCCAGCATCTCGGCGCAGGTGGCGAGGTCGCCCTCCAGCCGCACCGCTCGCCCCGCACTCAGCGCGGCGCCGACGCAGGCCGCCGTCTCGGGCTCGACGACGATCGCCCGGCCGGGCAGACCCGCCGTCAGCGCCGCGGCCAGGCCGCCGACGCCGGCCTGCAGGAAGAGATGCGTGGGGGGCGAGCCCGGAAGCTGTTCGGCGATCTCCCGTGCCAGCAGGCCGTATCCCGCCATCACATCGAGCGTAGTGCGGGCCGCCTCGTCGTCGCTGGTGTCTGCGACCAAGGCGCCATCCCCGCGCTGGCTGGCCGAGACCGCCGCCCGAGCAGCGTCGTCATAATCGCCATCGACCCAGACGATCGTCGCGCCCTCGTGCTCGATCCGCGCGGCCCTGATCGGCGAGGCTGACCGGGGCAGGTAGATCACGACCCTCACCCCGGCCAGCCTTCCGCCGACGGCCACCGACAGCCCATGATTGCCGGCGCTGGCGCAGAGCAACGCCGGCGGCCTGGGGCGCCCAGCCGCCGCCCGTAGCGCCGCATAGACGCCGCCGAGGGCCTTGAAGTTGCCGAGCGGACGCCGCGTCTCGTCTTTGGCGAACACCTCGGCCACGCCCAGCGCTTCGGCCAGCCGCGGCAGCCGTAGCAACGGCGTCGGCGCGGCGCGCTCGGGCGACAGCAGGGCCAGGCAAGCTTCGGGCGATAGGCTCATGGGCATGAACCTAGACCCGCCCGGTAGCGTGAAATCCGCGTTTGCGGCTCGTCTGCGCCGCGGATCGTCGCTCCCGGCTGCGCTCAGCGCCCGATCCGGTTCAGCACGTCCGCCGCGAAGGTCGAGAGCGAGTCGTCGCGGGCGCCCATGATCACGATGCGGTCACCGCCTTGGGCGAGTTCGACCAGGCGGTCGCCGCAGGCTGGGCGGTCGGCGAGGGCCGCAGCGGAGCGGCCTTTGGCGACGATGTCGGCGGCGATTTCCTCGCTGCCGACAGTGCGGTCGACCGTGCCGCCGAAATAGACCGGTGGGGTCAAGAGTAGCACGTCGTCCGGCTTCATGCGGCCGGCGAAGCAGTCCACGAACTCGTTCCGCATCAGCTTGAGCGGCCCGAAGCCGTGCGGCTGGAACATGATCAGCAGCCGGCCCGGATAGGCGTGCAGCGTGTCGAGGGTGGCGGCGATCTTGTCCGGGTTATGGGCGAAGTCGTCGATCACAGTGACGCCCGCCGCCTGGCCGACCACATCGAGCCGCCGGCGCACGCCGGCGAATTTCGAGAGCGCCGCGGCGGCCTGGGCGAGGCTGACCCCCAGCGCATCCGCCGCCGCGACCGCGGCCAAGGCGTTGGCGACGTTGTGCTCGCCGGGCACCGGCAGCGCGACCTCGGCCGCGTCGCCCTTGCGGCGGGCCGTCACCCGGAAGCTGATGCCCCCGCCCGTGAGCGTCCGCGGCCCGGCCAGGAAGTCGGCGCGGGCATCCCGCAGCGAGAACGTCGCCACCTTCGCCGCGTCCAGCCCGGCCGCCAGCGCCGCGGCCTCGGCGTTGTCGAGGTTGAGCACCACATGGTCGGCCTTGGCCACGAAGCCGCCAAAGAGCGCACGCAGTTCCTCCATGGTCTTGTGGTCGAGCGAGATGTTGTTCACCACAGCGACCTTCGGGGCATAGAGCGCGATCGAGCCGTCGCTCTCGTCGACCTCGGCGATGAACGCAGGCCCGGCGCCGACGCGGGCGCTGGCGAACGGCGCGCCTTCGCTGGCGAAGTTCTTCATGTCGGCGCCGTTGACGATGGTGGGGCTGAGGCCGGCTTGGTCGGCGATCCAACCGATCATCGCGGTCGTGGTCGACTTGCCGCTGGTGCCGGCGACCCCGACGCTCATCTGCGAGGCGTTGAAGAGCTCGGCCAGCAGCTGGGCGCGGGTCATGATCGGTGCGCCGACCCGGCGGGCGGCCTGCACGTCGGGGATGGTCTCCTCGACCGCGGTGGAGACCACCAGAGTCTGGTCGGCGCGGGTCAGGCCCGAGCCGTCCTGCGGGTGCAACTCCACGCCGCTCTGGCGCAGGAACTCGAACCTCGCCGGGTTGCGGCCCTGGTCGAGCGCGCGGTCGGATCCGTCCACTTTCGCGCCCCGCGCCTGGACGATCAGCGCCAGCGGCGTCATCCCACTGCCGCCAACGCCGCAGAAGAAGTAACTTCGGTTCGGAATCATGCGCCGGACGGTAAGCGTGCGGCGGTGGGGGGAGCAACACGTGAACGCCGGCGGAACCCGCATCGCCGTTGTCGCACCGTCGACCCGGTTTGCGCCGGAGGCGGCCGAGCGTGTGCTGCGCCTAGCCCGCGAACTCTACCCGGATGGCCCGCCGCAGATCGTCTTCCACCCGCAGTGCTATGCCACGCACGGCCACTTCGCCGGCGATGACGCCGCCCGCGCCGCCGCGCTGATCGAGGTCGCGAATAGCCAGGCCTACGACGCGGTCTGGTTCGCGCGCGGCGGCTATGGCGCCGGGCGGTTGATTGAGGCCGTTCTGCCGGCTTTGGGTCCAGTGGCGCGGCGCAAGACCTACCTCGGCTACAGCGACGGCGGCGCACTGCTGGCCGCGCTCTACACGGCTGGCTTCGAGCATCTCGCCCACGGCCCGGTGGCGCAGGACGTGCTGCGGGAGGGCGGTGACGCGGCGGTGGCGCGGGCGCTGGCCTGGTTGATCGACCGCGACCCGGCGACGCTGGAGCCATCGCTGAGCGCCGATCAGCGGCCCGCAGCGGCGTTCAACCTGACCATCCTGAGTTCGCTGATCGGCACACCCTGGCAGCCCGACCTGGCCGGCCACGTGCTGATGGTCGAGGACATCGGCGAATACATGTACCGCACCGACCGCGCCTTCTTTCACGTCACCAGCAACCCGGCCATCCGCCAGATCGCCGGGCTGCGGCTCGGTCGCTTTGCCGCCATCCCCGACAACGACCCCGACTTCGGCATGACCGAGGAAGATGTCGCCCGCCTCTGGTGCGAGCGCGCCGGCATCGCCTACCTCGGCCGCGCCGACATCGGCCACGACGCCGCCAACAAGGTGGTCCCGTTCGGGGTGCGGTAGACTCCACTCGACACCTCAAACTTCGTCATCGCCGGGCGTAAGTCCCGGCGAGCCATGGACGCCGTCTCCGCCGTGGCCGTGCCAGTGCACGGCCACCCGAACCACCGTGTTCTTAGGTAGCCGGGACTTACGCCCGGCTATGACGGATATTAGGGGTGGTCTTCTGATGACGACGCTCCCCACGAGCCAACCGAACTCTCGCCCCACCGTCGTCATCGTCGGCGCGGGGTTCGGTGGGCTGGAGGCGGCGCGGGCGCTGGCGCATGCGGTGGTGCAGGTCGTGGTGGTCGATCAGAAGAACCACCACACCTTCCAGCCGCTGCTCTACCAGGTCGCCACCGCCGCGCTCTCGCCAGCGGAAATCGCCTGGCCGATCCGGCATCTGCTGAAGACGCAAGCCAACGTGCGCGTGCTGATGAGCCAAGCGACCGGGGTCGATGCCGACGCCCATCAGCTGCTCACCGACCACGGCCCGATCGCCTACGACCAGCTGGTGGTCGCCGCCGGCGCCGCGCACACCTACTTCGGCCACGACGACTGGGAGGCGTTCGCGCCCGGCCTGAAGACGATCGAGGACGCGCTCGCCATCCGCCGTCGCATCCTCTCGGCGTTCGAGCAGGCCGAGCTGGCGGGCGAGCACGGTCCGGCGAGCGCGCTCACCACTTTCGTCGTTGTCGGCGGCGGTCCGACCGGGGTCGAGATGGCCGGTGCGATCGCCGAGATCGCCCGCGACGCCCTGAAGTCGGAGTTCCGCCACATCGACCCCGCCGCCGCGCGCATCGTACTGGTCGAGGCCGGCCAACGCATCCTGCCGACCTTTCCCGAGCCGCTCGCCGCCAACGCCGCACGGCGCCTCGCCCGCTATGGGGTGGACGTGATGACCGGCGCCGCGGTCATCGACATCGATGCCGGCGGCGTCACGCTCGCGAATGGCCGCATCGACGCCGCCACCGTCGTCTGGGGCGCCGGGGTGATGGCCGCGCAGATCTGCCGCGCGCTGCCTGGCGAGCACGACCGGGCCGGACGCGCAAAGGTCGCCCCGGACCTCTCGCTGCCTGGCCATCCCGACATCTTCGTCATCGGCGACGGGGCCAGCGTCGGCTGGGAGGATGGCCGCTCCGTCCCCGGCATCGCTCCGGCGGCCAAGCAGATGGGCGCCTATGCCGGCCGCCTGATCGCCGCGCGGCTAGCCGGGCGCGCCGCGCCGCCGCCGTTCGCGTATCGGCACGCCGGCGACCTGGCCACGATCGGGCGCGGCGCGGCGGTGGTGCGCGTAGGCCCGCTCCAGCTGACCGGCCTTCTGGGCTGGCTCTTCTGGGGCTTCATCCACGTCTACTTCCTGATTGGCCTGCGCGCCCGCTTCTTCGTCGCGCTCGACTGGCTCTGGAGCTACGTCACCTACCACCGCGGCGCCCGGCTGATCACGGGCGAGTAAGGGCGAATTGCTCCCTTCCCCCTTGCGGGGAAGGGTTGGGGATGGGGGTGTTGGCTCGAAGCCGGGGATTGGCGTCGAGCAAGCAACTCCCCGCGCACCCAGCTGGTACCCCCACCCCTAGCCCCTCCCCGCAAGGGGGAGGGGAACTAGCGCTGCTATCCCTTCGGTTTCACCGCCGCGTTCGCTACGCGGGTCGACGGGGCGGCGATCACGATCAGCGGGGTTTCGGCGAGCCACTGCTTGGCCTCGGCTTTCACGTCGTCGAGCGAGATCGACTCGTAGTCGCTGAGCCAGGTCTTGGCGGCGTCGATCTGGTCGGGATGGGCCCACGAACCGTCGAGCATGTTGATCCACCAGGGGTTCGAGATCTCCCGCGTCGCGCCGTTGTCGAGCACCGGCTGTCTCGCCCGCTGCAACATCGCCTCGCTGATATCGCCGCTGGCTAGTTTCTCCGCGATCTTGCGCAGCTCGCCAGCGACGATGTCGGTGGCGTCCGGCGCGGTGTCGATCGAGACGGTCAGCGCGCCCTGGTCGCCGCCGCGATTGAGCTCCACGTTCACCTGCGGCGAGTAGGCCTTACCGAGGCGCTGGCGGATGTCATCGATCGCCTCGCCCTGGACGATGTCGGCCAGCAGGTCGAGCGTCCGCTGCTCTTTCACCTTGCCGGGGTCCCAGACGAACAGCGGCCAGGTGGCGAGCACCGTCGCCTTCTCCGGCGAGCCATCGTGCGTGGTGTGGAGCGGGGCCTCGCTGGCCACCGGATAGCGCACCGTGGGGGTGTCCGGCCGGCGGGTGTCGCGCCACTCGCGCGGCGGCAGGGCGCCCAGCGTCTTGGCGACCGCGTTGACGGCCGTCGCCTCGTCGATGTCGCCGACGATGGTGACCTCGAGTGCGTCGTTCTTCAGCGGCGGCCCCAACACGCGAGCGAAGTCGGCGCTCTTGACCCCGTCGAGGTCGCGCTCGTCCGGCAGCAGCGGCACGCGCGGCGGCGGCAACGAGTTGTCCCTGGCCAACGCCGCGGCGAAACCCGGCTCGCTGCGCGTGATCTTGTAGAGCGTGCGCACCGCGGTCGGGATGCGCGCGTCCACCGCCGGGCGGAAACCGGGATCGGAGAGGTAGGCGGTGATCAGCTGCAGCTCGGTATCCAGGTCTGACGGACGCGTCGCGCCGCCGACCTCGAACGCATCGCGCTGAACCGCGAACTCGAAGTCGCAGGCGTGGCCCTCGCAGAGCCGCACAGTGTCCTCGAAGTCGTTCTTGCCGAGGCCGCCCTCACGCAGCAGCGTGGCGCCCAGCCTGGCGGCCGGAAGGTCCTTCGGATCGATCTCCTCCTGGCCGGACCCGAAGCGGATGCGAATTTCGACCCGGTCCTGGGCGTTCTGGCTCGGCTTGAAGTTCAGCCGCACGCCGTTGGCGAAGGCGATCTTGGTCGCGCCGATGTCCGGCAAATCGACGCGCTCGGCCACCTGTCCGGGCGGACCGAAGCTCTCATAGGCCCAGGCGCGCCCTTCGTGCTCGGCCGGCGGTCCGGGCTGCGGCGCGGCCTCGGCGAGGCGCCACGCCTTGGTCACCAGCGCCTGCTGCTCAGGCTTGGAGGCGATCATCACGATCAGCGGCGGGGCGGCGTGCGACCAAACCCGGGCGAACTCGGCGTCAGCTTTCTCTCGGGTGAGGCCGGTCAGCGCCAGACGGCCGATGCGCTGGTCCTCCTCGGCGGTCGAGAAGGTGCCGTTAGAGGTGAGGTTGGAGACGATGCTCTGGGCGAGCTGGCTGCCGGTCATCGTCGGCGCCTGGCCCACCTCGGCCTCGACCTGGGCGTTCAGCCCCTTCACCCCCGCTTGGTACTCCTGGTCGGTCATGCCGTAGCGCGCCATGCGCCGCATCTCGGTGGCGATCGCGGTCAGCGCCGAATGCCAGTCGGAATCGCGCAACGTCGCCGTGACGCAGCTGATATCGGCGGCGTCGAACAGCTCCTGCCGCTCGATGTTAGCCGAGACGAATGGCGGGCTGGCGCCATTGGCCAGGGTGGAGAACCGCTTGGCCAACGCGTTCTGCCAGAGCGCCGCCTCGAAATCGCGGGTGCGGGAGGCGACGCCTTCGTGGAGCGCGCGGTCCTTGTCCTCGGGCCGGCAAATCTGCAGCGTCGGCGGCGCGCGGTCCTCGGTTTCGACGAGGGTGGCGGTGGGCCGTGCGGGGTTGACGTGGCCGATGTCGGGCGCGGGCGGGGCCGGGGTCGGGTTGCGCCAGTCACCGAAGGTGGCGACGATGCGCGCCTTCAGCTCCTCGCGGGGCAGGTCGCCGACGGCGACGACCACCGAGTTCTCGGGCCGATACCAGCGCTGGTAGAAGCCGCGAATGGTCTCGGCGTTGACCGTCTGGATGATCTCCTTCAGCCCGATCGGCGCCCGCTTCGGCCCGAGCAAGGTCGGCAGCATGAAGTTCTCGCTGGCCTCGGCGACGGCGCCCAGGGCGCTGCGGCTGCCGACGTACTCCGACATGATCACGCCGCGCTCGCGGTCGACCTCGCTCTGCGAGATGGTCAGGCCATCGGCGACGTCGCGCAGCCACCCGAACGCCATGTCGAGCCGGTCCGGGGTCACTTCCGAGAGGTCGAGGCTGAAGGTGGTCGAATCGAAACCAGTCTCGGCGTTCTGGTCGCGGCCGATCGAGACGCCGATGTCGGCGAAGCTCTTCATCACCGTACCGGGCGGATAGTGTTGCGACCCGTTGAACGCCATGTGCTCGAGGAAGTGGGCGACGCCGCGCTCATGCTCGGTCTCGTTGCTGCTGCCGGCGCCGACCATCAGGATGATCGTCACCTGGCGGGTGCCGGCCCGGCGCATGACGCCATAGGTCAGCCCGTTGTCGAGCTTGCCGATCTGGGCGTCCGGGTTTGGCCGGGTGAGCGGATAGGCCGGATCGTCGGATGAGATGCTGGTCACCGGTCCGGTGGGCGGCGCCGGCAAGGCGACGGCGGGTTGGACGCTGGCTAGGACAAGAGCCGCCGACGCCGACAGGGCGAGGAACGCGCGGCTCAGAGGGTCGATCATGCGGCGGAAGTCCTTGTGGGGGCCTGACCTTAACGTGCGGGCGGCCTCACCCCAAGGCGTCACGACGTCCGACCCGCCACCTAGCCTTACTCCTGGGCGTCTTCATGGCGCCTTTCCACACTCGGCGCGCCGGACGAGTGCGCACCTTCCCCTCCCCCTTGCGGGGAGGGGTCAGGGGTGGGGGTGTCAGCTCGACGCCCGCCAGCTAGCCGGCCCGACGCTAATCCTCTGACATCCAGCCGACACCCCCATCCCCAACCCTTCCCCGCAAGGGGGAAGGGAGCAGGCCGAGCCTGTCTCTTTCAGTGGTGATGGCCTCGGGCGCGCTGGGACATCGGTCCGCCCTTGCAGAAAGGCACGAGGAGCACGCAGGCGAAGAACATCCAGGCGGTGATCCGCGCGACGTCGTCGAACGCCAGCGACACTGCCTGGGCGCGGACGCCCTGCATCAGCGTGCTGGCGGCGAGGCCACCACTGCGGGCGGGGTCGACGCCGTCCTGGCCGAAGCGCATGGCGAGGCCGGTCATCGCCTGCACGGCGGTGTCCGAGCCGCGGCCGATCGACTGGGTCAGGCTGGCGGCGTGCTGGCGGGAGAACTCGATCAGCCAGGTGTTGACCGCCGCGATGCCGACCGCGCCGCCGAGATTGCGCATCAGGTTGGTAAAGCCGGAGGCGTCCTTCAGCTCGTCGTCCGGCATGTCGCGCAGCGCCATCCCGACCACCGAGACCATGGTGAAGAGCACCGCGACGCCCCGCACGGCCTGCGGCCAGAACAGCTGCCAGAACCCCCAGTCAGGGGTCAGCGACGAGGTCATCCAGAACGATACCGCGTAACAGAGCAGCCCGACGATCATCATGATCCGAAGGTCGATCCGCGCCGCCAGCCAGGCTGCAGGCCCCGCCGACAGGGTCATGAACACCCCGGCGATGAACACCGTCTCGCCGATCGAGATGCTGGAGAAGTCGCGCACGCCGGCCAGGAACACCGGGGTCAGGTAGACGCTGGTGAAGAGGCCGAAACCGATGACGAAACTGAGCACGCTGGCCGCGCCGAAGCCGCGCTCTCGGAACGGGGCGATGTTGACCAGCGGCCTTGGCGAATAGAAGCACCGCTCCAGGAAGACCGCCCCAGCGACCGCGGTCGCCCAGGCCATCGCCGCCACCCCGCGATCCTCGAACCACTCCCGCTGAGGGCCCTCCTCCAGCACGTACTGCAGTCCGCCCAGGAAGACCGCGAGGCTGGCCGCGTGCAGCCAGTCGATCCGGAGCAACAGCCGGGGCTCAGCCTTCTCGAACTTGCCCAGCGCGACGAGGGCGATCGCCACCAGCGCGCCCGGCGCGATGTTGACGAAGAAGAGCCATCGCCAGCCCAGCGTGTCGGTGATGAAGCCGCCGATCGCCGGCCCCAGGGTCGGGGCCAGGGTCGAGATCACCCCCAGCACCGCCGTCGCGATCGCCGCCTTCTGGCCATCGAAGAACGAGAACCCGGTTGCGAACGCCAGCGGGATCATCGCCCCGCCGACGAACCCCTGCACCGCGCGGAAGATCATCATCGAGCGCAGATCCCAGGCTGCGCCGCAGGCGAGGCTGGTGATCGTGAAGAGCGCCGCGGACGCCACGAACACCCAGCGGGTCGACAGCGCCTGGGCGAGGTAGGCCGAGAGGGGGATCATCACGATCTCGGCCATGAGGTAGGCGGTCTGGATCCAGTCGATCTCGTCCAGGCTGGCCGATAGTCCGCCTTGGATCGCGCTCATCGAGGCGACCACGATCTGGATGTCCAAGAGGGCCATGAACTGGCCCACCGCCATCACCAGAAAGATCGCCATCTTGCGCCATTCCGGCAGCTCGAACGCCGGCGCGTCTTCCAGTTCGTGCAAGACCCCGGCGACCGCCAAAACTGCAGACTCCTTGCGACGCAGGCGCTCATGCTAGCATCATCGCTGCGATGAGGCGCAAAGCCCGAGGCGACGTGGTTAAGTTCAAGCATGGCTGATGCCGGTTCAGGGGGCGCGGCCGCACCAGCCAGGATGAGATGGCGCGCGCTGACGGTGGGCTTGATCGCCGCCGCGGCGATCGCCGCCGGCGTGGTCTGGATATTCGCCGACAAGCCCGAGGTTTCGACCGACGACGCCTATGTGCAGGCCGACAAGACCATCGTCTCGCCGAAGGTGCGCGGCATGGTGGTCGACATTCCGGCCAAGGAGAACCGCCCGGTGAAGGCCGGCGACCTGCTGGTGAAGATCGACCCCGAGGAATACGACCTCAAGATCTCGCAGGCCCAGGGCGACCTGATGGCGGCGCGCGCCGCGGCGCAGTCCGCCGGCGCCGGCCTCGCCCGGCTGGACACCGAGGAGCAAGTGGCCGAGGGCGCGGTCAATTCAGCCGAGAAACTGGCCGGGCCCAAGGGCGCGTCCGATCCGCTTTATCGCCAGGCGTTCGAGACCGCGCACGGCCAGGCTCTGGTCGCGGCTCGCACGCGCGGCGAGATCGAGGGCGCCAAGGCCCAGGCCGCCGCCGCCGAATTCCGCGCCAAGACCGAGCTCGACGCCGCCGTGCAGCAGAAAGCCGACACGATGGTGGTCGCCCCCGCCGGCGGCACCATCGCCGATGTGCAGACGACCGTTGGCGCGATGGTGCAGCCCGGCGTGACGCTGATGACCATCGTCGGCCAGGCCCAGCCGGTGATCACCGCCAACTTCAAGGAAACCCAGATCGGCCGCATGCACGCCGGCCAGGCCGCGCGCGTGAAGATCGACGCCCTACCCGGCCTCGTTTTCACCGGCCACGTCGACAGCCTGGCCCCCGGCTCCGGCAGCCAGTTCGCGCTGATCCCGTTCGAGCCTGGCTCTGGCAACTTCACCAAGATCGTCCAGCGCGTCCCGGTGCGCATCGCCCTCGACCCAGGCCAGCGCGGCCTCGACCGGCTGCGGGCGGGGCTGTCAGCGGAAGTGACGGTGCGGCTGGACGAGTAGGCGCGAGGTTCGCGCCGCCCGCGCACTCATTGCCCGCTTGCACGGTCGGTGTTGGCTGACTCAGCGGTGACAGAGTTGTCGAACACTGGGTGGGGCGCCACCGGGGCGAGGTTCAGCGGCGGTTTGTTCCGGTTGTTAAGGTCTGAATTGAACACCTGGTAACCAAAGCTGGAGCACCGCCACAGCGCAACAGCGGCCATGACTAGAGTGGCCACGCCGGCGATGCCTCTCCTGCGCTGCCAGAGCGTCATCCGCTGACCCACTGGAAGTCGTCGTCGGTGCCCCTGGCTGGGGCAAGCCAACGAACGTAGGGGTCGGCGAGGGCCAGCAGGCGGTCCTCGGGCTGCGGGCCGCGCAGACTGGCGCCGATCAGATAGTGGGTGGTGTCGCTGCGCAGGGGTCCGGCCAGCGCCGGAATGTCGAGGCCGATCGTCGCCAGGAGGCCCGGTCCCTCGGCGAACACCCAAGCCACCGATCGGCGGCGGGCCACTTCGTCGAGTTGGGCCACGAAGGCAGCGCGGGCGGCGGCGGTCAGGTAGCTGAGCAATGAGGCGGTGAAGACGACCACCGGCGCCTCGCCAGGCAGCTCGGCTATCAACCGCGCCGTATCTGCGGTCGCCTCGCCTTGCACCAGAGTCGCGAGCGGATTCGACAACGCAAGATCGATGCTGGCGCGCAAGGTGGCGAGATCCTGGACCTGCTCCGGCCAGACGAAAGCTTCCAGCCAGGCGCGGGCGTCGGGATCGGTGAGGTCTATCGGGTGTTGGTCGATCCCCAGCCGGCGAGTGATCGTCGGGGCGGGATTTAGCAGATCGTCGCCAGCAGGATCGCCCCGAACGTCGCACGACACGACAACATTCGCCGTCCCCGACGCCGTCTGGTCGCGACCGCCGAGGCGGTAGCGGTAGTCGTCGAAGCGCAGGTTGAGCCCGGCGCTCGCGCCAACCTCGACCAGCGCGAGCGGCCCCGGCCATCGGCGCGCGACATAACCCAGCCCCACGTGAAGCGCGATGCAGCGGCGGATCTCGTTGGTCTGGGTCGATCGCTCGTGCAGCAGTCGCAGCAGGGAGTCCCGATGCCGCTCGCAGAAGGCGACGAAAGCTGGCGCGAGGCCATCATCGGCCGCTCGCGCGCCGCCGTGGATCGGGTAGTAAGCGGCGAGGTCAGCGCTGGCATCCGAGGCGAGCAGGAAATTGACGGCGGCGAACAGCAGGCTCGGGCGGCGCTGATCGCCGGGCGTATCGAGCAGCAGGCCGAGTAGCCTGTCGTCCCTCGCGATCGCCTCGCTGAGCGCCTCGTACACCACCGAGACGCCGCGGCACTGGGTCTCGCCGAACAGCCGGAACAGCCGCCGCACGCGCTCCGCGTCGGCGGTTCGGTCGACCGACGCGGGCGTGACGTTGGCCATTGCCAGTTCGCTCCGCCGCTATTCCGTGATCACCACAGGCTCGGGCAAGATCACGTGGATCACCACCGCGGTCTCGGCGTGCAGGGTGTGCCCCTCGCCAGGCGGGGTGTAGATGAAGTCGCCAGCCTCGATCGGCAGGTCGTCGAGGCGGCCCTTGCCGGAGACGACGTAGATCTCCTCGCCGCCCGGATGGGTGTGGGTGGGCGAACGCGAGCCAGGCTCGTAGTGCATCAGGAAGCTGCCGGCGCCGCCTTCCATCCTGAGCGGCGTCAGGGTCACGCCCTCGCGCACCGGCCTTGGCTTTAGCGCACCGGCGCCGGTCAGCTGCATGGTCATCGGAGGCTCCTTCGATTGTACATATCCCAGGTCGGACTGACCGCCGCGGCGTTCAAGGCCCTACATCCGTGGTCTTAGGATGGCCGCTCGTACGGCACGCCGAGGTGTTTGCGCACGTCCTCGAAGTCGACCAGCCAGTTGGTCGGCGCGGCGCCCTCGGCCCTGGCGGGCGAGGCGTAACCCAGCATCTGCTGCACCCGCGGCGGATAGGTGCGGGCGATCTCCCAGGGCACGCTGATCGGGTTGGCCTCCTCGGGCGTCAGCCAGCCGAGGCAGAAGCTCATGTGCAGGCCGCGACGCCATTCACTCTCGGTCACGTTGGCCCCGGCCGCGTGGACCGTCTTGCCGAGATAGAGCACGGCGCTCCCCGCCGGCATCACCGCCGAGACGGTCTGGCTCGGGTCGGGCGTGGTGTGGAAGTCCGGCCACTTGTGGCTGCCGGGGATGATGCGGGTCGCGCCGACCGCTTCGGTGAAGTCGGAGAGCGCGATGAGAATGCTCACCATCGCTTGCGGCGCCGCATGGCCCGCCGTCTCGATAAACGGCCAGATGGCGATGTCGCGGTGCAGGAACTGAGCGCCCTGCCCCGGCCCGACGATCATCGCCTGGCCGGTGTTGAGCCAGTAGCCGGCCTTGAGGTCACGCCGGGCCCAGCGGTGCATGAACTCGTTGTCGATCAGCTCGGCGAACGACGGGGCGACGGCGGCGAGGCGGGTGAAGCGCTTGGTCTGCTGCCCCCAGAACCAGCCCATCATCTGCCCGACGTCAGCCGACCCCGGCGCCTTGCGATCGATCGGCGCATCCAACTCGGCGTTCAGCCGCGCGAGCAGCTCAGGGCCGACAAATCGCTCGACGATGGCGCTACCATCCTCGTCGACGGCGGCCATGATGTCCTCGAATCCGTCGTCGATATCGAAGTGCTGCAGCGCTCTCGGTCGATCTTCGATCACGGTCATGACGTCACCTCTTGCCCTGGAGTTGGAGCCGGCTCGCGCCGCGATGTCCAGTCCCGCCAAGGTATCCCTCTCCCCGCATCGCGGGGAGAGGTTAGGTGAGGGGCTCGGCGCGCAGCGTCGAGCGCGCGCAGCGCCACCGGCTCGGTCGTGGCGGCGAGAGCCCCTCACCTCACCTCACCTCACCTCACCTCTCCCCACTCTTCGGTGGGGCGAGGGCTTCTGAAAATTGAGCGGCGGCTTCGCCATCGCCGTACCTCGCAACTTGACAGCGAGCCCCCCGGCGAGCGCCAATGCGGCATCCCAAAACTTCAGCCGGAGTTCCGCGATGACTGTCGCCGAACGTCTCGTCGATCACCTTCACCCTGAGCTCGCCGCCTTGCGCGACGACCCCTCTGGCGCCGCTGAGTTCTGGTCGCGGCTGGCCCGTGACGGCGCGCCGCTGGTCGAGCCCGACCCGCGCACGCCCGGCCACAGCATCGTCACCTTCGTCTTCCCGCTGCCGCCCCAGGCGAAGCACGTGGCGGTGAACGCCGGCTACGGCAACGCCTCGGACCACGTGCTGGACCGCATCCCTGGCACCGACGTCGGCCACGCCGCCTATCGCTATCGCGACGATGTCCGCCTCAGCTACGCCTTCGCCGTGAACGTGCCTTTGGTCCCCTACGAGGAGGCCACCGCGACCGAGATCGTGGAAATGCTGGCCTACGGTCGGGAGCATCCGCCGCTGATGGACCCGCATCACCGCCAGCACTTCCCGATCCGCGTCGAAGGCCAGCCCGACCGCAATCTGTCGTTCGTGTCGCTGCCGGACGCGCCGGATCAGTCGGTGCTGGATCGACGCGAGGGCGCCCCGCATGGCCAGGTCCATCGCCATCGGTTCACCAGTGAGATCCTCGGCAACGAGCGCCGCATCTGGGTCTACACGCCGCCCGGCTACGACGCCTCTGGCGGCCAGACCTATCCGGTCATGGCCGCCTTCGACGGCGGCGGCGCGCTCACCCTGACCCCACTCCACCGAATGCTCGACAACCTGATCGCCGACGGACGGGTGCGGCCGATGGTGGCGCTGTTCATCGACAACGCCACCGAGACTTCGCGCCAGGATGACCTGCCCTGCAGCGAGCCCTTCGCCCAGTTCGTCGAGACCGAACTGCTGCCCTGGCTGCGGGCCAACTACCGGGTCTCGCACGAGGCCAAGGATCATGCGGTGACGGGGGTCAGCTACGGCGGTCTGGCGGCGATGTGGTTCGGCTACCGGCTACCGCACGTCTTCGGCACGGTGATCAGCCAGGCGGCGTCGCTCTGGTGGGGGCCGGGGTGGGACATGAGCGTGCGGTTCAACGATCAGAAGTACGCGACCGAATGGCTGATCGAGCAGTATGCCGCCTCGCCGCGCCTGCCGGTGCGGTTCTGGATGGAGATCGGGCTGATGGAGCATCCGTCACGCATGCTGCCCCCCAATCGCCGCATGAAATCGGTGCTGGAAGGCAAGGGCTATGACCTCACCTACAGCGAGCCCGCCGGTGGCCACGACTACGCGCTGTGGCGCGGCACCCTCGCCGACGCGCTGACGAAGATGCTGCCAGCGGTCTGACCCGCGCCTTACCCGACGGCCCCCTTGCCTCGCCTCGCCCAGCGGGCTTGATACGGGCATGCGCCGCCGCATCCTCCTCGTCCGCCACTGCCAGTCGCAGGCCAATGCCGACGGCCGGATCGAGGGCAAGGGCGACTCGCCGCTGAGCGAGCTGGGCCGGCAGCAGGCCGAGGCCGTGGCCGCCTTCGTCGCCGCGCAGGGCCTCGGCGAAGTCACCCTGATCTCGAGTTCGCAAGCCCGCGCCATCGCCACCGCCGCCAGCATCGCCGCGGCGTGCGGCTGGACCAGTTCGCAGGACCACCGCATCCGCGAGGGCGAGCTCGGCTGGATGGAGGACCTCGCCTACACCGAGGTCGGCCGGCATATGGCCGAGCGCGGGGTCAAGGACCTGGACGCCGACCTGCACGGCGGCGAGAGCCTCGCCGTCGTCGGCGAGCGCTTCTGGGAGGCGCTGGGCGAAGCGCTGGCCGCAACACCTGCCGCTGGCGACGGCGTGCTGGTGCTGGTCAGCCACGGCTACGCGATCCAGGCCCTGCTCCGCCGCCTCGACCCCGCCGTCGCCATCCCCCGCTTCATCGGCAACGGCGACGTGGTCGAGATCTGGCTGGAAGACGGGGCGCTGACCGGACTACCGACGCACCACCCGCTCAAGGTCGAGCCTGATCACGGCGCATAGCCGCAAGGGCTTCGGGATAGCTTTCCGTGTCATCGGCGACCTTTCCCCCGCCCTGCGGGGGAAAGCGGCGAGCCGCGCACAGCGCGCTGCGCCGATGGGGGTGTGTCGGTGGCGTTCCCCCATTGTCGCTCGCCTGCGGCGTCGTGACGTTTCCCCCCCAAGCGGGGAAAAGTAACGCGCTCTCCCAGCTACCCCACGCCCATTGCCGCCAGCACGCGCTCCGGCGTGAGTGGATAGTCGCGGACCCTCGCACCGCAGGCGTTGTAGACCGCGTTGGCGACCGCCGCGCCGGCGCCGCAGATGCCGGCTTCGCCGACGCCCTTGATGCCGAGCGGGTTGGCCTTGTCGTCGACCTCGGGCAGGAAATAGGCGTCGAGGTTCGCGATATCGGCGTGGACCGGCGCCAGGTAGGTCCCGAGATCCTGGCTGACCAGGCTGCCATAGCGCGGATCGACCCGGTTGGTCTCGGTCAGCGCCGTGCCGACACCCCAGATCATGCCGCCGGTGATCTGGCTCTTGGCGGTCTTGGCGTTGAGGATGCGGCCGCAGGCGAAGACGCCCAGCATCCGTCGCAGCCGCACCTCGCCAGTGACCAGATCGACGCCCACCTCCGCGAACTGCGCGCCGTGAGAATAGCTCGCGAATTGGCGGATATCCGGCGCGGGCGCCGACGAGCCCTCCGCCTCGACCCCTTGCGGCGACAGGCGCGAGACCAGTGCAGCCAGGGTCTCCGAGCGGTTCTCGACCGCGATCAGGCCATCGCGGAATTCGACGGCTTCGGGCGCGGCGCCGAAGATCGGCGAGGCCGGATCGGCTGTCGCCATCTCCGTCAACTTCGCTCGGAGCGCCATCCCGCCGGCCAGCGCGCCAGAACCAGCCGAGGCCGCGCCGAACTGGCCGCCCGAGCCGGGCGCCGGCGCAAAGCCGCTGTCGCCGATCTCGACGATCACCTTCTCTAGCGGCACGCCCATGGTCTCGGCGGCGATCTGGGCCAGGATGGTGTAGCTGCCGGTGCCGATGTCGGTCATGCCCTGCTGCAGCCGCACGGTGCCCTCGGCGTCGATCTTCAGCGACGCCTTGGCCGGCAGCAGGAAGTTGCCGCGGATGGCGGCGGCCATGCCCATGCCGACCAGCCAGCGCCCGTCGCGCACCTGGCCGGGCTTGGGGTTGCGCTTCGACCAGCCGAAGCTCTCGGCGCCGCTCTGCATGCACTCGATCAGCTGCCGCGCCGAATAGGGCTGCCCGCTCTCCGGGTGCTTGTCCGGCTCGTTGCGGATGCGCAGCTCGATTGGATCAAGCCCGAGCCGGTCGGCCAGCTCGTCCATCGCCGCCTCGAGGCTCATCATCCCCGATGCTTCGCCAGGCGCGCGCATGGCGCTGGCGACGGCGATGTCGAGCAGCTTCAGGCGATGGCCAGTCAGCCGGTGGGGCGCGGCGTAGAGCGCCCGGGAAAACGCCGCGGCGCGCTCGATAAAGGGGGCGTTGCGGGCGCAGTGGGTGGCCGCCATCAGCGACAGCGCGGTCAGCCGCCCGTCCGGCGTCGCCCCCAGCCGCACCCGCTGCACCGTGGCCGGCCGGTGGACGGTGGCGTTGAACATCTGCTGCCGGGTCAGGGCGATCTTCACCGGCTGCGCGAGGCTGCGCGAGGCCAGCGCCGCCAGCGCCATATCCTCGTAGCTCGAGCCTTTGCCGCCGAACCCGCCGCCGACGTAGAGCGACATCAGGTGCACGTTGCTGCGGTGAATCTGCAGCGTCTCCGCGAGCAGGTGCTGCGGCCCCTTAAGCATTTGCACCGAGGTGTGGACCACCACCTTGTCATCCTCCCACCAGGCGGTGGTGGCGCAGGGCTCCATCTGGCAGTGGTTCTGGATCGGCGTGGAGTAGACCTCATCGAGCTGGATCGGCGCCTCGCCGAACGCATGCTCGAACTCACCGACCGAAGAATCCTGGTCCTGCTCGGTGGGCCGGGCGTCGGCGGGCTCGAACATGTACTCGGCCTCGGCGTCTTCCTCGTAGCTGACTTGGACCAGCGCCGCGGCGGCGTTGGCGTTCTCGAACGTGTCCGCGACCACCAGAGCGACGGGGTGGCCGAAGTAGCGGACCTTCGGGTTGACGAACACCGGGTCGGCCGCTGCCTGGCCCTGCACGTAGCTCTTGGCGCCGGCTTCGCCTTGCCCTGGCGGCTGATCGAATATGTGCCAGACCAGCTTCACCCCTGGCGCGGCCTTGGCCGCCACATCGTCCACCGCCGTCACCAGGCCGCAGCCGATCGCCGCCCCGACCATCACCCCGTAAGCCGCCGGCGACGGCGTCTTCACCTCGTAGGCGTAGGGCGCCGTGCCGGAGACCTTCAGCGGCCCTTCGTAGCGATCGACCGCGCGGCCGATGATCCCCTGCCGGTTTTGGTTGATCGGGTTCGGCAGCGCGTAGTCGGTGATGCTGCTCATCGGACAGTCGCCCCTTCCAGGGTTCCACCCAGCGCATCCGTCATTACGCGGCGCGCCAGGGTGATCTTGAACGTGTTGCGGCCGGTGGCCTGGGCGGTCTCGAGCTCGGCGGCGACAGCCTCTGCCGCCGAAGCGCCGGCGGCCAGCGCCGCCTCGGCTTTCCGCGCCCGCCACGGCTTCAGCGCCACGGCCCCCATCGCCAGCCGGTCACCCGCCAGCGCCAGGCTGAAGAGCCCGCCGGCATAGGACGCGCGGTCACGCACCTTGCGATATTCCTGCCGTCCCGCGGGCGGCGGCGGGAGCAGCACGGCAGTGATCAGCTCGCCGACCGCCAGGTCGGTCTCGACCTCGGGCCGGTCGCCGGGCAGCCGGTGCAGATCGTCGAGGGCGATCGTCCGCGTCGAGCCACCGGGCGTCACCGTCTCGACCTTGGCCTCCAACGCCGAGAGCGCGACGGCCATGTCCGATGAGTGGGTCGCCACGCAGGCGTCGCTCGCGCCGAAGATCGCGTTGCCGCGCGCATCGCCCTCCAGCGCGCTGCACCCGGCGCCCGGCTCGCGTTTGTTGCAGGGTTTGGCCGGGTCGTAGAAGTAGCCGCAGCGGGTGCGCTGCATCAGGTTGCCGCCGATCGTCGCCTTGTTGCGCAGCTGCGCCGAGGCGCCGGAGACCAGGGCGTGGCTGAGCAGCGGGTAGAGTGTGCGCACGTGGCGGTCGGACGCGGCGGCGCTGTTGGTCGCCATCGCGCCGATCCTCAGGCCGCCCTCCGCCGTCGGCTCGATCTGGCCGAGCGGCAGGCGGCCAACGTCGATCAGGTGCGTGGGTCGCTCGATCTCCAGCTTCATCAGGTCCAGCAGGTTGGTGCCGCCGGCGAGGAACTTTGCGCCAGGCGCCTCAGCGGCCGCCTTCGCCGCACCGGCCGCATCCTCGGCGCGCTCGTAGGTGAAGGGCCTCATGCCGAAACTCCCGCCGCCGGACCGGCAACGTCGCGGATCGCCTCGAGGATCTGCGGATAGGCCGAGCAGCGACAGATGTTGCCGCTCATCCGTTCACGGATCTCCGCGTCGGTGAGCGCGATGGCCAGCGCGGACATATCCTCCGTCGCCTGACTAGGCTCGCCCCGCCGCACCTCGGCCAGCATGCCAAGCGCCGAACAGATCTGGCCGGGGGTGCAGTAGCCGCACTGAAACGCATCGCGCTCGAGGAACGCCGCCTGAAGGGGATGCAGGTTCCCCGGCAGCCCGATGCCTTCGATCGTGGTGATCGCCTCGCCCTCGTGCATCACCGCCAGCGAGAGGCAGGAATTGATCCGCTTGCCCTCGACCAACACCGTGCACGCCCCGCACTGGCCATGGTCGCAGCCCTTCTTGGTGCCCGGCAGGCCCAGGTGCTCGCGCAACAGGTCGAGCAGCGTGGTGCGTACGTCGACGTCGACCTGCCGAACCTCACCGTTGACCGTGATCTCGAAGGCGACCGTCGGCGCCTCGCGCAGGGGCATATCCAATGGCTGTTTCCCAATTACCACCCGACTCTTACACCAGCGTCGCCCGGCGTCATCCAAGCAGTGCTAGACCCTCGCCCGCTCCAAAGCCGCGCGGACCAGCGGGAGGCGGTCGTTGCCGAAGTACATGTCGGTCTGGCCGACGAAGATTGTCGGCGAGCCGAAGCCGCCGCGGGCCATCACCTCGTCGGTGTTGGCGCGCAGCCGCGCCTTGATGGCATCGTCCGCCTGCGCGGCGAGCAGCGCGTCGGCGTCGAGCCCGCACCGCCCGCAGATCTCGCGCAGCACGGCGTCCTGGGAGATGTCCCGGTCGTCGCCCCAATAGGCCTCGAACACGGCGGTCGCGAACGGGATGAACTCGCGCCGCGGCGCCAGCACCAGGCACATCCGCATCGCCTTGACGCTGTTCACCGGGAAGACGCTGGGCGGCATCTTGATCTTCAGGCCAGCCAGCCGCGCCCAATCCTGCAGATCCTTGCCCGAATAACGCGCCTTCACCGGCACCGGGTTGGCGCGCCCCTCGTAGACGCTGGGGTTCACGGTGTTGAAGACGCCGCCGACCAGAATCGGCCGCCACGTGATCTCGGCGCCGAAGTCCGCCGCCAGCGGCTGGATGTTGTGGAACGCCAGATAGGTCCACGGGCTGGAGCAGTCGAAGAAGACCTCGATCATCCGTGGCTCCCGCCCGCCGCCGCCTCATGGATCAACGCCGAGCTGCGCGGCCTGCGCTGGCTCGTGGGGATCGGGACCTCGCCGGTGACGCTCGCGGCTTCCAGCCGGTCGAGCTCGGCCGCGGTGAGGCCGAGCAGGCGCGTCAGCACCTCGCGCGAGGACTGGCCCAGCGTCGGCGCGGCGCGGCGGATCGGATAGGGCTGGCCGTCCTCGCGGAACACTGGCGATGGCTGCTGGAACCAGTCCATGTGCGGGCGCTCGACCTCCTGCCAATAGCCGCGCGCCGTGAGGTGCGGCTCATAGAGCAGAAGCTCGGTGAGCCCTCGCGCGGCGCCGGCGGCGACCCCCGCCGCCTGCAACGCCTCCATCGCTTCGTCCGGCGAGCGCTGACTGGTCCAGTCGGTGATCGCCACCTCCAACTCGTCCTCCACCGCGCGCCGGCCCTCCGTCGTGGCCAAAGCCGGATCGGAGGCCAAATCGGCGCGGCCGATCACGTCGCAGAGCCCGTGCCAGGTCGCTTCGTCAGTCACCGCGACCACCACCCAGGCGTCATGACCGTCGCAGGGGAAGCAGCCGTGTGGGACGAACACCGGATGCCGGTTACCCAGTCGCGGGGCCACCGAGCCGGTCACCGACTGCTCGATCATCCAGGGCGCGACCAACGGGAAGAGACACTCCACCTGCGAGAGGTCGATGTACTGGCCCTCGCCGGTGCGCTGGCGGTGCAACAGAGCGGTGAGCAGCGCCGGGCAGGCCGAGAGCCCGCCGATCGGATCGCCGTAGGCCACGTGGTTCATCGTCGGCGGATCGTTCGGACCGCCCGTCACCAGCGGCAGGCCGGCGGCATGCTCCAGCGTCGAGCCGTACGCGCGCGCTTCGGCCCACGGCGTCGCCGAGCCGAACGCCGGCATCGACATCATCACGATGTCCTCTCGCTCTGCGCGGAACGTCTCGTAGTCGAGCCCAAACCCAGCCAGCACGCCCTGGCCGTAGTTCTCCACCACCGCGTCGGCCCTGCGCACCAGCCGCAGCAGCAGCGCTCGGCCTTCGTCGCTGGTCAGATCGAGGGTGATGCCGATCTTGTTGCGGTTGACCCAGTTGAAATAGAGCGGCTTCTCGTAGCCGAGCGCCGCGATCCCCTCGTCGCTGTAGTCGGCCCCGCGCCACCAGTCGGGATAGCCGCGCCCCTCTACCTTGATCACCTCGGCGCCGAGGTCCGCCAGTTGCCGCGTACCGACCGGGCCGGCCCAGCCCATGGTCAGATCGATGATCCGCACCCCTTCGAGCGGCAGACCGCCCGAGCCAGCCTTGCGAGCCCGCGCCGGCGACGGCGCCCAGGTCGCGGTGTGCTCGCCGGCCAGCGGCGCGACGCCGATCGGCGCCGGCGGGGTCCTGGTCAGGCGCTGCGGCAGCACCGGCGCCTCGAATGACGCCACGCCGATCCGCACCTCGCCGAACGCGCCGTGGTCGCGGTGGATCGGCGAGGCGAGCAGCTCAGCCATGTTGGGCACGGCGACCAATGGCACCCGGCGGCGGATCGCCTCGTCGGCCCACTCGCGGGTGGTGCGGGTGGCGAGGCGCTCGGCCACGATCGCATCCAGTTCGTCGCCGACGAAGAGCCGCTCCGGCGCGGTGCCGAAGCCGGGCCGGCTCGCCAGTTCCGGCACGCCCATCATGTCGCAGAACCCGCGCCACTGGTCGGCCGAAAAGGCGGTGACGCCCAGCCAGCCATCCTGTGTGGCGTAGACCCCGGTCGGGAACACCGGGAAGAAGTGGTTGTGGCCCCAGCGCAGCTCCTCAAAGCCGGTCTGCGTGGCCACCGCGGACGAGAACTCGGCGACCAGCGCACTGGCCTCATGGACGCTGATCTCGAAGCGTCGCCCATCGCCGCCACCGATCAGCGACGCCAGCGCCGCGGTGAAGGCGCTCAGCGCCGCCGGCAGGTAGGATTGGTGCTCGCTCAGCATCACCGGCGCTGCCGCCGGCCCGACGTAGCGCACCAGGCCGGCCAGCGCCCGCACGACGCTGTCGGTGGCCGCGTAGTCCTTGTAGGGCCCGCTCTCGCCGAACCAGCTGATCGAGACGATGGTGAGGTGCGGGAACGCCGTGCGCAGCGCCGCATGGCCGGATGGCCCGGGATCAGTGTGAGCGCCGGACCGGGCATCGATCAGCACGTCGCTGGCCCCGGCGATCTCCACCAGCCGCGCAGTCTCGTTCGGGCCGGCGATCACGCTCTGCTTGTTGGTGTTCAGCCAGGCGAAGAGCGCACTCTCATGACGCCCGCCGCCGACGCTCACGAGTGGCGCGGTCTTGCGGTCAGGATCGCCCCCCGGTGGCTCGACCTTGACCACCGTCGCCCCGAAATCGGCGAACAGCTTGCCGCAGTAGGCCAGCGGTCGGCCCGCGCCAAACTCGGCGACGCGAACGCCGCTCAGCGCACCTTCCTTGGCCCCCGGATCGGCCATCTTGTTCCCGGTGGACGTCATCCCAGCCGATTGTTGGAACCAAGCGCGCCCGACGGCAAGCGTTCCCCGACGGCGCCGCGCCGTCGGGGAACCTGCCGCACTGCGGATTGTGGCGTCAGGCGGCCGCCAGTTCCCCCTTGATCACTGTCGCTGCGCTGGGCCGCGCCTTGCCGGTGACCCGGATCAACAGGCGGAAGGCGACGAACCAGACGCCGGAGAACACCGCCAGCACGGCCAGGGAGACGCAGAAGCCGATGTCGAACCCGCCGTCGGTGATCAGCCGGCGGCCTGCGTCATGCGGCCAGACCAGCGTGAAGAACACCAGGTCGCCGAACGAATGGACCACGGCCGCCGGCAACAGCGAGCCGGTCCGCCATACCGTCGCGGCGAGGGCCAGCCCGACCAGGAAGTAGACGATCAGCTTCGAGGCATAGGCGCCTTGGGTCAGGTGCGCGGCGGCGAACAGCAAGGAGCTCAGCACGATCGTCGCCGTCGGTCCGAAGCGCCGGCCGATCAGCCCCATCGCATAGCCGCGGAACGCGATCTCCTCGGTCAGCGGCGCGGCGACGATGCTGACCAGCAGCATCGGCAGCAGCGTCTGCAGCGGCAGGCCGCGCGTGTCCGGCAACGCGTTCGGCGGCGTGTGCACGATCGATGCGAGCACCGTCCACAGTGCGGCCAAGGCGATGATCCCCGCGAAGCCCGCCAGCAGCGC
This sequence comes from Caulobacteraceae bacterium, assembly GCA_036494265.1. GTDB lineage: Bacteria > Pseudomonadota > Alphaproteobacteria > Caulobacterales > Caulobacteraceae > Acaudatibacter. The sequence continues at coordinate 52,177 of DASXOP010000014.1, read as the reverse complement.
CCAGGTCCACGCCTTGGCGGAGACTGGGGCCAGCGGGACGAGCGCCCGGCGGTTGGCGCGCCCGGCCTTGGGCCCGGCGCGGCCGCAAAGGAACGCGGCGAGGCCGGCGAGCACGATCGGCATCAGCAGCGGCGCCCAGGGGATGGCGGGGCTCAGCTCGACATTGGCGATGGCCATCACGCCCCAGAGCCCTTGGCCAATGGCGGTGATAGCGAAGGCGATCGCCCCCGCGCCAGCGACCACACCGGTCTTTCGCAGCAATCCTTGCATGGCAGTCTCTCCTTCGTCGTGCGAGGCGGCGCGTTGCTGCCTGCGATGACGGCGAAGGTCGGCTCTGGGCGCCCGGAAGTGTTTGCGGCGCGCTTGTGGAAAGCTTGGGAAAAGCTTGCGGTCGCCCTCAGCGCACCAGGCGCAGGCGCTTCACGAACGGCGCATAGCGCAGGTCGGCCCTGAGGCTGTCGAAGTGCGGCAGCCACGGGAACAGCAGCAGCACCGGGTCGTCGCGAGCCGCGGCCGCCTCCAGCGCCTCGAACGCGGCGTCCGCCTGACCGCCGAGCGCGCGCAGGATCGCCACATCCATCAGCCGGCGCGGCAGCAGCACCTGCTGCTGCGCGAAGATGTCGGCCGCCGCGGCGCCGACGGCGGCCATCCCGCCAGCTTTGTAGGTCTGCCGCAGCCCCTGAGTCCGCTCCGCGTCGGCGCCCCAGAGCTCGAGCCCCTTGAGCAGGGCCTCCAACCCCTCCGCCTCGTCGCCGGCCAGCACCAGCGCCCAGCCTTTGGCGTACCAGGCCTCGCTGGCGCCTGGAGCGAGCGCGATGACGGCGCTCGCCTCGGCGGCGGCGTGGCGAAAGCGTCGGGCCGTGAGCAGTATCTGCAACAGGCCGGCGCGGGCCTCGAGCGAACTCGGATGAAGCTCGACCGCCTTGCGCGACTCTCGCTCGGCCTCGACGAAGCGGCCGACGGTGGCGAAGGCGAACGCGCGCCGGCGGTGCGCGGGGGCCAACGTAGGATCGAGCGCGATCGCTCGTCGCAGCGCGGTATCCGCCGCCGCGAAGTCGCTGTCGGCCAGCAAGAGGGCGAAGCCGAGGGTGGACCAGGCCGGGGCCGACGCCTCGTCCAGCCCGACCGCCGCATGGGCCGCGGCCTTGGCGGCGCCGAGCACGGCTTCGGCCGGGCCGGTGAAGTGCAGGGCGAGCAGGGCGTCGGCGAGGCCAAGGTGAGCCGGCGACCACCCTGGCGCCTTGCGCACCGCCTCCTCGAAGCAGAGCCGCGCCTGGGTCATGGCGGACGGCAACGGTGAACCCAACGCACGCCGGCCCTGCGCGACCAAGGCCTCGGCCTCCGCGGGACCAGCGTCGAGACGGTGCGCCGCCGTGCGAAAGGCGGCATCCTCGATCAACGCTCGGTAACCGCGCTTCGGGACCGTCTCGATGTAGCGACGCTCGGGCGTCTCGCCCAGCGCGCGGCGCAGGCGGCTGACCGCGGCGGCGAGGGTGTCGTCGCCGATCGCACGGCCGTCCCAGGCGGCTTCGACAATCTCGTCCTTGCTGAGCACCCGCCCGCCGGCGCCGGCGAAGAGCACGAGCAGGTCCATCAGTTTCGGCTCCAGCCGCACCTGCCGGTCGTCGCCCACGAGCAAGCCCCTGGCGGGATCCACGCGCCAGTCCCCGAACTCAAACGGCCGCTCCCCCGCCACCTCGCGCCTCCCGACTGAGGGCATGGTGCGCTGGGAGAAGGACGGGAGCAACCAAGTCCCCCTTCCCTCAAGAGGGAGGGGAGACGATGTCCAGCCATGCCATCAGGTCGGCCACCACTTCGTCGCGGTTGGTTTCGTTGAGCATCTCGTGGCGGCCGCCGGGATAGACCTTCAGGGTCACGGCGAGGCCGGCGGCCCTATAGGCGTCGACCAGCGGGGTGAGCCGCTTCAGGCCATCGTTGATCGGGTCGGCGTCGCCGACGACCACATAGACCGGCAGCCCCTTCTTGACCTTTGACAGCGCCTCGGCGTCGGCGCGGCGCTCGCGCAGGGCCTGGAACGAGGCGGCCGACTCCGGCTTGAAGCGGATGCCGCAGAACGGATCAGCGATGTATCTGTCGACCTCGGCCTCGTCGCGGCTCAGCCAGTCATAGTCGGTGCGGGGGTTGGCGAACGCGGCGTTGGGACCGCCGGCGGACCGCGGCCCCGGCCCGGCCGTGCCCGAAAGCACCAGCGCGTCGATCAGCTCCGAGTGGTCGAGCAGCCAGGCCTGGGAGAACATCGCCCCCATCGAGTGGCCGAACAGGATCAGCGGCAGGCCGGGCTCGCGCTCGCGGATCAGCCGCGCCAGCACCGCCATGTCGTCCACCGCCGCCGGCGCGCCGCCGGCGCCGAAGTCGCCGAGGCTGGTCATTCCGGAGGTCATGCCGTGGCCGCGGTGGTCGGCGGCGTAGATCACATAGCCGGCTTCGATGATCGGGGTCAGCGGCCCCAGATAGCGCATCGCATGCTCGCCGGCGCCGTGCGCCAGCTGGATCACTGCCCTGGGCTTGGCGCCGCCGCTCCAGCGGAATCCGGCCAGGCCTGCGTCGTCGGCGCCTTCGTAACGGAAGCGATGGTCGGTAATCGTCATGACACGTCCCTGTTCGCGGGCAGAGCCGCAGCCCTGCGTCAATCGCGCGTTGGCCGCCGCAGGGCAAGGCGCCGGCGACTGTCATGCTATGGTTGCGCAAACGACGGGGAGGACGTTCATGACCCAGCAACCACCCAACGCGGGCCGATCCGGTCCTGGCGGATCGCCCTTCCGGCTGCTGATGCCCATCGCGCTCGGCCTGGCTGTGGGGAGCGCGATCTACGCCGGCTACTACTACTGGACCCACCAGAAGGCGCAGCCGGCGGCCGCCGCGCAAGGCGATCCGGACATGGCCAAGCCGACCGCAGAGGAGTGCGCCATCGCTCGGGCCGCGTTGACCGCGGTCCATGCCGCCGGCGCGGACAAAGCGTGGCGGACGGGCGCTAAGGTCAGCCAGATGTCGCTGCTCGACGACAGCAAGGTGATCAACCCGGTCGACGTGCCCGGCTACACTGACGAGGAGGCCGACAACCTGCGCACCAAGGCCGGCGCCGACTGGCGCTGGTGTCCCGGCATGGCCGCCACCGTGGGCGGCTTCGGCTGGAAGGACCCTGTCAGCGCCGACGATGCGATCGCGGCGCTCAGCTTGGGTCGCCCGGGGATGAGCAAGGCCGGCGACGAGGCGCGCGTCTACGAGGTGTTCCTAGCCCCGCAAGCAGACTCTGGCATCTTGCGGCGCGCGCAAGGTCCCTGGCTGGCGACGCTGCATCGGGCGCCGAACGGGACCTGGCAGGTGGTCTCGACCGACGCCATCCAGCACGCCAAACCGTAGCGCGGCGTTTGGCTACTCGGCCGCGACGGGCAGCGCGACTTCGCCGATCCAGTCCAGGCAGGTCGCGGCGACGTCGCGCCAGCCGGGTTCGCCGATCAGCCAGTGGCTCATGCCGCTTGCCAGCTCGTAGCGGGCGCCGACCCTGCGCGCAGTCTCGCGCACCGTGGCCGGCGGGTGGATGGCGTCGCGCTCGCCGGCGATAGCCAGGATCGGTGCGGCGAGGTCGTCCGCCCGGATCGACGTGGTCATGAACGGATCCAGCCACCAGTTCAGCGTCTCGAACAGCGCGCGCCCGCTCTCCGGCCGCATCCGCTCGAAGATCGCGCGGCGCTCGGGCTGCGCCAGGCGGTCGACGCCATAGCGTTCGAAAGTCGGCCGGTCCGGCTCGACCGCCTGGGCCCAGTAGGGACCGAGCGCATAGAGGCTGACCGCGGAGATCGCCTCTTCCATGGTCGATCCGTTGACGCCCCAGGGCGCGGACGGCGCCAGCAGCACGAGCCCGGCGACCGGCGCCTTCGCCGCCGCCATCAGGCTGACGAGCGCGCCCATCGAGTGGCCGATCACCACCGGCGGGCTGGGCAGCGCGGCGATCTCGGCGGCGATGGCGGCGGCAAAGTCCGACATCGAGCGGCCGGCGGCGTCTTCGCGGCGCGCGCCGGCGGCATGGCCTGGCAGGTCGGGCGCATGCACCGCATGGCCAGCGGCAAGGAATGGTTCGGCGAACGCATCGAACGCCCAGCCGCCGCAGAACCCGCCGTGGACCATCAAAATCGGTGTTGGTTTCATCCATCCAACCTTCGCCGCCGCAGGCTGGCGCGGCAAGTATCTAGATTGCCCGGTCGCGGACCTGGTCGACCAGCGGCCGAAACGCAGCGGCCACTTGCCGATAGACGTCGCGCTTGAAGTCGATCACCTCGCCCAGCGCTTCGTCGAGATCGGCCCAGCGCCAGGCGTCGAACTCCGGCTCGCCGTGGGCGGCCAGATCGATCTCGGAATCCCGACCCTCGAAGGCGAGCGCGAACCAGATCTGCTTCTGCCCGCGCCAGCCCTTGCCGATCTTGGAGCCCTGATGCTCGGGCGGGAATTCGTAACCTAGCCAGTCGCGCGTGCGGCCGATGAGGCGGACTGAGGTGACGCCGGTTTCTTCGTGCAATTCGCGCAGCGCCGCGTCGAAATCACCTTCGCCGGCGTCGATGCCGCCTTGCGGGAACTGCCAGTTGGCGGGCGGTGGGGCCTTGGCGCGGCGGCCGAGCCAGACCTTGCCTATGGGCGAGATCAGCACGATGCCGACGTTTGGGCGTAACAGCGTTAGGTCCATCTGCTCAATCTGGGGCGCGCCGCCCCTGATCGCCAGATGGCCCATGCGTTAGCGACGGGTGGCTAAGGCGGAGGCGGGCGCCAGCTGGATGCCGCGCTGCGCCAGGCCGCTGGCCCAGTGCACCGCTTCGGAGAGCGTGATCGGGTAGGCGAAGCCGGAGCCCATCGCCTGTCCGGAGCGCGTCGCCTGGGTTTCCAGCGCCGTCAGCTGCGCTTCGATCGCCGCGCCATCGAGCTGGTCGTCGACGATCCGGTCAGCCGAGGCGCGCTGAATGCCGCCGCCGACTTTCGACGCCGAACCGTCATCGACGAAGGCGAGGCCGCGCTGGCGCAGGTTGTTCTCGAACACGCCCATGGCGGTGGGCGAGGCGACGAACTTGGAGCCGAGGTAGTTGGTGACGCCGAAGTAGCCGGTCGCCCGCGACAGCAGCCATTCGAGGCGCTGGGTCGTCTCTTGCGGCTGGCCGTCGGCCATCAGAGTGTAGGGGCCGGGATCGTTGTCCGGATAGTCCTTCGGCTCCATCGGCGCTTCGAGCAGCACTTCATGGCCGGCCGCGCGGGCCATGTCGATCCAGCCTTGCAGGCCGTCGGCATAGGGCACGAACGAGAGCGTCACTTCCGGCGGCAGGCTGGCGATCGCCTCGCGGGTGGCTTTGGCGTTGAGGCCGAGGCCACCGATGATCAGGGCGACGCGGGGCTTGCCGTCGCCGGCGAACGGGCGGGCGTAGGCCTGGGCCGGGGTGCGGCCGTCCTGCGCGATGATCGGCAGCTGGCCAGCCGCGCCGGCGGTGAAGAGACCCGCGATCGGAGCCTGGGCCAGGCTCGAGCCCGACACGGCCTGGCCGCCATCGAGGCGCGAATCGCTGGAAATGGTGATGATCGCGGCGCCGCCGTTGGCGACGGGCGCCTCGGCCGGGGCTGCGTCCGACAGCTGCACGCTGGCGACGTTGTAGGGCGCGTCGCCGGCCGTCTCGGTCGGCTGCGCCTCTTTCCAGCCGGGCGGGGCGGCGGTTTCGGCGATCTTGGCTAGCGACAGCCGCACCACCGGCGTGCCGGCTTTCGGGTTGCCGGTGAACGAAACCAGCGCGATCGCGCAGACGACGAAGAAGCCCGCGGCGGTCAGGGTTCCGATCACCGGATTGGCGAACGGTCCCAGGCGCGAGGGGGCGTCAGCGGGGTCGCCCGTCGGCTCTGGGCGCGGGCGAGGCTTGGCGAAGGTGGTGCGTATGGCTGTCACAGTGTGCACAGCCTCGCTTCACTTGGTTAATGAAGGTGAAAAGTCGCCGCGCCCGCCTTCATGAATTCGGCGACAAAACGACGCCGTGTCCCGAACGCTGCAACCCGACCCTACGGTTTGGCGGGCGTCGAGGGGCCTGGACCGCCCACTTCGCCGAGCCGGCCAGCCACCGAAGCCAGCGTCGCGGTGGGTTTGGCCAGTTTCGGCGTCGCTTCGACCGAGCCGTACTTCAGGACGTCGACCGCGCGAATCAGTTGGAAGTCGCCCTTCTTCTCGTCGAAGTCAGCGGGCGGGGCCTCGGCTGGCACGTGCGGCCCAACCCGGATCTTGCCCTCGTCGGCGGTCAGCGCGTTGCGGAAGGTGGCTTCGGTGAACTCGAACGCCTGGTTGGCGATCTGCTGGGCTTCCTCGCGCGTCTCGGCGACTTCCAGGTCCGGCTGGATGCCGGTCTTCTGGATCGAACGGCCGGAGGGCGTGTAGTAGCGCGCGGTGGTCAGCTTCACGGCGCCGTCGAGGCCGCCGCGCAGCGGAATCACCGTCTGTACCGAGCCTTTGCCGAAGCTGGTGACGCCGACGATCGAAGCGCGGTGGCGATCCTGCAGCGCGCCGGAGACGATTTCCGAGGCCGAAGCGGTGCCGGAGTTGATCATCACCACCAGCGGCAGGCCATTCAGCACATCGTGGCTCTTGGCGTCGTAGCGTTCGATATCCTGCGGGTCGCGGCCGCGCTGCGAAACCACTTCGCCGCCGTTGAGGAACAGACCGGCGACGCCGACCGCCTGGTCGAGCAAGCCGCCGGGGTTGTTGCGCAGGTCGAGGATCAGACCCTTCAGCTTCGGGTTCTTGGCCTTCAGATCGTTGATCGCGGCCAGGGTCTCGTCGGTGGCTTTCTCGTTGAAGCCGGAGAGCCGCACGTAGCCGAAGTCGCCTTCCATGTGCGAGGTGACCGACTTCGGCTGAATGATCTCGCGCACCAGCTTCACGTCGAACGGGTCGACCTTGGAGCGGCCGATGGTCAAGGTGACCGCCTCGCCGGGCTTGCCGCGCATTTCCTTGACCGCGTCAGAGACGCTCATGCCGAGGATGTTCTGGCCGTCGACAGCCAGGATGAAGTCGCCGGGCTTGATGCCGCCGCGGGCCGCTGGCGTGCCGTCGATCGGAGAGATCACCTTGACCGCGCCTTCATCGCTCTGGATCTCGAGCCCGAGACCGCCGTACTCGCCGCGGGTCTGGTCCTGCAGGTCGCCATAGGCTTCCGGGGTCAGGTAGTCGGAGTGCGGATCGAGCGAGGAGACCATGCCCTGCATCGCCGACTGGATCAGCTTCTTGTCGTCGACCGGGCTGACATACTGCCGATCGACCTGATCGAGCACGTCCCCGAACAGCTCGAGCATGTGATAGGTGTCGGCCTTGGCCTCCGTGGTGGCTCTGGCGGTCTGGCCAACGTAGGCCATGGTTCCGGCGCCAAGCACGAACGCGGACGCGGCGATCAACAGGGTTTTGCGCATAGGGCCTTAGTGTGCTCCTTCACGGCGCAGCCTGAGGCCAGCCGGATTAACATTCGCCCCCCGTACGTCGCTCATCAGGCGCGCCGGATCGACGGGACCTGCCGGCAGCCGAACTTCGAGATACAACTCTGACGCCGTTTGTCCATCGCTGGGCATGGCTCCGAGAGGCGTATTGGCCGCGACCGATTGACCGACGCCAACCGTCACCTTTCCCAATCCAGACAACACCATGTGGCATCCCCCCCCAGCGCGCAAGATGACCACCTGTCCCCATCCGTTGAGCGGACCGGCGTAGGCGACGACCCCCGCGGCGGGCGCTCGCACCGCGGCGCCGGCGCCGGGCTTGTAGGCAATTCCCTGCGCCGGCAGGCCGTTCTGCAAGCGTCCGCCGTAGCGCACGGCGACCGCGCCGTCGGTCGGGGCGATCAGGTGCGTGGGCGGCGGCAGCGCGTCCTGGCTCGCCTCCGCGGCGCGGACCGCGGCCGGCGCCATCAGCGCCGCGTCGCTGGTCACAGCCTCCAGCCGGCCCTGACGATCCTCCAACGCGCTCTCGGCGGCGAACAGGTCGCCGCTCTGCTGAGCGGCTTGCCGGCGCACGCGCTTCAGGGCGTCGGCCTCGAGGCCAAGCGCATGCGCCCTCGCTTCCAGGGCCGGCGCGATCGCCTTGGCCAAGATCATCGCCCGCACGGCGTCCCGGGCGTCAGCGGGGCTGACCAGCAGCGGCGGCGGCGGGTCGCGGCTGAATAGGGCCAGCGCGCCCAGCAGCCGCGACAACGCGTTGCGGTCGGCGCCGATCCTGGACGCGAGCGCGTCCTCCTGCGCGGTCAGCGCCTCCAGCGTGCGGCGTCGATCCGCGAGCGTCTGCGCCGCGACGGGCGATGCGATCAGGAGCAGCAGCAGGGCAAGCGGGAGGCGCACGCCCCTGGATATCCCTCGCCGCCGTCCCGGCTCAATCGCGATGATAAGGCGCTCCGGCCAGGATGGTGACGGCGCGGTAGACCTGCTCGGCCAGCATGGCGCGGGCCAGGGCGTGCGGCCAGGTTTGCGGCCCGAACGAGAGCGTCTGCCGCGCGGCGCTGGTCACCGCGGGGTCCAGCCCGTCGGCGCCGCCGATGGCGAAGGCCAAATGCCGCACGCCGTCATCACGCAGCGCCGCCAACCGTGCGGCGAAGTCGCGCGAGGTCATCGCCCGTCCGTGTTCGTCGCAGGCGATCAGCTTAGCGTCCGCGGCGCGGGCGAGGATGACTTCGGCTTCGGCGGACTTGCCCGGTTTGCGCGCTTCGACTTCGACGATCTCGACGGGCGAGAGGCTGAGCGAGCGGCCGGCGGCGGTGGCCCGCTCGGCGTAGTCGCGCGCCAAGGCGGCCTCGGGCATGGCGCCCAGCCGGCCGACGCAGATCAGCGAGATGCGCAGGGTTCGAAGCTAGTTGACGGCGCGCCGCGGCGGCTCGACCGACCAGATCTTCTCGATGTTGTAGAACGCCCGCACTTCCGGGCGGAACAGGTGGACGATCACGTCGCCGGCGTCGATCAGCACCCAGTCGCAGTGCGGCAGGCCCTCGACCCGCGCCTTGCCGTAGCCGGCTTCCTTCAGCGCGCGCAGCAGATGGTCGGCCATCGCGCCGACGTGGCGGTGCGAACGGCCGGAAGCGACGATCATCCCGTCGGCGACGGAACTCTTGTCCTTCAGGTCGATGAAGACGATGTCCTGGGCTTTCTCGTCGTCGAGGCGATCGAGCAGCATACGGTCCAAAAGGCGGTCGAGATCGGGGACGGCGGCGGCGACGCCAGCCTGATCGTCTTCTATCTGGTCGCCGGAAGCGGCGGCTTCCGGGGTCGTCTCAGACGCGCCAAGCGCGGTGGTGCGGGTCAGAGGATGCTCCCGTGGGTGTCTCTCGCAACTTGGCACCCTAACAGAAAACAGCGATTTCGGTCAGAGAGATTTTGCCGCCGGCGTTGGCCGCCCCGGTAGGGCGCGGCGCAGCGCTGTCGAAGATGTGAAGTTGAGCGGTCCGGTCAGATAGACCCAGGCAGGCGCCGGGCGGCACGGCAGGGTGCTGGCGGCGGCCGACGGGATGCGGGCGTGCTCGAAGCGTTTGGCCGCTGGCGACGTGCGGCTCTTGAGCGCCGTCCACGGCCGCGAGACCACCGCCACCGGCGCCTCGCGCATGATCTGGGTCCAGCCGCGCCAACGATGAAAGCTGGCCAGGCTGTCGGCGCCCATGATCCAGACGAAGCAGACCCCCGGATAGCGGGCTTTCAGCACCCGCAGCGTATCGATGGTGTAGCGCGATCCGATCCGGGTCTCGGCGTCGGAGACGATCATCGACGGGCCCTGGGCGTAGCGCAATGCGCCCCACATGCGGCGGGTCAACGCTTCGGTCTCGTGGGTCGGCTTCAGCGGGTTCTGCGGCGAGACCAGCCAGATCACGCGGTCGAGCCGAAGCCGCTTGCGAGCGGTCTCGGCGACGTGGGCGTGGCCCTCGTGAGCGGGATTGAACGAGCCGCCGAAGAGGCCAACCCGCATCCCCGGCTTCAGATCGAACCCCAGACGCAGGACGCGCGGCCGACCCGCGGCCGAGACCCGGCGGGCAGGCCCCGCGAACCACATGACTGCCGATCCCTTATGCTCAGTCTGAGCCTTACTAGGGCGGACGCCCGCCGCGCAACCCGGCCGAACGGCCTCGGCCCGGTGACTGGCGGCCGCGAGACTGTCCTTTCGAACCCTCTCGGCGCAAAATGAACGTAGGTCCCACCAGAGGGCTACCCGAGGAGACTTTAGCCATGGCCGACGCGCCGATCGCCACCACCACCGCCGGCAAGGTGCGCGGTTTCACCGAGGACGGCATCCTCGGCTTCAAGGGCGTGCGCTACGGCGCCGACACCGCCACCACCCGCTTCGCCGCGCCGAAGCCGCCCGCGCCCTGGGACGGCGTCGTCGATGCGCTGGCGTACGGCGCCTCGACGCTCCAAGCGCCCGGCGGCGACGGCGGCGGCCTCTTCAAGTCGTGGCGGCAGGACCCGCCGCTGCCGATGAGCGAGGACTGCCTCTTCCTCAACGTCTGGACCCCCGCGCTACGCGACGGCGGCAAGCGGCCGGTGATGGTGTGGCTGCACGGCGGCGGCTTCGTCACTGGCTCCGGCTCCAGCTACGCCTACGATGGCGTCAGGCTGGCGAAGCGCGGGGACGTGGTGGTGGTCAGCGTCAACCACCGGCTCAACCACTTCGCCCACCTGTATCTGGCCGAATACGGCGAGCGCTTCGCCGACTCCGGTGCGGCCGGCATCCTCGACTTGGTGCTGGCGCTGAAGTGGGTGAAGGACAACATCGCCGAGTTCGGCGGCGATCCCGGCAATGTGCTGATCTTCGGTGAGAGCGGCGGCGGCTGCAAAGTCTCGCTGCTGATGGCGATGGACGCGGCCAAGGGGCTGTTCCACCGCGCGGTGGTGCAGAGCGGCCCGCTGATCCAGGTGACGGCGCCCGAGACCGCGGCCAAGGCGGCCCGCGCGGTGGTCGAAAAACTCGGCCTCGACGCCTCCAGCATCGGCAAGCTGCTCGAGATGACCCCGAAGCAGATCACCGCCGCGGTGCGCGCCGCGACGGCCGAAGGCGCCGGCGCGGTCGGCGCTCAGCCGGTGCTGGACGGCCGCAGCATCGCCCGTCACCCGTTCCACCCCGACGCCGCCCCGCAAGGCGCCGGCGTGCCGATGATGATCGGGGTCAACCGCACGGAGCAGTCGCTACTCACCGGCGCCGGCCGGCCCGACCTCTTCCGGCTGACCTGGGACACGATCGTCGAGGCGCTGGCGCCGACCGTGGCCGGCTATGACGCCGCCGAGATCGTCGCCGGCTATCGCGCGCTGCACCCGAGTTTCAGCCCGGCCAACATCTTTTTCACCATCACGTCGGACCGCACCTTCATGCGCACCAGCCTGGCCCAAGCCGACCGCAAGGCCGAACAAGGCGGCGCGCCGACGTTCTTCTACATTCTCGACTGGGATACGCCGGTCGACGGCGGCAAGTGGCTCTGCCCGCACGCGCTCGACATCGGCTTCGTGTTCGACAACGTCGCCAAGTCCGAGAGCATGTCAGGGATCGGCCCCGATCAGCAGAAGCTCGCGGACATCATGAGCGAAAGCTGGCTCGCCTTCGCCCGCTCCGGCGATCCCAACCACGCGCTGATCCCGACCTGGCCGGCGTACGAACCAGAGCGCCGCTCCACGATGATCTTCGACCTTGCACCCCGCGTGGTCGACGACCCCCGCGCCGGCGAACGCATCGTCTTCCGCCGCGCCCCAGAGACTGCGCCAGCAGCCTGACCCGCAAACCGCTCATGAGCGGATCGGGGGGTTCTACCCGGCCAGCGCCAGATCGTCGGCGTGGATCAGGGGGCCGGCGGAGTAGCCGAGGGCCGGTTCGATGGCGTCGGACTTCAGGCCGATGATCCGCAGCGCGTCGGCGGCGTCGTAGCGCGAGAGGCCGCGGCCGACCTCGCGGCCGGCAAGGTCGCGCACCATCACCGCATCCCCCTTCTCGAACCTACCCTCGACGGCGCGCACGCCAGCCGACAGCAGGCTCTTGCCCGAGCGCAGCGCCTTGGCCGCGCCATCGTCGACCACCAGCGCGCCCTGGGTCGAGAGGGTGCCGGCGATCCAGGCCTTGTAGGCGGCGGCAGGCGTGGCGGCGGCCTTGAACAGGGTGGCAAGCGCACCCGCCTCGGCTGCCTGCAGCGGCGCCGGGCGGCGGCCGAGGGTAATCAGGGTCGAGCAGCCAGCGGCGGCGGCGATGCGCACGGCCGCCAGCTTGGTCGCCATGCCGCCGGTGCCGACGTTGGCGCCGCCGCCCATCGCCTCGATCTCCGGGGTCAGGGTCTCGACAACCGGGATGTGCTGGGCGGCCGGATCGCGGCGTGGGTCGGCCGTGTAGAGCCCGTCGACATCGGAGAGCAGCACCAGCAGGTCGGCGCCGACCATCTGGGCGACGCGGGCGGCGAGCCGGTCGTTGTCGCCGTAGCGCAGCTCCTCGGTGGCGACGGTGTCGTTCTCGTTGACCACCGGCGTGACGCCGAGCTCGAGCAGCGTCTCCAGCGTGGCGCGGACGTTGAGGTAGCGGCGGCGCACCTCGGTGTCGTCAGGCGTGACCAGGATTTGGGCCGCGGTCAGGCCGGCCGGGGCCAGCGCTTCTTCCCAGGCCCGCATCAGCTGTGACTGGCCGGCGGCCGCGGCGGCCTGCTTCTCCGGCAAGGTCAGCGAGGCGCGCTTCAGCGAGAGCCGCCGCCGGCCCAGCGCCACGGCGCCGGAGGAGACGATCAGAAGCCGCTGCCCGCGCGCCTTCAGCCGGCCAAGATCGGCGGCGAGCACAGCCAGCCAGGCAGCGTCGGCGGCGCCCGTGGCGGGATCCACCACCAGCGCCGATCCGACTTTGATCACGATCAGGCGGGCCGAGGCGAGCGTGGTCATGGCCGCCAGTCGGCAGCGGCCTCGGCGGCAGGCGCGGCGGCCGCTTCGCGCTCGCCGCGCACCTCGGCGTAGGCGGCGCGCAGCAGCGGCGTCACCCCTTCGCCGGAGACGGCCGAGACCAGTAGGGTCGCGTGGCCGACCGCCTTGGCCAGCTTCTTCGCCTTCGCCGTGCGGGCCTTGGCGTCGAGCGCGTCGATCTTGGTCAGCGCCACCAGCTCCGGCTTGTCTTCGAGCCCGCCGCCATAGGCCGCCAGTTCGCCGCGCACCGTGCGCCAGGCGCCGACGATGTCGTCCGAGGTGGCGTCGACCAGATGGATCAGCGTCGCGCAGCGCTCGAGGTGACCCAGGAACCGCACGCCCAGGCCCGCACCTTCGGCCGCCCCCTCGATGAGGCCAGGGATGTCGGCCAGCACGAAACGCTCGTTGGCGGTCAGGTCGACGACGCCGAGGTTGGGGGTGAGCGTGGTGAAGGGATAGTCGGCGATCTTCGGCGTCGCGGCGGAGACGGCGGCCAGGAAGGTCGACTTGCCGGCGTTGGGCAGGCCGACCAGGCCGACGTCGGCGATCAGCTTCAGCCGCAGCCAGATTTCCTTCTCTTCGCCCGGCAGCCCAGGGTTGGCGTATCGCGGGGCGCGGTTGATCGGGCCTTTGAAGCGGGTGTTGCCGAAGCCGCCGTTGCCGCCGGCCGCGAGCCTGATCCGCATCCCGACCTGATCGAGATCGGCGATCAGGGTCTCGCGGTCTTCCTCCAGCACCTCGGTGCCGACCGGCACCCGCATCTCTATGTCGGCGCCGTTGGCCCCGTGGCGGTCGCGGCCCATGCCGTGGCCGCCGGTGCCGGCGCGGAAGTGCTGCTGGTAGCGGTAATCGATCAGGGTATTGAGCCCATCGACGGCCTCGATCCAAACATCGCCGCCGCGGCCGCCGTCGCCGCCGTCAGGTCCGCCGCGCGGGATGAACTTCTCCCGCCGAAACGACACGGCCCCTGCGCCCCCGTCGCCGGACCGGATCACGATCTTGCACTGATCAAGAAACTTCATCGCGGGTGTTTAGCTGAAACGTCCCCTCAGCGGGAGGGCGCCGCTATTCCACCTCGCCCGCACGGCCAGGTGTCCGCTGGAATTCCAGCCACAACGGATCGCAGTCGCCGAGCCGTTTGGTCTCGTAGCGGGTGGTCACGTGGTCTGCCCAAGGACGGCGCCAGTCGTCGGCGCGCTCGGCGGTCCAGCGGAAGGCGGGAGCGGCGAGGAAGTGCTCCAGGGTCCAGTCGGCGTAGTCGGCCCAGTCGGTGGCGAAACGGATCGGCGCGCCGGGCTTCAGCACGCGCGCGGCCTCAGCGATGAACTCGGGCTGGATCAGCCGGCGCTTGCGGTGGCGGGTCTTGGGCCAGGGATCGGGGAAGAGCACGTAGAGCCGGTCGAGCGAGGCGTCCGGCATCAGGCTCATCAGGGTGCGGACGTCACCGCCGTGCAGTCGCACGTTGGCGAGCTTGGCGTCGTCGATGTGAGCCAGGCAGGCGGCGAGGCCGTTGACGAACGGCTCGGCCCCGAGGAACAGCGCCTCCGGCCTCTGCGCCGCCTGGGTCGTCAGATGCTCGCCGGCGCCGAAGCCGACTTCCAGCCAGACCTCGGCCGCATCCGGCTTCAGCGCGAGCGGATCGAACGGCGTCGTCGGCAGCGCCAGCGCCGGCAGCAGGTCGTCCATCAGCCGCGCCTGCCGCGGCTTCAGCGAGCGCGACTTGATGCGGCCGTAGGTGCGCAAGGTGTTGCGGTCGGGACCCATCGGCGCGGCTTAGCCGAGCCGGCGGCGGAGGTCAGCCCTCGCGATCCTCATCGTCGTCGGCGAGGTCGTCGTCGCCGGTGAGCGCGCGGAGCAATTCCAGGATCCGGCGGCGCACACGGCCGCGGGGAATTTCCGGGAACAGCCGTGCGAGTTCGAGACCCTCGGCCGTCATCAGGAAGGCGTGCAGGGTCTGTTCGTCGCTGTCGCGAGACTCTGCGCCGTCCTCGGACGGATCGGCGAGGCCATCGAAGAAGTAAGAGATCGGCGCGCGCAAAGCCGAGGCGATCTCATAGAGCTTGGAGGCGCTAACGCGATTGGCGCCGCGCTCGTATTTCTGCACCTGCTGGAAGGTCAGCCCCAGTGCATCGGCCAGTTTCTCCTGGCTGACGCCCTGCATGCGCCGACGCAACCTGATCCGCGCCCCCACGTGAAGATCGACAGGATTCGGGAGACGGGTTTCAAGCGTATCGTTCATGTACCCCTGACCTAACGCACCTAAGCTAACAACGCTGTTATCCAGCGAACATACTGTCCTACCCAGCGTTGCCATTGCGGCGCAAGGTCGCGAGCGATTGGTACATTGCGAACCCGAAAGAAAACAGCAACATCATGGCGAACGACAAGACGCCGCACCTATCGAAAAGGGTAGGGCTGAGCGCCGGCGGCAACCGAGCGTCGATCACCCCATACGCCCCCTGCCCCAGCAGCTTGCCGGGCAGCACCCGGCCGTAAGCGTCGATCATTGCCGAGACACCCGTTGGCGTAGCACGGACCATCGGCAATCCTTCCTCGATCGCCCGGTAGCTGGCCAGATTGAGGTGCTGCCAAGGGCCGCTGGTGACGCCGAACCAGGCGTCGTCGGAGACGTTGACGATCCACGCCGGACGCACGCCGGAGCGGCTTGCGGCGTCGTGGGTGATGCCGGGGAACAGGCTCTCGTAGCAGATCAGCGGCTGGAACGCCGGCACGCCGGCGCCGACGATCGGCAAGGGCGGCGCGCCGGGGGTGAAGCCCGCGCCGACATGGATCAATTGTTTCACCCCGAGCGGCGCCAGCACGCGCTCAAACGGCAGGTACTCACCAAATGGCACCAATCGGCGCTTGTCGTAGATGCCGCTGACCCGGAGACCCGTGGGGACACGGGTCAGGGCGATCAGGCTGTTGTGGTAGATTTCGCCATCGGGCGCGTAGACGCCGGGGCCTGCCGGCTGCGCGCGGTAGCCACCGGTGATAAGCACCTGACCCGGCTGCAACGCGTCCAGGATCGCCGCTTCGCTGGTGGTTCCGGGGGCCAGATAGTCGTCGAGCGCGGCGGGAAGCCCGGCTTCCGACCAGATCACCACGGCCGGGGTCTCGGCCGCCGGCTGGCGGGTCAGAATCAGATTCTTCTGGAGGATCTGGGTGAAGGCGGCGTCGTCATAGGTGGCGCGCTCGGGCGTGTCGGGTTGGACGATGCGCACGACCGGCGAAATCGCCGGGGTCGGCGGCGCGGTGGATAGCCGCCAGGCGCCGAATCCATAGAGCCCCGCCAGCGCCAGGGCGGCGCAGACGACGGCGATCCTGCCGCCCCGATCCTTGAACCCGAGGCCCGGCGCGGCGGCGACGGCGAGGGTGATCCAGGTCAGGCCGTAGGCGCCGACGACCGACGCCATCTGCGACGGCGCCGAGCCCGCGCGCCAGGTCTCGCCGGGCAGATCCCAGGGAAAGCCGGTAAGCACATGTCCCCGAAGCCACTCGCTGCCGGCGAGCGCGCCGGCGAAGACCAGCAGTCGCGTCACTCCAACCGGCGCCAGCCAGCAGTAGAGCATCGCCGCCAGCGCCCAGAACAGCGCCAGCCCGCCCGCAAGGCCGGCGATCGCGAGCGGCGCCATCCAGCCCTGGTTGGCGGCGTCCACGAAGAAGGCTTCGGTCACCCACCAGAGGGAGACCGCGAAGTAGCCGGCGCCAGCCAGCCAGCCGCGAAAGAACGCAGAGCGCAGCGGCCGCACCGGCTCGGCGTGGTCGCAGAGCCAGAGCATCGCGGCATAGCCGAGCAGGCCGGGCAGGACGCCGAAGGGGGGATGGGCGAAGGCGGCTGCCAGCCCTGCCACGAGCGCGGCGGCTCGGTACGCCCACGCTTTCGCTCCCGGACCGATCTTAGACGTCCTCTGCCGCCGGCGGCTCGGGCAGCTTGGCGACCGGGCGCAGCCGCACGCGCTTGATCCGGCGCGGATCGGCGTCGGTGACCTCGGCCTCCAGGTCGTCGCTAAGCGGGATGATCTCGCCGCGCAGAGGCATGCGCCCCGCGACCGCGGCAACCAGTCCGGCGATGGTGTCGACCCCATCCTCCTGGTCCGGGCGCGGCAGCTCGCGGCCAATGGCGGTCTCGACCGCCTCCAACTCGGTGCGGCCGTCGACATCGAAGACCCCGTCCGGCTTGGCCACCACCTGCGCGGCGGCGGTGACGTCGTGCTCGTCGTCGATTTGGCCGACCACCGCCTCGATCACGTCTTCCATGCTGACCAGGCCATCGACGCCGCCGAACTCGTCGATCACGATCGCCAGATGGATGTGCCGCGCCTGCATCCGCACCAGGAGGTCGGCGGCGCGCATCGAGGCCGGCACATAGAGGGTGTCGCGGCGCAGGCGGCCGAGCACGGCTTCGTCGGGCGACGAGGCGCCGACCTTGCCGGCCAGCAGCTTGAACACGTCCTTGATGTGGACGAACCCAACCGGGTCGTCGAGGGTCTCGCGGTAGACCGGCAGACGCGAGTGCTCGCTGTCGATGAACTCGGCGGCGACGGCGGAGAGCGGCGCGCCGATCTCCAGCGCCACGATGTCGGCGCGCGGGATCATTACGTCGCCCACGGTCACGCTCTGGAACGCCGCGGCCTGGTTCACGAGGGCGGAGTTGGCGCGGTCTTCGGGCGTTTCCGGTTCCGGCTTGGCCTTGCGGCCGAGACCCAGCGCATGCAGCACCTGCTCGATCGGCCCGGCCTTCCCGGACTCGGTCTTGTCGGCTGCGTCGCCTTCCTCGGAACCCTCAGGGGTGGTGACGGCCATGGTCTCCTTATGCCTCAGCGTGGGGGCGGCTCAGCGTAGGGCATAGGGATCGGCGACGCCGAGACCGGCCAAGATCGCACGCTCCTTCGACTCCATCGCCTCGGCCTCAGCGTCTGTTTCATGATCGTAACCCAAAAGATGCAGGACGCCATGCGCGGTCAGGTGCTGCAGGTGATCGGCCAGCGTCTTGCCCTGCTCGGCGGCCTCCCGTTGGCAGACGCCGAGCGCCAGAGCGATGTCGCCAAGTGAGTCGTCGCCGCTCGCCGTTGGGAAGGACAGCACGTTGGTCGGCGCATCTTTGCCGCGGAATCCTGAGTTCAGGTCACGCAGGCGCTCGTCGTCGGCCAGCAAGATGACCAGACTGGCGCTCGGCGGCGCGGCTTCAGCCTTCAGCGTCGCCGCGGCCGCCGCCCTGGCCAGCGATCGGGCGCGAGGCTCTGCCGCCAACCAGGCGCGGGCTTCGACGACGATCTCGGCCTTGCGGCTCAAGTGCGCGCGGCGTCCTTGTCGTAAGCGCGGACGATGCGCTCGACCAGCGGGTGGCGCACCACGTCTTCCGGCGCGAAGCGCATGATGCCGACACCCTGCACTCCGTCCAGTATCCCGACCGCGTGGGCGAGGCCTGAGTCGCGGGGGTTGGGCAGGTCGACCTGGCTGGGATCGCCGGTCACCACCATCCGCGCCCCCTCCCCCATCCGGGTGAGCACCATCTTCATCTGCAGGCGCGAGGCGTTCTGGGCTTCGTCGACGATGACGAAGGCGTGGGCGAGGGTGCGGCCGCGCATGAACGCGATCGGGGCCACTTCGATCTCGCCGCGGTCGCGACGACGGCGCAGCGGCTCGGCGCCCAGGATGTCGGTCAGCGCCTCGAAGATCGGCGCCATGTAGGGATCGACCTTCTCCAGGAGATCGCCAGGCAGGAAGCCCAGCCGCTCGCCCGCCTCCACCGCCGGGCGGGTGATCACCAAGCGGTCGACCTGGCCGGCCAGCAGCAGCCCGGCGCCGTGCGCGACGGCTAGGAAGGTCTTGCCGGTGCCGGCTGGCCCCAGCGAGAACGTGAGCTCGTGCTCGGTGAGCAGCTCCAGATAGCGCGCCTGCGCCGCGGTCTTGGCGGCGACCGCGCCGCGGCGACCGATCGGCGCGCCGGGAGCGACTACTGCGCCGCGCCGCGCCTGGTCGATCGCCACCCGAACGTCGGCCTGAGCCACGTCGAGCCCCTGATCGGCGCGCCCGGCGATGACCTCGATCGCCTGACGCGCCCGGCGACGCTGGTCGGCCTTGCCGTTGAGCGTGACGCCGCCGCCGGGGGTCTCCAGCAACACGTCGAAGGCGTCCTCGAGCAGCGCGGCGTGGCGCCCGTTCGGCCCCCACGCAGCGCGGACCGCGGCTTCGGAGAGGGGCAGGAAGTCGGAGGGACCGCGACTCAAGCGGCGACCAGTGCGCCGGCCAGGCTGCCCCGGCTCGCCGTCTCGATCGTCACCGGCAATATCTGGCCCACCAGCGCCTCGTCGCCATCGCAATGCACCGGCTGCAGATAGGGACTGCGGCCAGCGATCTGACCGGGCCGGCGCCCAGCTTTCTCGATCAGCACCGGCAAGGTCCGGCCGACCTGCGCGGCGTTGAAGGCTTCCTGCTGCTCGTTCAGCAGCGCCTGCAGCCGCGCCAGCCGCTCGACCTTCACCTCGTCCGCGACTTGTCCGGCCATCGCCGCGGCCGGCGTGCCGGGGCGGCGCGAGTACTTGAACGAGAAAGCGCCGGCATATCCGACCGCGCGCACCAGCTGCAGCGTCGCCTCGAAGTCGGCGTCGCGCTCGCCGGGAAAGCCGACGATGAAATCGCCCGACATCGCAATGTCCGGCCGCGCGGCGCGGATGCGCTCGACAAGGCGCAGGTAGTCGTCGGCGGAGTGGCCGCGGTTCATCGCCTTCAGCACCCGGTCCGAACCGGACTGGACCGGCAGGTGCAGATAGGGCGCGAGCTCCGGAATCTCGGCATGGGCGGCGATCAGCGCCGCATCCATGTCGCGAGGATGGCTGGTGGTGTAGCGGATGCGGTCGAGACCGGGGATCGCGGCCAGCCGGCGGACCAGCGCTGCCAGCCCGCCCTGCTCGCCGTCGTAGGCGTTGACGTTCTGGCCGAGCAGCATGATTTCGCGCACGCCACGCGCCGCCAGGCTGCGCGCCTCCGCCTCGATCGCCGCGGTCGGCCGCGAGTACTCGGCGCCTCGGGTGTAGGGCACCACGCAGAACGAGCAGAACTTGTCGCAACCTTCCTGCACGGTGAGGAAGGCGGTGTAGCCGGTCGGCGCGCGAGCCGGGAGCGCGTCGAATTTTTCCTCCGGCGAAAAATTGGCCGCCAGCGCTTCGCCGGCTGCCCGGTGGGCGCGGGCGATCAGCTCGGGCAGGCGGTGGTACGACTGCGGACCGACCACCACGTCCACAGCCGGCTGCCGGCGCACGATCTCCGCCCCCTCGGCCTGGGCCACGCAGCCCGCCACCGCCACCAGCATCGCGCCGCCGGCCTCGGCCTTGCGCGCCTTCATCAGCTTGATCTGGCCAAGCTCGGAATAGACCTTCTCGGTCGCCTTCTCACGGATGTGGCAGGTGTTGAGCACCACCAGGTCGGCGCCCTCGGCCTCGTCGGTCAGGCCATAGCCCAGCGGGCGCAGGACATCGGCCATGCGCTCGCTGTCGTAGACGTTCATCTGACAGCCGTAGGTCTTGATGTAGAGGCGCTTTTCGGGCGCTCGGGTCGACATGGCGGCCTTATGAGCGGGCCGCCCGCCCGGCGCAACCGGGCTGCGCGCCGCGGCGAACATCGCTGGACGCTTGCCAGCCGGCCGCGGCTGAAGACATTTGGCCGGTGGAGACGCGCCAGGCATTCGGATTCTCGATCCACTCGGAGCTGCCGCTGCCGGATTTGGCGCCGGCCGAAGTCTCGCACGCCGACGTCCAAGTGCGCCTGGGCAAGACACCGTCCGAGCTGGCGGGCGCGGTCGTGGCTGGCCAGCGAAGCCAGGCGACGCCGGACGCGTTCCTGCTCGCCGTGCCGGACGTCGCCCGCTTCCTGGTGCAACGCGGCGAGGAGATCGTGGTCGAGGTCGAAGCCGGCGCGTCGCCGGGCGCGGTACGTACCTTCCTGCTCGGCACGGCGCTGGGCGCGCTCTGCTATCAGCGCGGCCTGCTGCCGCTGCACGCCAACGCGGTGGCGATCGAAGGCCGCTGCGTCGCGATCGGAGGGCCATCCGGCGCCGGCAAGTCGACGCTCGGCGCGCACCTCGCCCGCCGCGGCCATGATCTGGTCGCCGACGACGTCTGCGCGGTGCGCTTCGATGCGGGCGGGGCGGCGTGGGTGCAGCCAGGCGTGCGCCAGCACAAGCTGTGGTCGGACGCCCTGACCCGGCTGGGTCACGACACCGCCGGGCTGGAACGGGTCGTCGGGGACCGCGACAAATACGTGCTGCCAAGCAAGCGACCCGCGAGCGACAAACCGATCAGGCTGGAGCGGCTCTATCTGCTTAGCAAACCAGGCGCTGGCGACGGCGGCTTTCGCCAGCTCGGCGGCGTGACGGCGCTGCGGGCGCTCATCGCCAACACCTATCGGTTCGAGATTGGCGCGGCGATGGGGCTGCGCACAGCGATCCACGCCCAAGCGATCACGCTGCTGCGCCAGGCCGCGCTCTACCGGTTCCGGCGGCGCTGGGGGTTCGACGCGATCGACGATGAAGTTCTCGCCCTCGAACGCCACGTCCAAGCGGCGGTATCTGAGCCGGCGACCTGACCGAGAAGCTCAGCCGACCTTGACCATGCGCTTGCCCCGGTTCTCGCCGGCGAGCAGGCCGATCAGCGCGGCGGGCAGGTTCTCCAGGCCGTCGATGATGTCTTCCTGCACCTTCAACCGTCCGCTCTCGACCCAGCCGCGCAGCTCGGCCAGGGCCGCGTCCTGGCCGTCGTAGAAATCCATCACCACGAAGCCATCGACTTTCAGCCGCTTGGTCACGATCAGGCCGGGGACGCCGCGCGGACCGTGGGCCGGTGGGACGTCGTCGTACTGCGAGACCGCGCCGCAGCAGACGATGCGGCCGTGGTTGGCCATGTTGAAGAGCGTCGCCTCGAAGATGTCGCCGCCGACGTTGTCGAAGTAGACGTCGACACCATTGGGGCAGAGGCCCCGCAGCTGTCGCCGCACGTCGCCTGCCTTGTAGTCGACGGCCTCGTCGAGGCCGAGTTCGCCGGTCAGCCAGGCGCACTTCTCGGCCCCGCCGGCGATGCCGATCACGCGGCAGCCCTTGATCTTGGCGATCTGCGCCGCGATCGAGCCCACCGCGCCGGCCGCGGCCGAGACCACAACGGTCTCGCCGGCCTTCGGCTTACCGACCTCGAGCAGACCGAAATAGGCGGTTAGCCCGGTGACGCCGTAGACGCTCATCAAGTGGGTCAGCGGGGTCATCGGCGGCAGCTTGGTCAGGTGCTTGGCGGAAACGGCGGCGTAGGTCTGCCATCCGGTCTCCGCGAACACCAGATCGCCAGGCGCCAGATGTGGCGCGCGGCTCTCGACCACCTCGGCCAGCGACCCGCCGGCCATCACGTCGCCGGTTTCCAGCGCCGAGCGATAGGTCACCCCCTGCATCCAGGCGCGGTTGGCCGCGTCGAGCGAGACGTAGCGCGCCTTCACCAGCACCTGTCCGTCCTCCGGCGTCGGGATCGGCCCCTCCGCCAAGGTGAAACTCGCCTGCGTCAGCTTGCCGACCGGCTTGGTGCTCAGGATGACTTGACGATTGATGTCCGACATGGCGGCGCTTCCTGTTCTGGTTAGGACGCAAGGAACGCCATGCGGCTTGGCGCAGCAAGCGCCATTCCCGGTTTATCAAAGAGGCCCGCGGAAACGGATCCCGCGTCGCGGCGCTACGCCACCTTGACCATCCGCTTGCCGAAGTTCTCGCCCGCCAGCAGGCCGACCAGGGCGGCGGGCAGGTTTTCCAGGCCGTCGATGATGTCTTCCGGGACCTTGATCCGTCCGCTCTCGACCCAACCGCGCAGCTCTGCCAGCGCCCGGTCGCGGCCGGCGTTGAAGTCGGTGACGATGAAGCCACTCATGATCAGCCGCTTGGTCACCAAGAGGCCGGGCACGCCGCGCGGACCGGCGGGCGGCGGCGCGCCATCATAGGTCGAGACGGAGCCGCAGCAGACGATGCGGCCGTTGTTGGCCATCTGCGGGAGGCAGGTCTCCAGAATCTCGCCGCCGACGTTGTCGAAGTAGAGATTGATCCCCTCGGGACACGCCTCGCGCAGCTGATCGCGCAGATTGCCGGCCTTGTAGTCGAGCGCGCGGTGGTAGCCCATCTCGCGGGTCAGCCAGGCGCATTTCTCCGGCCCGCCGGCGATGCCGATCACCCGCGCGCCGCCGATCTGGGCGATCTGGCCGGCGATGGTGCCCACCGCGCCGCCGGCCGCCGAAATCACCACCCAGTCGCCCGGCTGCTGCTTGCCGACGTGGATCATGCCGAAATAGGCGGTCAGCCCCGAAATGCCGTAGACGCTGAGCTGGTGGCTGAGTGGATGGGTGTTGGGACGTTTCTGCACCAGCCGTCCCGGCATCGACGCCCATTCCCGCCAGCCGCTCTCGGCGTACACGATCTCGCCAGCCTCGATCCCTTCGGCCCGGCTCTCCACCACCTCGGCCAGCGCCCGGCCGTACATGACCTCGCCAGCCGTCAGCGCCGCGCGATAGGTCGCGCCCTGCATCCAGGCGCGGTTGGAGGCGTCGAGGGTGATGTAGAGATTGCGCAGCAGCACCTCGCCGTCGTCGGGGGTGGGGCGCTCGCCATCGACAAGTTGGAAGTTGGAAGTGCTGAGCTGTCCCTCTGGGAGTGACTTCAGCAGTATCTGGCGGTTCGGTCCGCTCATCGCTTCACCTCCGTCACTTCCCCAATAGGGTCATCCCGGACGCAGCCGCGAAGCGGCGGAGATCCGGGACCTCCTTCGCTCGTTGGCGCCCAGGAGATCCCGGATAGCCCGCTGCGCGGCCTTCCGGGATGACAGCGAATTTGGAGTATAATCAGTGGCTTGGTTCAACGCGCGATCTCCTCCAGCGCCAGGCCCCGCGTCGGTGGCCCGAAGAGTGACACCGAGATCACCACTACCAGCATCGCCGCAGCGATGAAGCCGAACGCGGCCGGCGCCCCGCCGACGCCGAGCAGCCAGGCGATGATGTAGCTGGAGAATACCGTCGAGAGCCGGCTCCAGGAGTAGACGAAGCCCACCGCCGTGGCCCGCACCCGGGTCGGGTAAAGCTCGGCCTGGTAGGTGTGGTAGGAGAACGAGAGCAGGTTGTTGGAGAAGTTGATCGCCACGCCGAGCGCGATCAGCACCAGCGGCGCGTTCATCGCCGAGAAGATCAGCCCCAGCACCCCCGTACCGGCGGCGGCGGCCACCACCAGCCACTTGCGCTCGAATCGCTCGGCGATGGTGCTCCAGATCACCGGCCCGATCGGGTAGGCGACGGCGATGATGAAGCCGTACTGCAGGCTCTCGGCGAAGTGCACGCCGCGCGAGGCGAGGAACGTCGGCGCCCAGTTGGTGAAGCCGTAGAAGCCCACGGCCTGGAACGCGTTCAGCACCACCAGCATCAGGGTGCGACCCAGCAGCGGCTTCTGGAAGATCGCTGACAGCCGCACGTGGCCATCGACCTGCGCCTTGAGGTTGGCCGCCGGCGGCGGCAGCGTCCGGCCGGTCGCGACGATCTGCGCCTCCAGCTTGGAGACCACCTCGTCGGCGCGGTCCAGGTGGCCGTGGTCGGCGAGCCAGCGCGGCGACTCCGGCAGCGCCATCTGGATGAACCAGACCCCGATGGCGGCGACGGCGCCCACCAGGATCACCCAGCGCCAGCCTTCCAGCCCGAGAATGACCTGCGGCCCCAGCTTCCAGGCCGCGAAGGCCACGGTCGGCACGGCCAGGAACTGGATCGACTGGTTGACCGCAAAGGCCCGGCCACGCACCCGGCTAGGCGCCACCTCGGCGATGTAGGTGTCGATGGTCACCAGCTCGACGCCGATGCCGATGCCAGCGATCAGCCGCCAGATGTCGATGCCGAGCGCCGTATGCTGGAACGCCATCACCACCGCGGCGGCGGTGTACCAGAGCAGCGAGCCGACGAAGATGCGCTTGCGGCCGAACCGGTCGGCGACCTGGCTGACGGCGATCGCGCCGATGAAAAGACCGAGGAAGGTGGCGGCGACGAAACTAGCCTGGTCGGGCAGACCGAACAGCCCGTGCTTGTGGAACACCCCCGCCTTCGCCAGCACCGGCGAGATGTAGGCGGTCATCATCAGGTCGTAGAACTCGAAACAGGCCCCCAGCGAGATCAGCACGATCAGCCGCCACACCGGCCACGACGGCGGCAGCCGGTCGAGCCGCGCAACGATATCGGCGGAGGTCACGGTCTCAGACATCGCCACGCTCAGACCACCCCCGCGGCTTTCAGCGTCGCCAGCTTGTCGGCGCCAACGCCCAGCTTCTCGCTCAGCACCGCCTCGGTGTGCTCGCCGAGCGCCGGGCCTGGCCAGCGCACCTCGCCCGGCGTCTCGCTGAGCTTCGGGAAGACATTCTGCATCCGCACCTTGCCGAACACCGGATGGTCCACGGTGACGATGGCGTCGCGGGCGGCGTACTGCGGGTCGGCCAGCATGTCCGGGGCCTGGAAGACGCGGCCGCAGGGCACCCCTTGCTCTTCGAGCAGCGCGAGCAGGGCGTCGAGCGTGAAGCCGCGGGTCCAGGCGGCGATGATCTCGTCGAGCGCGGTCTGGTTCACGCCGCGGCTGGCATGGCTGACGTAGAGCGGGTCGTCCTTCAGCGCCGGCTGGCCCATCGCGCCGCAGAGTCGGGCGAAGACGGTGTCGCCGTTGCCGCCGATCAGGATCATGCCATCGGACGTCGGATAGACGTTGGAGGGGGCGATGCCGGGCAGCACGGCGCCGGACCGCTCGCGGACGTAGCCGGTCAGGTCGTACTCGGTGACCATGTTCTCCATCATCGCCAGCACGCTCTCGTAGATCGCCGCGTCGACGACCTGGCCGCGGCCAGTGCGAGCGCGGTGGTGCAGCGCCATGGTGACACCCATCACGGCATGGGTCGCCGCCAGGCTGTCGCCGATCGAGACTCCGGCCCTGGCCGGCGGCCGGTCTGGCTCGCCGGTGATGGCCCTGAGGCCGCCCATCGCTTCGCCGATCAGGCCGTAGCCGGCGCGGGTGGCGTAGGGCCCGGTCTGGCCGAAGCCGGAGACGCGGGCCATGATCAGCCCCGGATTGACCGCCGACAGCGTCTCGTAGGCGAGGCCCCACTTCTCCATCGTGCCCGGCCGGAAGTTCTCGATCAGCACGTCGGCCGTGGCGATCAGATCGCGGGCGATCTGCTGACCCTCGGGGCTGCGCAGGTTGAGCGTCACCGACTTTTTGCCCCGCCCGATCACCGGCCACCACGGCGACTGGCCCTGCGGCAGGCTGCGGCCCCACTGGCGCATCGGATCGCCGGTTCCGGGGTCCTCGAGCTTGATCACCTCGGCGCCGAAGTCGGCCAGGATCTGCCCGCAGAACGGCCCGGCGATCAGCGTGCCCAGCTCGACCACGACCAGATCGGCAAGCGGCCCCTGGGCCATGCGACGCGTTCCCCCTTGTTCGTTGGGCGTTTGGAGCCGGGCGGAGCGATCCCTGTCAATGGGCGGCTGCCCCTCCACCACTTCGTGGTCCCCCTCCCCTGCCTTCGCAGGGGAGGACATCGAAGCTGTGGCAGCCTTCTCCTCCCCCAACGGGGGAGGGGGACCACGAAGTGGTGGAGGGGCCACTGGCGCAGTGATAAGCGACGCCAATGACCTACGCCTTCGACCCGCCCGCCCAACCCGCCGTGCCGATCGTGGGCGAGGCCGCGCTCTTTCCGGTCCGCCGGATCTATTGCGTCGGCCGCAACTACGCCGCCCACCGGCGCGAGATGGGTGGGCCGGTCGACGATCCCGATCCGCCGTTCTTCTTCTCCAAACCGGCCGACGCGATCACGCCGCCAGGCCAGGACGCGCCCTATCCTTCGCAGACCAGCAACCTGCACTTCGAGATGGAGCTGGTGGTGGCGATCGGAGCCGGCGGGGCTAACGTCTCGAAGGACGCCGCGCTCGGCCTGGTGTTCGGCTACGCCGCTGGCGTCGATCTCACCCGCCGCGACCTGCAAAACGCCTACAAGGACAAGGGCCAGCCCTGGGAGGGCGCCAAGGGCTTCGACCACAGCGGTCCGATCTCGGCGATCCGCAAGTGGACCGGCCCGGCGCCGCAAGGGCGGATCACGCTTTCGGTCAATGGCGTCACCAAGCAGGACGCGACCGTCTCCGACATGATCTGGGACGTCGCCGCGATCATCTCCGAAGCTTCGAAGCTGTGGCGGCTCGAACCCGGCGACCTGATCTACACCGGCACCCCGGAAGGGGTCGGCCCGATCGTCAAGGGCGACCTCGTCGAGGGCGAGGTTGAAGGCGTCGGCGCGCTCTCGTTCCGGATCACCTGAGCGTGGCGCTCACCCTCCACAGCATGTGGCGGGCGACCGCGCCCTACCGGGTGCGGATCGGGCTGAACCTGAAGGGTCTCAGCTACGGCTACGTCGGCATCGATCTCGTCGGCGGCGAGGCGCGCCGCGCGCCCTACACCGGCCTCAACCGCCAGGGCCTGGTGCCGGCGCTGACCACCGACGACGGCGTGCTGACCCAGAGCCTCGCCATCCTCGAATGGCTGGAGGAAACCCACCCCGAGCCGCCGCTGTTGCCCAAGGCGCCGATGGACCGGGCCAGGGTGCGGGCGATGGCCGAGATCGTCGCCTGCGACATCCATCCGCTCAACAACCTGCGCGTCCTGCAGGCCCTGAACGGTCTCGGCCACAAGTTCGGCTCGCCCGACCAGACCGAATGGATCCACCGCTGGATCGGCTCCGGGTTCGACACGATCGAGCCGATGATCGCGGAGCTGGGAGGCGGCTTCTGCTTTGGCGACACGCCCGGCTTCGCCGACTGCTGCCTGGTTCCGCAGGTCTACTCCGCCGAGCGCTACGGGCTCGATCTCGGGCCTTACCCGGCGATCCAGGCGGTGGCGGCGAAGGCGGCCGAGCATCCGGCGTTCGCGGCGGCTCATCCGGATCGGCAACCGGACGCGACCCATCCCCCTGCGGGGTAGGTCTACCCTCCCTTTACCCGTACGTGGGCGTTCGCCGTGTGGCCGTCGGCATCCACCACGCTCACCCGGTAGAACCCCGGCCCAGTCGGCCGCCAGAGCGGCTTGCCGCTAACCAGGTCGATCGCCACCGGCGCGCCGTCGACGTACCAGCTGAGCCCGGTCCCGCCAGCGGCGAGGATGAAGCCGCGGGCGGTGGGGCCGAAACTGTCGGCGACCACGGTGGCGCCGTCGGGCGGGAAGATCAGCCGTGGACCGACGCTGGCGTGTTCCAGAGTGCGTAGGGCGGACGGCGCAGCGCTGGGATTGATCGGCGGCGGCGAATGGACCGCGCCGCCGACCTGGTCCGCCACGTCGAATAGCACCGGCAGGGCGGCGTCGCGGCCGGTCATGTCGGGGCGGGCGCCGCCGTCGGCGCGGCCGGTCCAGACCGCGATCACATAGCCGCCGGCCACCCCCACCGCGACCGCGTCGCGGAAGCCGTAGGAGGTGCCGGTCTTGAACGCCATTGGCTCGGTCCTGGTCAGCGCGTTGGGAGCGCGGCCTTTCGGCGGCGGTCCTTCGCGCAAGATGTCGAGGATGGTGCGGGCCGAGGTGGCGCGCATCAGCCGCTGGCCGCTCTCGCCGGGGCGGCGCTTGGCCTCGGCCTCGGTCCAGGCCAGCGGCTTGGCGAGGCCGTCGTCGGCCATCGCGGCGTAGAGCATGGCGACGTCGCGCAGCGAGATGCCCTCCCCGCCCAGCGCCAGCGCCAAACCCGGATCGTGCGCCTCGGCGTTGGGACGGACGATGTGGGCGCCGGCGGCGGTGAGCCGCGCCTCGAAGATTTGCGGCCCGACCTGGTCGAGCACCGCCACCGCCGGCACGTTCAGCGAGTGGATCAGCGCCTCGCGCATAGTCACCGGGCCGTGGAACAGGCGGTCGAAGTCCTCCGGCTGGTAATCGGCGAAGCGGCGGGGCGCGTCGTCGAGCCGGGTGTCCGGCGCGACGATGCCGTCGTCGAGGGCGAGGCCGTAGATGAACGGCTTCAGCGCCGAGCCTGGCGAGCGCAGCGCCCGGGTCATGTCCATCCAGCCACCGGGCGCGGTGAGCCCGGCCGAGCCGACCGAGGCGCGGACGGCGCGGGTCTTTGCCTCGACCACCAGGATCGCGGCCTCGGCGTCCGGCCCTTGCGCCTTGGCGACGGCGGCGGCGATCGGCTCCAGTCGGCGCTGCAGGTCGGCGTCGATGGTGGTGACCACCGAGGCGGCGGTGACCGGCGCGGCCTTCGCAGCCTGGCCGGCGGCGTGCCAGGCCAGCGACGGGAATGGCAGGCGTCCGGGCAGCGGCTCGGCGGCGGCCTCGGCCTCCGCGTCGACCGAAATCAGCCCGGCTCTGGCCATCCGCTGCAGAACCCGGTCGCGCGCCACCTTGGCTTTGGCCGGGCGGCGGTCGGGGCGGCGGGCTTCCGGCGACTGCGGCAGCGCGATCAGCAGCGCCTGCTCGGCCAGGGTCAGCGTCTCCGGGCCGTGACCGAAGTAGGCGAGGCTGGCGGCGCGCACGCCCTCCAGATTGCCGCCATAAGGGGCGAGGGTCAGGTAGAGCGCCAGGGTCTCGCGCTTGGAGAGCCGCGCCTGCAGCTGCAGCGCCCGCGCCATCTGGAAGAGCTTGGCGCCGAAGGTGCGCTTGCGCGGCTCCAGCAGACGCGCGGTCTGCATGGTCAGCGTGGAGGCGCCGGAGGTGATCCGGCTGTGCAGCGCGGCTGAGATCGCGGCCCTGAGCGTCGAGACGGGGTCGACGCCGGGGTGCAGCCAGAAGCGGCCGTCCTCCAGCGCGATCACCCGGTGAACGAAACTGGGATCGGTGCGGTCCAGGTCGTCGCGGATCCGCCACCGCCCCTGCTCCACCGGCAACGCCCGCAGCCACGCACCGCGCCGATCAAGCGCCACGGGCGAGGAGCGGTACGCCTTAGCGAGGTCCGGCGGAAACGCGGCGTCGACGCCGACGAGGACGACCTCGACAATGAGAAGGGCGATCAGCGCGACCACGAGGCGGCGGACGCGGCGTGTTTCCCTCTCCCTTTGCGGGAGAAGGTGGCGGGCGGAGCCCGACGGATCAGGGGTCCCCCGGCGTCGGATGAGCGGTTCGCTGGCCATGGCTAATCGCGGACGCTACGCAAACCCCGCCTCCGACCCCTTCGGGGCCACCTTCTCCCGCAAGGGGAGAAGGATACCTAAGTCCCCGGCGCGATCTGCGTTCGGCCGCCGGCGGATCTCGCGTTCACCCCGGCGTGGTACATGTCGAGGATCTCGGCGCCCGGCATGTAGAAGTCGCCGGGCGTCACAGCCCTGGCCACATAGGCCAGCGCGAAAGTCTTCGAGCCGCCGAGGTCGAGCGCTGCGACGTAGCGGTCGTCGCGGCTCTCCTGGACCTTGGGCGTGGTCAGGCTGCCGAGGAACTTGAAGGGGCCTTTGTCGGCGTCGTCGGGCCCGAGCACGCTCTCGATCTCGAACCCGGCTGGCAGCGCGTCATTGATCGCCAGCGCCACCGTGCGGCCCTGTTGCGAGCCACCAGCGATGCGGACGATGATGCGGTCGCCCTGCTTCATCTGCGCCAGGTTCACCGGCCCGCCGCTGAAGGCGAACAGGGTCTTCTCGACCGACACCCCATGCTGCTCCGCGTCCGGCGGGGCCAGCGGCGTGCCGCGAACCGTCACCGTGCGCCAGATCGGCCGACCCGAAGCGTTGACGAAACTGGCGTCGGCGAGGCGGCCGTTGATCGCCCAGCGCGGGGTCAGGCCGGCAGTCGCCATCTGCACCAGCGGCCCACCCGCCTGGATGTTCACCGGGCCGGCAGCGAGGATCATGAAGTGCGCCGCGCGCAGCAGCTGCGCCTTCTCCTGGGTGTTCAGCGAGTCGGGGTCGGTCACCGCGCCGTCGAGCCGGCCTTGCAGGCTGCGGGCGATGTCCGGCTCGTTCGCCTCATAGGCCAGGGCGATGACCCCGGCCATGTCGCGCAGCGGGCTCTGGTACCAGTCGTCGTCGTCGGTGAAGAGCAGCGGCCCGATCTGCAGCAGCGGCCGGCGGAAACCGACGGCGTTTGCGGCGTGCTGGAGCGCGTCCCTGGCCCGGGCCTGGTCACCCATCATGGCGAGGCCGGCGCCGACCTGAGCCATCGCCAGCGGCGAGCCTTCGGTCTTCATCTGCACGTCGTGCCACCAGCGCAGCCGCGAGAGATCGCCGCGCCCGCCCTTGGCCAGATCGTAGAGCGCATAGGCCGAAGCTCTGGACCGCATCCGCGCCGTCGCCGCCTTGGACGCATCGGCGCTGGCCCCCCACCAGTCAGGATATTCCAGCCGGTAGGAGACCGAGCTCGTGCCGTCGGGGCGGCTGACCTGGCGCATCGCGTTCAACGCCGCGTCGATCGCGCTTTGCGGCACGGCGGCGCCGAGGGCCTTGGCCTCGAGCAGGAAGTCTGTGGCGTAGGCGCCCAGCCAGGGGTCGGCCTCACCGTCGCCGACCCGCCAGAGTCCGAACGCGCCGTCCATGCTCTGCCGGTCGAGCAGCTGGCCGACCGCGCTATTGAGCGCCGCCGGCGCGGTGCGCAGCTTCGGATCGTTGGAGACGGCCTGGGCGTAGAGTAGCGGATAGGCGGTCGAGACCAGTTGTTCGGTGCAGCCGTAGGGATAGCCATAGAGTGAGACGGCGATCGGACCGGGGTCGAAACCCTTGAACGGCGAGTAGCTCACCTGCACCTGCAAGGTGCCGTTGCCGCCCGCGGCGAGGCCGTTCACCAGATCGTTCGGCGGGGTGTAGGTCTGGCCGGGCTGCTGCAGCTCGGTCGTGGCGCGGGTGATCGGTCCCCAGCCCAGCCGGGTCTCGATCGGATAGTCCTTCGAGGTGGTGAAGCCGGGGCCATTGACGGTGAAGCCGACCGAACCGACCCCCGTTCGGCTGGGGGCCATGAACGGGATGTGCTCGGCGATCCGCTGCCCCAGGATCAGCTGGAACACCTTTTGGAATACCGCGACGATGCCGTTCGTGCCGCGCATGACGGCGGTGTAGGCGCCCGGCTGGCCCTCCAGGTCCTGCAGTTCGAGAGTCGCGTTGGCGGTGTCGCCCGGGGCGAGGAACCGCGGCAAGTCGAGGTCGGCGATCACCGGCTGCCGGACCGTCAGTTCCTTGTCGCCGGAGCCCACCTGGGTGTCGGTCCAGGCGACCGCCATCACCCGCAGCTGGCCGTTGAAGTCGGCCGCCGGCAGCTTGATTGTAGCGCGGCCATCGATTCCGGTGGTGACAACGCCGGACCAGAGCGCGACCGACTTGGTCGGCGTGACGGTGAGGCCTTCGCCGCCCAGTTCGTCGGCGCCGAAGTTGACGTTGGCCGGCGCGCCGAGGTTGGCGTCGAGCAGGCGGCCGTAGTCGTCGCGGTAGTCGACCGAGAGCGCTCGCTTGCCGAAGTACCAACTCACCGGATCGGGACTCGTGGCTTTGGTGAGCCGCAATATGCCCTCATCGACCGCCGCCACGGTGACGTGGGCGCTCTGGCCGAAACCGAGCCCATTCACATGCACCGGCACGTCGACCTCGGCCTTGGAGTCGAGTTTGTCGGGCGTGTCGATGTCGACGGTCAGCTTGCGGCCGGTGGGTTCCAGCGGCACGTAGACCAGCCCCAGCGCTCGGCGCGGCGTCGGAGAGGAGACCGGGTCGCGCGGCTGGATCACGGTCACCAGCACATAGGCGCCGCCGCCCCAGGCCGCCGAGGTCTTCAGCCGAATCGTTCCGCCGCCCGGCCCGACGTCGAAGGTCTTGAAGTCGATCAGCCGATCGGTGGCGACGGCGACCTGGGCCTGGCCGGCGTAGGGCGCCTTGACCGCGATCTCGACGGTGTCGCCCTGGCCGTAAGACTTGCCGGTCGGAGAGACGCGGACCATGTCCGGCGACTCGGTGGCGTCGGCAGGCGCGCCCCAGCCGACGCTGAAGCGGGTGACGGTCTTGGCGCCGCCGGGGCCGTTCAGCTCCAGCCGGTAGTCGCCCCAGCCCAGCTTGCGCGGCCGGATGGCGGCCGGTCCGCCGGCGCCGACGTCGATCGCTCCCTGGACCACGACGGTGTCGCGGCTGGTGCGCCGCCACTGCCATTTGCCGTCCTGCTGGTACCAGTCGTAGTTCCAGTTTTCGCTGACTAGGCTGTAGGTGACGCCGGGCGCGGCGGTGCGGGCGCCGGCGGCGTTGACCGCGATCACGTTCAGGGTCACCGGCGGGGCGTTCTCGCCGACGCTGTCGCCCTGGTCGACCTTGACGCCCAGATAGAGCGGCTTGGCGCGCATCTTCAGGCTGACGCTCTCGCGCACCGGCCGCCCGCCGGGCTCGAACACCGAGGCAGTGACCAGCGCCAGCACCGGGTTGACCGTATCGCCGGCTTCGGTCCCGGCCAGCGCCAGGCTGGCGTGGCCCGCGCCGTCGGTAACGGTGGTGCCGAGGTCGACCTCCTTTTCGGAGAACGCCGCGGTCTCGTCGCCCCACTCGTATCCGGGTGAGGCCGGGAATGGGTTCGGGTCGGGGCGCAGGCGCGCCTCGCCCTGGGTCTGCAGGCCGGCGCCGATCGCGCCGTAGAGGAAGCGTGCGCCGACATCGATCTTGCGGGTGTCGGCCGCGCCGATCGGGACGGCGGCCTGGCCCTCGGTGGTGACCGCGAGGCGCTGCGGCACGAAATCCTCGACCTGGAAGTCGATGTTGCCGGCGGCGTTCTTCAGGCCATCGATGTCGAGCTCGGCGGTCCAGTGGCCGCGCGGCGCAGTGTTGGGCAGCACGACCGTCGTCTCGATCGCACCGCCCGGCGTTGCCGTGAACGGATAGCGCTTGAACTCCAGACCCGAGGGTCGCTTAAGCACGATCGAGCCCTTGCGGTCGGCCACCGCCTTGGCCTCGCGGTCGCGCACCAGGCTCATCAGGTGCACGGTCTCGCCCGGTCGGTAGATGCCGCGGTCGGCGTAGAGATAGCCATCGACGCCGTCGGTCGTGGCCCGGCCCGACAGGAGATCGTCCGGCGCCTGGCCGGGCTGGGTTCCGCCCGTGCCCTGCTTGGACAGATCGGTCGGCGAGCGGTCGAGGTCGAGCACGGCGAGGTCGCCCTGATCGCCGTAGGCCATCACCATCTTGGCGGCTTGCGAGCCTTCACCGTCGAGCAGCGTGTGGGCGAAGGTCACCCGGCCCATGGCGTCGGTCTTGCCGGTCGCCAGCGTCTCGCCGTCTTTGGCGACGAGGTTGACCGGGATGTTGCCGAGCGTCTTGGCGCTCTTTAGCGAGCGCACGATCACGTCGAGAGCATCGGCGCCGGTGTAGCCGGTCAGCGCCATGTCGGTGAACATCACCCAGCGGCGGGCCTGCGCCGGCGCCTTGCCTTCGTCACTGCTGTCGCTGAGGTCGCGGCCGCCGGAGGCGTCGCGCGCCTTGATCACATAGCCGCCCGGCTTCATCTCCTTCAGCACCGCGCCCAGCGGGAACACCGTGGTGGTGTGCTGGCCGGGGTCGCCCTTCACGTCGACATTGCCCTTCCAGACCATCGAGCCTTCGTCGTCGGGGCTGTCGTCGCCTTCGTCGTCCGCGTAGTCGCCCTCGCCGGTCGGGTCGGGCGCGCTGATCGACTTGCGCACCAGGTTGCGGTCGACGACGCGCCAGACCTCGATGTGCAGCTTGGTGACGTTGACGGTCTCGATGCCGACGCCGTCGCTGTCCTCGCGCGGCAGGATCACGCCGGAGCCGGCGAAGCCGACGTAGGGCGGCTTGTCGCCGTTGGTGAAGTCGGTGTCGGCGTTGGCGGCGAGGGTCTCGCCGTCCTTCGAGGGCAGACCCTTCAGCAGGGTGACATGCCGGTCGGTGAAGCCGACGCCGCCGACGCAGAGCTCGTCGGCGCCCTTCACGCTGACCGCCGGCGCGTGACCGAGGTCCGGCGAGACCAGCACGAAGTCGCTGTACGACTTGGCCGGGTCGAGATCCTTGGTCATCCGGATGCAGGCGAGCGGGTCGGCGCTGGAGGTGTCGAGCCGGGTGGTCCAGATCGCAAACCCGTCAGGTTTAACCAGGCCGGCGCGAGGCGCATCGGCCGAGCGCGGATGACCGAACAGCGACCAGAAGCTCGCGCCTTTCTCGCTGGGATGGCCGAAGAGCGAGCCGTCGACGCCCTTGGCGAGCAGGAAGCCGCCGCCGAAGGCCACGATAACCGCCGCGACCACGGCCACGAGTCTGCGGTTCATCGATGCGGCCCCCTACCGGAAAATCCCGGGCGCAGGCTGATGGAAGCGCAACCGTGTCACAGGGTCAATGAGGTCGCGGAACGGCGCTCTGCGGATTCGCGCGGCCGGGGAGCCAAGCGTAGGAAGGCCGGCGGCGCAGCTCCTTTCTCCTGAGGCCGGAATGAGAATCTATCACGTCCCAGGCACGCGCTCGGTCCGGCCGATCTGGCTCTGCTACGAATTGGGCCTGGAGGTCGACGTCGTTCAGATCGATTTCGCGCAGACGTTTCGGGACGCCCCGGCGTGGCGAGCCATCAGTCCGGCGGGCAAGGTTCCGGTGCTGACGGACGGCGACCTGACGATGTTCGAGTCCGGTGCGATGGTCGACTACATCCTCGACGCTTACGGCCAAGGCCGCCTTCGTCCGCCGGCCGGCTCGCCGGCCCGGGCGCTGCATCAGCAATGGTGCTGGTTCAGCGAGGCGACGCTGCTGCGCCCCGTCGGCCTCAACCGGCTCCTGCGCCACGGGTCGGACGACATTGCTACCGACGCGGCTCACAAGACCCGGGAGTGCATCGCGGTCGTCGAGGGCGCCCTCGGTGGCGGCGACTTCCTGCTCGGAGACGCATTCACGGCGGCAGACGTGATGATGGGCTACGCGCTGGCGCTACTCGAGAACCTGAGAGTGCTGTCGCCGGCCGACTACCCGCGAGCCTGCGCCTACCTCGATCGTCTGAAGGCCCGCGAGGCGTTCCAACGCGCCATGGGCGTAGTCGCCCGCTAGGTCGGACCAGTGCGGACTACGAACCTTCGCTAGCGTTGCCCCATCTGCCATAGTTCACCGGCAGGGGAGGCGGTGCGTTGAGGCGATTGTCGGTCGTAGTGGCGGCAACGATAGGTTTCGTTGGCACAACGCTCGCGGCGTCGCCGGCCCAATCACCGCCCGCCGCGCCACCAGACATTGCCGAGTTGGCTCTACCGACCGGGGCTTTGGAGCTAGTCGGTCACAACGCCAGTTTCGTCTCCTTCATCGACCCTGCTCACACACAACGTTCGGGAGAGACTGCCAAGGTTCGCGTCTACCAGGTCTCCGCCCCGTCATTCGCGGGTTTCAGGGGCAGCGTGCAGGAGGTTTCGGACTGGCAGGTCGACTGCCGCCGTATGGTCAAGACTTCTCTGGGAGACCAAGTCTTCAGCGAAGAAGGTAAGTTGATGTTCTGGGACGGACCGCAGGACCCCGCGTCGCTGAGGACGGGATCGTCCTCCGACACGATTGCGGAGGTGGTGTGTGGTCACGCATCACCGCCTTCCTTTCCCACCGTGATCGGCGGCGCTGCCACAATCCAGTTCAGCCAGGCGCTGCTTCGCGCGCCGCCAATCCTTACGATTCCAAAGCCAAAGGACGCGGCAGCCGGCGCCCGCGCTGTTGCTCAGCCTACCGCGGCCGATGTCGCGGCAGCTCTCCCACCAAGCTCTCTCCCAATCCGCGGAATGCCGAGGGTATTGCTGCTGTGTGTGGGTGGACGCGACGGCGCGCTCAGCGCCTGCGCTATCTCTGAAGAACACCCTGCTGGCCGTGGCTACAGCGAGGCGGCTTTAAGGTTGATCGGCAAATACCGCGTAGCTCCAGTGTCGCCCGGCTTCGGTTCGATCGAGGGCGCCGTCTTCCCATTCACAATCGTCTTCTCAGGCGCGTCCTCTCCGCCTGGCGGTTCCTAGATGCGCGGCTAAGGCAGGCGCTATCGTAAACGGGCCTTAACCCTTCCCGCCCAAGACTGGCCGGCCTTCATTTGGTTCGGGGAGCGGCATGCCCGCAGCGGCGCGCAGGACGGTATCGCAGGCGGTGTTCGAGGCGCTGCAGGGTGCGTGGCGGCATGGGCTGAGCGCGCGCTTTCGCGGCGGGCTGACCGCCGCGGTTGGCGCCGCGCTGGCGCTGGCGCTGGCCAGCTGGCGCGCCACCGATCCAAGTTTTGACGCCTCCTCCGCCGGCGCGCCGGGCAATCTGCTGGGGCCGGCCGGCGCCGACATCGCCGACCTGGCAATGCAGTCGCTGGGCCTGACCGCGTGGCTGATCGCCGCCGTGCTGCTGGCGCTCGGCATCGCCCGCGCCGCGCATCCGGAGCCGGACGCCACCCGCCGCGCGCTGCGCTGGCGGGCGCTTGCCGGCGCCGGCGGGATCGCTCTGCTGGCTGGCGGCCTCGGCGCTATCGCCCCGCCGTCGATCTGGCCGCTGGCGTCCGGCCTCGGCGGCCTGGTCGGCGATCTGGAGTCTGGCGGCCTCGCGCATCTCGCCGACGCCATCGGCGTCCCGCCGCTGGCCGTCGCTGCCGATGTGCCGATTGCCGGGCTCGGCGCCTGGCTGATGGCCTTGGGACTGGGCGTACGCTGGTCGCACGTCACCGGCGCTTTCCAGGTACGCCGTGCCGCCGCGTCCCCCGCCGCCCGGCCCTCTGGCTCGATCCGGGTTCCGTCGAAGCCTCGCTCCCGGCCGGAAATCTCCCCGGCGCCGATGTCGGACGACGCGGACGACGAGATCGCCGCGCCGCTGGCGATCAAAGCCCCCAAGCTGGCCCCCAAGCCCTCCGCCCGCGAGGCCCGCGAGAGCCAGCCCAGCCTGCCGTTCCAGTCCGAGGGCGGTTTCAAGCTGCCGGAGCTGGCCATGCTGGCCAAGGCCAAGCCGCGCTCTTCCGCGTTCGACGAAACCTCGCTGCGCCAGAACGCCCGGGTGCTGGAGAGCGTGCTGGCCGAATTCGGGGTGAAGGGTCAGATCGACCAGATCCGGCCCGGCCCGGTGGTCACCCTCTACGAACTGGTGCCGGCGCCCGGCGTGAAGTCGGCGCGGGTGGTGGCGCTTTGCGACGACATCGCCCGCTCGATGAGCGTCGCCGCGTGCCGCGTCGCCGTGGTGCCGGGCCGCAACGCCATCGGCATCGAACTTCCCAACGCCACGCGCGAGACCGTCTACCTACGCGACTTGCTGGCCTCGGCCGAATTCGAGAAGACCAGCTCCATCCTGCCCATGGCGCTGGGCGAGACCATCGGCGGCGAGCCCTACATCGCGGACCTGGCGCGGATGCCCCACCTGCTGATCGCGGGCACGACCGGCTCCGGCAAGTCGGTCGGGGTGAACGCGATGATCCTCTCGATCCTCTATCGCCTGCCCCCCAGCCAGTGCCGCTTCATCATGATCGATCCGAAGATGCTGGAGCTCAGCGTCTACGACGGCATCCCGCACCTGCTGGCGCCGGTAGTGACCGATCCGAAGAAGGCGATCGTGGCGCTGAAGTGGACCGTGCGCGAGATGGGCAGCCGCTATCAGCGCATGCAGAAGATCGGCGTGCGCAACGTCGCCGGCTACAATGAGCGGGCTAAAGAGGCGATCACCAAGGGCGAGCACTTCGTACGCACGGTGCAGACCGGCTTCGATGAGCAAGGCCGCCCGGCTTATGAGGAAGAGCACATCACGCCCGAGCCGATGCCATACCTCGTGGTGGTGATCGACGAGGTCGCCGACCTGATGATGGTGGCGGGCAAGGAAATCGAGGGCGCGGTGCAGCGCCTGGCCCAGATGGCCCGCGCCGCCGGCATCCATCTGATCATGGCCACCCAGCGTCCGTCGGTCGACGTGATCACCGGCACGATCAAGGCCAACTTCCCGACCCGGATCAGCTTTCAGGTCACTTCCAAGATCGACGCACGCACTATTCTGGGCGAGCAGGGCGCCGAGCAGCTGCTGGGCCAAGGCGACATGCTCTACATGGCCGGAGGTGGGAAGATCACCCGGCTGCACGGCCCGTTCGTCTCCGACGGCGAGGTCGAGACCGTGGCCAAGTATCTGCGCGAGCAAGGCCAGCCTCAGTACCTCGAGGAAGTCACCGCCGTGGCGGAGGACGACGAGGATGGCGGCGGCGATCTTCTCGGCGGGGAGAGCGCAGGCGGCAACGAGCTCTACGACCAGGCCGTCGCCGTGGTCACCCGCGACCGCAAGGCTTCGACCAGCTACATCCAGCGCCGCCTGCAGATCG
This sequence comes from Caulobacteraceae bacterium, assembly GCA_036494265.1. Lineage (GTDB taxonomy): Bacteria > Pseudomonadota > Alphaproteobacteria > Caulobacterales > Caulobacteraceae > Acaudatibacter. The sequence continues at coordinate 13,017 of DASXOP010000014.1, read as the reverse complement.
GCTACAACCGCGCCGCCTCGCTGATGGAGCGGATGGAGCGCGAAGGCGTGGTCGGCGCCGCCAACCACGCCGGCAAACGCGATATCCTCGCTGGTCCGCCGCCACCGGGCTGAGAGAGCGGGCAACCAAATCCAGTAAAAATTGTCATCCCGGAAGACCGCGCAGCGGGCTATCCGGGACCTCCTTGGCGCCATCGAGCGAGGAGATCCCGGATCTGCGCCGCTCCGCGGCTTGTCCGGGATGACTACGTAGGGTTGGATCAGGGGAATGGCGCTGACGGGCTGACGGTCCGTTCAGCGACGGTTCAGCCCCAAACCCGCTTGGCTTGGCTGGGGGCGCGACCGTATGGAGGCTGGATGACCGCCACCCGCCGCACCGCCCTGCTGGCCCTCACCGCCGTCCTCGCTGCGCCGACGCTGGCGCGCGCCGACGTCGACCCTCAGCAAGTGGTCAAGGAGCTGACCGACCGCGCCGTCGCCTATCTCGATGGCCTGAGTGCGGTGAAGGGCGCCTTCCAGCAGTCGAACCAGCGCGGCGATACCGCCAACGGCATGTTCTACCTCGCCCGGCCAGGCCGCGCCCGCTTCCAGTACGAGCCGCCGTCCAACCTGCTGATCACCTCCGACGGCAAGACGGTGATCGTTTCCGACAGCCGGCTGAAGTCCTTCCAGAAGTTCCCGCTCGGCTCCACCCCGCTGGCCCTCTTCCTGGCCGATCACATCCGGCTCGACCGCGGCGCGCATGTGACCAAGGTCACGCGTAGCCTCACCGGCTTCTCGATCACCGCCCGCGACGACCACGCGATCTCGCAAGGTGACATCACGCTCTACTTCAACGAAGCCCCCCTGCGGCTGACCGGTTGGGCGGTGGTCGATGGGCAAGGCCGCAAGACCCAGGTCACACTTGGGCCGCTAAGCCCGTTCTCGGCCAGCGATCCGGGGTTCTTCACCCAGCAACCGCCAGGCTGACCGTCCGGCGATCGTGACAATGCGGTCACAATCAAGCGGAACTCCGTATCGCCCTTGACTTTCGGCGGTCGCAGTTGCATTTAGGCAACTATCGCGGCGATTCATTCGTTGGATCGTCCGAACCGTGCCGGAACCAATCCCCTCCCGGCGGCGGCATGAGAGACGACTATAAACGCCCGGACGCCGCACGGCGCCCGGGCGCTTTTTTGGTACCATCGCCAAGTGCGCCTGCGACTCGCTTCCTGGAACGTCAATTCGGTGCGGCTGCGGGCCGAGCAGGCCGCGAGGTTCGCCAGCGAGGCAGGCGTCGACGTGCTTTGCCTGCAGGAGATCAAGTGCCGCGAGGGCGAGTTCCCGCGCGCCGCCTTTGTCGACGCCGGCCTGCCGCATCTGAAGATCGCCGGCCAGAAAGGCTGGCACGGCGTCGCCATCGCCTCGCGCCTGCCGATCGAGGATGCGCCCAGGCTCGGTGTCTGCCGCGAGAACCACGCCCGCGAGGTTGGCGGGATCGTCGCCGGGGTCGAGGTGCGCAACTTCTACATTCCGGCCGGCGGCGACATCGCCGACCGCGAGGTCAATCCGAAGTTCGACCACAAGCTCGATTTCTACGAGCGGCTCACCGCCGAGATGGGCCGGCGCGACCCGGCCGCGCCGCTGGCGATCATGGGCGACTTCAACATCGCGCCGGGCGAAGGCGACGTCTGGAACCACAAGTACATGTCGCGGGTGGTCAGCCACACGCCGGTCGAGGTGGAGGCGATGGCGGCGCTGAAGGCCAGCCTTGGCTTCATCGACCTCGCCCGCGAGATGATCCCGGAGCCGCTGAAACTGGCCTCGTGGTGGAGCTACCGCGCCGCCGATTTCCGCCAGTCCAACCGCGGGCTACGGCTCGATCACATCTGGGTCAGTCCCGGCCTGCGCGACGCCGCCTTCCGCATGGGCTCGGCCGCCTGCCGCATCCACGACGACGTCCGCGGCTGGGAGCGCCCCAGCGACCACGCGCCGGTGTCGGCGGATTTGGTGCTGTAGCCCCTCCACCACTTCGTGGTCCCCCTCCCCTGCGAGGCCCCTGCGAGGGGATGGGCTAAGGGGGGGCTCTCTCCGGAAAGAACTCGCACTGCGGGTCATCAGCATCGCGCCCTACTCCGCGCCAGCCCCCCATCCCCGGCCCTTCCCCGCAAGGGGGAAGGGAGGACTGCGAGCTAGAACAGCGCCAACACGTCCCGCGCCGCCACCGCCGCCAGCACCAGGGTGCCCAGCAGGAACACGCCGAACCGCACCAGCACCGCGTTCACGGTCGACTGGATCAGGCTGTGGACCACCCGCAGCGCCACGTACCCCCAGGCCAGGGCGATGTTCAGCCCGTCCTGCTGGCCGGCGAGGTAGGTGTAGGCGACCAAGGCGTAGAACAGCGTCGGCTGCTCCATCAGGTTGCTGTAGTTGTAGCCGACCTGGCGCACAGCTAGCGGCAGAGCCTCGAGCGACGTGGGCTCGCGGGCGTCCTTCGGGGTGATGCCGGCCTTCTGGATCGCCGGGATGCGGGTGACGAAGAGCCAGGCGGTCATCGCCAGCGACCAGACGATCAGCGCCAGCATCGGCGTCAACAGCGAGCCGGTCAGCGGCGAGGCGGCGTGATCCATCGGTCAGGCCCGCCAGCGGAACGGGTCGGCGGCGAACACGCCCAGCACCTCGAAGTGGTCGCAGAAGAACTTCAGTTCGTCGAAGGCGCGCGACAGCGCCAGGTCCTCCGGCCGCCCATCGACCTCGGCGTAAAAGAAGGTGGCGGTGAAGGCGCCGTTCTCCATGTAGCTCTCGAGCTTGGTCATGTTGACGCCGTTGGTCGCGAAGCCGCCCATCGCCTTGTAGAGCGCCGCTGGCAGGTTGCGCACCCGGAAGGTGAAGCTGGTCACGCTGGGCACGCCTGGCGGCGGCGGCAGCGGGTTGGGCTCGGCGGTCATCACGATGAACCGCGTCGTGTTGTGGGTCTCGTCCTCGATGTCGCGAGCCAGGATGTTCAGGCCGTAGATGTCGGCGGCAAGCGCCGGGGCGATGGCCGCCGCATGCGGATCTGGGTTGTCGGACAGCGTCCGCGCCGAGGCGGCAGTGTCGCTGGCGGCTTCGACCTTCGCACCCAGCCGGCGCACGATCTTCCGGCACTGAGCGGCCGCGAACGGCATGCTGATGACCGTCTTCACGTCTTCCAGCCGCACGCCGGGATTGGCCATCAGATGGAAGTGAATCGGCTTGAACCGTTCGCCGATGATCTTCAGCCCCGAACTGGGGAGCAGGTGGTGGACGTCCCCCTGGCGGCCGATGATCGAGTTCTCGACCGGTATCATCCCCAGCTCGCAGGCGCCCGACTTCACCGCTTCGAACGCGTCCTCGAACACGGCGTAGGGCGCAGGTTCGTAGGCCGGAAAGTGCTCGCGGCACGCCTCGTCGCTGTTGGCGCCGGGCTCGCCCTGGAAGGCGATCTTGGGTCGGGAGGCAGTCACGTGCGTTACGGGTTCCGCTTGGCGAAGGCGCGGGCGGCCTCCAGGTCGGCGGGGGTATCGACGGAAATCGGGGTCTCGTCCACCACGGCGGCCCAGATCGAGAGGCCAAGCTCCAGCGCCCGCAGCTGCTCCAGCTTCTCGCGCTGCTCCAGCGGCGACGGCGGCGCCGCGCAGAACCGCTCCAGCGCAGCGCGGCGGTAGGCGTAGACGCCGACGTGTTTCCAAACCGGCCCGTCTCCAAAGAGAACGGAGCGGGTAAAGTAGAGCGCGCGGCCTCGGGGGTCACCGGCGCGCAGGCTGATCACCGCCTTGACCACGGCGGGGTCGTCCCGGTCGGAAGTCGAAGCCTCGGGCGCGATCGCCGTGGCGATGTCGCAGTCGGCCTCCGCGGCCAGCACGCCGAGGCAAGCGGTGATCACCGCGGGGGCGACGAACGGCATATCGCCCTGCAGGTTCACCACGACGTCGCAGCGCCCATCCGGATCGAGCTCGCGCAGGGCCGCCAGCACCCGGTCGGAGCCGGATGGCAGCGCGGGGTCGGTGAGCACCGCCCGGCCGCCCGCCCCGCGCACCAGATCGACGATCTCAGCATCGCCCGCCGCCACGGCGACGTCGCCCGCCGCGGCGCGCTCGGCCTGGCGCAAGACGCGGAGAATCATCGGCGTGCCGCCGATGTCGGCGAGCGGCTTGCCGGGCAGGCGACTGGCCGCCATCCGGGCCGGAATGATCACGATCGGGGTCATGTCAGCAGCGATTCAGGCGTGATTGAGGGGCGATCCGGCCACGATGTCCGCAGCCGGCCGACGGGCGCGATTGGCCGGGTTGCGTGATGGCCGGTAGCGTGCAACAGACGCCCACGCAACAAGGGGCGGGATCCGAAGACTTCCTCATGGCCGACAGTTTGGGTTTCAATAAGATCGCCGGCGCCGTGCTGGCGACTGGGCTGGTCATTTTCGGCCTGCAGCAATTCACCCGGATCGCGTTCGAGAAGACTCCGCCCGCGAAGGCTGGCTACGCCATCGCGGTGGCCGACACCGGCGAGGGCGACGGCGCGGCGGCTGATGTGCCGCCCGACTGGGGCACTGTGCTGCCGAAGGCCGACATCGCCGCCGGTCAGGCGACCACCGCTAAGTGCGCCTCGTGCCACCAGTTCGACTCGGCCGACACGCCGAGCACCGGCCCCGGGCTCTTTGGCGTGGTTGGCCGAGCGCCCGGCACCCAGGCCAAGTACATCGCGGTCCCTCCGGGCTACGACTCGGCGATGCAGGACTTCGCCAAGACGCACACCGCTTGGAGCTACGACCTGCTCTACCAGTTCCTCAAGGCGCCCCAGCAATTCATGCCGGGCACCAAGATGACCTTCGTCGGGCTGAAGTCGCCGCAGGACCGGATCAATGTGATCGCCTACCTGCGCTCGAACGGCTCGCCCGGCTTCCCGATCCCGGCGCCCGCGCCGGCCAAGCCCGCCGCCGCCGCAGCTCCGGCCGCAGGCGCCGCCGCGACCAACAGCGCCGCCCCGGCGACCAACAGCGCGGCTCCGGCGACGAACGCCGCGGCGGCGACTAACTCAGCTAAGCCCGCCTGATAACCCTTCCCCCGCTTGCGGGGGAAAGCGGCCCGATGCGCCGCAGGCGCGAGTGGCCGATGGGGGCCGTGTTGGGGATTTCCCCCATCGGCGTCGCGTGCTTCGCGCGGCTCGCCGTTTTCCCCCGCTTGCGGGGGAAGGGTTGGTGGCCTGAAACTTGCTTAACGGCGGGGTGACCTTGTTGCCCTGGAGCCGTTCATGGCCCTCTTCAGCCGCGCCCTCGACCTGATCATCGTCGCCGTGATTTTCAGCGCGCTGACCTAGGTTTCTTCTCGCACGACTCCCGGCAACCGCGCCCGGCTGTTCAGCCACATGACGCCGCTGAGGTCGGAGAACGATGACCAGAGCCGGCCGAGGTTGGTGTACTTGGAGGCCCCTGCCTGCCTGGGGCGGTGACCGACCGGCTCGAAGTCGATCTGATATCCTTCGCGCAGCATCAGCGCCGGCAGGAAGCGGTGCATGTGATCGAAGTACGGCAAGCGCAGGAACGCCTCGCGCCGCATCGCCTTCAGGCCGCAGCCGGTGTCGGCCGCCGCATCGTGCAGCAGCGCCTGGCGGACGCCGTTGGCGAAGCGGGAGGCAAGCTTCTTGGCCACCGAGTCCTGGCGCTTCACCCGCACGCCGCCGACCAGCGCGAGTTCGGCCGGGCCCGCGACCAGGCGGTCGACCAGGCGCGGCGCGTCGGCGGGATCGTTCTGCCCGTCGCCGTCCAGCGTGACCACGATCGGCGCCCGGGCGGCCAGCACCCCGGAGCGCACGGCGCGGCTCTGACCGGCGTTCTTGGCGTGGGCGACGAGGCGCAGAGCTGGAATCTCCCCCGTCAGCGCCTTCAGCGCGGCGTAGGTGCCGTCGCGGCTGGCGTCGTCGACGAAGATGAGTTCGTAGGCGCGGTCAGCGAACGCCGCCGCGATCTCCCGCGCCAGGGCCGGGGCCGCCCCTTCCTCATCGAACACCGGCACGACAACTGAGACGTTTGGTTCCATCGCGGTCTCATACCGGAAAAGGCGGCGCCCGGAAGGATCGTGCTATCAAGCTGGCGATGAATCTGAGGGATCTGGTCGCCGATCTGACGACGCCCCGGCGCGCGCCGTTCGTGGCGGCGCTGGTGGCGTTGCTGGCCAGCCTGCCCGGGCTGTTCACGCTGCCGCCGACCGACCGCGACGAAAGCCGCTTCGCCGAGGCCAGCGCGCAGATGCTGGAGACCGGCGATTTCACCAACATCATGTTCCAGGACGAGCCGCGGTACAAAAAGCCGGTCGGCATCTACTGGCTGCAGGCGGCCAGCGTAAAGGCGCTCTCATCGGTCGAGCGGCGCGATATCTGGCCCTACCGCGTGCCGTCGGTGCTGGGCGCGATGCTGGCGGCGGGCGCCTGCGCCTGGGGCGCGCTGGCGTTCCTGAAGCCGCGCGAGGCGACGATGGCGGGCGGGCTGATGGCCGCCACCATGGTGCTTTCCACCGAAGCCAACCTCGCGACCACCGACGCGGCGCTGTGCGGCGCGATCACGCTGGCCATGGCGGCGCTCGGCAAACTCTACCTGGCGGCGCGGGGCGGGCCGCCGGCGACCCGATGGGTGCGGCTGCTGTTCTGGCTCGGCCTTTCGGCCTCGGTGCTGCTGAAAGGGCCGATCGGGCCGATGGTGGTCGGCGCAACAGCGCTCACGGTCAGCCTCTGGGACCGCAAGGGCCGCTGGCTGCTGGATCTCGGCTGGATCTGGGGGCTGATCATCTTCTGCGGCGTCGTGCTGCCCTGGGCGGTGGCGATCACGGTGACCACCGACGGCGCGTTCTGGGGCATCGCTGTCGGCGGCGACCTGGCGCCCAAGCTGTTCGGCGGCCAGGAAGGCCACGGGGCCCCGCCCGGCTATTTCCTACTGCTGAGCCCGGTGCTGCTGTTCCCGGCCGTGCTGCTGGCCCCGGCGGCGCTGGTGGAAGGGTGGCGCGCCCGGACCGACCCGGCGATCCGCTTCGCGCTCTGCTGGCTGGTCCCGAGCTGGCTGATCTTCGAACTGGTGCCGACCAAGCTGCCCCACTACGTGCTGCCGACCTTCGGCGCCCTGGCCTGGCTGATGGCCGCCGCGCTCACCCGGCCGCTGGACAAGCTGGAACGGCGAGTGGGCGCGGGGCTGACCCTCGCCGTCGCGGCCGGTCTGGCGATCGCCGGCGGTGTCGGCGCGGCCCTCTTCGGCGATGTTTGGAGCTGGGTCTGGGAAGTGCTTGCGGCGATCCTGCTTGTCGGCGCGGGGCTCGCCGGCGCGGTCTGGATCCTGCGCAAGCAGGCCGGCCTCGCCGCGGGGCTGGCGTGTGCGCTCGGCGTCGTCGGCCACGCGGTCCTGATCGGCGCGCTGGCCCCTAGCATGAGCGGGCTCTGGCTCTCCGAGCGGATCGCCGATGGCCTCACCCAGGCGCGCCTCAACCCGAAGCAGGGGCTGGCGGCGGGCCCGGTGACCGTCGCGGGCTACGCCGAGCCCAGCCTGGTCTTCGCCCTCGGCGCGCCGACTGAATTGGGCTCGGCCGAGGCCGCTGCGGACGCGATCGATGAGGGCCGTCCAGCGGTGGTCGAGCAGCGGCAGGAGCGCGCATTCCGTCAGGCGCTCGCCGCGGACGGCGCGGGGGCCCTACTGGCCGGCACGGTCACCGGGCTAAACTACTCGACGGGCCATCCGCAGGTTCTGCGATTATATGAGCCGGTTCCGGACCATGCCGGACCGCAAAGTTGAGGGGCGAGGAGGCGTCATGAGCCGCTTCATCGAGATCGTCGAAGTCGGCCCGCGCGACGGGCTGCAGAACGAGCAGGCCATCCTAAGCGCCGCCGACAAGTTGGCATTCATCCGCCGGCTGGAGGCCTGCGGCGCGCGGCGGATCGAGGCTGTGTCGTTCGTCAACGAGCGGCGGGTGCCGCAGATGGCCGGGGCCGAGGCGATCATGGCCGGCCTGCCCCGCGCCAAGGGCCGCTCGCGCATCGGCCTCGTTTTGAACGAGCGCGGCTGGGACCGGGCGCTGGCGGCGGAGGTCGACGAGGCCAACGTGGTGGTCTGCGCCACCGACGGCTTCGGCATCCGCAACCAGGGCGCCTCGGTCACCGAACAGATGGCCGCGCTGGCGACGATCGTCGCGCGGCAGAAGGCCGAAGGCGGGCCGCCGATCTCGGTCACCTTCTCGGTCGCGTTCGGCTGCCCGTTCGACGGCGAGGTGCCGGAAGCACAGGTCGCGGCGCTGGCCCTGGAAGCCGGCAAGCTCGGGGTGACCGAGATCGCGCTCGGCGACACCATCGGCGTCGCTGACCCCTGGACGGTGCGCCGACGGATTGAGGCGGTGCGCAACGCGGCGCCGGACGCGCGGCTGAGGATGCACTTCCACGACACCCGCAACACCGGCATGGCCAATGCCTACGCCAGCGTCGAAGCCGGGGTCTCGGTGCTCGACGCCAGCTGCGGCGGCCTCGGCGGGTGTCCGTTCGCACCGAACGCCACTGGCAATATCGCCACCGAGGATCTGGTCTACATGCTGGAGCGCGCCGGCTACGAGACCGGCTACGACATGGGAGCGCTGATCGAGACCGGTCGCTGGATCGGCGAGAAGATCGGCAAGCCGCCGATCTCGGCGCTCAGCCGCGCGGGCGGCTTCCCGGCGGCGAAAACGGCGACGCTCGAGGCGGGCGCCGCCTGACATGAAGGACGACGAGGGGGTCTTTCCGTTCCGCCTGGCCTGGATCATCCCGGTTGCGGCAGCGTTGACGCTGGGGCTGGGGCTGTGGGCCTGGACCGAGCGCCACCTGCCGTTCGACGAGGCGCTCTACCGCGCGGTCGCGCTCTTCGACATCGACGGCAATTCCTACTCGCACGACGAGTGGCAGCAGGACTGGCGCTTCCGGGTCGGGCGCTGGACCGGCGCCGGGGTCGTGTTCTCCAGCCTGCTGGCGCTGGCCGCGCTGCTGCACGAGCACCTGGCGACGGCGCTCGCGCGCTGGACCAAGCAGGCGGTGGTGGTGATCGGCAGTCCGCCGTTGGCGCTGGCCGCGTTCGAGGCTGCGCGGCGCTCCGGCCAGACCACGCTCTGGCTCGGCGCGCCGGCGTTCGGCTCCGCCAGCCTGCGTGACATCGCTTTGGCCTGGCCGCAGCGGGAGCGGGCGCGGGCGGTGCGCGAGCATGCCCGCAACGCCGACCATGTGCTAGTCGCCGACGATGACGACGCCGAGGCGCTATCGCTGGCGAGGGCGGCCCGCGCTGCAGCCCCCAACGCCCAAATCACCGTGCTGATGCGCGACATGCGCCTGGCCGAAGACGCCGCGGCGACGCTGAACGAGCCGCGCACCCGCGTGCTCTCTACCGCCGCGGTCGCTGCCCGGGCGCTGGCCGCGGCCCACCCGCCGTTCCTGATCGCCAAGGAGCGCGGCCACAAGCGCATCCACGCGCTGATGGTCGGCTTCGGCCAGACCGGCCAGGCGATCGCCCGCGACCTGATCGTCAACTGCCGCACCACCTACCTCGACCTGCCGCGCATCACCGTGATCGACCCGGCCGCCAAGGCGCTCGAGGGGGTGCTGAGGGTGCGCGCGCCGGAGCTGGATCACTGCGCCGACACGCTCTTTATCGACGGCGAGATCGGCGGGCGGGCGGTGCGGCCGAACCCGGCGGTGATCGCCCGCGACCTTGCCGCCGGCGGTCCGATCACCGTCGCCTACGTCTGCCTGACCGAGGATGTCGGCGCGCTCTCGGCGGCGGCCACGTTGCAGGCGCTGCTGCGGGCGATGGATATCGACCAGCCGCCGATCTTCGTGCAGCTGCGCAAGGCGCAGATCGTCGGCGACGGCGACGGTCGCGGCCTCGACGCGCTGACCTCGTTCGGCGAGCTCGACTCGGTGCTGGCGGCCAGCGAATTCCTGTCCGACACGCCGGACGCCGCTGCGCGCGCCTTCAGCGACGCCTACCGCGCCAGTCTGCCGCCGGCCGAGCGCGACGACCCGGCCAACCGTTCGGCGTTCCCCTGGGATCGGCTTGACGAGACCTATCGCCAGGCCAATCGCGACGCGGTCGCGCACATCTCGGCCAAGCTCGCCAGCGCGGACGTCGACGGGCGACACTGGCGAGGGGTGCATGGTCTGCCTCGTCTTCCGGATGGCGCGCGGCTGTTCCAGGGTGCGAGCGACTTGGAGCAGCTGGCGATCCTCGAGCACGATCGCTGGAACGCCCAGCGTCGCATGGAGGGTTGGCGCTTCGTCGACGCCGACCGCAAGGACGAGACTCGCCGCCTGCATCCCTCGCTGAAGACCTACGACGAGCTGACCGAGCAGGTGAAAGAGTACGACCGCGTCAATGTCCGCCAAAGCCAGAGCGCGGTGACCGAGGGGGATGGGGCATAGAACCTAAGTTGCCGCCGCAACTCTTCCCCCTCTGGGGGAAAGCGGCCCGAGGCTCCGCAGGAGCGAGTGGCCGATGGGGGCATGTGGGGGATTACCCCCATCGGCGCAGCGCGCTCCGCGCGGCTCGCCGCTTTCCCCCGCAAGCGGGGGCAAGATTCGGAGCCTCAGAACTCGTCGTTGATCATGGCGCTGAAGTGATCCAGCACTTCCTTCATCTGCTCGTCCGGGGGTAGGTCGCCCAGCGGGTTGCCCGGGGATGCTGGCGCCACAGGGTCCGCGACCGTCAGCCGGGCGACGACAGCGCCGCCCTGGGCCAGGACCAACTCCTCGCCCTCGGCCAGCGAGGCCAGGGTCTGGGCGATGCGCGGCGGCAGGTCGTCGAGGTCGATCTGCTTCATCAGGCTTGACGCGCTTTCAAGAGATCGCGGATCTCGCCAAGCAGCACCTCGGTGGGACTGGGCGCGGGCGGCTCGGCCGGCGCTTCGGCTTGCTTGCGGCGCATCGAGTTGAGCAGCTTGATCATCAGGAAGACGATGAAGGCGACGACCACGAACTGGATGATGGTGTTGAAAAAGGCGCCGTAGCCGATGGCGACCTCGGCGGTCTTCTTCACCGGATCGGCCGCCTGCAGCACGATCTTCAGCTGGACGAAGTCGACTTTACCCAACAGCAGCCCGACCGGCGGCATCACCACCTGATCGACCAGGCTGGTGACGATCTTGCCGAACGCCGCGCCGATGATCACGCCGACGGCGAGATCGACGACGTTGCCCCGGGCGATGAACTCGCGGAACTCCTTGAGCATGGTGATCGGCCCCTCGACAGCCGTGGTGAGCTTCTGCAGTGACTCTGACATGCCGCGAGGGTTCCGTTCTAAATACAGCGGCAGAGCGTCGAAGAACCTAGTCCCCGTTCAGCCGCACGCGCAACTCCTTGCCGGCCTTGAAGAAAGGCACGTTCTTGGCCCGCACCTTCACCGCCTCGCCGGTGCGCGGATTGCGCCCGGCCCTGGCAGGCCTCGCCCTGACCGAGAAAGCGCCGAAGCCGCGCAGCTCGACCCGACCGCCGCCCTCCAGCGCCTCGATCATCTGATCCAGGATCACGCCGACGACGCGCTCGATATCCTTCTGGGTGAGGTGCGGATTCTCGCTCGCCAAAGCGGCGATCAACTCCGACTTGATCATCCAGCGCCCCCTCTCGGCGGCTAGCGTCCCGATTGCGAAGTTCGCCACGTGTTCGTGGCGGGGTCCGACGAACTTCGGAATCAATCAGGACACTAGCAAAGCTTATGTTTTTAGTGCGCTTTTCGGATTTGAAGATCGCGCCTGCGCATGACCCAGAGCGACACGACCTTCAAATCCAGCCCACTAATCTGAGCTTTGCCCAATCGGCGCGCCGTCTTCAAGCCTGCAAGACGGCGCCGGATGATTCAGCGTCGGAACGCCTACTCCTTCGACGCTTTTTCGCGGAGCGCCGCGCCCAGGATGTCGCCCAGCGACGCGCCGGAGTCCGACGAGCCGTACTGTTCGACCGCTTGCTTATCTTCGGCCACTTCGAGCGCCTTGACCGACAGCGACAGCCGGCGAGCGGCCTTGTCGACGTTGGTCACCTGCGCATCGATGCGGTCGCCGACCGCGAAGCGTTCGGGGCGCTGATCGGCCCGGTCGCGCGACAGGTCCGACTTGCGGATGAACGCGGTGACCGGGGCTTCGTCGTCGCCGAACTTCACCTCGACGCCGCCCGAGGTGATCTCGGTGACGGTGACGGTGACGGTCTGGCCCTTGCGGTAGACGTCGCCGGCCAGCGGATCGCCCGCCAGCTGCTTGATGCCCAGCGAGATGCGTTCCTTCTCGACGTCGACGTCCAGCACACGGGCGCGCACCGCCTCGCCCTTCTTGTACTTCAGGATCGCCTCTTCGCCCGGCATGTTCCAGTCGATGTCGGAGAGGTGGACCATCCCGTCGATGTCGTTGTCGAGGCCGAGGAAGAGGCCGAACTCGGTGGCGTTCTTAACTTCGCCTTCGACCGCGGTGCCGATCGGGTGCTTCTCGAGGAACTCTTCCCACGGGTTCTGCATCGCCTGCTTCAGGCCGAGGCTGACGCGGCGCTTGGAGGCGTCCACATCGAGCACGACCACTTCGACTTCCTGAGAGGTCGAGACGATCTTGCCGGGGTGAACGTTCTTCTTGGTCCAGCTCATTTCGGAGACGTGGACCAGGCCCTCGACACCGGCTTCCAGCTCCACGAAGGCGCCGTAGTCGGTGATGTTGGTGATGCGGCCCTTGAACTTGGCGCCCACCGGGTACTTGGCCTCGACGCCGTCCCACGGGTCGGACTGCAGCTGCTTCATGCCCAGGCTGATGCGCTGGGTCTCCGGGTTGATCTTGACGATCTGGACTTTCACCGTGTCGCCGACCGCCAGCACCTGGCTCGGGTGGGAGACGCGCTTCCAGCTCATGTCGGTGACGTGCAGCAGGCCGTCGATGCCGCCCAGGTCCACGAACGCGCCGTAGTCGGTGATGTTCTTGACCACGCCTTCGCGCACTTCGCCCTCGGCCAGCTGGCTGACCAGTTCGGTGCGCTGCTCGGCGCGGGCTTCTTCCAGGAT
>DASXOP010000013.1:0-67447 GCA_036494265.1 Caulobacteraceae bacterium | reverse complement strand
CGCGAAATGATCCAGCAACCGCCGCAGCCGCGGCTTCTCCAGCGCAACATCCATCTTCATGGCTCCGAATCAAACCCAGAGCCCAGAGAATCACCACCGCCGCAACCAGTCATCGCCGTTAACCCGAGTTCGGGGCCGTGCCCGAGCCTGCGGCCTCGTTGACTTTCGACCGGCGCGGCGGCTCCATTCCGCAATCGAAGGAGTTCTCCCCAGTGTCCGACGCCGGCCGTTCGCCTCGCCCGCATCCATTGAGCCAGGGCTTCGAGTGGCAGACGCGGGAGGCGCCGCTGCGCCGGCTGAGCGCCGCCCAATGCGACGACTTCAACCGACTTGGCTTCATCAAGGTCGAGGGCGCGTTCACCGCGGATGAGATCGCCGCCGTCACCGAGGCGATCGACCCGTTCGAGGTGGAGGCGGAGGAAAAGCTACGCGCCGCCGGCGGCACGATCTCGATCTCCACCGCCGATGCGATCACCTTTACCACCCACGTGGCGCGACGCTCGCCAGTGCTGAAGTCGTTCGCCGCGCACCCGTTCATCAAGGACGTCTGCCACGACCTGATGGGCGATGACGTGCGGCTCTACTGGGACCAGTCGGTCTACAAGAAGACCGGCAAGCTCCAGGAATTCCCCTGGCACCAGGACAACGGCTACACCTTCATCGAGCCACAGCAGTACCTGACTTTCTGGCTGCCGCTGGTCGACGTCGACGAAGAGAACGGCTGCCCCTGGATCGCGCCCGGCCTGCATCGCCAGGGCACGCTCGACCACTGGGTGACGCCGATCGGGCTGAAGTGCCTGGAGCGCGCCGACGACGCGGTGGCGACGCCGTCCAAGGCGGGCGATGCGATCGTCTTCTCGTCGCTGGCCCCGCACCGCACCGGTCCGAACACGCGGATGGGCACCGTGCGCAAGGCCTACATCCTGCAGTATTGCCACGACGGCGCGATCGCCACTTACCGCGATGGGCGTCAGGCGGCGCAGGACGATCCCGAGCGGCAGTTCAAGATCCTGAATGGCGGCGTCTGACGCAGCGGGTCTGATGCGGCGAGTCTGACGCGGCCCTGGGGGGCGTGCTACGAGCCTCGTCATGGCGACGGGGTGGATGATCGGGGTGATGGTCGAGCTGGCCGGCGAGCCGGTGGCGCTGCGCCACTTCTTCGCGGTCGGCCATGAGGATCGCGCCAAGGCCGAGTGGCGGGCGATCGATCAGGCGCTGCTGATCGGGCCGATGGCGACCAGCCCGGTCGCCGGGCTGGAGCCGGTGCACGCGGTCGCCGAGCTCACCGCCCGTACGGTCGGAATGCTGGCGTTGAAGCCGGGCGAGGTGCGCTCGCTTGGGTGGCGCTGGCCCAGGCGCTGGCTCTCGTTGAAGAGCGCGGGCTGAGTCCCCCAGCGACGGAGCGTGGGCCTCGCTGCGTGCAACGCTGGCGACGGACGTTCGGAGATAGCCATCGATGAAGTTACTGACGGCGTTATTCGGCTTTGCAGTGGCGGCGGCGATGCCCGCCCAATCAGTCGCCGGCGCTTCGACTGAGAGCTTCGGTGGGCGCAATCTGATCGTCTACCAGCCCGAAAACCTGCCGCCGGCTGGCCATCGGGCGCTGGTGGTGGTGCTGCACGGCGGGCTCGGCAATGCCCAGCGGATCGCCTCAGGCGGCGCCGAGAGCGCGCTCAACCTCAACGCAGAGGCTGACAAGGACGGCTTCCTCGTCGTCTATCTGAACGGTACGCCGGTGACGCGCCGGCTGGGCGACAACTTCCTCGGCTGGAACGCCGGCGGCGGCTGTTGCGGCATGTCCGCCGAGAACAACATCGATGACGTCGGCTACATCCAGGGCGCGGTGCATGAGCTGGAGGCGAAGTACGGCGTCGATCCGGCCCGCGTCTTCGGCATCGGCCACTCCAACGGCGCGATGATGACCCAGCGCCTGATGTGCGTGACCGACCTCTACGCCAGCGCGATCGCGATCTCCGGCGCCCTCGACGCGCCGGACACGGCCTGCCCGGCGGCGCGCGGCAAGCATATCCTCGCGCTGCACGGCCAGGACGACGAGAACGTGCCGATCGCCGGCGGACGCGGGACTAAGGGTGTCGCCGGTATCGCCTTCGGCTCGGAGGCGCACAGCCGCGAGGTCTTCACCCAATCTGGCGCGACCTACGACCTGCAGATCGTCCCCGGCGCGCCGCACGCCTTGGCCGAGATCGACGCGGCGATCCAGAAGACCGAAGGCCGATCGATACCGCAGAAGGCGGCCGCCTATTTCAGGCTGGCCGCAGGTAGCTCTGACTGACTCAGCACGCCATCGAATCCAACCTTGCCGAACCTAGGTCGGAGCGGCACGGCCAGGCTCACGCCGGTTCCATTCGTCCGCCGTGCGCCAGCAAGGGCTGGTGCAGCGGTCCGATGCCTTTAGCCAGTCGTGCAGGATCAGCGAGAGGTCGCGCCCGCCGACGACCTTGTGGCTCGCGAGCAGCTCGCCGCCGTCAGTCGCGCGGAACCTGATGGTGTGGAAGCGCTGGCCCTGCCAAGCCACGCGCACCGTGACCGCGCCGCTGTACGACGTGTGAGTACGCGCCTTTATCCGCGTGTCGTACGAGAGGTGGGCGCGCGTCTTGTTCCGTGCCCTGATGTGGCGGACCAAGTCCTCGGCAGCCTCCAGCGGCAGCATTGTCGGCTCGGTCGAGCGGAACGTGACGTGGTCTCGGGTTGGCGCCGGCGAGTCGCCAGGACTTGTCTCACCGAAGAACTCGGCCAGCTCGTCCTCGAAGGGCGTCAGCGGCGCGCTACCCATGAAGCCCCATAACATGGCGAAGGCGAGCGGAGGAAAAATATGCTCCGCTCACCCCGGTCGTGAGGAGTCTGCTCAGGCCAGTGTCAGACTTCCGCTGGCAGTCCCACAACGCTGACAGTCGGTGACCGCAGCCGCGCTCAGCAGTGCTGGCGGTGGAAGTGCGCATAGATTTCGAGCCGCTCCGCAAGGACATGTTGCTTGATGCTCGCCGCAAGCCTGGCATCTCCCTTACGGTCGGCGGCCCAGGCCAATGTCAGATGCGAGCCGGTATCGTCGTTCATATCCGGCGTCGGCCGCTGGCTGTAGTAGTCTGACAGTACCTCTAGGCCGCGCTGAGCCAGTCTGTCGGCAGCAAGGTGGTCGCCCTTAGAAGCGGCCGCGTCAGCAGCCAGACCAAGCTTCCTCGCCGCCTTGACTGCACGATCCATCAAGCAAGCGGACGGAAGAGACGGCGGCCGACCGGGCGGGGGCGGGCCGCCAAGCCCAAGAACAGCTGCCAGTAGAAGTGGGACCATCGCTTCTCCTTAACCCACACCACCGGTCGTAGATAATCTCAGAGGAGGTTGGCCCGGTGACACGGGCGAACAGTTTGCGACAAGGCTTCGACGAGCGGTCACTCCAAACTAGCGCCTAGCCCTCGACCGCCGGCATCGACGGCTATCCCGGCCTGCATGCCTACTGCGCGGCCAAGGCCGGGGTCGTGAACTCACCCGCTCGGCCTCGATCGAGTTCGCCGCCGACATGATCCGGGTCAACTGTATTGCGCCGGGCGGGGTCTCGACGCCGATCCTGGGCGGCGGCGCCAGCTTCAACAAAGAGGCGACCGACGCCGCGCTGGTGCGAGCCCAGCCGCTGCCCATCGCCGGCCAGCCCGAGGACATCGCCCAGGCGGCGCTCTTCCTCGCCAGCGACGCGGCTCGCTTCGTCACCGGCCATTGCCTGGTGGTCGACGGCGGCGCGACGGCCGGCGCCATCGCCGGCGCGCCGCGGCAGGGCCAGGAACGCCCCCGTCCGCAGCGGACGTTCGCGGGGCCCTCGTTCGAGGTCTAGCCCCGGCTGACCTAGGCGTACGACTCCGTCATCGCCGAGTAGACCAGGGTGCGCAGGTCGCGGCGCAGGGTGAGGCGGGCGTCGGTGCCCATCACCTGGGTCATGAACACCACTGCCAGGTCTTCCTTCGGGTCGATCCAGAACGCGGTCGAGGCCGCGCCGCCCCAGAAGTATTCGCCGAGCGTTCCGGGCAGCCGGGTCTTGGCGACGTCGACGTTGACGCCGCAACCGATCGACAAGCCGATGCCCGAGTAGCCCGCCTCGCTGAACGCGCCGGGCGGGGCCATTTCCGCCAGCTCCCCGTTGTTCGGCAGGTGGTTGAGGCTGAAGAGTTCGACCGTCTTCGGGCTGAGGATCTGCACGCCGTCAAGCGCGCCGCCGTTCAGCATCATGCGGCAGAAGCGCATGTAGTCGTGCGCGGTCGAGACCAGGCCGCCGCCGCCGGATTCGAGCACCGGCGGCGTGGCGTAAGTGCTGGCGCCCGCGTCGTCTTGCAGCTTCAGTCCGCCGCCTGGCTTGGGCTGGTAGCACGACGCGAAGCGCTCGATCTTTTCCGGCGGCACGTAGAACGCGGTATCGGTCATGCCGAGCGGCTCGAAGAGGCGCGTACGCAGGAAGTCGCCGAAGCTCATGCCCGACAGCTTCTCCACCAGATAGCCCATCACGTCGATCGAGACCGAGTAGTTCCAGCGCGTGCCGGGCGAGAATTCCAGCGGCAGGGTCGCCAACTGCTCCATCATCCCGGCGAGGCCGCCTGGCGTCTGGAAGTCGTTGATCTTCAGCTTGCGGTAGGCCGCATCGACGCTGGTGCGCATCATGAAGCCGTAGGTCAGGCCCGAGGTGTGGGTGACCAGGTCGACCACCTTCATCGGCCGGTCCGGCTGAGTGGTGATGAAGCTGGGCGGGGCGTCGGCCAGCAGCGTCGGCATGCCGGAGGCGTAGACACCAAGCTTCTTCCACGACGGGATGTGGGTCGAGACCGCGTCGTCGAGGCCTAGCGCGCCTTCCTCGACCAGCATCATCAGCGCGACCGAGGTGATCGGCTTGGTCATCGAATAGATGCGGAAGAGCGCGTCCTCACGCATCGGTTTGTCGCGCTCGAGGTCCATGTGGCCGGCGAGGCCGGTGTGGACCAGCTCGCCCTTGCGGAACACCTGGGTGATCAGGCCGGGCAGGTGGCCGCCGTCGACGTAACGGCGCTTCATCACCTCGTCCATCCGCGCCAGTCTGGTGCGCGACAGTCCCACGGTTTCCGGTGTCGTCATGGTCAGTTCCTCCCGGTCGGCAGCCTAGGCGACGACCCTAGCCAGGGCCCGGCGCTTTTGCACGCGTGTTCAGCCAGGTCGAAAGGTGACGCAGGTAGGTCTAGCCGGGTCGACGCGAGCTGAGCTGGCCGCCGAGGCCCCCTCCGGCGGTTCAGTCCAGCCAGTCCGGTATCCGCTCGCCGCTCAACATCGCCTCGTAGGTGGGGCGCTCGCGGATGACGGCGAACTCGTCGCCGCTGACCAGCACCTCGGGGACCAGCGGGCGGGAGTTGTACTCGCTCGACATCGCCGCGCCGTAAGCCCCGGCGGTCATGAAGGCGACGAGTTCGCCGGCTTCGAGCGGTGGCAGCCGGCGATCGCGGGTAAAGGTGTCGCCGGTCTCGCAGATCGGGCCGACCACGTCGTAGGGCGCAGGCGCGCCTGGCCGCGGTCGCACCGGGCGGATGTCGTGGTAGGCCTCGTACATCGCCGGGCGGATCAGGTCGTTCATCGCCGCGTCGAGGACCAGGAAGCGGCGGCCCTCGGCGCGCTCGTGGACATGGATCACCCGCGACAGCAGCACGCCGGCGTTGGCGGCGATCACGCGGCCCGGCTCGAACGCGAACTCGACGCCGAGGCCGCCCACCACCTCAGCCACCATCGCCGCGTAGTCCGCCGGCGTCGGCGGGTCGGGCTGGTCGAAGTATGGCACGCCAAGCCCGCCGCCGAGGTCGAGCCGCTCGACCGCCAGGCCCTCGGCGCGCAGCCGCTCGACGAGGCCGCGCATCTTCACGAACGCGGCGCGTAGCGGGGCCAGGTCGCTGATCTGACTGCCGATGTGGCAGGCGACGCCCACCGGCCGCAGCGAGGCGATGTTGCTGGCCTTGGCATAGAGTCGCTCGGCCTCGCCGAACGAGACGCCGAACTTGCTGGCCGCGTGGCCGGTGGAGATCTTGTCATGCCCGCCGGCGCCGACCTCGGGGTTGACCCGGAACGCCGTCGTCGCCCGCACGCCCTTCGCCGCGGCGACGCGTGCCAGCCGGTCCAGTTCGGGCTCGGATTCTACGTTGATCTCGGCGACCCCTACGTCCAGCGCGAACGCCAGCTCCGCCTCGGTCTTGCCGACGCCGGAGAAGATGATCCGCTCGGGCGGTGCGCCAGCGGCCAGCGCGCGGCGAATCTCACCCTCGGAGACGGTGTCCAGGCCGGCGCCCAGGCGGGTCAGGGTGCGCACGACGGCGATGTTGGCGTTGGCCTTCAGCGCATAGGCGATCAGCGGCGTTCCGAGCGCCGGGTACGCCGCGAACGCGTCCCGATAGACCTGGTAGTGCCGCTCCAGTGTCGCCGTCGAATAGACATAGACCGGCGTGCCGACCGCTGCCGCGATGCGGCTGAGCGGAACGTCTTCGCAGGCGAGCTCGCCCTCCCCGTTGAGCTCGAAGTGGTTCACGGGCCCGTCTGCGGCCTGCCGGAGGGATAGGTACGCTCACCCGGGATCGGCACGTCGCGCGCTGGCGCCGGGTTGGTGTAGGGCTCGATCGCCGGGTTCTGTGGCTCGCTGACGGAGTTAGATTCGGCCTGGTTGCTCACCGTCTCGGCTTGCGCGCGCTTCTGGGCGGCGTAGTCGGCCTTGGCTTTCGCGCCCCACATCGGGCCGGGCCGGTCGAGCTCCGACTGCTTGCCGCACGCGGCGAGCGCGAGGACGAGAGCGAGCGTCGCCAGCGTGGCGGCTGCCGTGCGGATCATCTCAGGATCTCCTTCCAGCGCGCGGCTTCGGCGCGGACGCGCTCGGGCGACGTGCCGCCAAAGCTGGTTCGGCTGGCCGCGGAAGCTTGCGGCGTCAGCACCTCGTAAACGCCCGCGGTGACCCGAGGTTCGATCGCCTGCAACTTGGCCAGCGGCAGGTCGGCCAGCTCCAGCCCGAGCGTCTCGGCCTGCTTCACCGCCGCTCCGGCGATGTGGTGCGCCTGGCGGAACGGCAGGTTGAGCGTGCGCACCAGCCAGTCGGCCAGGTCGGTCGCGGTGGCGTAGCCGGCGCCGGCCGCCGCGGCCATCGCCGGCTCGTTGGGGGTCAGCTCGGCGACCATGCCGGTCATCGCGGCCAGCGCTACCTCCAGCGCGTCAAACGCTTCGAAGGCGGGGACCTTGTCCTCCTGCATGTCCTTCGAATAGGCGAGCGGCAGGCCCTTCATCACCAGCGACAGCGCATGGAACGCCCCGAGCACCCGGCCGCTCTTGGCCCGGGTGAGTTCGGCGGCGTCCGGGTTGCGCTTCTGAGGCATGATCGAGGAGCCGGTGGTGAAGGCGTCGGGCAGCTTGATGAAGCCGAATTGCGGCGTCATCCAGAGCACGATCTCCTCGGCCAGCCGCGAGAGGTTGAGCGAGAGGATGCCGGCCGCCGCCAGCGCCTCCAGCGCGAAGTCACGGGTCGAGACGGCGTCGAGGCTGTTGGCCATCGGCGCATCGAAGCCGAGCGCCTGGGCGGTCATTTGGCGGTCGATCGGGAACGACGTGCCGGCCAGCGCCGCCGCGCCGAGCGGGCTCTGGTTCATGCGCGTCCGCGCGTCGGAGAAGCGCCCAGCGTCGCGGCTGAACATTTCGACGTACGCCAGCATGTGATGGCCGAAGGTGACCGGCTGGGCGCTCTGCAGATGGGTGAACCCCGGCATCAGCGTCGCGGCATGCCGCTCGGCCTGGCCAACCAGCGCGCGCTGCAGGCCGAGGATCTGCTCGATCGTGCGGTCGCAAGCGGCGCGGATCCAGAGCCGGAAGTCGAGCGCGATCTGGTCGTTGCGCGAGCGAGCGGTGTGCAGCCGGCCCGACGCCGCGCCGATCAGCTCTTCCAACCGCTTCTCGACGTTGAAATGGATGTCCTCGAACTCGTCGCGGAACGGGAAGACGCCGGCTTGCATCTCCTGCTCGATCGTATCCAGGCCCTGCAGGATCGCGGCCTCGTCCTCAGCGGCGATGATTCCGGTCGCGCCCAGCATTTTGACGTGGGCGCGCGACCCGGCGAGGTCCTCGCCGGCGAGCCGCTTGTCGAAGCCGATCGAGACGTTGATCGCCTGCATCAGCGCGCCGGGCTTGGCGGAGAACCGGCCGCCCCATAAGGAGTGCCCCTGCGATTCGGATGGCCTTGGGGTCTTAGGCGGCGCGGACGACATGGGAGAAGTTATGACCGTATCTGGCGGGCGTTGGGGGCGGAGTGCCGTCGCCGTGGCGGGCGTGGCCGCGGCTCTATATGTCATCCCCGGCTGCAGTTCCAAACCCTCCGGCGGCCTGAAAAGCCTGGCCCAGGGTCAGATGCAGAAGCTGACCGTCGACGATCAGCCATCGCCTGCGCCGACGCTCCCCTTCGTCGACGCCGCCGGCAAGACCCACACCCTGGCCGAGTTCAAGGGCAAGGCGGTGATCGTCAACTTCTGGGCCACCTGGTGCGCGCCGTGCGTGCAGGAGATGCCGACGCTGGCGAAGCTGGCGACGCAGACCGCGGGCCAGCCGGTCGTGGTGCTGCCGATCAGCCTCGACAACGACGACGACAAGGCCAACGCCCAGGGCTTCATCGCTAAACGCCCACCGCTGCCGTTCTATTCGGACGCGAAATACACCTTGCCGTTCGCGTTCAAGGACCGGATCGAGAGCCTGCCGACGACGGTGCTGATCGACGCCGCCGGCAACGTCCGCGGCCGGGTCGCGGCGGGCGCCGACTGGTCGGGACCGGACGCGATGAAGGTCGTACAACTACTGGAGAGCGCGCCTTAAGTTGCGCCCGGCTTCCCGCCCTGCAACCGGGTTGACCGTCTCAAACCGTCATGCGCATTTCTTAGGCGCAATCCGTGCTTTTGGGCCTGCACACGTCGCGCCCGCGAAAGCTCCGCGAGATGAGCTTCGCCGGAACCGAAGAGGCGCCTCCCGAACGTCAGGTTGTGCGGGGCCCCTGCCGAAGGTTCGGGCCGCGTCTCTGGAAGGGCTTTTGTAAAAGAACAGGGAGCGACATGGCCAACGGCACAGTCAAATGGTTCAATTCCGCCAAAGGGTTCGGCTTCATCGAGCCGGAAGACGGCGGCAAGGACGTCTTCGTGCACATCAGTGCGGTCGAGCGCGCCGGCCTGCGCAGCCTGAACGAGGGCCAGAAGGTCGCGTACGAACTCGAGGCAGAACGGGGCCGCACCGCCGCGGTCAATCTGCAAGCGCTTTAGGGGCGCCGCGAACACATCTAGGTTTGGCGGGCGCCGATCCGGAAGGGTCGGCGCCCGCTGGCGTTTTGGAGATCCACTTGTCGATCGAATCCGCCGATCCCGGCCTTGTGTCCGGTGACCCCCACCTCATCGAACCGATCGCGGCGCGTGGCTGGCCGGCGGTCGAGACCGAGGCGCTTGGCGGCTGGCGCCTGCATGCTTCGGCCGGACACTCGGGCCGCATCAACACCTGCTGGACGTTGGGCGACGCAGACCGGCCGGTCGATGACGCGATCGCGGCCGCCGAAGCCTGGTACGCCGCCCGCCACATCGCCCCGCGGTTCAAACTTGTCGAGGGTTGGGGCGAGACGTCCGACCTCGCCGCACGCCTGGCGCGGCGCGGCTACACGTCGAACACCCCCACCTTGACCATGGTCGGCCCCCTCGCCGGCGAGGCCGATCCGGACGCCAAGGTCAGCTCTGCGACCTGCACCGGTTTCCGCCGCGTGTTCGCCGACCCCTCGTTCGGTCACGCCGAGGATGCCCGCGAGCGTCTGGGCGCGCTGGACCGCATGCCGGCGCCGCGCGGCTTCGCATTGATCCGCCGCGAGGGCGAGCCGGCCGCGGTCGGCGCCTGCGCCGTCGAGGGCGAGTGGGCCGGCTTCATGGGCATGCGCACCGCGCCGGCGTGGCGGCGACAGGGGTTGGCCCGACGCCTGTTTCGCTCGCTGGTCGCCTTCGCCGAGAGCACCGGCGCCAGACAGGGCTACCTGCAAGTCGACGAGGACAACGCCTCGGCCATCGGGCTCTACCGCAGCGAAGGCTTCGCGCCGGCCTACCTCTACCGATACTGGGCGAAGGACTAGCGAGGGGCAATGTTCGGTCTGGGGCGCAACGTTTACGGGCTCGGCGCCATCGCGCTGGGCGTGATCGGGCTGATCTGGGGTGACTTCGCCGCCGTCTGGCAGCCGGTGCCGGACGCGCTGCCGGGTCGCAAGCTGCTGGCCTACGCTTTCGCCGCCGCGTTCCTGGCGGCGGGCGCGGCAGTGCAGTGGCGTCGGACCTGGCGCTGGGGCGCTTATGCGCTGGTCGCCCTCTACGGCGTGATCGTGCTGCTGGTGCATGCGCCGCGGGTGATGATCCATCCGACGCAGTTCAGTCCGTGGACGGGCCTGGCCGAACAGCTCGGGCTCTTCGCCGGCGGCGTAGCCGTCTTAGCGACGGCGCCGGACACATCGCCCGACGTCGCCCGCCGGCTCGGCCGGCTCGCGCGGCTGATCTTCGGCGTGTGCCTGATCTCGTTCGCCGCCGCGCACTTCGTCTACCTCCCGGAGACGGGCTCGATGGTGCCGAAGTGGCTGCCGCCTGGCGCGACGTTCTGGGCCTTCGCGACCGGCGTCGCTCAGCTGGCCGCTGCGGTCGCGATCCTGGCCGACTTCCTGTCGCTGTTGGCCGCCCGTGCGCTCACGGCGATGTACCTGCTGTTCGGGGTGCTGGTGCACGCGCCCTTGGTCATCGCCGATCCGAAAAGCCACATGAACTGGTGCGGCAACGCGGTGAATCTCAGCCTGGCGGGCGCCGCTTGGGCGATCGCCGATCTGATCGCCCGCCGCCGCGCCGCGCAGGCGTCAGAACCCCAGCTCGCGACGCAGCGCCTCGGCGCCGAGGCCGCTCTCACGGAATGACCGCAACGTCTCGGCCCGGTCACGCTTGGCCAGACGCTGGCCATCGGGTCCGAGCAGCAGCCGGTGATGGTGATAGCGGGGCGCGGGCAGGCCCAGGAGCGCCTGCAGCAGCCGTTGAACGTGGGTCGCCTCGAACAGGTCCTGGCCGCGCACCACGTCAGTGATCTCTTGGCGAGCATCGTCGATGACCACCGCGAGGTGATAAGCGACGCCGACGTCCTTGCGCGCCAGCACCACGTCACCGGCCGGACCGGGATCGACCGCGATCTCGCCCTGTTCGCCGGCAGGACCTTCGCCGACCTCGAAGAAGCTCAACGGACCGACTTCCGCCTCGGCCGGCGTCAGGTTGAGCCGCCAGGCGAACGGCTCGCCGGCCGCCAGCCGCGTTTGTTCCTCCGCCTCGGATAGCGGCGCGCCGCGATAGCCGTCCGGCGCGCCGTGCGGGG
The DNA here is from genome assembly GCA_036494265.1 of Caulobacteraceae bacterium. Classification (GTDB taxonomy): domain Bacteria; phylum Pseudomonadota; class Alphaproteobacteria; order Caulobacterales; family Caulobacteraceae; genus Acaudatibacter. Next base: position 56,050 of record DASXOP010000013.1, on the reverse strand, counting down.
CGCTCAGCGTCGCCAGCGCGATCTCGCGGCGGGTCGCGAACGAGCGGTAGACCAACCCTCGTCCGATCAGGGTCTGCAGTGCGGCCAGATAGTCGGCGACGTGCTCGGACTGACGCAGCACCGGCGTCTCCCAGGTCAGCCCCAGCCAGGCCAGGTCCTCGTAGATCTCGACCTCGAAGTCGGGTCGGCAGCGGGTGAAGTCGATGTCCTCGATCCGCAGCACGAATCGGCCGCCCAGCCGGCGCGCGGTCTCGTAGGCGGTGAGCGCGGAGAACGCGTGGCCCTTATGCAGCAGGCCGGTGGGCGACGGGGCGAAGCGGGCGGCGGTCACGACGCGGGTCAGACCTCGTAGCGGTCGAAAACACGCTCGGCCCGGTCGAGCTGACGCCCCAAATCCTCGGGACGATGACGGATTGCTGAGGCGGTGCATTTCAGCGTCAGCAGCGCGACGTAGGCGCGAAGCACCCGTGGCGCGAAGCCTGCGGCGTCGACAAGGTCCCAGATCGGCTGGCCATGACCGTCGAGGTCGAAGGCGAAGGCGACGAGGTCGAACCGGTGGTCGCCGGCGCAGGCGCCCTCCCAGTCGATGATGCCGCAGAGCGCGCCGTCGTCGATGAGCACGTTGTCGGTATGCAGGTCGCCGTGAACGAGCCCGTCGCTGGAGAACCAGCTTGGATCCGCGCCGGCTCCCCCCGCCTCCACACGGTCGAGCACGGCGGCGCTCCGCGGACCCGCGCCACGCAGGGCATCATGCGCCGCCCCGCGGCCGCTCAACGCATCGACGACGTACGCACCCCACGTGGCTTGGTCGGGCGAGGGGTGTGGCCCACCGACGCCGGCCTTGGCGGCCGCGCATTCGATCATTCTCTCGACGACCGCCTGCGGCCAGGTGTCGTGTGATCGCCCCGGCAGGCGCCGCTGCGCGGAGAGCGTCCCACCGTCGAAGGCGCTCACGTGCAGGTACTCTGGGACGGGAACGCCGCGCGCCCGCAGCTCGTCCAGCCCAGGCAGCAACGCCGCGTAGCGCTCAGTCATCGTCCCGTCCGGCGACCACTTGAGGACGACGGGCGCGCCATCGGCCGCCGTTGCGAACCAGGCGCCCTGAGACCTGCCGCCGGGAGCGCGCGCGCCGAGTTGGAAGCCCAGCTGAGCCAGCCGAGCGCGGTCCACGATCCTAGTGCTTGCGGTGGCTCGCCAGCCCGGCCGGCGAGAAGGTGCCGAAGTGGCGCAGGATGGCGCGCAGGAACGCCTCGTCGCCGCCCAACGCGTCCTTGAGCGGCTGGAAGTCCTTGAAGTTGGACATCTCAGCCAGGCCATGGACAGCGCACCAGGAGGCGATCGTGGCCAGTTCCAGGTCCTGCTCGTCGGTGGGATCGCAGCCCGCGGCGATCAGCGCGTTCTGGACCTGGCTGTAGCCGCTGTCTTCTTCCTGCGCATGCTGCGGCATGGCCGTGCGGTCGCGCGTGGTGTCGTACATGAGGTCGTAGAGCGCCGGGTTGTCGCGGGCGAAGTTGACGTAGGCGACGCCGATATCGGTGATCGCATCCTGAGGCCGCGCGGCGTTGATCCGCGCCTGGGCGATCATCTCCGACAGCGCCTCCCAGCCCCCGTGCGCCACCGCCTCCAAGAGCTCGGTTTTGTCCTTGAAGTGATGGTAGGGCGCAGCCGGACTGACGCCCGCCTCCCGCGCCACCGCCCTCAGCGACAGCGCCGCGGCGCCCTCGGCTTCCAGAATCCGGCGAGCCGCATCCACGAGTGCTCGGGACAGGTCGCCGTGGTGATACGGCTTAACGTGGGCGCTTCCAGTTTCTCTCATTGGGCTCACCGTAAAACTTTATCCGAACGCTGTAAAGATCATGTTGACACCGTTCAGATAGGTGCTATCTAAGCGCTGTCCAGATCGGACATCCCCTCCTCCCCGAGGGGTTCAGATACGAACCTTAAGGACTACCCACATGTCTCTCGCAACCTTCTTCGACCGTTCGACCGTCGCGCTCACCATGTTCCTCGGCCTGGCGCTTGCCGCCGGCACCGCGTTCATCGGCGCTTAGTCCACGGTCTCCGCCACAATGGCCGGGCCAGGACTTCGAGGAGGGCGCTGACGTCCCCAGCGGGCGCAGCCCTTCTCGAACAGGCCCGGCCGGCGGTCCCCTGACCGCCGCGCCGATCCGCCCCCACTAGAGCGTGGCGGACAATCCTTCCAAACACTCCCAGTATTTCTCCCGACACGCCTCAGCGTTGCGCCCTGGCCGCCGAACCTGAAAAGGTTTACGACGCCGGCGAAAATCCAGGGAGAAAGCCAATGTCGCAATCCGGTGATACGACCGTACTCGAACGCGCGCCGAAGCAGCGCGTGCAACTGAAGTCGGCGAGCGCGCTGGCCTTCGCTCCGAACGGTGTGCTGCTGGTCGGCGATGGCCTGGGCGCCGCGGTCTACGCCTTCGAGACCGGCGACCTGACCCCCGGCGACGGCGCGATCCAGATCGAAGACCTGACCGGCAAGATCGCCGCCCTCGTTGGAACCACCGCCGATCAGATCCGGGTGCCGGACATCGCCGTAAACCCCGTCTCCGGTAACGTTTACATCGCCGTGGCCCGCGGGGCCGGCGCCGACGCCGACCACCTGATCCTGAAAGCCGGTCACGACGGCCGTCTGACCGAGCTCGATCTCGACGCGACGCCGCACTCGAGCGTCACGCTGGCCGACCAGCCCGATGCCGACAAGGTCGACCGCCGGGGCAACGCCCTGCGTACCGACACCATTACCGACCTCGGCTACGCCGACGGCAAAGTGATCGTGGCCGGGCTCTCCAACGAAGAGTTCGCCTCGACGCTGCGCGCCATCCCCTACCCGTTCTCCGGATCGGCGAAGGGGGCGGCAATCGAGATCTGGCACGGCGCGCACGGCGCCTACGAGACCAACGCCCCGATCCGCACCTTCATCGCCTACGACTTCGACGGCGCGCCGGAGATCCTGGCCTCCTACACCTGCACCCCGCTGGTGCGGATCCCGGTCGCCAAGCTGACGCCTGGGGCGAAGGTCATGGGCACGACGATTGCCGAGCTCGGCAACATGAACCGCCCGCTCGACATGATCGCCTACCGCAAAGACGGCTCGGACCACATCCTGATGGCCAACTCGAACCGCGGGGTGATGAAGCTCGACGCCAACAACCTCGGCGACTACGGCGCGATCACCGACAAGATCGCGGCCACCCACGGCGTGCCGTACGAGACCATCGGCGATCTGCAGGGCGTGCGCCGGCTCGATCGGCTGGGCGCGAACTCGGCCCTGGCCATGGTCGCCAGCGGCGATGCGCTCAACCTGACGACCATCGCCCTGCCCTGAGTCGGTCTTGAGCGGCGTCTGGGCGAGCGCGCCCCGCATCACCCGGTCGGGGCCGGACTTCCGCGCCGAGCCCTGGGCCGGCACTGAGCCAACCGGTGGCTGGCGCGAGGCGTTCGAGGTCTTCGCCGGCGACAATCCGACGTCGCCTGGCTTGCTCGGCAGCTATCGGCGCGAGGGCGAGGCGATCGTCTTCACGCCGAGGTTCACACCCGCGCCGTCGGTGCGGCTGCGCGCCGTGCTGCGGCCTCCCAGCGGCGAGCCCGCGATCGCCTGGTTCGGCGGCGTGCCGCGTCCCGAGCGCGCGCCGTCAGCCCGCGTCCTCTCGGTAACCCCCAGCGCGGACGTCTGGCCAGAGAACATCCTGCGCTTCTACGTCACTTTCTCAGCGCCGATGCGGATCGGTGTCGCCTGGGATCACATCCGCATGCTGGACGCCGCTGGCCGGCCGATGGGCGGGATGTTCGTCGAGATCGACCAGGAACTCTGGGACCCGGAGGGTCGGCGCCTGACCGTGCTCTTCGATCCAGGGCGGATCAAACGCGGCCTCGTCGACAACATCAACGAGGGCCCGCCGTTTCAGGTGGGCGAGCGCTGCACGTTGCAGATCGAGCACTTCTGGCGCGACTCCGCCAACGACCTGCTCGCCCAGCCGTTCGAGAAGACGGTGACCATCTCCGCCCCGCTACGCGAGGGGTTGGACCCGGCGGACTGGCGCCTGACGCCGCCGACCGCCTCGAACTCGCCGCTCACTGTCGACTTCCCGCGCCCGCTGGACGCCGCGCTTGCGGTGCGGGCGCTCAGCGTCGAACTCGCCGGCAGAGATGTCGCGGGCACAGCGCAGCTTGAAGCCAGCGAGACCAGGTTCGTCTTCAGGCCGGACGCGCCCTGGACGCCGGGCGACTATCGCCTCATCGCCGATCCGGTGCTGGAGGACATCGCCGGCAACCGCATCGGGCGTCCCTTCGACATCGACCGCCGCGCCCCCGGTGGGGCGGAAGCGGCGGCGCGGGGGGCGGAGGTCGGGTTCTCCGTTCCTTATCCCCTTGCGGGAGAAGGTGTCGGCGAAGCTGACGGATGAGGGGTCGCGCCCAACTCTAGGCTTCGCGTGTGAAGGGCCAGGCGGCGAGCGCCCAGCGACCCCTCATCCGACCCCTTCGGGCCCACCTTCTCCCGCAAGGGGAGAGGGACGCTAAGCTGCGTCGTTGCGGGCCTTGCCGAACACCGGCGGTTGGCTCGGCGTCTCGTCGTCGAAGGGCGACGGCGCGGGCGCCACGACCGGCGCCGCGGGGAGAGGAGCGGACTGGCGGGTGCCGAAGGTCGCCGCGGCGGCCGGAGCGGCCTGTGCTGGTCCCAACAGCGGGGCCAGGACCCCGGTGGACTGGGGCGCGATCTCCCGCAGCAGCGAGATCAGCCGCCGCTCAGGCTCGCTAAGCTCGCCCGCGCCCAGCCGGCCGACCAGCCAGGCTGACTCCTCATCCGTGAACTGAGCGGCAACGGCTTCGGCCGCCTCGATTCCGGCCTCCGCCTCACGCCATTCGTCGGCCTCGGCGGCGTAGGGGTGCAGGATGTCGTTCAGCGCACCTTTGACGTCTGGCAGGTGCGCCATGCGGCCGATGAAGTCGCGCGGGCTCTCGCGCTCTTCCAGCCAGGCCTCGTCGGCCGCCGCCGCCTCGCGGCTCTGCACCTTGAACGGGCTGACCGCGGTCAGATAGTCGGCGACCGCCTTGGCGAAGAAGTCGGTCCAGGCCGCATCGCTGCCGGCGGCGCAGACGTCGTTGATATCGAAAAGCGCGTCGGCCTCGTCCAGGGTCACGCCGACGTTGCCGGCGCTGGCGCCGGCGAACACCACGCGCTTGACCAGCGCCGCGTCGTCCGCGGTCAGGCGGCCAGCGGCGATCATCACCGCCTTGACCTTGGCCAGCACGAAATCGTCGAGTTCGGCCGGGACGCTGACCGCGCCTTCAATGACCCGCACCAGAACTTCCATCAGCCCGTCGCGCTTCAGCTCGCCGGCGCAGACGTGCATCACCCACGTCGCCTTGGCCTGGTCGACGTAGTCCTGTGGGTCTTCCTGACGCACCACGTAGTCCGGGATCGCCTCGGCGAGGAATTCGCCCCATTCGGGCGGTCGGTCGGCCGCCGCGACGTCGAGCGCGGCCAGGGCTTCGAGATCGTCCGGCGAGATCGCCGGCTGACCGTAGATTTCCTTGCGCATCATCAGCACGTCGTCGGCGCTCATGCGGCCGGCTGAAGTCAGGCGTCCGACGATGTCGGCGAGGGCGGTGTTCATGGGCGCGGACTCTCCCCAGCGCGTCGTTTCCTCGCCACGCTACGACGCAACCCGTTACACTCGCCCTAATCGCCCTCTTGCCGTCATCGTGGTGTCGTGGAATCTCCAGTACGAGAGCGGCCATGGGCGTGATTCCAAACGCGAGCGCCGCAAGGAGGCGTGTCTTCAGTCTAGGCCAAGCGAAACTTCGGCTGATCTCGGAGCCCGGCCATGCAGGTGCTTAGCCGCGTGCCGTCGGGCTGGCCTGCGCTCGTGCTCAACGCCGACTATCGGCCGCTGAGCTACTACCCGCTGTCGCTCTGGCCCTGGCAGGAGACGATCAAGGCGGTGTTCCTCGGCCGCGTCGATGTCGTCTCGACCTACGACAAGCTGATCCACTCGCCTTCATTCGAGATGCCGCTGCCGAGCGTCGTCTCGCTGAAGCAGTACGTCGCCCAGGACCGGCCGCCGGCCTTCACCCGGTTCAACCTCTTTCTGCGCGACTCCTTCGCTTGCCAGTACTGCGGCTCCAACGACGAGCTGACCTTCGACCACGTCACCCCGCGCTCGCGCGGCGGCCGCACGACGTGGGAGAACATCGTCACTGCCTGCGCGCGCTGCAATCTCGGCAAGGGCGGTCGCACGCCCCGCGAAGCGGGCATGCACCCACACCGCCACCCCCGGCGGCCGAGCATGTACGAGCTGCAGGAACACGGCCGCAAATTCCCGCCAAACCATCTGCACGAAAGCTGGCTCGACTACCTCTACTGGGACATCGAACTGGAGGCTTGAGGCCGACGATTTACGGCCGTATCCAGGCGGTCGCAGTCTTCTTCAAGTGGCTCGCTGGCCAACGTGGTTTTGGGCGCATCGTCAGTCAAGACACCATCAAATGCCTCCGCGTGACCCAGAAGCAGGCCAGAGCCGCGACATCTGTAACCGTCACGCCCCCACCCTGACACAGGTGGAAGCGATGGTCGCAGCGATGCCGATCGACACCATCCTGCAGCGACGCGATCGCGCAATGTTGTGCTTAATGATACTGACCGGCGCTCGCGACGGGGCTGTCGGATCCCTCCGGCTCAAGCACTTGAACCTCGTCGAAAGGCGGCTGGTGTAGGACGCGCGCGAGGTCACAACGAAGCAATCCAAGTCGATGGACACGCGGTTCTTTCCCGTTGGGAGGTTCTTTGAGGACATCTTGGCCGCCTGGGTCGAGGAACGGATACAGGACTCGCTCGGTCATCAGACGGTCATCACCGTCGGACAATCGGGTGAGCCAGACGTCTTACTCTGGCTCATTGCGGACGTTGGGAAGGTCCGCTGCTTGGCAAGCCCGAGCCCGCGAGCCGCCGGCACTCGGCTTTGAAGTCGTAGGCAAGTGCGCCGCTGTCCGCGCAGTCAGGCCAGCGGTCGGTGGCGACCCAGTAGTCGCAGAGTCCTAGTTTAGCGCAGAGGCGTGGGAACCGGGGATCGCGTATCATCAGGGCGTTCGACTGGTGGAAGATAATTCCGGCGTTCCCCGACCCCAGGGTCGATGTGGGTCCGTCGGGAGCGAAAATATGCGCGAACGACGCCCTATCGATCAGGTCGAAAGCTTCTTCGATCATGCCTAGCTGCGACAGTCCGAACACGTACCACAAGGCCGCGCGGCCCGGTGTCGTCATGGCCGCGGTGCAGGCTTCGAGTTCGGCCCGCTCGAACTCCGGATTGGGGCGCCGGGTCTCACGCAGGAACAGGATCGTGTGCGAGGTCCACGGGTTGCCGTAGTCGTGGCCGTCGATCTTGGCCATCAGCTCGTCGACGCGCGCCCAGTCCTTCGCGCCGCCGGCGCCGATCATCGCTTCGATGATCAACGTCTTCTTGGTCGGCCAGGCCTCCAGGCACGCGTCCCACAGGATACCGGTCTCGGCGTTGCGACCCATCGCATCCATCAGGTAGGCCCGCGATGAGGTCCAGGCCCAATAGATCGGATCCGAGCGCAGGGCCTGCTCCGCGTAGCTCAGGGCGTCCTCGAGGCGGCCGACTTCGGCGCATAGACCGGCTACGTTCTTGAGCGCTTCCGGATCGTCGGGCGCGGCGGCAAGTCCCTCCATCAGACGCACCTCGCGCTTTTGATATTCGGCGTGCGGTTCGAGCAGGCTGAGCGCCTGGCGGGCGATCCCGGCGCCGGGATCTAGCCCGGCCGCCGTCTCCGAAGCCTGCACGACATGAGCGCGGGTGAGCGCGGGAAAGTGCGCCGGTCCGATCATCCGCAAGCAGTGCGCCCGATGATAAGCCAGATCGGCCCAGGCGCGTGCGAACGTCGGCGCGCCCTCGACCACCTGTTCCAGCAACTCCAACGCCCGGGCGGCTTCGGCATGGCCATAGTCCGAGGCGCCCTGGAAGCGCAGGTCGCGGGCCTTGAGATAGAGATCGTAGATCGCGGGCTCGACGGGCTCGCGGCTGAGGGGCGGCGCAAAAGCGACCTTCAGGGCGCCGGCCACTGCTGCGGCCAATTCGTCCTGCAGGGCAAAGACGTCGGTGAGCTGACGATCGAACCGATGCGACCAGAGGACGGTCTGGCCAGCGCATTCCACCAGGTGAGCGGAGATGCGGACGTCTGCGCCGCTGCGCCGCACCGAGCCGTCGAGCACGTGGGTGACATTCAGCTGCCCCGCGACGTGCGCGGCCGCCTTCTGCGCCCCGCGGAAGTGGAAGCTCGATCCGCGGCCGATCACCTTCAGGTCGGCGCCTCGCGCAACGGTCTGGAGGATCTCCTCCGAGAGCCCGTCGGAGAACCAAGCCATGTCGGGATCGCCGGACAGGTTGTCGAACGCCAGCACCGCCAGCACCGGGATCGTCAGCGCCGGCTTGGCGAAGGGCAACGCGGATTCGTCCAGCCGATATCCCACCCGCGATACGGTGGCGACCGCGAAGCCGCCATGGGCCTGGGCGCGTTGGCGGATGGCCTGGATGCAGCGGTAGATAGCGTCCTCGCCGACGATGCGACCGCCCCAGCAGGACCACGTCAGCTCGTCGCGCGTGACCACCTGACCCCGCCGCTGCGCCAGCGCCACAAGTACCTGCATGATCCGCGGTTCGAGGATTTCAGCCTTGCCGCCGGCGACCAGTTCGCGCGAACGCGGTCGCACCTCCATCCCGCCCAGGACGAAGTCGGCTTCGCGCGCCAGGTCGATCGGCGGAGGCTCGGCCATCAAGGGCTTATCATCGGAAAATCATCGGATATCGGCCCTGTTGCCCGCGCCCCGCTTAAGGCCTGTTCGTAGTGGCAACGCCCGATCGTTGCAGCCCCTCCGGACGCCCCGCGGTCAAACTAGACTAAGGCGCGCCCGGAACAAACGAGGCCGCAGATGTTGACGTACGCAGTCACCGCCCAAGTCACCGGAGCCGCAGGGCTGGCCGCGGCTTGGGCGCAGCAGATGGCGAACCTCGTCCGCTCAAAGACCGGGGCGACGGTCAACGTGTCGGCGCGGCACGGTGGCCAGAGGCAGATCATCTGGATCTGCCAATACGATGACTTCGCCTCGTTCGAACGCGCCCAGGCCATTCTCGGCGCCGACGAGGCCTACGAGACGATGGTGCAGTCGGCTGCCGACGCCAGCCTCTTCAACCTGCTCAGCGTCGACACCGCCTTCTGGACCCCGGTCTGACCGGAAGTCGGTATCGCTCGCGACAGCGCGTCACGTGGCCGACGTGTCGGGGTCATGGTCCGGCGACCAAAGCCCCAGCGGCGTCCCTCAGTCGCGTTGAGATCGACTGTGTTTCGGTTGGCGGCGGCGAAGACTCAACCAAGGCCTGGAACTCAAGTGAGAACAGGTCCTTGCGGACGCTCCACCACGTTTGAACGCCAGGCAGATGAAACCAGGCTAGCATCCATGTGACGTTCGATCGCCAGGCGCGCTCGTCGAGGAAGCCGCTCTTGTACTGGTAGAAGGCATTTTCCCAGATCTTGAACAGTCCCGCCATCAAGAACGAGAACTGGAGCAGTTCGTCATCGGTCATGCGGCTCAACCCGGCCTTGCTGTCCGTGCCTGCGGCGACGATGCCCGCGTGGCTGGCCAGGGTTTCGAGATAGGAGGTGAACGTATCCGATAGCTGCTGGTGAACCTGCGCGCGCGTGATTGCCGAGTTTTGGCGAACTTCCATGCCCACGAACACCAGCGAGGCCATGACGGCGAGGACACCGACGACCTGAGCGAGGTCAGATGCATCCTGCAGGCTCATCGAACCGCTCGCTAGACCGAGCCGTCCGGCGCGATGTTCGAGTTTACGCGGAACAGATTTTCAGGGTCGTAGGCGGACTTGATCCGGCGCAGGCGCGCATGGTTCTCACCGAACGAGGCGCGCACCTTTTCCGGCTGGTCGTCTGCGGTGATGTGGTTGACATAAGCGCTGCCGAGCATGTGCGGCTCAAACTTGGCCCAGAGGTCCCGCACCCCGGCGATGTGGGTCGCGCTCTCCGCCGGGTCGGTCCAGCAGCCGATGGCGTCGATGTCCCATTGCGGGCGGCGCGCCGAGAACGCGGTGGCCGACGCCGGTCGCCGGCAGATCGCGCCGTGGATGTAGAACATCAGGAGCGCATTCATCGGCGACGAGAATCTGCCGGCCGCGGTTACGAATTCGTCGATCAGCGTGTCTGAGAGCTCTTCGGTGAACGCCGAACGCCAGTAGCGCTGCAGCCCGTGGACGGCGTTTGGCTGGTCGATCATGACCTGGCGCTCGCCGTAGGACATCGGCCGCACGAGGTCGGCGATCGGCGTCCCGAACTGGCGCAGCGGCGCCAGGACGCGCTCGCCCTCCTCGATCGGCCCGTTGTAGCCCAGCAGCAGGGCCAACACCGGAGTCCCTTCCGGCGACAGCAGACCCGCATGCGCCTCGGCGGCGTCCGGCAGGGTGGGCGCGAGGTCGCGATAGAAGCGCAGCACGTCGCGCGCCTGGTCGAGCGGGTGCAGCACCATGCCGCCGAGCACCTGGCCGACCGGATGCAGCTGGAACTCAAACTCCGTGACCACACCGAAATTGCCGCCGCCGCCGCGCAGCGCCCAGAACAGGTCTGGCGCCTCGGTCTCGCTCGCCCGGCGCAGCTTGCCGTCGGCGGTGACAACCTGGGCGGAAAGCAGATTATCGACGGTCGCTCCATGCAGGCCGCCCAGCCAGCCGATGCCGCCGCCGAGGGTGAGGCCGCCGACCCCTGTGTTGGAGACCGTGCCGCCGGTGACCGCGAGGCCGTGCGCCTGGGTCGCCACATCCATCTCGAGCCACAAGGCGCCTCCCTGGACGCGGGCGGTGCGCCGGGCTGGATCCACCGTGATCTGCTTCATCAACGAGAGGTCGAGCACCATGCCGGCGTCGTTGACACCGTGGCCCGGGGCGCTGTGGCCGCCGCCGCGCACCGAGAGCAGCAGGCCATGGGTGCGGGCGAAATCGACGGCATGCGCCACGTCGCCGGCGTCGGCGCTGCGAACGATCAACGCCGGACGTCGATCGACGTTGCCGTTCCAGACCCGTCGCGCGGCTTCGTAGTCAGCGTCCTGGGCGAGGATCACGCTGCCCCTTAGCAACCCGCGAAGCGCGCCGATCGCCGCGTCATCCAGACCGATGCGGCCGCCATCCAGGGTTAAGCTCTCGAGCATACCTAAGTCCCTCCCGGACAATCGAAGGTCGAAGTCATCGCCGACTCCGACTGGCCGCCTCATTCGGCACTCTGAGCGTTCCGGCGCCCTGCGGACAGGGCGGGAAGCGACGGGATTCCGATGATTTTCCGATGATTGACGTTTGGGATCCCAAGCGCCGGGCACAGGGCTTGAGAACGCTCGTCGCTTCGTTAGTCATCCTCATCCTGCAAAACCAGAAAGCTCAGGCTTGAGCGGGCGCGCCAGGTCGATTGCCGCCGGCCATCAACCGTTCATCATCGGAAAATCATCGGATATCGGCCCTGTTGCGCGGGCCTCGCCGAGCGCCTGTTCGTCGCGGCGACGCGCAGAGAGCTCCAACGATGACCGATGAAACCGAGACGGCCCGTTGACCGAGCTTCAACCGCTGCCCCGCGGGCTGGACGACATCGACGCGGCCTTCATGACGCAGGTTCTGAGGCGCAGCGGGGTGATTTCCCAGACTAACGAGGTCGTCTCGCAGGTCGAAGCCGGTGTCGGCATGACCGCCGGCTACTTCTCGTCGATCAAGAAGGTGCGCTGCGCCTACCGCGACCCAACCGACGCTCCGACTCAGTTCGTCGCCAAGGCTTGGCCGTCCCTGGAGCTCGCCTCCAAGGACAGCATCGCGGGGATGTTCATCAAGGATATCAAAGGCTACCAGGTCGCCAAAGACAGGTTCTATCCGCGCCCGACAGTGCACCTGGCCGCCTACGACGCGGTTGAAAATCGTTTCGCCCTGATCATGGAGGACGCGAACGCCTATGCCGAACACAAGGCGCACGAGCGCGAGCTGACCTTCGACGAGGTCATGCGGATGATCCCGGGTCTGGTCGATGTCGCCGTCGCCTGGGAAGGCGCCGATCAGGGCGCCAAGGCGGCCGAGCTCGCCGAGATGGGGGTTGGCCTGTGGACCGCGCCGGAGAACATCGGCGGTCTCAAGGCCGCCATGCAGGGCGGCGCACTGTTCTGGGATGCGATCACCGCCCGGACGGATTCATCCCTGATCACCGGTGAACCGTGGCCGCAGCGTTTCGGCGTGCCCGACTTCACCCGAATGATGACCACGCGGCTGGACGGGTTCTTCGCGGCGGCCAGGCCGGAGAACGGCGCCACCTGCACGCTCGCTCACGGTGATCTACGGGGCGACAACATCTTCTTTTGCAACGACAGCCAGGAGTACCCGCACGGCTGGCTGTGCATCGACTACCAGTTGATGTTCCGCGGGCCAGTGCCGACGGACCTCGCCAATCTGATGACATCGGGCTCGGTCCTGCCGGAAGTCTACGCGGCCGAGAGCCAGGCGAAGATCCAGCGCAGCTTTTACGAGCAGTTCATGGCCAGGACCCGCCGCTACCCCGACTACACGTTCGAACGGTTCGCCGACGAATACCGGATGATGTCGACGTTGCAGTTCGTCTATTTCGTCGGCTATGGCGCGGCCATCGTCCAAGCCGGCGCCTTCAACAACGATATGGGCCTGCGCGTCGAGTTGGGCGGCAAGGGCGCCACTGTCGCGGACCTGCCGCCGGAGGAAATCCGCCAGCGCATGTGGTGGAAGAAGGCGCTCGCCAACTTCGCCGAGAGCTTCAGCGCCCTCGGACTGGCGGAGCGCTTGCGCGCCCTGCCGGAAGACCTCGACGGCCTCGGGCCTTGGGTCGAACTACCCGAACACCTGCACTGAGCGGTGACGGCTGACAGATTTCCGAGGACTCCATGCTCCCGCAAACGTTCGAAGCGGCCTTCGAGGCCAGCCATGAGGCCCTCCGCGCTATGGCGCGCGGCGACCCGGAACCGTCGCAGCGGCAGTATTCAACGCGCGGCGACGAGGCGCTCTCCAATCCCATTGCGCCGCCTGTCGTCGGCCACGACGACATCGGGCGGGAGACCGCGCGTGTCGCCGCGGGCTTCACGGGCTTGGAAGCCTTCGAGTTCGAGGAGGTGGTGCGGGTCGTGACGCCAGACCTGGGCTACGTGCTGGGCTTCGAGCGCGCCAAGGTCCGACGGGCGGGAAGCGACGCGGCCACCTTGCTGGCGCTTCGAGTGACGACCGTTTTTCGGCGCGAGGAGGACGGGTGGAAGCTCGTGCTCCGCTTCGCTGACCGTAACGGGACCGACGGCGTCCGGCCGGATCGCTCGAACGTGGGCGGCCTGCCGCCCCTGGAGTCCGGCGCAGGCGAGACCATCCCGACCCCGGATTTCGACACTGCGGCCGTGGCCGTCAACCAGCTGGTTCAGCGATCAGTCCCCGGGATCGCTACGCGACCGCCGGCGGAATTCCAGCGACTGGGCAGCATATGGTCTCATCGTGACGATGTGACGTTGGCCAATCCGCTGGGTCCGCCGGTCGTGGGATGGGCGAACATCCAGCGAGAGGCTTGGGCCGTCGCTGCGGGTTACACCGCGGGGGCCGCCATGGACTTCGAAGAGCTGACGCGAGTGGTGACGCCGGACCTCGGCTTCACCCTGGGCTACGAACGCGGGAAGGTCCGGCGGCCAGGCAGTGACTTGGTTGTGTCGTTGAACCTGCGGCTGGTAACGGTCTACCGGCGTGAAGCCGATGGCTGGAAGCGCTTGCTGCGCCACGCGGACCGGATTCCGATCGCTGAGTCCGCAACCGCCTAGCGAGATGAAACACCACAAACGCCTCTGCCGAAGGGAAGACCGCAATGCCTAGCAAGCCGATCAAGTTCGCCCACGTCGTCTATCGTACCCGCCGCTTCGAGGAGATGATCGCCTGGTACGAGACCGTCTTCGGCGCCACGGTGCAGCATGAAAATCCGGTCCTGGCTTTTCTGACCTACGACGACGAGCACCACCGGTTCGCTTTCGCCAACTTGGCGGCGATAAATCCGTTCGGCACGGCTGAAACCGACCGGCGCGGCGCGGTCGGTGTTGACCACGTCGCTTACTCCTACGCCTCGACGCGCGACCTGCTTGAGAACTACGCCGAGCTGAAAGCGAAGGACATCAGCCCCTATTGGTGCGTGCACCACGGGCTCACGGCCTCAATGTACTACGCCGATCCGGACGGCAACCAGATGGGGTTTCAGGTCGACGCCTTCTCCGGCGACGATTGCAACGCCTTCATTCGTGGCGAGGGGATGGAGCTCAATCCGGTGGGTGTCGAGTTCGATCCGGAGGAATGGCTCGCGCGATTGCGCGCCGGAGCACCTGAGATCGACTTGCTAGTGCGCAAAGTTCACGACCCTGTCTCGCCGATCCGCGGGTATTTGGACACACTTCAGCTTTGGGCGGCGCCGGGTGGCGACCTAAGCCATGCCGGCCCTCGAAGCGGCGCCTGAACGGCCGCTTCTCTGCGGTGGCTAACGGTTCATTGTGCCAGACCACGGTCCCATATTCATCGCTCCGGCCGCCAGCGATAGGCCGTTTGTGCAGATTTCCCGTCGCGTGTTGGCGCGCACCAAGGTCCGCGACGAATCGCGGACCGTGCTTCAGCCACCGCACTCGCATTTCGAGTCGATCAGGGCACAACCGGCCTTGAGACCGTGGGCTGCACGCGCATAGGCGATCGTAAAGAGGGTGTCGCGATCACCTATGTAGAGGTCGTTGTGAAGACCTGGGACGTTGGAAAGGTCGAACCCGCCATGGCTGAACGGTCCGTTCGCGTCAGTGAGGGCGACGATCTCCAGGGCTTCGGACTGCCCGATTGCTCTCAATCTCTCAGCCATCTGTGGGGTCGCGTCGGAAGCGATCAGCGCCGTCGCGAGGCGCGCCCTGCTGCCCTGATCGGTGTGGAATGCACCGCCGTGATCAGCCTGCAGCGGCACGCGCCAAGCCCATTTGGGATCCGGCTTGGTGTAATAGTCGTATCGAAGGGTGACATAGTCTGCCTCCCGGGTCTCCACGGTGACGTACCCCTTCCCGCCCGCATAAGCCGAGCCGGGCTCGCCCTCGAGCAACACGCGCTTCAGATCGCCCAGACCGGTTCCGCGAGTGCCGTAGGTCAGCCGAAGCGACATCGGACCGGTCCCAAGATGGGGCGGCGTCCAGTCCGCCCGGGCTTCTCCGGCCGCTCCTCGACCGATCGAGACGTCGACCCGCTCGTCCCATCGCCCTTCCGCCCAACCCGTGCAGCCGAGCACGCTCGGACGCAGCCGGGTCGGCTCGCCTGACCACGGACCGTCAGCGGTGCTCATGTGATGCATCGGGCCAAGCTCGAGCCACCGCCCGTCCTCGTCGCGATAGTGCAGATCCATGCTCATGCAGCCGGGATCAGGGATGAGGATTTCGTCGACCGGCGGGTAGGTCTTCTGAGTTACGACGCCGTGGCACTCGGCCAGCTTGTCAGATCCCATCACCCTCCGGATTTCTTGGCGCCCGCTCGGAAAAGTCTCGGTCCAGTTCACGCCGTCCGGGCTTGTCCAGCGGCTGTTGTCGGGTTCGGGATCCTTCCACGGATGGGTCCAATCGAAGCTTCTAAGCGGCGAGCTGACGTGGGTTGTCTGTGACCGCGCTGGCGCGTCGAGTCCCAGGGCCGCCGTGGCCAGCAACAGTAGGCCAAAGCCGCGTCTCATGTCGACCTCGCTAGCCCGCCTGCCGCGGCGCACGCACCGCTCGCCGGAAAAGGCCTTGCATCGCAGCGGAGATGTCGCCGTCTAGACCCACCTTGGCGTAGAGGCCCGGAGACGCGCACTGCTGCATCGCAAGGGCCATCGGATCGGCGCCGACGGGCGTCGAAGGCGGCAATCCGAGGGGGAGCCCCTTCGGCAGCGCTGGCGCGACCTGCGCGGTGTACCACATGTCACCGGTCATCGGCACGTAGGTCGTGTAAAGCACCGCGATGCGCACGCCGCGCTTCTTGATCTGGCTGCAGTTGACCCCACTCCAGTCCATTGGAGCGTAGGTGCGTCTCGGAGTCTGGTCGTTGAGGCCGTCGCTGACGATCATCAGGACTTCCTCCGGCCGGTCGTCGGGCCCATGGGCGCCGGTCCCGGGGACAGGCATCAATCGGTCAATGGCGACGATGTCTGCATCCAGAAAGGTGTCCATGTCGAAGTCGAAGAGATCTTCGGCGCGCCAGTTGTTCCGATACGTCTCCATCGCGGCAATGTTGCTGGCAGCGGTGTCGGCCACGCCGCCCGGACGTAGGTCGCCGGTCAGGGGCTGCAATGTATGCAGGTCGAGGTCGTTCGCCGGATTCGGCTGGTTGGTGTCGGTCTCGAATAGCGCCATCCGGTAAGCGGCGCCGTCAGCTTCCTCCGCCTTGGCGGCGGTTTTCACCAAGTTGCGAACTGCGTCGCGCACGAGGTCGATCCGCAGCGCCACGCCCAGGCAGTGGGCCAGGTCATAGTTGTCGCGGCCCGCGCGGGGGAACGTCGCGCCAGCGTCGAAGGTTGTTGCGTCCGCGTAAACTCCGCTCGTGGCGCACTTGATGTCGCCGCCATCCGCCGCCCGGAAATCGCCCTGGTCACTAGGGTTGCTCTGGTGACAGCCGAACGCGCAGCCAAGCTCGTTGAGTTTCGTCGCGGCCTCGAGGGAAGCCATGCCGTCGGACGTGCCAGCGATCTCCATCGAAGGCGAGGTGTCGACCATAAGATAGACGTCGACATTGGGCGCCGGCTCGGACGCTCTCTGACCGTTCGGCGTCGGGCTTAAGCAGGCGGCAAGCGTAGCAACGGCCGCTACAAAGCCACCGATAAAGACGATGCGCCGTCCGCTCGGTAAGAGTGCAGAGAACAGTTCGAACCGCATGGCCGAGCCCCTGAGTGGCGATCGCAACGATAGTGCACGAGTGGTCTTAAAGTCGTCTCGCGTTGCAAGCGGAGTAGTGAAGGTGCGCCTTGGGGGGCCGTCCCCAATGTCCGGTTCCCGGCACGATCTCGATGTCCGCCTGTGGCGCGGGGCGGACGCCTGCGGAGCGCGATCCGTGCGTCACTTCGCGGCCCCGATCCAGCGCCACCGAAAGCTGTCGCTGGAAAACGCCGCTAGCGTAGCGCTAATCTTCCCGCGAGCGGCACTCAGCCCGGCTGGGTCCTCAGCGGAGCAACCACAATGGCAACGCGCCAAATCGACACCGGCACCACCGACCTTCTGGCCTCCCAGGCTGATGGCGTCCTAACCCTCACGCTCAACCGACCCGAGGCGCGCAACGCGATGTCGGGGGCCATGACCGCAGCCCTGGCGCAACAACTGGCCGTCGCCGAGATGGACAGCACCGTCAAGTGCGTCGTGCTCACCGGATCAGGCAAGGGCTTCTGCGCCGGCGGAGACGTGAAAGGCATGGCCGCGAGCGGCGACGGCACGGTGGGCGACAACACCATCGACGGCGCCATTCATCGCCAGCGCGTCAACCAGCGCGCCACCGCCGGCCGGCTATTCAAGATGCCCAAACCGACCCTGGCCGCGCTGCCGGGCGCGGCGGCCGGCGCCGGGCTTTCACTTGCTCTGGCCTGCGACCTGCGGATCATGGCCGACACCGCCGTGCTCACCACGGCCTTCGCCCGCGTCGGCTTCTCGGGCGACTACGGCGGCACGTACTTCATCACCCAACTGGTGGGCTCGGCCAAGGCGCGGGAACTCTATTATCTCTCCGAGCGGGTCACTGCGGACGAGGCTCTGCGGCTTGGCCTGGTCAACTGGGTCTGTGCGGCGGAGGAGCTGGCCGAGCGGACGCACGCCATCGCCCACCGCCTCGCCGCCGGTCCCACGGTCGCCTATCGATACATGAAAGAGAACCTCAACCGGGCGATGGCCGGCGAGATCGACGATTGCCTCGATCTCGAGGCGACCCACCACATCCACTGTGGCCGGACAGAAGATCATCGCGAGGCCGCCAAGGCCTTCGTCGAGAAGCGAGAGCCGGTGTTCCTGGGCCGATAAGTCCGGTCGGTGAACACCAGCCGGTCGGCGCAACTCAAAGTCCGCTTCTTACCAGGGGGCTGATGGCCACTTCTGGCGCACAGCCGCGATCGGGCTCGGTCGTTGGCGGCGGTCCAGAAGGCCGACCTTCGTCCCGCGATGCCGGGAAGTCGACGTCGCCAGCGGTGACGATGGGGGGCGGACCTCGACGGCATGCCGGCCCAGGCCCAGCCCCAGCCCCAGCTCCCGCGCTGCTCAGCGAAGCTCCGCCTCCAGAACTCCTTCCTGCCCAGCTGGGCAGGAACTTTGGCGCGCTCTGCCAGATCTCTTCCGCGAAGACGGCGCCGAGGAAGCAACCGAGCAGAATGGACCAAGGACTGACGTGAGAGCCGTCCGTGGTCGTTCGTGCAGCTCGGCCTAAGAGACACATGCAGTCCAGTGGGTCCGGTCATCCGGGTGAACCTGGACTTCGTCGTAGGCTTCGGCCGGCAGCTCTGATCGTCACATGAGGTCAGTGAAGCTGAGCCCGACGAGCCAACCGCCGTCGTGACGACTGTACGATGACCGCAGCGCGGCATTTCTTGGAGTCATCACAAGGTGTGGCGTAAAAACAACGATTTAGGTGGCGGATTTAGCTTTTTACGACTGCCTCTACTGGGACATCGAACTAGAGGCGTAGGAGGCAGCGGTCGGGTGCGCTAGGTTCGCCGGCCTCAGCCGCCGAAGGAGCACTAAGTGACAAGCCTGCTTGAACGGCTGGGCGTCTCGCTGCCGATCGTCCAGGCGCCGATGGCGGGCACGGCGACGCCGCGGATGGCGGCGGCGGTGACCAACGCCGGCGGCCTCGGCTCGATGGGCTTCGCGGCGGTCGACGCCGCCGGAGCGCGCTCGATGATCGAGGCGCTGCGCGGCCAGACCAACGGGGCGTTCAACGTCAACGTTTTCTGCCACCGGCCCGCGACGGCCGACCCAGTGCGCGAGCGCGCCTGGCTGGCGGCGCTGAAGCCGGAGTTCGAGCGTTTCGGCGCCGAACCGCCGGCGGCGATCGGCGAGATATTCACCAGCTTCCTCGCGAACCCCGACATGCTGGACCTGTTCCTGGAGACGCGGCCCACCGTCGTGAGCTTCCACTTCGGCCTGCCGCCGGCGGCGACGATCGCGCGGCTGAAGGCCGCCGGTATCGTGCTCTTCTCGACCGCGACCAACCTCGACGAAGCGCAAGCCGCCGTCGCCGCTGGCGTCGATGCGATCGTCGCCCAAGGTTACGAAGCCGGCGGCCACCGCGGCGTCTTCGATACCAAGGCGCCTGACGCCCGGCTGGGGGTGATGACGCTGACCCGGCTACTGGTCAGCAAGATCCCACGGCCGGTCATCGCCGCCGGCGGGATCATGGACGGCGCCGGGATCGCCGCGGTGCTCGACCTGGGGGCGACTGCGGCCCAGCTGGGGACGGCTTTCATCGGCTGCCCGGAATCGAGCGCGGACGCCTACTATCGCGAGGCGCTGCTCGGCGCGGGCGCCGCCGCCACCGAGATGACGGGCCTGATCTCCGGCCGCCCGGCTCGCGTACTGTCCAACGCCTTCACGGCGCTGAAGGACAGCGTCCTCGCCAGCGTGACGGCGCCCGACTACCCGATCGTCTACGACGCCGGCAAAGCGCTGAACGCCGCCGCCAAGGCGAAGGGCGACGGCCGCTACGGCGCCCAATGGGCCGGGCAGGGCGCGCCGTTGGCTCGGGCGATGCCCGCGGCCGAGCTCATGGCGATACTGGCCGCGGAGTTGGCCGCGGCGCGCGCGGTCCGGACCTAAGCTGGCGCGGACCCAGGCTTCGCGCCATGAAGGCCTCATGACTGAGGCGGCGACGCGGCTCGAGGGGGACTACGACTACATCGTCGTCGGTGCGGGCTCGGCTGGGTGCGTTGTCGCCAACCGGCTATCGGAAGATCCTCGCAACCGCGTGCTCCTGCTGGAAGCCGGCGGTCAGGACGACTGGGTGTGGTTCCACATCCCGGTCGGCTACCTTTTCGCCATTGGCAATCCGCGCTCGGACTGGATGTTCGAGACCGAGCCGGAGCCAGGGCTGAACGGGCGGGCGCTGAAGTATCCGCGCGGCAAGGTGATCGGCGGCTCGTCGGCGATCAACGCGATGATCTCGATGCGCGGGCAGGCGGCCGACTACGACCATTGGCGCCAGCTCGGCCTGACCGGCTGGGGCTGGGACGACGTGCGGCCGGTGTTCCGCCGCCTCGACGATCACTTCCTCGGCGAGAGCGAGCACCACGGCGTCGGCGGCCCCTGGCGGGTCGAGGCGCCGCGGGTGCGCTGGGCGGTGCTGGACGCGATCGCCGAGGCCGCAACCCAGATGGGCGTGCCGGCGAGCGCCGACTTCAATACCGGCGACAACACCGGCGTCGGCGCGTTTCACGTGAACCAGAAGCGCGGGCTGAGATGGTCGGCGGCGCGCGGGTTCCTCAAGCCGGCGCTGAAGCGGCCGAACCTGCGGCTGGAGACCGGCGTGCTGGCCGAGCGGGTCCTGTTCGACGGCCTCAGGGCGAGCGGCGTGCGCTTCCGGCGCGGCGGCGCGGCGTACGAGGCCCAGGCCCGGCGCGAGGTGGTCCTCTGCGCGGGCTCGATCGGCTCGGCGCAGCTGCTGCAGCTGTCCGGCGTCGGGCCGGGTGACTGGCTGGGCGAACTCGGCTTGCCCCTGATCTTCGATCGCCAGGGCGTCGGCCGCAATCTACAGGACCACCTGCAGCAGCGGGCGATCTACAAGGTGCAGGGGGTCAAGACCCTGAACGAAACCTACCACTCGCTGCTTGGCCGCGGCCTGATGGGCGCGGAATACGCGCTCCTGCGGCGCGGCCCGCTGACCATGGCGCCGTCGCAGCTCGGCATCTTCACCACCTCCTCGCCCGACCATGAGCGCGCCAACATTCAGTTCCACTGCCAGCCGCTGTCGCTGGACCGGTTCGGCGAGCCACTACACCGGTTTCCGGCGGTCACCGTCTCGGCCTGTAACCTTCAGCCCACCTCGCGCGGCACGGTCCGCCTGCGTTCGTCCGATCCGGCGGCCCCGCCCCGCATCGCGCCCAACTACCTGGCCACCGAGGAGGACCGGCGCGTCGCCGCGGACGCCATCCGCGTGACCCGCCGGCTGATGTCGCAGCCGGCGCTGGCCCCGTACCACCCGGCGGAATATCTGCCCGGCCCAACGATCGGCGACGATGACGTCGCGCTATCCAAGGCCGCCGGCGACATCGGCACGACGATCTTCCACCCGGTCGGCACCGCGAAGATGGGGCTGTCGTCAGACCCTCTGGCGGTGGTCGACGACCGCTTGCGGGTGATCGGCCTCGCCGGCTTGCGCGTCGTCGACGCCTCGGTGATGCCGACGATCACCTCCGGCAACACCAACACCCCCACGGTCATGATCGCCGACCGCGGCGCGGCGTTCATTCTCGAAGACAGCCGCCGCTAGCCTCAGAATCTCCCCGCCAGACCCTCGTCATTTCCCTGTCGGACGCGCATATCCAATTGACCTGGAAGCAGCCGATGGAGGCCCAGATGCCGCACCCGAAGGACGAAGAGTTCGAGCCACCGCCTGAGGGCGACGAGGAGCTGGACGAGGCTTTGGAGGAGACCTTCCCGGCCAGCGACCCGATCTCGCCGATGCGCCCTGAACGAGCCTGAGCAGGAGCAGCAGAGATGGTGCACGCAACTCTGGGCGAAGAACCCTACCGGGTGAACATCGTCGCCGCCGGGCATGACCTGGTGGCGGACGAGCCGGAAGACAACGGCGGCCACGGCGTCGGCCCGAACCCGTTCGACCTCGTGCTGTCGGGGCTCGCCGCCTGCACGGCGATCACGCTGCGTATGTACGCCGAGCGCAAAGGCTGGAGCGACTTCGCCATCTCGGTGCAACTACGCCACCGCACCGAGGGCGGCGCCCATCTGATCGACCGCAAGGCCGAGGTTAGCGGCGTCCCGGACGCCGCCGGACTGGAGCGATTGCGCGATATCGTCGAGCGAACGCCAGTGACGCTGGCCCTGAAAGCCGGCTTCGCCATATCGACCACCTTGAGCGAAACCACCGGAGCCGCCGCATGAGCCACGTCACCTACGAAATCGTCGAGCACGATGGCGGCTGGGCCTACCGGGTCGACGGGGTCTACTCCGAGACGTTCCCGAACCACGGCGCGGCGCGCAAGGCGGCACAGCGCGCGGCCGGCGAACAGCGCGTCTCCGGCGAAACGCGCGGCATCGTGTTCGAGGACGCCAGCGGCCAGTGGCGCGAGGAGGTCGACGAAGGCGACGACCGGCCCGAGACCGACGTCAAAGGCTAGCCGACCGTGCCCGACATCTTCCTCGTCCCGGGCGTCCGCACCCCGTTCGTCAAGGGCGGCGGTCCGTTCGCCCAATACGACGCGTTGGCGATCTCCGCGCCGGTGGCGGCGGCGATGGCCGCCCGCGCACGGCCCGACTTCATCATCTGGGGCGAGGTGATCCCGGAGGCGACCGTTTCCAACATCGCCCGCGAGCTGGTGTTCGAGGCCGGGCTCGATCCGACCATTCCCGCGGTCTCCACGGTGCTCGCCTGCTCGACCAGCTTCATGGGTATGGTCGAGGCGTCAGGCATGATCGGCCGCGGCGGGCTGCACCTGGCGCTGGTCGGCGGCGCCGAGACCATGAGCCACGTGCCGATCGCGCTGAAGAAGCCGGTCGCCGACAAGCTGGTCGCCGCGTTCCCGCGCGATCCGGCCAGCGCCGCGGCGATGCTGACGCAGCTGACGGCGGCCGACTTCGACCTGCCGCTCAACGCCTGGGCCAACCGGGTCAGCGGCAAGTCGCAGGGCCAGCACACCGAGGACACCGCCAGGCGCTTCGCCATCGCCCGCGAGGACCAGGACCGTTGGGCGCTGCGCAGCCACCGGAGCGCCATCTCCGGCCAGGACGCCGGCTTCTTCGACGACCTCATCATCCCCTTCGGCGGCGTCGAGAAGGACACCCTGCCGCGCCGCGACACCTCCTACGAGCGGCTATCGACCCTGCGCACCGTCTACGATCCGGCCGGCACGATCACCGCCGGCAACGCCTCGCCGGTGACCGACGGCGCGGCCGGGCTCTGGGTCGGCGACGCCGAGGGCGTGCAGCGGCTGGGGGTATCGCCGGCGGTCAAGCTGGTCGATTTCGAGATCGCCGCGATCGACTTCCGGCTCGACGAGGGCATGCTGATGGCGCCTGGCCGCGCCATCCCGCGGCTACTGGCTCGCCACGGGCTGAGATTCACTGACATCGCCCTCTGGGAGATCCACGAGGCGTTCGCCGCCCAGGTGCTGGCCAACATCAAGGCCGCGAGCGATCCGGCTTACCGCCGCGAACGCGCCAAGGTCGACGCCGATCTGGGCGAATTCCCCTGGGACCGGGTCAACCCCCACGGCGGCACCCTCGCGCTCGGCCACCCCTTCGCGGCCACTGGGGCGCGTATCCTGAGCCAGGCGACGAAGGAACTTACCGCCCTGCCCACCGGCGCCCGCGCCATCGTCTCGCTGTGCGCCGATGGCGGCCAAGGCACGGTGGCGCTGCTGGAACGCGTCTAGGGCGCAAAACCTAAGCTCACCCCAGGAGACCTCGATGGCCCCTTTCGTTCCCAAGGATTTCGAGGTTCCCGCAGGGTTCGAGACGGCTGATTTCCGGGTGCGGATGTTGGCGATCTCGGACGTGGTGAAGGACTACGACGCGGTGATGACCAGCGTCGAACGCCTGCAGAAGGTGTTCAGCCCGAACGGGCGGTGGCCCAAGGGGCTTTCCTTCGAGCAGGACCTGATCGACCTCGGCTGGCACCACAAGGAGTTCCAGCAGCGCCGGTCGTTCGCCTACACCGTCATGAGCCCGGACGAGGCCGTGTGCCTGGGCTGCCTTTATATCGAACCGACCAGGCTGCGCGGCTACGAGGCCGAGGTCCACTGCTGGGTCCGGACCAACCACTTCGAGGCGCTGGACGCGCCACTTTACCAGGCGCTGCGGGACTGGATCGCATCGCGCTGGCCGTTCAAGTCGGTCGCCTATCCCGGTCGGTCGTTGACCTGGGGCGAGGTGACGGCGCTGCGGCAGGACGGTTAGCGAGTAAATTCACGGCCGAAAACAAGAAAGGCCGCCTCTGAAGGCGGCCTTTCCGGTCTTAGAATGAGGCGACCGCTCAGGCGGCGGTGAGGCCTTGCCGGCGGCGGTTCATGCGCACCCCGGCGCCGACAGCGCCAAGACCAAAGAGCATCATCGCCCAGGTCGCGGGTTCGGGAACCGACAAAGTCACGTCGTACGCGCCGACATTGTTGTTCCACTGATAGCCGTCGACCGTGCCCAGATACAACGTCGTCGCCCCGGTGGGGACAAGGTATGATCCGCCGTTGCCGATCTCGAACACCGAAGGACTGCCCGAGTCGAACAGGCCGACCAAGCTGTTGATCGGCAACGGGGTGGAGAACCCCGACACGAGCGCGGTAAATCCGGCCGTCGTGAACGCATTGGAACCGATGCCCGCGCCGCCAGCGGGAGACCCCGAGGTGCAGCCGGGGCAGTTGCCGACCGGACCGAGCGTCGGATCGTTGACTGCGGAAATCTTCAACCACTGACCGGCGGTCACGCCAAAGGCGTAGGGCGAGTCGACCGGAGCGGTATCCGTGTTGACATCGACGACGTCCCCAGCGTTGAAGTTGACCTGCCCACCAATCGGCGCGCCTGCGAGAAAGGGGTCGGAGGTCCCGGCAACGACCACCGTCGTGGTGGTGGCGTTCGCGGCGCTGGCGAGCGCGAGCGAGGATGCAAGAGCGGCCAGGAAGAGCTTCATGAGGGTTCCTAGTGAAGTTTATTTCACCTTAGTCATATCTAGCGCGGAGCAGAGTCAAGCTCACTCTCTTCGCAAGCGAATGCCCCGGCTTCCCCGTCGCCGCCTTAGCCGATCGCGCCCCAGCGCGCGGCCAACCGGCGGGTGAGGGCGCCGAAGACGTCCGAATAGTCGTCTGTCCAGGCCTGCACGGCGCCCGGGGCTGGGGCCTGCCAACGCGGGTCTTTGACGAAGGTCGCCAGGGCCGCGGGCGTCCGGGCGATGATCACCGCGTCCTCGCCCGGGCTCCAGAACACTGAACTGCCCGGCGGCGGGGCGTGATGCTGCATCAAGGGGACGCCGCCAGCCGCCAGCGCGGTCGCCTCGGCCGGCCGGATCAGGTCGAGATTGAAGTTGGAGAGGTGCAGGATCACTACGCCGTCCGGCCTGATCTTGGTCAGGTACATGCGCATGGCCTCCACCGTCAGCAGGTGGGTCGGCACGCTGTCTGAGCTGAAGGCGTCGATCAGGAGGACATCGTAAGCGCCCGCCGGAATTTTCGAGAGCGTCAGGCGCGCGTCACCCAGAGTGTAGTCGATCTGGCCGTGCGCACAGGCGGTGAGGTAGGTGAAGTTGGCGGGGTCGTGCGCCACCTTCAGCACCAGCGGGTCGATTTCGAAGAAGGAGAGCCTGTCGCCGAGCCGGGTATAGGTGGCGATCGCGCCTGTCCCCAGCCCGACCGCGCCGATGCTGAGCGCGCTCTTGCGGGCCGCCTCGGCGCGGAACACCTGACCGATCGGCGCGTCGGGAGCGTAGTAGAGCAGTGGCCGGCAGCGAAACGCCGGCGTCTGAGACTGGCCGCCGTGCATCGTGGTGCCGTGGGTCAGGAACTTCACCTGGCCCAGGTCCGGCGTCGAAGTGGTGGAGACCCTCATGACGCCGAAGAAGCTGCGCCAGGTTTGGTTGGCGCCGGCCTGCGACGACACCTGCTCGGTGCTGACAATCAGCGCCAGCACCAGCAGCCCCACGATCAGGCCGCGGGTCTGGAGCAACACCGCGCAGACGGCGGTCACCAGGAAAAGTACGCCGACGAAGTTGTTCCGGTGCGCGTCCGCCTCCTGTGGCGACATCCACGCCGGCGTCGGCGTGTGGCTGACAACGGCGACCACTGCAGTCGCGAGGCCAACGCCCAGTACGCTCCACTCCCACCAGCGCAGCGCGCCCTTGCCCCAGGGCCGCATCAGGCACGCGAGCACCAGAACCGCGGGATATTCTACCGGGCTCGAGAAGATCAGCGGTGCGGCGAAGGCGTTGAACGCGCCGCCCACGACCCCGCCCGCGCTGAGCCAAAGATAGAACTCGGTAAGCCGTGCGGGGCCAGGCCGGCGAGCCGCCAGCGCCTGATGGCAGATCAGCGCGGAGAAGAAGAAGGCCGCCAGCTGGACGCTGAGCGCCTCGAGGAAGTTGATCTTCCAGAAGTTCATATAGAGCGCGCAGAGCGCGGCGGCCGCCGCCTGCAGGATGAGGGCGATGCGCGGCGGGATCGCCGGCCGTTCCTGGAACGCAACGATGAAAGTGACGAGGTAGAGCGCCAGCGGCGCCACCCACAGGAACGGCGCCGAGCCAAGGTCTGTGGTGATGTAGGTGGTGGCGCCCAGCATCAGGCTGGAGGGGATAGCGGCCAGGACAATCCAGGTCGCCCGCTGGCGCCAGGTGATCGCCTCGGTTGCGATGGATTGGGCGACAGCCTGGATCGGCCGCTCGCTGCGCCAGATCGAGACGCCGAGAATGCCGGCGATGACGATGAAGAGGTCGTAGCCGAGGCTCCAGGTCTGCGTCTGCACATGCAGTGGCAGATTCGGCTCGACCAGCACCGGGTAGGCGATCAGCGCGATCAGGCTGCCGACGTTGCTCGCCGCGTAGAGCACATAGGCGGTGTGAGCGTCGGCCTCGCCCAACGTCCGCACCCGCCAGGCCTGCACCAGCGGCGCGGTGGCGGAGAGGGCCGCGAACGGCGCACCGAGGGAGAGCGCCAGCGCGCCGAGCAACCAGAGCGCGGGCGCGTCGGCTGGCGGCGAGCCGATGATGTCTGTCACCCGCAGCGGCAGGGCGAGGCCGGCCAGCACCAGTACGCCCAGATGGACCCCGATCTGGGTCCGTAACGAGCGCAGGCGCTGCAGCAGGTGCGCATAGCCATAGCCGGCCAGGAGCGCGCCTTGGAAGAAGGCCAGGCTGGCGTTCCACACCGCCGGCGATCCACCGAGCAACGGTAGCAGCAGTCGCGCCGCAATCGGCTCGACCAGGAAAACCAGGCCGGCGCTGACGAAGATCGCGGCCACGTAGAGCGTCGCCGAACCCGCGCCTTGCCATACGCGGCCAGGCCGCACGGCGATCTGGGTCATGATGGCAGCTCCGACACACGCGCGGTCGCCGAAGCGGGGCCGATTGGCGATCGATCGCTTCTAAGGCGCGGGCGTTACGAAGCGGTTGAGCTTGGTAAACGAGCTATCCCCTCGCGGCCGCCACCGGCGCGCCGGCTACGGTCATCGGGATCGGCGTCGGCTGGTCGCCGCTCAGGACCATCTGCGGGACCTGCGAGAAGCTCCAGCTGATGTCGGTCCGCTCGAACACCCAGACCACATCGAAGCGCGAGCTCGGCCATTTCTGCGGGCAGGTGGTGATGTTGCCGAGGATGACGTTGGCGATCGCGGGGATGTTCTCGTGGTGCCAGCCGATCAGCACGGGGCCGTCCGCTGCCTGGGCGGCCGCCGCCAGCGCGGGCTCCTGCCCCTCGCCAAAGCCTTCGTTGACGACGATGTTGAGCAACGAAGCGACCGCGGAGACAGTCTCCAGCGGCCGCTCGCTCTTCGTGCCTGGCTTGGTGGCGTAGATCGTCGTCGGCACGCCCAGCCCCGGCCGCGCCGCCGCGCCCCAGGTCGAGAACAGGCAGGCCAGTGCGCCGGAACGCTGCCAGCCGCGCACGATCAGGCTCTCCTTGCTCTTCTCGCCGGTGGCGTCGACCCCGTGCGGCGGCGGCGGCTCGCCCGGCTTCTCGGCATGCCGGACGATCATGATCTTGTGGGCCATGAGGGCGTCTCCACTTCGCGTTTAGCGAGAGCTGGTGTCAGATACAGCCAAGGTCGTCAATCTGACGCCCGCCGTCCCATGTCTGCAAAACTCCGCGCTCGCCGTTTGGCCGTTGCCGCCCCTCGCCCATCGTGATTGAGGTGCTGTCCAAAACGGTGAGGAAACCAAGGGCGATGGCGGAGGATTTCCGCGAGCGGGCCAAGCTCTGGCCCAAGGGCCGCCTCTATGAGGACTTCGCGGTCGGCGAGGTGCGGCAGCACCACTGGGGCCGCACGATCGCGCTCTCCGACACGCTGCTCTTCACTACCCTGACCCTGAGCTTCAACCCGCTCTATTCCAACCGCGTCTACGCCGAGGCGCACGGCCACCCGGACATCGTGGTCAACCCGCTCTTGGTGTTCAACACGGTGCTGGGCATGTCGGTGGAGGACAACAGCGAGATCGGCGGCCCGTTCGTCGGGGTCGGCGCGCTGACCTACCGCCAGCCGGTCTATCCCGGCGACACGCTGACCGCCCGCTCCACCCAAGGCCGCGCGGCTCTCGGCCAGCAACCCGGCCAACGGCATCGTCACCTGGCTCACCGAGGGCTTCAACCAGCGCGAGGAGCTGGTGATCGACTTCGAACGCTCCAACCTCGTCAGGCTGCGCCATCCTCCTAAGCGTGAGAGCGCCGCATGAAGCTCTCCGACCTTACCGGCAAGGCCAACTATTTCGAGGACTTCCAGGTCGGCGACGTGATCCGCCACGCTCGCGGCAAGACCGTCGAGGGCCTGGAGAACGTGCTGATCACCAACCTGGTGATGAACACCGCTCAGTCGCACTTCAACGAGCACTCGATGAAGGCGAGCCAGTACGGCGGGCGGCTGTCTTACGGCGGGGTCAACTTCTCGCTCTGCATGGGCCTGGCCATGCAGGACTGCGGCGAGAACGCGCTGGCCGAGCTCGGCATGGACAACATCCGGCTGCAGAACCCGGTGGTCCACGGCGACACGCTCTACGCCTACTCCGAGGTGCTCAGCGCCGAGCCAAGCGGGCAGGACGACGCCGGCATCGTCACCTTCCGCCACTATGGCGTGAACCAGCACGACAAGCAGGTCTTCCAGGGCGACCGCCGGATGCTGATCAAGCGCCGCAGCCATTGGGCCGACAGATGAATGGCCCCCTTGCCGGCCTGAAGGTGCTCGACTTCACCCAGGCGCTGGCCGGACCATTCTGCACCCAGCAGCTCGCCGATCTGGGCGCCGAGGTGATCAAGGTCGAGGCGCTGGACGGCGGCGACCTGACCCGAGGCTCCGGCCCGTTCCACGA
Organism: Caulobacteraceae bacterium; assembly: GCA_036494265.1. Classification (GTDB taxonomy): domain Bacteria; phylum Pseudomonadota; class Alphaproteobacteria; order Caulobacterales; family Caulobacteraceae; genus Acaudatibacter. Next base: position 26,741 of record DASXOP010000013.1, on the reverse strand, counting down.
AGCCGATCCCGAGCACCGCTATTCCGGCTACTTCCAGTCGGTGAACCGCGGCAAGAAGAGCATCGCTGTCGACTTGAAGACGGCCGACGGCGTGGCGCTGATCAAGCGCTTGGTTCCCGATTTCGACGTGGTGGTGGAGAACTTCCGGGTCGGGGTGATGGATCGGCTGGGGCTGTCCTACGAGACGCTGGCCGCGTTGAACCCGAAGCTGGTCTATGCCGCGATCCGTGGCTTCGGCGATCCGCGCACAGGCAAGAGCCCCTACGTCGACTGGCCCGCCTATGACGTCGTCGGCCAGGCAATGGGCGGGATGATGGGGATCACCGGGCTGGCCGGCGGCACGCCGATCAAGATCGGCCCTGGGGTCGGCGACACCGTGCCGGCGCTCTATGCGGCTCTGGGCATCGTCAGCGCCGTGCTGCATGCGCGGACGGCCGGCGAGGGCCAGTTCCTCGATGTCGGCATGGCCGATGCGGTGCTGGGCGTCTGCGAGCGGATCGTGCACCAGCACTCGTTCGGCCACCTGAATCCGGGGCCAGAGGGCAATCACCATCCGTTCCTGCTGCCGTTCGGGGTCTATCCGGCGGCCGACGGGTTCGTCGCCCTGGCCTGCCCGGGCGATGCGTTCTTCAAAGGCCTGGTCGCCGCGCTGGGCGCGCCGCAGATGCTGGACGACGCGCGCTTCGCCACCCCGAAGGGGCGCGCCGCCAACCGCGAGGCGGTGATCGAGCGGCTGTCCGAGCTCACCGCCGAGCTGACCAAGGCCGAGCTGCAGGCGAGGCTCGGCGGCGTCGTGCCGTTTGGGCCGGTGCTCAGCATCGACGAGATTGCCCGCGACCCGCACTTCGCCGCGCGCGGCATGCTGGCCGAGATCGAGCTGCCGGGCTTCCCCCAGCCGATGCGTGTCGCTGGCCAGCCGATCAAGTTCGCCAAGACCCCGTCCGGCGTACGCCGCCGCGGCCCCAACCTCGGTGAAGACACCGAGACGGTGCTGCGAGAGCACGGCGCCGACGACGACGATATCGCTCGCTGGCGTCAGGCCGGCGCCATCGCGGAGACCACCCCATGAGCCAGCGCCCGATGCGCCTTCGCCGCTCCCAACTGTCGGTGCCCGGCGTCAGCGAGAAGATGATCGCCAAAGGCGCCGCGTCCGATGCCGACCACGTGTTCCTCGACCTTGAGGACGCTGTCGCGCCGTCTGCCAAGCCCGGCGCCCGCAAGACCATCGTCGAGGCGCTGAACAGTCTCGACTGGGGCAAGAAGACCCGCTGCGTGCGGGTCAACGACGTCACCACCCAGTGGTGCTTCGAGGACATTATCGAGGTGGTCACCGGCGCCGGCGCCAACCTCGACACCATCATGCTGACCAAGGCGATGCGCGCCGCCGACGTGCAGTTCGTCGACCTGCTGCTGGGCCAGCTCGAGGCCAAGCTCGGGCTGACCCGCCGGATCGGCATCGAGGTGCTGATCGAGGAAGCCGCGGGCCTGCAGCACGTCGAGGAGATCGCGGTCGCATCGCCCAGGATGGAAGCGCTGATTTTCGGCATGGGCGATTACTCGGCCAGCCAGCAGATGAATCTCCGTGGCTGGGGCGGGGAAGGCTATCCGGGCGACGTGTTCCACTACCCGCGCTTCCGCATCGCCATGGCGGCGCGGGCGGCGGGGTTGGATCCAGTCGACGGCCCATTCGCCAACTTCCGCAACGAGGATGCCTTCCGCCGCGAAGCACGCTTCGCCTACATTCTGGGCTTCGTCGGCAAATGGGCGATCCACCCGGCTCAGATCGCCCCGGCGCTGGAGATATTCTCCCCCGGCGCCGACGAAGTGGTCCGCGCCCGCGAACTGGCCGCCGCCTACGACAAGGCGCTGGCCGAGGGTCTTGGCTCGGTCAACGTCAACGGCACGATGGTCGATGCCGCCTCGATCCGCATCGTCATGAACACGGTCAGGAAAGCGGAACTGATCGGGATGTGACCTCTGCGCGCGAAGCGCTGGACGGAAGGCTTAAGGAGCCACGGAAAACACGGAAAACACGGAAAAGAGACGCCTCTCGACGCCGGTCGGAGATCAACGAACTCCGTCCGTGTTTTCCGTGGTTCAAATCTTCCCGCTGCCGCGGGAACGCAGAATGGAGACGATCCGATGGCCGACGATGCGCCCGGAGTCACGACCCACGGCTACCTGACGCCTGAGCGGATCATGATGCGCGATGTGGCGCGGGCGTTTGTGCAGGCGGAGGTGTTGCCGGTCGCCAACCGGCTCGATCCGGTCAAGGGCGACATGCCGCGCGAGCTGATCGACAAAATGGGCGAGCTTGGCTTCTTCGGCATCCTGATCCCCGAAGAATTCGGCGGCCTGGGTCTGGGTGCGTTCGAGTACTGCCTGGTCGCCGAGGAGCTGGCGCGGGGATGGATGAGCGTCGCCAGCATCATCGCCCGCGGCAACTCTTTCTATCGCTCCGTGCCGGGCGCCGGCGACGAACGTCGGCGCAAGATCGAGCTGATGGCCAAGGGGCAGTACCTGGGCGCCGCGGCGCTCTCGGAACCCGGCACTGGGTCCGACCTCTCCAGCGTCAGCTGCAAGGCCCGGCGCGACGGCGACGACTGGGTGATCACCGGCTCGAAGTACTGGTGCACGTTCGCCGACGGGGCCGACTACATCAGCGTGCTCTGCCGCATCGACGACCCGGATACGCCGGGCGGGCGGGCCGGCACGACGTCGGTCTCGGTGGAAAAGCCGAAAGGCGAGTTGCCCAAGGGGTGCTCCGGCAGCCCGATTCCGAAGATCGGCTATTTCGGCTGGAAGACCTGGGAGCTGCACTTCGACCACGTCCGCGTCCCGGCCCGCGAACCGGTGGCCGGCAATCCAGAGGCAGGCCGCGCGGTGCAGGGCGTTGCGTTTGGACTCGGCCTCGCCCGCGCTCACACCGCCGCCCGCTCGATCGGCCTGGCGCGCGGCGCATTGGAAGATGCGATGGCCTACGCCAAGGAGCGCGTGCAGTTCGGCCAGCCGATCAGCGACTTCCAGGCGATCCGCTTCAAGATCGCCAGCATGGCCACCGAGGTCGAGGCCGCGCGGCAGCTGATGTACTACGTCTGCAGCGAGATCGACGCCGGCCGGGCCGGCCGGGTCGAGACCTCGATGGTCAAGCTCTTCGCCTCCGAGATGGCCGAGCGGGTGACCAGCGACGCGCTGCAGATCTTCGGCGGGGCCGGCTACACCACGCTCTACCCGATCGAGCGCTATTGGCGCGACGCGCGGCTGACCAAGATCTTCGAGGGCACCAGCGAGATCCAGCAACGCATCATCGCCGACACCCTGCTCGGCAAGCCGACGATCAGGGGCTCGAACTAGGGGTCGAGAGGCTGGCGTGCGCCCCCTCCGTCATCGCCCCGGACAAGTCCGGGCCGACGACACCTCCCCCGCATCGCTTCGCTCGCATGGGAGGAGCGAAGGGTCACTTCTCCTCCACCGCCCGCAGAGGCGGGGGAGGTGGCGCTCGGCGCGTAGCGGCGAGTGACGGAGGGGGCGCAAGGCCGCGACATTCGCCCTCGCCGACATTAACCAATCAGAACCCCTCGCCCCACTAGAAAGGTCGCAGTTGATTGGGGTTTGGAGGGCGCGTGGCGCTCGGTCCGCGACTAGAGCTACGGCAGGGCCAGGGGCTGGTCATCACGCCGCAGCTGCAGCAGGCGATCAAGCTGCTGCAGTTGAGCAACCTTGAGCTCGACGCCTACGTGGACGGCGAGCTCGAGCGCAATCCGCTATTGCAGCGCGACGAGCGCGAGGATGGCCCCGAGGGCGACGCCGAGACCCCGGCCGCCGAGCGCGAGTCCGACGGCGACGAATACGCGGCCGACAACGTCAAAGACGTCGCCGCGGCCGCCGAAATGGATGTCAGCCACGACGACCTTTACGACGGCGCCTCGCCCGGCGATCTTGCCACGGGCGACGCCAGCACTGGCGGCGGCGCCGACGCGGGCGGCTCGGTCGACTGGTCCAAGGCGGGCCGCGGCGGTGGCTTCGAGGACGGCGACGGCGAGCGCGAAGGCGGCGGCGTGCGCGAACTCACCCTCGCCGAACACCTGCACGAACAGCTGGCGGTCGCCGGCCTTACCGACGCCCAGCGCGCGATTGCCCTCACGCTCATCGATGCGGTCGACGAAGGCGGCTACCTGCGCGCCGACCTGGAAGAGATGGCCGAGCGGCTAGGTTGCGACCTGGCCAAGGTCGAGGCCGTGCTGACGAGTCTGCAGGGCTTCGAGCCGACCGGCGTCTTTGCCCGCGACGTCGCCGAATGCCTGGCGCTGCAGCTGAAGGAAAAGAACCGTTTCGACCCGGCGATGCAGGTGCTGGTCGCCAACCTGGAGCTGCTCGCCCGCCGCGACATGGCCGGGTTGAAGCGCGCCTGCGAGGTCGATGACGAAGACTTGAAGGAGATGATCGCCGAGCTGCGCGCGCTGACGCCCCGTCCCGGCGCCGCATTCGGCGGCGAGGCGGCCGCGACCGTGGTGCCTGACGTTTACGTCCGCGAAGGCGGCGGCGGGCTCTGGCTGGTCGAACTCAATACCGACACCCTGCCGCGCTTGCTTGTCGACCACCGCTACCACGCCCGCGTCGCCACCGGCGCGCGGAGCGATCAGGAGAAGACATTTGTTTCCGACTGCCTCGCCAGCGCCAACTGGCTGGTCAAAAGTCTGGACCAGCGCGCCAAGACCATCCTCAAGGTGGCCAGCGAGATCGTGCGCCAACAAGACGGTTTCCTCGCCTTCGGGGTCGAGCACCTCCGCCCGCTGAACCTGAAGACCGTGGCCGACGCGATCGGCATGCACGAAAGCACGGTCAGCCGGGTGACCTCGAATAAGTACCTGGCGACGCCCCGCGGCGTGTTCGAGATGAAGTTCTTCTTCACCTCGTCGATCGCCTCCAGCTCCGGCGGCGAGGCGCACTCGGCCGAATCGGTGCGCCACAAGATCCGTCAACTGATCGACGCCGAACGCGGCGAGACCGAGGTCCACTCCGACGACTCGATCGTCGATATCCTCAAGGAAGCCGGCGTCGACATCGCCCGCCGCACCGTCGCCAAGTACCGCGAAGCCATGCGCATACCCTCTTCGGTGGAGCGCAAACGGCTGATCCGCGAGAGCGCCTGAACAACCCACTGGCTCCGCTTGACACCGACCGCCCTCCGGCGCGTTGATGAGGTATGCAGGTCCAGGTTTCCGGCAAACACATCGATGTCGGCGAAGCGCTGCGCTCGCGGATATCCGACGATCTCCTCAACAGCATCGGCAAGTACTTCGAACGCGGCGGCGACGCCGACGTGGTGCTTTCCAAGGATGGCCACGGCTTTCGAATAGACTGCGTGGTCAGTCTGGCTTCCGGCCAGCGGCTGCAAAGCCATGGCCTCGGCATGGACGCCCACGGCGCGTTCAGCCAGGCGATGGCCAAGATCGAGACTCGCATCCGCCGGTACAAACGCCGGCTGAAGAGCCACTCGATCGCCGCCGAGGCCAAGGCCGCCGAGGTGTCGGCGTCTTACGTCCTGCGCGCGCCGGACGACTCGGACGACACCGATGACTGGGACGGCGAGCAGGGCCACCACCCGCCGGCGGCGATGGTGATCGCCGAATCGCAGGAAGCGCTGAAGACGATGACCGTTTCCATGGCGGTGATGGATCTCGACTTGACCGAACAGTCGGCAATCGTGTTCAGGAACGCCGCACATGGCGGACTTTCTGTTGTCTATCGCCGGGCCGACGGCAACATCGGCTGGGTCGATCCTCAGCGGACCAAGGCCAATGGGCAGGGACGTCACTAGCGAGGGTCGTCACTAAATTGTGCAGGCGGGAGCCTCTGGTCACTCCCGTACGTTGATGCCGGCGCTCCGGCGGGCGGGCGCGTCAGGTGAGTGTCAGGTCGAATGAATATCGGTGACCTTCTCGATCGCGGCGCCATCGCGCCGCGCGCCACCGCGCCGGGCAAGCGTCAGGCGCTGTGCGTGATCGCGGAGATGGCGGCGCGCAAGTTTGGCCTGAAGCCGGGCGAGGTGTTGGACGCCCTCCTGGAACGCGAGGCGCTGGGCTCGACCGGTGTCGGGTACGGCGTCGCGGTGCCGCACGCCCGCTTGCCCGGACTGACCAAGTTGCGCGGCGTCTTCGTGCGGCTGGAGCAACCGGTGGAGTTCGACGCCGTCGACGACCGCCCGGTCGATCTCATCTTCGCGCTCTTCGCCCCCTCCGACGCCAGCGGCGAACATCTGCGCGCCCTGGCCCGCGTCTCTCGCGTCCTGCGCCAGGGTGACCTGCGCGAGCAGCTCCGCAAAGCTCACGGCGCCGACGCCATCCACGCCCTCCTGGTCCAGGAAGCGCGGCCGAGCGCGGCCTAGGGTTTGGCGGCGGGCGTTGCCTGGTCCGTCGGCAAGACCGGCTTGACCGGCAGGCCGATGCGGCCACCGTCCACTGGATCACCCTGAGCGGTCCAGGGATTCATCTTCATGGCGGCGGCGATCTCTAGGGCGGCTTGGCCGAACCCGAAGCCAGCAGGCTCTTCGTCGGCGACGACGCAATCGGTCAGCGATCCGTCGTGCTTCACCGAGCAATCGACCTTCGCACCCCCGCTATTGTAGCCGGCCTTCGCCGCGGCCGCCGGGAAGAGCTGCGCCACCGCCTCGGGATTTACGCGCGTCAGCCAGATCGGGTCGTAAATCTCGATGGGCGGTGAGGGTTGGGTGGGGTCGCGGAAGTCGAATGGAATATCGACGCGAAGGCCCCTCAGCTTGGCCGTGTTGGTTGGGTCTACGTATGTTCGGAAGTCCTTGACGAGCGACTTCGCGGCGCTGGCGAAACCCTGGCCATCAGGAGCCTCGCTGACCGTTTCGCAGCTACCAAGACTTCCGTCGTCGCGGAATCCGCAACGAAGAACGACGTGGGCCGACGCCGACTTGCCGACCGCGCCTCTCGGAAAAGCCTGCGCAAGCGCCTGGCTCGTCGGGGCCGCCAACCAAGGCGCAGCGCGCATGACTTTCATGGTCCCGGTGGCAGGCGGGCTGTCACCCGGCGTCGCTTGAAATCCGATAGGGATCAGAACCCTCGCGCCACCGACTGGCAGGCCGTCTACCGTCATCGGGCGCATGAGGAACGTCGATGTCATGGCCAGAGCCGAGGCTCCGAAACCGTGGTCAGTTGGAGTCTCCTGATTGATCTCGCACTTTTCCAGAAGGCCGCGCGTCGTCACCACGCATTCGATCGTGGCGTGCCCGGCCTCGCCGTGAGAGTCGGCTGGCAGGAAGTGTTGCACCTCCTCCTGCGATGGCCGCCTCATCCAATCAGGTTGGCCAATGACGGTCGCCCCTGGATGCAGGAGCGCTGGTTCGAACCTCACTGGCACGATCAGGTTACGTCCCGCGACCGGCTCCCCGTTCGCGCCCTGAGGCCTCAGCGCCATGCCGGTCGCAAGGGAGAGCGCCGCCGCGCCGAAGCCTTCGCCGCTGGGCGATTCCTGGACGACCGAGCAAGCGGCGAGCAGCCCCGCCGAGGTCGCGGCGCATTTCATCTTCACAGCGCCGGAGATGCCCGCCTGGGCGGCGTGAGCCGGGTACGCCTTGGCCCAGTCTTCCTGGCCGGGCGCCTGGGCCCAGACCGGATCGTTCAGATCCGCCGCGTGCGCGGCGCCTGCCGCGAACAGACCCAACGCCATTATCGCCAGTACGCGCATGAAATGCCCCCTCACCGAAGGAGGACTATCGGGCAATTTCGGGCGCATAATCAATCTCAGGTGAGCGGCGGTCGGATTGACTCCCACTCGCCTCGCCTCATCCGGAGAAACGCGCACCGTGTCTGAGCCCAGGATCCGCGACGTGCAGCCGGGCGATCTGGAGGCGCTCTACCGGATCGCGCTGGCCACCGGCGACTCTGGCGCCGACGCCTCGCATCTTTACCGGGACCCCAGGCTGGTCGGGCATCTTTACGCCGCGCCCTATGCGGTGCTGGCGCCGAAGTTTGCGCTGGTGGTCGAGGATGGGGCGGGCGTTGGCGGCTACATCGTCGGCGCGCTCGACACGCTGGCGTTCGACGTGCGGCTGGAGGCCGAGTGGTGGCCAACCTTGCGACGCGAGTTCGCCGATCCAACCGGTGCGCCGCAGAGCTGGGACCTGGATCAGCTTCGCAGCTACCTGATCCATCACCCGCAGCCGCCGCCGAAGCGGATCACCGAGCCCTACCCGTCGCACCTGCACATCAACCTGCTCCCGCGTCTGCAGGGACGCGGTCTCGGCCAGGCGCTGATCGACGCCTGGACGGCGCGGATCGAGGCAGCAGGCTCGCGCGGGCTGCACCTCGGCGTCAGCGCCGCCAACCACCGCGCCATCCGCTTCTACCGCACCTACGGCCTGGAAGAGTTCCGCTTCCCCAATCCGAGGCCGGAACCGGACGGACTCTACTTCGTGCGGTCGTTCGCGGGCGCTTAGGCCTCTTCCATCATCTCGCGCGTCATCCGCCAATAGCCGGCCAGCCACGCGACGACCTCGCGCGCCGCCTCGTGATCGATGGCGGCGTAGCGTTCGGTGAGGCGGGCTTTCTGGTCGTCGTCCAGCCGGTCGAGGCCCTGGTCGTGGAAGAGGCGGAAGTTGCGGCCGAGGGTGGCGGCGAGATCGTCCCCCAGCGCCGCGCGAGCCGCCCTTTCCCAAGCCGCGCCGTACTCGTATGCGGCGCCCGCGGCGTAGCTCTCGGCCAGGGTCAGCGCCGGGATACGGAAGAGGGTCGGCTGCAGGCACGGGTTCACCGCGTGGCCGGCCAGGTGCTCGCCAATAGCTGCCGGCCGGCCGGTGAAGGCGCGCAGATAGAGGAACGGCGACATGCCGGGCCCATCGTTGACCGGGTAGTTGTCCCAGAGCGTCGGCTTGCGTTGCAGCTGCTCGGTGACCCGCGCCAGGTGGCCGGGGCTGTATTCGCGCGAGCAGACCTCCTCGCCGGTCCAGAACACTTCGATCTTGGGATCGAGCAGCCGGCCGAAATCCTCGACGTAGCGCTCGGGCGTCGGACCGTAGACGCGCTTCAGCACCGGATCGTCGCAGTAGACGGTGGGGCAGACGATCAGCCGCGTGGCCTTCGAGTGCTCGGCCGCGAAATGGGCCATCCGCACCTGCGCCTCGGCCAGATCGACCTGGTCGCCCTTCATGTCGTCGAACAGCAGCGCCAGCACGGTGATGCCCGCAGCATCGAAGAACGCGAGCTTGCGGGCCAGCGCGGCCTTCGTTTCCTCCCCGAAGTCGCGATAGGCCTCGTAGGGGCTGAGGCCGACGCCGAACGCGACGCCGATCTTGGCGCAGGCCGCCGCCATCCGCGCCAGCCGGTCCGCCTCGCCCGCCGGATGATCCTCCCGCCAGCGCCGCCGCAGAAAGCCGTCGGCCTTCGGGGCGTAGATGTAGAAGTCGTAGCCGTGGCCCTTGAGGAACCGCGCCTGATCCTCGCGCATGTCCCACGACCAAGGCCGGCCGTAGTAGCCTTCGATGACGCCAAGCGGCGGGTTCATGAGCGTTTCCATCACTTCAGAGAGCGGTCGGCCCGACGGCTCCCAAGGGGGCGATCCCTTCGAGCGGCGCGCCGAAGGTCCACACCAGGCCGTCTGGCCTGTAGTCCATCCGGCTGGCGCCGCCGACTTCTCCGGCGAGAGCGGTCTCGATCATGCGCGAGCCGAATCCGCGCCGCGTCGGCTTGGCCACAGGCGGTCCGCCGAGCTCGCGCCACTCAATGCTCAAGGTCGACCTACCGACGGCCCAGCTGAGCTCGACCCGGCCGGCCGGCGTGGAGAGCGCGCCGTATTTGGTGGCGTTGGTATTTAGCTCGTGCAGCGCCAAGGCGACGCCGAGCGCGGCGCGGGCGCTGAGTTCGACGTCCGGACCAGAGATGGCGTAGCGACCGCGGGAAAAACCGCCGGTGGCGATCGCCGCCTCGATCACGTCCGCCAGTTTCGCGGCCCGCCAGTTGCCGTCGGCGAAGATGTCGTGCGCCCGGCCCATGGCGTAAAGTCGATCTTCGATCGCGCGCCGCGCGCCTTCCACCGAGTCCGCGTTGCGCAGCGACTGGCTGACCATCGACTGAACGGTCGCCAGGGTGTTCTTGATCCGATGCTGCAACTCCTGAATCAACAGGGTTCGCAGCTCGGCCTCCTCCTGCTGCTGCGCCAGCAGGCGGCGCAGTTCGAGCTGGGCGACCACTTGCCGCGACAGCGCTTCGAGCGCGCTCTCCTGCGCCGGGGTCAGGTGGCTCGGCTTGATGTCCAGGACGCAAAGCGTGCCAAGCGGCAGTCCGTCCGCCGTCATCAGTGGCGCGCCGGAATAGAACCGAAGGTTTGGATCGCCGGTGACCAGCGGGTTAGCGGCGAAGCGCGGGTCGCGGGCGGCGTCCTCGACCGTGAACACGCCAGTCTGCTGGATCGCGTGGGCGCAGAACGCGACCTCACGTGGGGTCTCGCTTGCCGTCACGCCGACCGACGCCTTGAACCACTGCCGACGGGCGTCGACGAGGCTGATCAGCGCCATCGGAGTGCCGCAGATCTCGGCGGCGATCTTCACCAGATCGTCGAAGTCGGCCTCGGCGGGCGTATCCATGACCTCGTAGCCGTCGAGCGCGGCCAGTCGCTCTGCTTCATTCCAGGCTGGCTGGTTCAGCGACATTCTCTCAATTGCGCCCCGTGCACGGACCACATAGCCATGCGCCGCGCACGCCGCCACTCGTGCAAGCTCGCGCTTTTCGTCGCGCCTCGCCACCTACCCGACCGCCTCATTGCGCCTCAGCACCTTGTCCGGATCGAACGGGTAGAGGCACGGTCCGCACAGCTCGAACAGGCGAGTGGCGTCCGCTAAGGCGCCGCCGCTCGCCACGTCCAGTGGGCAACGCAGGCGAACTCCTCGAAGTAAGGGACGGCACGCGTGAGGCGCTCCGAGTAGTCCGCGGACCCCGGTCGGCCGTTTCTGACCGCCCTTGTGCGGCCCCGCTCCAAGGCGATCTCGACTGGAGTGTCCACGAACAGAAGACGATCGAACATGTCTCGAACAGGAGAGTGCAACAGGTACGATCCGTCACAGAGGACTACGGGATTGGGGTGGTCCGGCAAGCGAAGATCTAGATGTACGTTCAATTCACCGGTCTCGCGATTCCATCCGCGGTCATAGGCGGCGCGGTGACTCACCCGAAGCACCTGCAGTACCGCCTGCACGTCATCCCAGGCGCACCAGTCGCGCGGGTCTTCGGCGCGGAGCGACCGTTGCCGATAGCTGTGGACTGAAAAGTCATCGCAACGCAGATGCAGGACGCGACCTGCCAGCTCGGATGTCAGCAGCTGGCACAGGGTGGTCTTTCCGGCGTTGCTCAGCCCCGCGACGCCGACGACCAGCGGGACATGCTGCGCGCTTGCGGCCACGATCTCGGTGATGACCTGGGGGATGTCGACCAAGCTCAGCGTCCTAGCCCGCCGCCTCATTGCGCCCCAGCACCATGTCCGGATCGAACGGGTAGAGCGGGCGGCGGATGTTCTTGTAGTCGAAGAGGGTGAGGTCGGAGGCGGTGCAGCCGTCGCCGTCGCACATGACGATGTGGCGGGCGATCGGCTCGAAGCCGGCGCGGAAGTGCTGGCGCGACTTGATCAGCACGTAGCGCTTGGTCCTCGGGTCGATGCCGCAGTGGGTGAAGACGCCGAGGTCGAACGGCTCGCTGCGCTGCTCGCTGACCACGATCAGCATACGTCCGGTGTCGAGGACGGCGGTGCGGCCCATGCGGATGGTGGAGCCCGTGGCCATCGGCCCGGTGACCTTGAAGACGCCATCGGTGATGCAGCGCACCTGGCCGGTGACGGCGAGTGGCTTGGCCATGAGCCCCATCGCCGGCATATCGACCTTGCCGCCAAGCTCCAGGGTGACGGTGGCGCCGACGCCAGCGGCGATCATCTGGGCCACGCAGTCCGGGTCGCAGACCGGGCCGGCGCAGGCGTCGTCGAGCTCCTGCCGGATCGCCTCCTCGATCACGCTCATCACGTCCTGGGTGCCGCCCGAGGCGGTGTTGTCGCCATGGTCGGCAAGCACGATCGGACCGCCATCTAGGGTCTTGGCGCGGGCCACCTGGACGCTGAGTGGCTCTGGATGGAAGAGGAAGCCCTCGCGCTGTTCCCAGGCCCGGTCGAGGATTCGCGCCAGCAAAAGCTCGCCCTCGGCGGTCTTGCCGTCGCAGACGACGACGGCGGAGAGCGCCAAGTGCGGGATGTCGGCCTGCGGGAAGCCGCCGAACACCGAGGCGTTGAGCACGGCGCCGGAGCCTTCCGCCTCGGCGGCCATCGCCATCAGGCTCTGCATCGGTTCGCGGGACGGGGTGTGGACCAGAGTGCTGCTCATGATCGGGCGCGAGTCCCAGACCACCTTGGGCGCCACCTCACCGGCCAGCGCGCGCAGCAGGGTGCGGCCGGCGCGACGCGAGGTCTCGGCCATGTCGATGTGCGGATAGGTGCGATAGCCGGTGATGACGTCGGCGCCGCGGGCCATCGCCTCGGTCATCTGGGTGTGGAAGTCGAGTGCGACGGCGATCGGCAAGTCGGGGGCGATGCGGCGCAGGCGGTTCAAGAGCTCGCCCTCGCCGTCGTCGTAGGTCTGGGTGACCATCGCGCCGTGCAGCGCGAGCATCACGCCGTCGCACCCCGCTGCCACGGCTTCGGCGATGGCGGCGGTCATCTGCTCGAAGGCGGCGTTCGCCACCAGGCCTGAAGGGTACGCGTTGCCGGCGACCGGCACGACGAACTCGGCGCCGGCGCCGCGGACGACGTCGAGAAAGCCGCCGAGTGGGGTGTTGGTGCCCTCCGCCTCGGCGATCGCCACTGGGCCACCCAAGGCGCCGCGGCGCGCGAACGACTCGATCGGCGTGGGCAAGGGCGAGAAGGTGTTGGTCTCATGCATCATCATCGCGACGACGAACTTCTGCGGCATGGGGCGTCCTCCTCGGCAGGCGGATGAGCTTAGCACCCGCAGGGGGCGATGAGAGGCCTCGCGGCGTTTCCGCTCGGCGAGTCGGGTGGCGCGCGGTAGATGTCACAACCGCAGGGCGGGCGACGGGTGCGCACGAGCGGCCTGGGCGAGGGATGATGACGCGCGGTGCGGCGTTCAACGAGTTCCTGCGGCGGCGGATCGCCGAGCGCGCACCGCTGTGGCAGCAGGTCGGCTGGGGGCTGTTCTGGGCTTTAGTGGCGATCGTGGCGCGTCTGGTGCTGAGCCGCGTGACGACCGGCACGCAGCCGTTCGTGATGTTCTATCCGGCCGTGCTGGCGGCAAGCGTGTTCGGGGGTCTGCGCGGCGGGTTGGCCTGCCTGGCCGTCATCGCGGCGGGCGCCGCGTTCTGGTACGCGCCGCTGGCCGGGCCGGTGAGTGTGGGCAACCTGCGGCGCTGGGCGCCGGCGCTGATCTTTCTGCTCTCGACCGGCCTCACCGTGTGGCTGGCGGTGTTCCTGCGCCGCGCGCTGGTCGACCTGACTGAATCGCGCGAGCAGGAGCGGCTGATGATTGGCGAGCTGCAGCACCGCGTTCGCAACACCCTCGCCATCGTCCAGACCTTGGCGGACCAGACCTTGCGCTCGACTCCTACCCCGGCGGACTTCCGGCGCGAGTTCTCCAATCGGCTGGTGGCGCTGGCGCAGGCGCACGAGCTGGTCAGCGAGGCGGCCTGGACCACGGTCTCGCTCCGCGAACTGGCGCGCAGGACTCTGGCGCCGTTCGTCGACGAGCAGACCGAGCGGGTCACCGTCCAGGGCGACGATCTGCTGCTGCCGCCGGACAGCGTGGTCAGCTTGACCCTCTGCCTCTACGAGCTGGCGACCAACGCCACCAAGTACGGCTCGCTGTCGCGGGATGGCGGCCGCGTTGAGATCGCCTGGACCGTGGAGCCGGATCGGAACGGTGGCAGAGTCAGCTTCAGCTGGGCCGAGCGCGACGGCCCGCCGGTCGCCCCGCCGGTGCGCCGCGGGTTCGGCTCGCGGCTGCTGCGACAGGGCCTGAACGGGCGCTTGCGACCGAGGATCGACATCTCGTTCGCCCCTGAAGGCGTGCGCTGGACCGCCGAGTTCGACGTTGGCCTGGCGCAGCCGGCGGGCTGAGAAGATCTCGCGCCCGGTCAGTCTTCCGGGCCGCTCACCGTAACGCCGAGGTCGTTCACCAGGCCGGTGCCGAGCGAATAGACCCAGCCGTGCACCGAGAGCGGTTGGCCTCGCGCCCAGGCGTCCTGCACGAAGACGTCGGCGGCGACATTGTGGACCTGGCGGACGACATTGAGTTCGCAGAGCCGGTTCAGCCGCGCCTTCTCGTCCGGGCAGGCGTCGAGTTCGTGACGGTGATCGTGGGCGACCTCGCGGATCGGGTGCAGCCAGTGATCGACCAGGCCGCGCCGGCGACCGTCCACCGCCGCGGCAATGCCGCCGCAGCCGTAGTGGCCGACCACCAGCACGTGCTTGACCTTGATCACATCGACCGCGAACTGCAGCACCGACAGGTAGTTGGCGTCTTGCGGCGGGGCGAGGTTGGCGACGTTGCGGTGCACGAAGAGCTCGCCCGGATCGAGGTCGACGATCTCGTTGGCCGGCACGCGGCTGTCCGAGCAGCCGATCCACAGATAGTCCGGCGCTTGCTGGCCCTCGAGGCGGGCGAAGAATCCGGGATCGAGCGCGACCATGCGCTCGGCCCAGGCGCGGTTGTTGGCTTTCAGTTCGTCAAGCATGGGGGGACCTAGCGGCTGGAGGGCGGGCGCGTAAAGCCCCAGGGCGCGCGTAACGGCTGGCCGTGGTAGCGCGCTTCCAACCCGTAAGCGCCGGGCGTAAACTCCACACGGATATCGCCCGCGTATCGTTCGGAGGATACGACATGGCTCTGGCCGAGACAGGCGCCCCCCTCGAAGATCGTCGGCTGGGCGCACCGATGAAGTTCAACCTCGAGAACGCCGAGTTCAAGCGCGATCCCTTGCCCACCTTCGCGGCGATGCGGGGCGCTGGGCCGGTGCTGCCGGTGCGGTTCAGCATCGTCGGCAAGGTCTGGGTGACGACGACCCACGCCGCCACCTTGGCGATGGTCAAGGACAATACGCTCTTCGTGCAGGAGGGCCGCCACGCCGGCAAGTCCGGGCCGCCGGGGATGCAGTGGTGGATGCCCAAGTCGCTGCTGCTGATGGCCAACAACATGCTGCTGAAGGACGAGCCCGACCACCGGCGGCTGCGCCATCTGGTCGACCGCGCGTTCGCCCGGCGCGATGTGCTGGCGATGCGTGGCTCGGTGGAGGCGATCGCCGACAGGATTCTGGACGATTTCGAGGGGCGCGCCGAGGTCGACCTCGCCAGCGAGTTCGCCCGCCGCCTGCCATTGGAGGTGATCTGCGATCTGCTGGGACTGCCGGCGGCCGACCGACCCCAGTTCGCCGAATGGACCGGCGATGCGGTGGAACTCAAGAATGCGCTCAGCCTGCTTCGGGTCTCAGGCGTGTTCGATCGGATGCAGGGTTACATCCGCGGCCGGATCGAGGCGGAACGATGCAACCCCGGCGCCGGCTTGATCGCCGAATTGGTGCGCGACGAGGACGGCGACCGGCTCGACGAGAGCGAGCTCGTGTCGATGGTGCTGCTGCTGCTGGTGGCCGGCTTCGAGACGACGCGGCATCTGATCGGCGACTGCGTGCTGATGCTGGAGACCCATCCCGAGCAGAAGGCCTGGCTGCTGGCCGATCCGGCCGCTCGGATGGAACGGGCGGTGGAGGAGCTGGCGCGCTTCACCTCGCCGGTGCAGTCGACCAAGCCGCGTTTCGTGGCCCACGACGCCGTCTTTCTGGGCCAGAAGCTGCGGCGCGGCGAGCTGATCATGGGCCTGGTCGCTGCGGCCAACGCCGATCCGGCGGTCTTCGATGCGCCGGATGAGCTGCGGCTGGACCGGTTCCCCAATCCGCACCTGGTGTTCAGCTCCGGCATCCACTTCTGCCTTGGCATGCAGCTGGCGCGGGTCGAGGTGCAGAGCGCGCTTTCGCGTCTCTACGCCCGTTTCCGCAACCTTGCCCTGGTCGACCCGGAGCGGATCGAATGGGTCCCGCGGCTGGGCGTGCGCGGGGTGAAGGCGCTGCCGGTCAGCTTGAACTAAGGCCGGGCGTTATCGCCCGTCGCCGAGAACCGTGCTCGCACCGGGCCGCCGTCGACGCGGATGGTGGCGGCGTTGGTGAAGCTGGAGGCGTCGGAGGCGAGGTAGAGCGCCAGGCCGACGATCTCGTCCGGCTGGCCGACGCGGTAGCCCGCCTTGGTCCAGCCGGGATTGTCGTGATCGGGCGGGTCGGCCCAGTGCTCGGCGACATCGGTGGCGAACGGGCCGACGACGATGGTGTTTACCCGCACCTGCGGGCTCAGGGCCGCCGCGAACCCCTGGGTCAGCACGTTCAGCGCCGCCTTCGCCCCGGCGTAGGGCAGCGCCCAGGGCGAGGCGCCCAGCGACGCGGTCGACGAGATGTTGATCACCGAGCCCTTGCCCGCCGCCTGCATCCGCTCGCCGAGCACGGCGGTCAGCCGGAACGGGCCCTTGAAGTTAACCCCGATCACGCTGTCGAAGCCGCGCTCGGTGACCTCTCCGAGCGACGGATAGAGCGGCGACATGCCGGCGTTGTTGACCAGGATGTCGACCTTGCCGAAGTGATCCCAGACCGCGCTCGCCATCGGCTCGATCTCGTCCCAGCGGCCGATGTGGCAGGCCTGGGCGTAGCCGCGCCGGCCCCGCGCCTCGATCTCCTTCACCGTGGCCTCGCAAGCGTCGAGCTTGCGGCTGACGATGGCGACGTCCGCGCCCGCCTCGGCGAAGGCGAGCGCCATGGCGTGCCCCAGGCCACGCGAGCCGCCGGTGATCAGAGCGGTCTTCCCCGCCAGGCTGAAGCGATCGGTCATGTGCGCGCCTTCTCGGTCTGCACCTCTCGCCCCGCGGTGAGAGGGGGAGTGAGGGTGTTGGCGCCACGTCAGCCGTCTGGCGCTGCGGAAGGCAAGCTCAGTTGAGCGGCGATGTCGTTGGCTTCGCGCCCGCTAAGCGCCATGCATTCGGGCTCAGGCGGGCCTCATCACCGTCCCACGCTCGCGCCCAGCGTGTTGAGAAGGTCGTCCAGCTGCTCGAGCTGCTCGGGCCACCCTCCGGTGCTTCCACTGGCGATCGCGGCGTCGAGAACTCCCTTCGAAGGGTAGAGTTCGTGCACGACGACCCGTGTCTTGCCGTCGCTCTCCTCGAAGCTCACCGTGGTCACGGCCCCGTCCTCGTCTTCCTCATTGGTCCAGACGAGGCGGGAGGGCGGCGTCACTTCGAGGTACCGGCCGAAGAAGGCCATGGGCTGCTCCGAGGCCGGGTGGCCGAACACGAAACGGTACGCGCCGCCCGTACGAACATCGGCCTCGCAGGACAGGAAGGTTATTCCGAACGACGTCGGCGCCCACCACCGCATGATCAGCTCGGGCTTCGTCCACGCCTCGAATACGATGCGCGCCGGCCCATCGAAGGTTCGCGTCGCGACGAGCTCCCGATCTGACGTCCGTTCGACCGTTGTGCGGCTAGTCATCGACTTTCCCTTTCCGTTGAAGTTCCTCGACAACCTTGTCCAAGGCGTCGAAGCGCGCGGCCCAAAGCTGGCGATGTCCCTCGATCCAGGCCGCCTCCTCCTCGAGACGGCCCTGGCCAAGCCGGCAGGTCCGCACGCGCCCAACCTTATCCGTCGTGACCAGCCCCGCCCGCTCCAGGACACCGACGTGCTTCTTCATGCCCGTGAGGGTCATGTGGAACCTGCCAGCGAGCTCCGTGATCGAAGCATCCGAACGTCCGAGTTGCTCGAGCACGCCGCGCCGAGTGGCGTCCGAGAGCGCAGCGAACGAGGCATCGAGGCGTGCAGTCACATACTGTACCATATGGTTTAGTGTTAGCGTAAGGGAGGGCAACATGCAAGGAGGGAAGAGCGCGTTGGAGGCGGTGATCGTCGCGCTGCGCGGTCCGGCCTCGACGGTCGCTTGCTATGCGCTGAGGAGCGCTTGCCCGGTTCGAGTGAAAACGATCCCGCGGACGCGGGCGCTATCCAACCTGAAACGACCTACGCCGCCATCGGACTCGCGCTCGAACGAGAGCGTGACGCCGACCTCGGGGATCCAGAGGCAATCAGAACCAATCGGGCTCAGCTGCAAAGGAGATCCGTTCGCAAACGAGACCGCCGCGGTCCCGTCGCTGGCCGTCACACGGCACGGATCGGCGGCGATATCACCGCTCTCGAAGCCTCCAACATAGGCCGCGGCGTCGATGGCGCTTTGCGTTTCGCAACGTGAGAAGCTTCGGTCGGGAACGCCGCCCATCGCCACGGTAAGTCCGGGCCCGTCAGGCTCAAACTCGAGTCGCAGCAGATCCGGGTCTCCTGCGATCGCGAAGCTGTTTGCGCTCAGCGCGCGAAGTGGACGCGGCAAACCTTGGACGAAGAGTTCTCCATCGCACTCGGTGAGCGCGATCACGTCACCCTCCGGGGCACGATAGCACCCTGCACGAGCCACGATGGCTTCCGGCGGTGGCGCGGGCGGGGTGGGCGGCGCTGGCGTCATGCGGTCTGCCAGGAAGGTTTCAGCCACCTGGCGAGCGACGACCGCCGGTATGGCCGCCGCGTCGTTGCATAGAACGACGACCCCCAGGCGCTCCGACGGATAGGCCAGGAGGTGTGTCCGATATCCGGCCATGCCACCCCCGTGCTCAAGCGTCGCGAGGCCGCGGTGCGCCCCGACCCCCAACCCCATGCCGTACCGGGTCGATATGCCGTTCGCGAGCTTCACCGGCGAGCGCAATAGATCGATGGCCTCGACGCCGATGCGCGGCGACAGCAGATTCCGAGTCCAGGCGAGCATGTCGTCGAGCGATGCGTACATGCCGCCGTCGCCAACCACATCGAGCTGGCAGTTGGCGGTCCGCCACCCACCCTCTCTCAGCTCGTATCCGAACGCCTTGTTAGGAACGACGACCGTGTGGTCGTGCTGGAAAGAGCTGGCATGCATTCCGAGCGGCGCGAAGATGGTCTCCCTCGCGAAGGCGTCGAGGCGCTTGCCCGTAGCCCGAGCGATGACGATGGCAAGCAGGACATAACCGCTGTTGCTGTAGGTGAAGTCGGTTCCGGGCGGGAAGTTCAGGGCGCTCTGGCGCGCCAGGATGCGCAGGACCTCATCTTCGCTATACGGGTGCTCTCCGCCAAAACCGGCAAGGAACCCTAGGTGGAAGTAGTCGCGCACGCCACCGGTGTGGGTCAGCAGGTGACGAAGCGTGACCCCGTCCATGCATGCGGGGAGTTCGGCGAGATACTTCCGAATTGGATCGCCCAGGCTCAGCTGACCGGTCTCGGCCGCTAGCACAACGGCGAGCGCCGTCACCTGTTTGCTGACAGAGGCCAGGTAGAATCTTGTCGCCGTTGTGATCGGCGCACCATGTTCGAGGCAAGCGAGTCCGAAGCCCTCGGCAAACACCACGGCGCCGTCCTGGACGACACCCACCGCGCAGCCCGGAGCGTCGCTACCGACGTGCTGGACGACTGCGCGGACAGTAGCCGACTTGTCCGGTGCGGCGTGTGACATCGTGAGCATCCGTCTTGAGTGGCGCGACCGGGAGGTGTGTAAGCCCGAAGGCTTCCGGCCTGAAGCCACGGTCGCACTCCGTTTGCCGGACCTCTTGGTCGCGGCCGGTTTGGCTTCAATCGAGGTCCGGCAGCGACCGCACTTTGACTGCGGCGATCGAGCCGGCCAGCGTAGCATGGTCTGGGCTTTTCGGATCGAAGTCGAATGTGAAGCCGGTGGAGAGGACGAAAAAGCTGTTTGGAGACTGGGCGTAGAGATCGACTGGTTTTGGTCCGAAAGGGCCACCTCGAACGAAGAGGTGATCGCCTCTGATGCCAATTTCGAACTCGATACCGGCGCGCCAAACCCCCTGGAAACGCCTCAGCCACGCAGCCTCGAGGGGAACCGCTGCGCGCACGCTCTGCTCAAAACCGGTCCAGCCGTATTCGCGGGCCAACGACGCCGCGATCTCATAGACGAAACCCGACTGTGACGCCCCGTTTGTCATAATCGCCGCACCTTGCCGACGATCAGGGTACATAAAGAGGAGAGACGAGTAGCCGGTGTTGGCTCCGTCTTTGCTCCACCAGCGCTCCTTGCCGGGCGGGCTAAGGCTGACGCCCAAGCCCCAGCCGCCAGTTTGCCGGCTAAGCATCTGCTTTATCAACGACTGATCGAGAATGCGGTCGGAGCGCGCATGAAGTTCGCGATCCATCTCGATCGCAAGTCGGGCGAGGTCTGCCGCCGTCGACATCAGGCCGGCCGCCCCCAGCTCCGGATACACCAAGCGTGGCACCGGAGCGCCGCCTTCGTAGCCGCGCGCGCCCCGGTCGACTGGGAGCGTGGCCGTGATCAGGCTATGTCGCATATTCGCCGGCACGAGGACGCGCGACCGCGCGAACTGATCGTAGGGTTGACGCGCGACGTCTTCGACCAACTGGGCGAGGATCTCGTAGCCGCCACCTGAGTAGCGGAACGCCGACCCCGGTGTCTCATCAACGGTGATCGGGACGTTGTTCGCCGGCGGAACGCCTTGGAGCGTCTGCAGCGCGGTTGGAAGCGGCGTTCCAGGGGCATAGCCCCCGAAGCCATGAACATTGACGCCGCCTGTGTGGCTAAGAAGGCGGCGGACGGTAACCCTCTCTGTCGCGGTAAAAGGCGTGCCGGGCAGCTTCCAACTAACCAATTCGGAGTTCACATCCGCATCGAGGCTGAGCTTGCCCTCGCGAACGAGCCGCAGCGTCACCAACGCGGTCACGACCTTCGCGATCGAGCTGGCCTCGAAAAGCGTGTCGTCATCGACGCGGCGACCTGACGACTTGTCGGCAACACCGTAATGCCGGCTCCATGCGATGCGGTCGTCATCGATGAGCGCGATGCTGACACCTGGCGCCTCATAAAGCGCCATCCGCTGCTGGATGGTCATGGGCGGGACGACAGAGCCCTTCAGGACCACCAAGGGTCTGATGTCCCGCTCGACTCGGCGGGTGTGCAACGAGGGCAGGGCAAGGTCGGAGGCACGGCTGCGAGACGGGAGAAAAGCCGCTCCGGCAGCTAGTGAGAGGCCGGCTGCCCAGACCTCACGTCGCGTGTTGGCGCGCACGTTAAGCCATCCTTAGGAGAGCAAGTCCTTGGACTTAGCACGCTCGACGCGACCCAGCATCGCGATCCGCGATGTCGGCTTTGGGCGTACTCTTCGCAGGGCGCCGCCCGCTCCAGAACACGAACTCGCGGGCCTCGGCGCCTTCGCGTCCGCTATTCACCACCGCGCCATCCGCGTGTGAGCACCCGACCGATCCGTGCCTGAGACACTGTCCGGCCTGCTCGTGATCGACGTTCCTCGAGCGGCGGCGGGTCTACGCGTCCTTCGTGACCAGCGCCGCGGCGGCTCGTCCGGCAGCGAGCGCGTAGGCGGGGTCGCGGTGGATCAGCACCTGGGCCGCGGCGCCGTCGAGGAGGATCATCACCTGGCGAGCGCGGAGCGCAGGCTCGCTCAAGCCCGCCTGCGCGATGCGGCCTTCGAGCCAGGCTTCGACGCGCTTCTTGTGGGCGGACGCGATCTTCAGGGCGGGGTGGCCCGGCGTACCCGCCAGCTCGGCCGCAGCCCGGATGAATCCGCAACCCTTCCAGCGCGGCGTGTTCATCGCCCGAGCCAGGTTTTCGAACAGGCCGAGCACTTGCTCGGGCAGATCGCCCTTGGTCTCGTCCAGCCACGCGGCCTGGCGGGCGAACGTCGGCTCGTCGCGTGCCGCGAGATAAGCCGTGATGAGGTCGTCCTTGCTGGGGAAATGATAGTAGATCGTGCGCTTGGTGACGCTGGCCTTCGCCGCGATCGCGTCCAGGCTCGTGCTGCGTATCCCCTCTCCATAGAAGAGGCCGTCGGCCGCCTGTATGATCTGCTCTCGGGTCGTGCGCGCGTCTCGGGTCATGGCCGCAAGTATACCGACCAGTGAATATACACAACGTGCTGGGCCGCCAATAATCCCGCCTTTCGGCAGGGAGCAGTGGGATGACGATGAAGCTCTATTCCTGGGATCTCAGTCCCTACGCGGCGCGGGTGCGGATGCAGATCTACGCCAAGGGTCTCACCGAGATCGCCACCGCGCAGACGCCGTTTTACCTGACGCAGAAAGTCTACGAAGAGCGACCGCTCAGCCGCATCCCCTCGCTGGAGATCGACGGCGACGCGATACCGGAGTCTGCGGTGATCGCCGAATATCTCGAGGAGACCTATCCCACGCCTTCTCTGCTGGGCTCGACGCCACGCGAGAACGCCCACATCCGCACCCTGGTGCGCATCGGCGATGTCTATCTGATCAATACCGCGTTCATGCTCGCGTCTCAAACTGGAGCCCTCGCCGCCCAGACGCCCATCCCTACCGGCATCGACAGCATCGTGGAGCTGCTCAGCGGCCAGCTGGCGAGCAGCATCAAGACGTTGGACCGGATGATCGGACGCGACGGCTTCGCCTGCCTCGGCCGGCTCACCCTGGCCGACTGCGCGCTCGTGCCGGCGCTCGCCTATGTGCAGCACATGCTGCTGAACCGGGGGCTCGCCGACCCGATCGCCGCCAACGCCAACGTGGCCGCCTACCAGGCCGCCATCCAGGGACAGGCGCCCGCGGCGCGCGTCCTGGCCGAGTTCGACCGTGGGCGGCAGGAACGCCGCGAACAGATCAGCTCCGGCGAGCTCGACAAGATGAGGGCGGCAAACAAAGCCGCGAGGGAAGCGGCGGAGCGAGCGCCGAACGCATGATGTCGGCTCTGGGGAAGAAGCTGACGTCGCCGAACACCGAGAAACGGACCTTCAACCGGCCGCTGGATCGGCCGATGGCAAGCGGACAGTTCTCACGAAATCGCCGATCTCGATCGCCCCGGCTCGTCTCGTATCACCCCTCAACGGATAGCTTTTTCAAGCCAGGTACTGGAGACCAACGAGAGGGTGTCGCGGCCATCCGCGATGCCTAGAGCTTGGGCGAAATTCTTCGATTGCTGCGGCTCGTTGCAGTCGGGCGGTCACTAGCAACCTTAGTTTCCGCTGAACCGCCTCAAGTGACCGCGATCCGCTGCACGCGCGCCTTACGAGAGCCTCTAAGAAACGAACCAATCGCCCCAACGCCCGCCATCATCAACGCCCACGTCGCCGGCTCCGGCACCGAGCCGATGGGGGTGTCGAAGGTGAGGGTGAAGTTCGGGTCGGTGCCTGCCGCATCAACAAGTGCGACGTCGTAAGATCCAGCGGGAAGATTAGCGACTGTGAGCAAGTTCGTGAACCCGTCTGCACTGTTCAGCGCCACTGAGTCGCCCGGAATGACTAGCCTTGTGTAGGGATCGAAAAGCTCAAGTGCGAGCACATCGTTGACGTCTGCCTCCGGCACATTCGCCTGGACTTGGAAAATCCCTCCTTTCCAGTTGAAGCCGTAAAATTCGGAGCTGCCCGGATCGATCGACCCGTCTATCTGACCAATTAGGCCGGGCGGCAGAATCGCCGGGCTGCCCGGATTCGGCGCACCAACCAACGTGAGCGTCTGCGGCGTGGCGGGAAGGATCGCGCTGAAACCCCAAAATACGTTCACAATCGGATTGCTGTCTGGGGTCGTAACCAAGATGGTTGAGTTCAACCCCGTTAAAGAGAAGGCGGGGCTCGAAACGTTGCAACAATAGGTAACGGTAGCGACATACTCGTTCAGCGTCGGGGGCATGGAGTAGTTCGTAAGCAGGTTGGAAAGCGTCGACGCCTGGAAATTCTCAGGTGTCGAGTTCACGTTCGCCGTTAGGGGGCCCGGAAGTCCAGGGCCAGGCGCTTGGTATTGGTCGTCGATCCCGGTCCACGCAGCGTTTTCGCCCGGCGACGCTGGTACGATGAGCGGGCTACTGTAGCTGACACTTATGTTCACTGTGTCGCCGGTCTTCAGGGTGATAGGGCTGATCGCTTGGCTTTGAGCGCAAATCTCCTGGTTGATGTAGTATCCGCAGACCATGGCCTGAGGGTCGCCCGCGCCCGTGAACGAATATGTTGGCTGCGCAAGAGCGACGCTAGCAGCGCAGCTCAATGCGACGCTTACGATTGCAAAAAGCGAGAACCGAGCCGTTTTGAGTCCTGAGGCGAACTGCCGACACGCCATCTTCTACCCCCTAATCCCTCGCCGGAATGACTGACATTCGCAAAGTCGCGGCGGGACCCCATCCCTTGATCAAGAGTGTTAACTCGCGTCAAGCTAGTCGCGCAACGTCGTTCGACAATCGCCGTTCGGTTAGTCACGGATTGGTCTGGATGTCCGCTTTGTGCGGGAGCGGACGTCGTGGCGTGGCTTGAAAGCGGACCTCGCACAATCGCTCGCGGCAAGCGGTAGTTGTAAAGATGCTTTGGTGACTGCGTCGCAAGCCCGAGTTACTAACTAGAAGCGGCCATCGATGGCCCACCGAGAAGCGGACCTTAAGCCGCCTGCCGGAAAGCGGACTTCTCCCCAAGGAGTCAGCTCCGTTCAGCCGCTCGACGGGCCGGTCCGAGATCGACTAGCGTGGCGGCCTCGCAGGCAGGTGGGGGTGCAGATGCGTGGTTTGGTGATCGTGCTCTTCGTCGGAGCCGCGCTGGCGGTGGGCGCGTGTTCGAGGCCGGACGCGAAGGTCGCGACCGCATGCGTGGCGGCGCTGAAGGCCCGCCAGCCCTCGCCGTCCGGCTTCAAGGTGGACAAGGTGGAGGTGGAGTCGAGCGGGGCGCAGGAGAGTGCGACGGAGGCCCGCGACCTGGCCTACATCGTGACCTATGAGCGGACCGGCCCGACAGGAACGCCCATGCAGCTGACCTCGGCCTGCGAATACCAAGCGCCAAAGGACGGCGAGCACGACGTGACGATCAACGACGTGACGGTAGATGGCCAGACCCAGGCCCAGTATCTGCAGAAAGCCGCAGCCAACAACGCCGCGCCGGCCCCAGCGCAATAGCGCGCCAGCTGGGCGGAAATTCCCGAGATGCGCTGGCCTTTGTCGCCGCAAGTCTAGTTAGCAATAGAAGGACCCGACGTGGCCGCACCCTCCGCGAAGGTCTGCATGTCGGACTTTACCGCTGCGCTTCTCCGGCGCGATATCGACGCCGCCCTTGGGCTGCTTTTTGACGACGCTGTGCTCTTCTTCGGCAATGGGTCGGTGCTCCGAAAAGCTGACTTTGCGGCCGTCATGTTGGCTGCCTGGAAAGCCGTGGAAGACTACCGCTACTCGACCTCGCATCTGAGTTGGACGCTCGAGACCGACGCGGCGGCGGTAGCCGTCTACGGGTTCGAGTGGTCGGGGATTGCGCGTGGACAACAGGTCGGCGGAAGCGGGCGTGCGACGCGTGTCTTTGAGAATGGTGAGGCTGGGTGGGTGCTCAACCATGAACACCTGAGCTCAGGCCAAGTCCCCGCTTAGCTCCAGAGCACGAACTCGCGCGCCTCGGCGCTGCGCTCGCGGGCTTCCGGCGTCACCCGCTCGAGCACGGCGCGCACGAACGGCCGCTGGGCTTCGACGTCGGCGAAGAACCGGAAAGGGACGGGATAGGCCCGCGAGCCGATCAGCAGCACCCAGCCGTCCTTGAACGGGAACACCTCGGTGACCATCCGCCACTGGACCTCCGAGGTCGTGCCGGACGCCTCGGTACGCAAGGCATCGCCGACCGCGTAGCTGACCTGTTGGACTGAGGCTCCGGCGCCGCGCCCGATCACCGCCTTGGCGACCGAGGCGACGCGCCAGGCGTTCTGATAGGCCATCGTCAGGTAGACGATGAGCGCCGCGACTGTGCCCACCAGGGCGAGCGGGCCTTGCTCCTGCGACGGCCATCCAGCAGCCACCGCCGCCGCCCAGGGTAGATAAGCCGCAAGCAGGAGGAAGGCGCCAGTCAGCATCGCGACCGCGCCGGCGCGGCGTCCGAGAATCCGCCGATGCACCTGCCATTCGCCGGGGGCATCGCCGCGCCGCAGTTTGCCGGACACCACCATCGCGTCGCCTCCCTCGCCGACGCTAGAGCGGGCCGGCGGTGAGCGCTACAGCGAGCGCCCCATCCCGTCGATCAGGACGCCAAGTAGGAGGATGTCAGCGTGCGCCGATTGTGCCGGCGCAGGGTGGCGCCGAGCACGCCGCAGCCACCCAGCAGAAGAGCCCAGCTTGCCGGCTCTGGCGCCGCTGAGGGGCTATCCGCGATTGTCCCGATGTCGAGCCTGAAGCCGTTGAAGTCGCCGCTGCTGTTATCGATGAAGATTTTCGGGTCGATGCTCGCCAGATAGCTTCCCCCCTTCAGGTCGTCGGTGTCGCTCCCCACGAATCCACCCGCCGACAGGGTGAACGAGTAGACGGTCCCTGGGGAGAAGAAGGCCGTCTCGTCGAAAGTACCGCCGGAACACTCATCAGGCGCGCCCAACCCACACGCGGCGTTAAACAGAGACGACCCGGCGAAGCGACCCATCGAGACGATGTTGTCGCCGACGCGGACGTTGGCCTGACCAAGGTCGCTCGCCTGGAGTTCATAGCTCCCCTGAATCTCGACCGGGACGGGGGGAAAGGGCGGGTCATCGTCTACGGGCACCTCGATGAAGACGCCGATGCTGACGATGCCGTTGGTCGTGGACAGCAGGACTTTGTTCTCGGCTTCGCCGCTCGCCTCGAGT
>DASXOP010000012.1:0-29280 GCA_036494265.1 Caulobacteraceae bacterium | reverse complement strand
GGCGGCACGATGACCCACGATTACAAGCGCAACGGCACCACTACCCTCTTCGCCGCGCTCAATGTCCTCGACGGCTCGGTGATCGGCCGCAACATGCAGCGTCACCGCCACCAGGAGTTCATCCGCTTCCTCAACGCCGTCGAGCGTGAAGTCCCGGTCGGCAAGACCGTCCATGCCATCGTCGACAACTACGCCACCCACGAGGTGGCTGGGGCGACATCCGCGCTGGACGTTCCACTTCACGCCCACGTCGGCCAGTTGGCTCAACGCCGTCGAGGCTTCTTCGAAGCGGTTGATGGCGGCCTGGAGATCGAAGACGCCCCTGAAGACGCCGCGCTTGAGTCTGCGCCTGGTCAGGACGGCGACCCAACTCGGACGTTCGCTCGTCCATGGTCCTCGTGATGATCGGGCCGCCCTGCGGCTGACTGCTTGATCGCCATGGCCGCCGATACGGCTCATTCAACCAGATGGTTGACGGATGGCTCGCCGACGCTATAGGCAACCAAATGGTTGAACTAGAGACCTCCCAACTGGACGCAGTCTTTCATGCACTCGGGGACCCGACGCGGCGGGCGATGCTGCAGCGCCTGGCCGACGAGCCGCTCAGCGTTGGCGCGCTTGCGTCACCGCACCGGATGTCATTGGCTGCCGCATCAAAGCACATCAAGGCGTTGGAGCGCGCAGGGCTCGTTCGCCGACAAGTGATTGGGCGAAGCCACATCTGTCATCTGGTTCCCAGCGCTCTCGCCGACGCCGACCACTGGCTCGCGTTCTACCGACGCTTCTGGAGTGACAGCTTCGAGGCTCTGGACGCTGTGCTCAGCTCCAAAAAAGCCAGAGGAGACAAGCCATGATCGCGCCCACGAAATTGCAAGTGCTGCGGGTGACCCGGGAATTCGAGACCTCGCCTGACGCGTTGTTCGACGCCTGGACCAACCCCGACATGGTTGGTCGTTGGTTATTCACCACGCCGGGCAGCGAGAGCCATTCCGTTGAGGCCGATGTTCGTCCGGGTGGCAAATGGACGATCACCGACATCCGAGAGGGCGTCGAATATAAGGCGGTGGGCGAGTACCTCGACGTCGACCGACCTGGGCGGCTCGTGTTCACCTTCGGCATGCCGCAGTTCTCGCCAGCTTTGCACAAGGTGACCGTTGAGATCAACGCAACCGATAAGGGCGCACAGCTTACGCTTATCCAGGAGGGCCTTCCGCCAGAGGCGATCAGGCCACTGGAGCAGGGGTGGCGCGAAATGTTCGATATGCTCGCGGTGATCCTGCACGGCTGAGCCCGTCCCCCGCGGCTCCGCTTCTGGCCAACGTCCTAGAACCCCGAGCCGAAGTTGGGAACGTCCGGTTGTCGGCCGGTGCCACCCGTCAGATTCGCACCGCCAGCTTGGGCGAGGCGGCTGGTGGGTGTCTGGGACTTTGTCGCACCACGCGGGCGATGCCGGTTGTCGCTGGTGTAGCCAAGATGCAGCGCCGCGGCTCGGTGGTCCGAAGTGTGATGGGCCAGGGCGTCGGCCCACCAGCGCGAGGTGGTCTCTACGAAGGATATCCCCTTTGACCCACGTAGAACGTCCGCGACCGATCCGGGCGGCTCGATAGCTTGCGGGTTACAGTTTAACCAGTCCCGGCGTGAGGGCCCAGCGTGATCGGGTCAACCGGAGTGACCAGCCCTGCGCCTGACGACCTCGCCGCCGCAGCGGCTATAGTTTCGCGCCTGGCGCCTTCGCGGGCACGACCGGAAACGGCTGGTCTCAAAACGCTGCCTCGGCCCCGGCCGCCGGGGCGTACCATGCGGACGCGAACCACCATTGCCACGCGGCCAACGGCCAGTTCGTCACAAACAGCCTTTGCGCCACCCCGGTAGCGCCGAAGCCCTGCCGCGACCCCAAGACGGCAGATTCGTGAAGTGCAGCGGGTTCGTCCCTGTCCACACTGACCCCGGCCCTGGGGGCTAGATGGCCAACGCCCGGCCGCGCAAGTCCGACGTGGCGAGGTTCGCGGCACACCCTGCATCGCCCTCACCAAGACCGGCAGCGAGAGCTGAGGACTCACAAGGATCGGGGCGGCCCGTTCTGAGAAGGAGGGGGCGGCGCCGCGAAAAGTAGAAGCTCTGATCGTCGCCAGACTAGCCGAGTTCGAGTCGGTGGGTCGCCGCGATCTGGTCGATCCAGTCGGAGCGGACACCCGCGGCGCCGGCGAATTCCGGCCATCGGCTGACCGCGTCGTGCACCTGGCGGAGTAGCGTTTGGAGGCGCCGGTTCTGGACCCCGCCAGCCTTGCCGCTGGCGAGCAAGTCCTCGACGATGAAGTTGTCGCGCTTGCCGTTGACCGACATCTGATGCTGGGAGGTCCAGTCGCCTGTGGGGTTGTAGGCCCAGGTGACGTCATAGGCGGGAGACAGGCGCCAAGTCCCTGATCGGTCCATCAGGAAGGCGATGTTCTTCACGTGGTCATCCTGGTTGCGGGCGAGCACATTGAAGGCCATGCGGAGAAACTGCTGGTCGATGTCGTGGGCCACGAGCCTTAGCTGCCGGATCGCCAGGAACGCCTGCTCGTAGGCGTAGGCGCCCGCGACGTTGAAGTCGTAGTGGGCCAAGGCGGCCAGCGATTGCATGTGCAGCTTGTCGCCATCGGCGGCGCGATCGAAGCGCTGGGTCATGAAGTGGCGGCGACCGCCTTCCTCGAAGAGCCGGCAGGCGCTCATTTCGACCCCGGCCGCCACGGCCATCTGCGAGTAGGCGTACTCCACCACGCCGTAGCCCTTCGGATCGGCGAGGTCCTTGTCCTTGTTGCCTTCCACACCGTCGAATTTGATCAGCCAGTATTCGAACCCCGGCGGCGCCATCAGCTGCCCCGACCGCACCTCGTTCGTGTCGGGGTTCCAAGCAATCACCGCCTTGGCCCGGGCGCCGCCGGCGGAGGTGCCCACGCGCAAGATCTCTCGGAGCGCCGCCGCCTTGTTGTCGCCGGCGAAGGTGACGTTGAGCGTCTGACGATGCGTCAGGACCTGGGAAGCGAGTTCGACCAGGGCGTCGATGTTCACCGGCGCCGACGCGGGCGCAGTGGGACCTGTGACCGGCCGAAATTCAAGAGCGCCCATGCCGCGGGCGCCGGTGTAGCTGAGCCGCTCCACGGCGTTGAAGTCTTCGGGGCGCCGGCCTTGCGTCGCCAGCCAGGCGTCGATGAGGGCGTTCCCGTACTTGTCCGGCAGGGAGTCCGCGAGCAGGCCGGGCAAGCCGTGAAACGATACCTCGGCCAAGGCCGGGAAACTGTAAGGTCCGGCTCGCAAGGGCATGACGAGGGGGGAGACCTCGATGCCGCTCGGCAAGAAGTCGGGATCGTATTGGAAGGTCGCCGTCCGCTCGCCGTCTGGCAATTCAACCACGCCGATCCGGGTTCCCCAGAGGATCACCTCGGCAAGGGTGCTCACCGACGATCACCCCAGGTCCAGACCTTGTCCTCGCGCTTGTCGGGCCGCCGGGGGCGGGAAGCCCGCTTGCGACCCGCACCCCGGGTTTCGAGGGCCTCGATCGGCCGGATTGATGTTTCGGGGAGCAGGGTGTCCAAGCGCTCAAGCAGGCCGAGGGCTCTGAGGATGCGCACCAGGGTGACGAGTTGCGCGACGCCCGATGCTTCGAAACGTTCGATCGTGGGACGCGCTACGCCGGACCGCTCCGCCAGTTCCGCCTGCGTCATGACTTGATCGAGCCGAGCGCGTTGCACGCGCTTCGCCAGCTCGCTCAACGTTGCCTCGTCGGTTAGGGCGCCGGTGATCTTCATTCCATCACATATGATGGTTTGGTGCGGGAAATCCAACTTAAACCATCCCTAACGATGTAAAATGACAACTAGAACCTAATCCATCGTAAAAGATGGAAAATGGACTATTTCGGGCAATAATACCTCGCGCATGATGGAAAATGCTAGCGTAGCTAAGGCGTCGAAAGGTATGCGGCGCGTGCACGCGCCTTGTCCGCTCGAAGTCGCGTCCTCGGCCAAGATTCGCGCCGCATCCCTCGCACCGGACGATTGCCCACGCTCTACGACGTGGACGAGCCGGCGCTGACCGCCGAGGCCGTGGCCGATGCGCCGCCGACATTCGATGAGCTGCATGTCGTCGATTCAGGCCTGTTCTGGCCGGACGCGATCTGAGGCCGCTATGGTGGCGATGCGGGATGGCCGTTGCCGGGAGAGCGCCGTTGGACGTCAACAATTTCCAGCGCGTCGGCGCCATCAGCAACACCCACGCGGGCCGCGAGTTCGAGCTGGCGGCGCAGCTCTACTGGGCTGAGACGGGCGTGCGTCTTGAGCGGGATTTCGGCGTGCCGGTGGGCTTCAAGGTCAAGAAGCTCCACCGCTTTGACCTGGGCAGCGAGGACCCGCCAATCCTGGTGGAGTGCAAGTCCTACACCTGGACCTCCGGCGGCAACTCGCCGAGCGCGAAGATCCGCGGCATGAACGAGGCGATGCTTCATTTCTCCGTCGCGCCGGCCCGCTACCGCAAGATCCTGTTTGTATTGAAGCATATGCGCGGCGAACTGAGCCTGGCGACGCACTATGTCCGCACCCAGGGACACCTGATCGGACCGGATGTCGAGGTGTGGGAGTTCGGCTTTGCCCAACGGACGGCGGAGCGTGTGCTGTAGGCGCCGGGCCAGTTATGGCAGGCATGAGGCTTCGCTCAGTCCGGTACTGCCCCGCGACGCTGGCCCGGAATTTAGGTATCTGCGGGTGTTGTGCAGGTCATCGACGTCAACGAGTTCCGCGATCCGCCGATCAGGCTTCACAGCCTGACGGGGGTCGATGACGCCTACACCTTCTACTACGACGAGACGAACAACCCGCGCCGCTTCTACGTCGAGACGGCGGCCTTCAATGTAGAGCCCCTGTGCTTCGTGCTGGGCGGGATTGTCCATCGCGGTGACCCGCGGCCCCTCGACCTGAGCCCGTTGCGCCAGGCGGTGCGGCTTCAGGCCAATGCGCCGGAGCTCAAGTTGCGTCACCTGGGCGGTGGCGACTTCCTGAACCTGTTGGGGTCGGCGAAGGTCGAGGCCTATCTCGACTGGCTCGCGGCCGAGCAGCTGACGGCCCACTATTTCGCGCTGGATCCGCTGTTCTGGGCCGTGATCGACATCGTGGACTCAATCATCAGCCACGACGGTCTGCGGCACATGCAGCGCATGCACACGGACTTGAAGGCCGACCTCTACGAGATCCTGGCGGTCGACCAGGCCGACATGGCCGACCTTTTCGCCCGCTACAGCTTTCCCGACGTCGTGCGGGAGAGGGGAGCGGCGTTCGTTCGCGAGGTGCTGGAACGGGTGGAAGCCCGCGAAGAAATCCTGCCCCACTTCGGCTTCCAGATGTTGAAAGGCGTTCTGCAGGGCGGCGTCCGGGCCGGTCCGCTGATCTACCTTGAGGATGAGACGCCCCACGCTTTGATCGACAGCTTCGAGGGGTTTTTCCTCGACCGCCTTTGTCTCTTCAAGCGGGCTCAACATGTGCTGGACGTCGAGCCGGTGATCCAGGCGCGGCTGGCCGGCTACGAGTTCGTCGACGGCGATCGTCCGCTTCGGCACTTCCGCTTCGCCGACTCCAAGACCGAGGCCGGCGTCCAGGCGTCCGACCCCCTGGTCGGGTTGCTGGGCAAGCTGTTCTCCTACGCGGCGGGCCGTGTGCCGAGCGATGTCGTGGCGGATCGTCGTTCGTTGAGTCCTCAGCAACGGCGGACGCTGGCCAAGCTTGCGGAGCTGATCGATCGATCGGTGGAAATGACCCCGGCGATGGCGCAGCGGGTGATGTCGAACGGCGTGGTTGCCGGCAGCGCCTATTTCCTGGAGTCGAGCTAGAGCGCTTTCTGGACGTGGCCGGCGCGCCGGCCGGGCTCTACTCGCGGCGCCGCCGCTCGCGGAGCCAGCCGAGGGGCTGTCTCCGCCGCTTCGGGTAACGATCCCTCACGCGAAGTGTCTCGCGGGCCGGACCCAAGAGGCGAGGGGAGGGTCTGTTTGGGTGTTCAACCCGAATGGAGTCCCCGTCATGTCCTTGCGAGCTATCGTCGCCGCCCTTGGCGGCGACCTCTACGATGGCGGCCGCCGCGCGAGCGTTCCGGCCCCAGGCCACAGTCCAAACGATCGCTCCGTTTCGCTGTTGTGCCGCCGTGGCCGCATCATCGTTTACTCCTTCGGCGGCGCCGATTGGCGCGAGGTTCTGGACGATCTGCGCGCCAGAGGCCTGCTACAGGCCGACGGCTCAACGAGCGTCGCCCCGGTCCGCGCAGCGCCAACGTCGCCGCAGAAAGCGGAGATCGCGCGTCGTCTTTGGGCGGGAACTCGCAGCCTGCAGGGCGCCCTTGGTGAGCGGCACCTGCGCCTCCGTGGCATCCGACGATCGCTCCCTGCTGATCTGCGTTTCCACCCCAGCGCGCCGGTCGCAGTGTACGCCGACCTATCGATCGTGCGGCCCGCGCTTGTCGCGGCGGTCAGGGATCCGGCCGGCGAAGTGACCGCCGTGGAGTTGACCTATCTCGATCCCTCTGGCCGGCGAACAACGGCGTTGCGCCTGGCGCGCAAGACCGTGGGCGTGGCGCCAATGGGCTCCGCCGTGCGGCTCGACCCCGCGGGCTTGGAGCTCTTGGTGGCTGAAGGCGTCGCCACGACCCTGTCGGCCAGCGAGCGCTTCAGGCTGCCGGCCTGGGCCCTGCTCAGCGCCCGCAATCTCGCCGGATGGTCGCCGCCGGCGATGGTTCGCCGTGTGCTGATCGCGGGTGACAGGGGCGCAGTCGGAGAAGCGGCGGCAGCCAAGCTCGCGGTCCGGCTGAGGACGGCGGGCGTCGGGGCGGAAGTGGCGCTGCCGCCCCAAGGGTACGGAGACTGGAACGAGGCCAGCGCCGAAAGGGAGGGGGAGGGCGGGTGAAGGTGCGCCTGAGGGCCGGATGGGCCGGCCCGGGCGACTGGAGCTTTCCCATGACGATTGCAGTTCCCGCGCCAGAGGCGAGATTGGTTCCGCTTACCGAGCTCGGCCTTGCCCCTGAAAACCCCCGAGCCAAGCAGCTCCGCGACGAAGGCGTGGCGGGGCTTGCCGAGACCATCGCCGTGGCCGGCTTGGTGGTCCCATTGGCCGTCCGCCCCGGTCGCAAAGGGGAGAAGCCCTTCATGGCGCTCGACGGCCGCCGCCGGCTCTTCGCCCTCGAGGATCTTCTCTCGGCTGGGCGGATCGCGGCGGACTGGCTGGTCCGTTGTGAGGTGTTCGAAACGCCGGCTGCTCAAGCCGCCGCGGCTGTGCTCACCGCCACGGAACGCGTCCCCGTCCACACGGCCGACGTGATCGTCGCGATCGGTCAGCTGCGTAAGCGGCGCATGGAGACGCCGGCGATCGCCGCTGCACTCGGCTACGACGAACTGGAGATCAGGCGCCTCGAAGCCCTGGCCGGCGCGCACGCCAAGGTGCTGGCGGCCTTCCGGCAGGGCCGGCTGACGCTGCGCCAGGTGCGGCTGCTCGCACGCCTGGCCGACAAGGACCAGCAGGCTGAATTCGCGCAGTCGGCGCTCGACGGCCACTTCCAAGATTACCATCTGCGCGCGGCGCTCGAGCAGGATCGGGTGACCATCGAAGACGATCGCTTCGCCCTCGTCGGCATGGACCGCTACGTCGCCGCCGGCGGGCGCGTCTCTGGCGATCTCTTCGGCGAGTTGCCCGACCAGCTCCTGGATCCCGACATCCTGCAGGCCAGCTGGCGCGCGCGCGTCGAGCCGATCGTCGAACATCTGGCGGCATCCGGCCTGAAAGTTTTCGTCGGCCGCGATGCGACCTACGGCGCTCCGGACGGCTTCTTCCGGCTGCAACATGTGTGGGACCGCGATCTGACCGAGGGCCAGGCCAAGAACCTCTCCGATGCGCGCCGTGAGGTCGCCCAGCTTTCGGGCGAGCTCCACGAGCTGGACGTCGTGTCTGACGAAGCGCCAGCCGCCATGGCGCCGGTGTTCACCGCTCTGATGGCAGTTGCGGCCGCTCCGCTTGCCCTCAGTCGGATCGGCGCGGTCCTGCTAGCGCCCGCGGACGGCTATGGTGTGTCGGCGACCTTCTATTCGGTCCCGATCCCGGCAGACGAGCTGCCTGAGGGGACGACGGACGAGGCAGCGGACGGCGATCACCCCGTAGGGGCCGATGGCGGTTATTCGCGCAGCTGCGCCGACGTCGAAGTGCCCACGGCCGACGTGGAGGTCGAGGGTTCGAGCCACGCCTTTCACGAGACCTGCACCGATGTCGCCACCCGCGGCCTGATCCGTGACTTGGCCGACGATCCGAGCGCGGCGCTGACGGTCCTGGTGGCGCAACTCTTTAAACAGTTGGCCCTGCAAAGCGCCGGCAGCCTCGAGTCCTCGGCCGCCCAGATTACGGCGACCCGCTACCAACGCGCGATCACCCCGCCGATTGCCACGCTGGACGGGGCCGTGAAGGCTCGCCTGGAGGCTCGCCGCGTCGACTACAAGGCGTCGGGGTTTCGTCCGATCGCCTGGGTGGGAGCTCTGCCGCACGGCGAGAAGATGGCGTTGATGGCGGAACTCGTGGCCATCTCGCTGAACCTGCGCGAGGCGCGCACCACGTCACTCCGGCACGCCGCCCGGGCCGAGGCCGCGGAGATCGCCGTGCTCTGCGGCGCCGACATCTCCGCCCATTGGACGCCAGACCCAGCCTATCTCGCGGTGCATTCCAAGAAACAGCTGGCCGCATTGCTAGCCGAGATGGGCGTCGACGACGCGCGGGCGAAGACCCTGAAAAAGGACGACCTCGTGACCTTCGTCGCCGAGGCGGCCGCCGAGCGGCAGTGGTCGCCCGCCTCGCTTAGCTGGGAGACGTCGGCGAATGAGGCGGCGCCGGACTCGGGGCCGGACGGGTCAGAGGGCGCGCCAACCTTGGCGGGCGACGCACGGGTCGCACCCATCGCGGCCTGATGGACCCAGCCCTCGCCGTCACCGGCGGGGGCTCGTGGTGCGCGCTTTAAGGCCGGGGGCAGGGAGGGCCGCGGGCGAGCCCGCGGGATCTGGAGGGAGGCGCCCTTCGCCGCGGGTGATCCGGAAGCCTGCCATGAACGTTCAGCTGCCCCTCTTCACCACCCTCGCCGCCGGCGGCGAACACCGCGCCGCCAACGTGCTCGCCGCTGCGCGAGCGCTGACGCCGCACCTCAACCGCTCGCGGCCTCTCGACCGAAGGATGGTCGCCGGCGTGATGACCACCGCCTTCGGCGCCTCCGACGCAGAGGGAGCCTGGCTCTGGCGCGACGCATACGACGCCATCGAGTTGGCCTTGGTCCTGCAGCTGCGTCGTCTGGCCCCGCAAATCGGGCGCCTGGAGGATGCGCCGGCGGACATCGTGGCGCTGCTGGCGAACCTCTCGGCGCTCAGCCTCACCCATACCCGGCGCTCGGAGGAGCAAGCAGCACTCGACCAATTCTCCACGCCGCCCGAACTGGGGGCGATGGCGGTCCTCGCCGCCCAGGTCCGCCCTGGCGATCAGGTCCTGGAGCCGTCGGCCGGCACAGGCCTGCTGGCCGTCCTGGCTGAGGCCTGCGGCGGCGCCTTGACGCTCAACGAGCCCGCGGCCGGCCGGGCGGCGCTGCTCGACGGACTCTTTCCGCTCGCCGCGCGCTCGCGGTACGACGCCATTCATCTCGCGAACCTGCTGTCGACCTCCGGGGCGTTCCACGTCGCCCTGGTCAATCCCCCGTTCCAGCAACTGGAGGCGCACCTGCAGGCGGCGCTTGATGGCCTCGCTGAAGGCGGGCGCCTTTCGGCGATCGTCCCTATCCGCTT
The DNA here is from genome assembly GCA_036494265.1 of Caulobacteraceae bacterium. GTDB lineage: Bacteria > Pseudomonadota > Alphaproteobacteria > Caulobacterales > Caulobacteraceae > Acaudatibacter. The sequence continues at coordinate 19,463 of DASXOP010000012.1, read as the reverse complement.
GTTTGAGGACGTCGCGGCCATGCGACGCCTCGCCGGGCGCGGGCGCTTGATCCTGCGTCTGAGGTTCCCGGCGCGCGCCTACGCCAAGCACGGGACCAGCGTCGAAACCGGCCTCCTTGTGATCGATCGCGGTCCGCCGGCTGCCGGTCTCTCGCCGGTCATCGTTGCCGAGACCTTGGCGGATGCGGCGTGCGTCGCCGCCGGCGTCGGCCCGCGGCCGACGGCTCAGCTGCGCGCGTTTCGCACCATCGACCACGCCGCGCTTCTGGCGCCGCGCGCTCGCGCCCTCGCGGCGCCGTCGAAGCGGCTCGCATTCCTCGCGCAGACAGCGCCGGTCGCCTACGAAACCTGCGTCTGGTCCGGCGAGGGCCGCGACGTCGGGCTCTACCAAGCCTACGCCTTGGGCCGCATTCGCTTCCCGACATCGGCGCCGCACCCGTCGCCGCTCGTAGAGTCCGGGCCGATGGCCTCGGTCGCGCCGCCTGTGCCGACCTATCGACCGCGGCTCCCGGCCAGGGTGCTGGGCGAGGCGCTGGTGTCCGACGCGCAGATGGAAACGGTGATCTACGCGGGCGAAGCGCATGCCCAGGTCCTGCCGGGCGCCTGGATCCTCGGCGAGGCGCCGCATCAGCTGATCCTGGTCACGGATGACCGTCCCGCCGCGATCCGGCTACGGAAGGGCTTCTTCCTCGGCGACGGCACCGGCTGCGGCAAGGGACGTGAGATCGCTGGCGTCGTCGCCGACAACATCGCTCAGGGTCGGAGCCGCGCGGTGTGGCTCTCGAAGAACGACGCCCTCCTTGAGGACGCTCGCCGCGACTGGGGCGCCATCGGCGGGGCGGGATCCGACATCAGCCCGCAGTCGGCCTGGAAGCAGGCCGATGCCATCCGCATGGATCGCGGCATCCTCTACACGACCTACGCCACCCTCCGGCAGCCGGCCCGCGGCGACCGGCCCTCGCGGCTGGATCAGATCGCCAACTGGCTGGGCGACGACTTCGACGGCGTGATCGTCTTTGACGAGGCGCACGCCATGGCCAACGCCGCTGGCGGCGGCAAGGGCGCACGGGGCTCCAAGAAGCCTTCGCAGCAAGGCATGGCCGGCTTGGCGCTGCAGAACCGTCTTCCCAACGCGCGTGTCCTCTATGTCTCCGCCACAGGCGCGACGACGCCGGAGAACCTGGCCTACGCCGCCCGGCTCGGTCTCTGGGGCGGGCCCGAGGCGCCTTTCCTGACGCGCGAGGCCTTCCTGGACGCGGTGGAGGCCGGCGGCGTCGCCGTCATGGAGCTGATCGCCCGCGAGTTGAAGGCGATGGGCCTTTACATTGCCCGATCGCTTTCGTTCGACGGCGTGGAATACGAGGCGCTGCGCCATCCGCTGACCGACGGCGACGTGGCCATCTGGGACGCCTGGGCTGACGCCTATCAGCTGATCCATGGGAACCTGCGCGCCGCGCTGGAGGCGGTCGGCATCACGGGAGACGACGGCAAACCCAAATCCGGCCAGGCCGCCTCGGCGGCGATGTCGGCGTTCGAGGGGGCCAAACTGCGCTTCTTCGGCCACCTCCTAGCCGGCCTGAAATCTCCCACGCTGGTCGCTGCGATCCGGCGCGACCTCGCCGAGGGTCGTTCGGCCCTGGTCCAGGTGGTCTCGACCAATGAAGCGGTGATGGAGCGCCGGCTGGCCGCAATTCCGGTGGAGGAGTGGAACAACCTCGCGGTCGACCTGACGCCGAAAGACCAGGTGCTCGACTACCTGATGGGCGCCTTCCCGATCACAGCCATGGATGCCATCGAGGACGAGGAGGGCGGCGTCACCCTGGTCCCGGTGACGGACGATAACGGACGGCCGGTGGTCAGCCAGGCGGCGCTCAGGCTGCGCGACGAACTGGTGACCCACCTCGCTTGCCTGCCGGCGGTGCCTGGCGTGCTCGACGCCGTCATCGAGGCGCTGGGGACGGAGCAAGTCGCCGAGATCACGGGCCGCGCGCGCCGGGTGGTGAGCCGGGACGGCCGTCGGGTGGTGGAGCGGCGCAGCGCTTCGGCCGCCAAGGCCGAGACCGACGCTTTCATGGCCGGCAAGAAACGGGTGCTGATCTTCTCCGACGCCGGCGGGACCGGCCGCAGCTACCATGCCGACCTGGGCGCCGCGAACCGGCAACGCCGCGCGCACTACCTCGTCGAGCCGGGCTGGCGGGCCGATGCCGCGATCCAGGGTCTGGGCCGCTCGCACCGGACCAACCAGGCCGTCGCGCCGCTCTTTCGACCGGTGAGCACGGACATCCACGGCGAGAAGCGGTTCACGTCCACGATCGCCCGGCGGCTCGACAGCCTGGGCGCCCTCACGCGCGGCGAGCGCCGCACCGCCGGTAACGGCCTCTTCCGGGCGGAGGACAATCTGGAGAGTCCGTGGGCGCACCGCGCGCTGCAGGCCTTCTACGTCGCGCTGCACGTCGGCAACATCGAGGCGATGGACCGCGGGGTGTTCGAGGCCAAGACCGGCCTGCGGCTGACCGACCCTGAGGGCAATCTCAAGAAGGCCGACGACCTGCCGCCGATGAACACGTTCCTCAATCGGTTGCTGGCGCTGCGGATCGCCCACCAGAACGCCCTCTTCGCCGCCTTCGACCAACTCCTGGGTTCGATCCTCGAGCGGGCAGCTCAAGTCGGCGCCCTGGACCGGGGCACGGAGGACATCGTTGCGGACGACGTGGCGATCCTGGACGAAGAAGTGATCCGAACCGACGCGGTCACCGGGGCGCAGACCAGTCTCCTGCGCTTCCAGGTCCGCACCCGCCGCGCCCTGACTTCGGCCGATCAGTCCCTCGTGGGTATCGATCCAGACGCGGTGATCTTCGCGCTGAACAGCAAGACCGGCCGCGCCGCCCTGGTGGTCCAGGGCCTCACGACCACCAACGATGACGACCGGCTGATCCCGGCCGTTCGCCTGATCCGACCGGAGAGGCGCTCCATCGCGTCGCTGAAGGGGTTCGAGGAGTCCGCCTGGGGGGCCGCCGGCGAGGCGGCCTGGCGCGCGGCCTGGGACGCAGAAGTGGCCGAGGCCGACCCGTGGGTGACCCGCGACCTGGTGCTCGTCTGCGGCCTCTTGCTGCCGATCTGGTCGAGCTTGCCCCACAAGGGCGCCGCAGTTCGGCGGCTTAAGGCGCCGGACGGCCGGCGGTGGCTGGGCCGCGTGCTCGACCCCGGCCAGGTTCCGGCGCTCAAGATCGCACTGGGCTTTGGCGACCTCGCCAGCGCGCTCGGCGGCGGCGTGCAGGTCGCCGCAATGATCCTAGAGGATGGCGCGACGCTCGCGATCGCCGGCGGCCTATGGCTGCGCAGGGCAAAGGTGATGGACCGCTACCGGATCGAGGTGGTGGGAGTCGCCTCCGAACGGCGGGCGTTTACGGCCTTCGGTTGCTTCGTCGAGATCATCAACTACGCACCCCGTGTGTTCGCACCGACCGACAAACCGGAAGTTCTGGAGGCCATCCTCGCCAAATGGCCGGCGCAAGCGATCCTGCCGAAAGCGGCTTAGGCGCGCGCCACAAGCCCGCGAGGCGGGACCATCGTCGGTGAAAGGGAGGGGGAGGGCCGGGCTGGGTGCGCTCGAGCGGAGCGCGGATCCGGAGCTGCCCCATGACCTTCCCCTCCAACTCGGTGTCCTGGACGGACGCCCGCGTCGAAACCCTTACCGTCCTTTGGCGGGACGGCCTCAGCGCGTCCCAGATCGCCGGCCGGTTGGGCGGTGTGACCCGCAACGCCGTCATCGGCAAACTTCATCGTCTGGGCCTTGCTGGCCGAGGCGCGCCTTCGACGCCGCGCACCATGAGGCCGCCTCGGCAGGCCGCGCGTCGATGTGTTGTCCAGCGCCCAACGCGTACCCCAGGAAATGTCGGGCAGCCGCTCCTGGTCTCTGGGGGTACAATGCCGAGCCCGGCGATCGAGGGGCCGCCGCTTGTCGCCGACCTCGCACTGCTCGGCGCCCACGCCTGCCGGTGGCCGATCGGCGATCCAAGGTCGAGCGCCTTCGGTTTCTGCGGCCGGGCATGTCAGCGCGACCCCTACTGTGTCGATCACGCCTGTCGCGCCTATCGGGCCGCCGCGCCGTTCGACCAGAAGGGGTTCCTGCGGCTTGTCGCCGGGCTGCGGCCATGAGGGCAGGACCGCTGGCGATGCTCGCGTTGGTGGATGGCGCCCAAGAGCCGTCGCCTCAGCGCGACGAGCTCCGCGATCTGACCGCACGCGCCCTGCAACACGGCCTGGCGGACTTCGACGAGCTCGACACCTTGGCGCTCATTCTCTCCCGCTTCGGGGTGGCCGATCCTTTCACCCAGGCAAGCCGGCTCCTGGAGAGGTTCGGCTGCATGCCTCGAGTTCTTGGCGCCACCGAACCAGAACTCCGCCAGGTCGTCAGCCGGATCGTCGCCCTGGATCTCCGTCTCTTCGCGGAGGCGACGCGCCGATCCCTGGACTACGCCGTGCGGAGGCGAGCACTGCTCGGATCGACCAGCGCGGTTGAGGCTTACCTCAAAGCGCAGCTGGCCGGACGCTCGCGCGAGCAGTTCCGGGTGCTCTTCCTCGACAAGGGCAACCACCTGATTCGGGACGAGATCATGGGCGAGGGCACGGTCGACCATGCCCCGGTTTACCCGCGCGAGGTCATGCGCCGCGCCCTGGAGCTGGCCGCATCCGGCTGCTGCCTTGCTCACAACCATCCGACCGGGATGGCGACGCCCTCGGCGGCCGACATCGAGATGACCCGTCAGGTCATCGCCGCCGGCAAGGCGCTCGGCATTGTCGTGCACGACCACTTCCTGGTCGCGGGCGATGCGGTGGTTAGCTTCAGGGCTCAGGGACTGATGTAGCGGCCACAGCCGCCGCAGGCCGGTGGGCGCCGCCGGCCGATCGCGAAGCCTGTCTGGACCTTGCCCCACGCCGATCGTGCCGCAAGGGCGGTCGAGGGACCGTCGCTGCGCGAGCCGCTTTGCGGCCCCTTGCGGCTCTCTCGGCGCGGGGCCGGGACGGTCCGAGGCTTCGGCGATGGCCAGCCTCCCGTCCCACATCAACCTGAGAGCACGCCATGTTTGACCCCGCCGATCACCTGGACCTTTGCGCCGAACCCCTGTACGCGCCGCCGCCCGAACCCGAGGCGCTTGAGCAACTCGGCCAGGCGCTGATGACCGAGACGTTGGACGTCATCACCGACACCTCGCTGGAAAACTTTCGGACCACCATCGCCGAAGGGCTGATCGGCGCGTTCCAATCCATCGTGCTTCGACTGCAGCGAGACTGGGACCGGGCGGCCGACGAGGTGAAGCGCCAAAGCCGCGACTTCGACGGCAGCGAGATCGCCGACGTCGAACTGCAGACGGCGATCGCCAGAGCGCACACCGCCGAGGCGGCCGTCGACGCCTTGGAACGGGTTCGCGACCAAGCGAGCGACGCCTACACCTCTGCGACTGGGGAGGTCTGGATGCCTTGGCGCGGCAGCGTGCGCCGGACAGCCTGCAGCGCGGCCCAGATCGACGCACGCGACGCACTCCGCGCCAAGCGGGCGCGCGAACATGCATTGGCGGAACCGGGCGCATCGGTGGTGGCCTTCCGCGGCGCACCCAAGGCCGACACGGCGGCGGACGCCGGGCGGATCTTCGACGCCCTCAACCGGGCATCCTCCCAGTGGCCGGACATGAAGCTCGCCACGACCGGATTGGCCGGCAGCGAAAAACTGGCGCTCAGTTGGGCGCGCCAGAGGCACGTCGACGTCATTCTCGCCAAGCCGGACTTCGACCGGCACCGGGCGGCCGCGCCGTTCCGCGCCAACGATGCGCTCCTGGCGCTGGAGCCCGTGTTGGTGCTGACACTCCCACAGTCTCTCGACGACGTTCGGGCCGCGGCGCTGCAACCTTTCGGACCCGCCCTCAATGTCGGGCAGAAGGCGGATCAGGCGGGCGTTCGCCACATTGCGCTCAAGACGGCTCGTCTTCGCTGAGGGGATCAGGAACCTTGAGGCCTAGCCTGGCTGCGCCCTCACGCAGCCAGTCTGCTGGTTTGCGCGCCTGTCTCTCGGCCAGCAAATCTTCGAGTTCCCTGAATGAGGCGGCGAACGCGGTCACGACGTCCGCGGTGTCGAGAAGCCGAACCTTCTCGCCGAGGCGGCCTTCGAACTCACCCAGCAGAATGAAGAATGCCAGCAACATCTTGTTGTCGGCTGCGTCGAGCGCCAGGCGCGGCGCGCCAATGAGAACCGCGGCCAAGATGGCCCATGCGTCGCTGTCCGTGACCTCCGCAAAGGCCAGTACGCGGGTGACGCTCAGGCGGCCCCTGCCACCCTCGAAATTGGCATAGTTGCGCCGGTCCATGCCCATTCGCTCCGCGACCTGCGCGGCGCTCAATCCGCGGGCCTTACGAATCGCCCGCAGGGACGCCGCAAGGTGCTTGCCCCAGGCCGCGGGTGGGGGACGCTCAGACGTCATCGAGCTCGACTCATGGGCGAAAGGACTTGAGCGACTGAGCTAAGTCGCTCTCCGTCAGCAATCAACGGTCCGGGATGACGTAGGGTCCTTTCCTTGTTGCGAGCTTGAAACGCCATCTCCGTTCAATCAAACGCGCACGTAATCTTCCATTCTCGGAAAAATAGCTTCCTTAAATGGAAATCGACGAGACGTTTCGGACAGAACATCTGCCTCTAAGCATGGTTTTAGTCGATGACTGCGCATTTTTTACTTGCCGTGTCACGCGTATGTCGTGATCAATCCACTGTGACGGGACCTTCGGTCTGAATCAATCTTTGCGAGAAGCGTGCATGAGTTTGAATCGCGACCAGTTCATAGTGGTGCTTGGTGAACTGAGGGGTCGCGTCCGCGATGGAGCGTGGGTTGAAGGCGAGCCGCTCACAGTGGGCGACCTCGCCAACGATTGCGGTGTCAGCCAAACGCCGGTCCGCGAAGCGCTCGCGCGGCTGGCGGGCGAAGGGCTGGTAGAGGACAGACGGGGGCGCGGCTACTACGCGCGACGGATCGACGGGGCCGAATTGGCCGACCTCTACCGGGCCCAAAAGATCTTCGGCCGAGTTGCGCTCGCCAACGGGCTCTCCCGGCCTGGGTCCAGGGATCAGCCCTACGTTTGCTCCCCGGCGGACTTTCTGACATCCCCAGTCGGAGCATGGGAAGGCCTCTATGAGGGGCTGCTGCGCCGCACCAACAGCGTGCTGCTGACCCAACAGCAACGGCGGTTGGCGGATCTCCTGGCGCCGGCCCGTCGTGTCGAACCGCTGGTTCTCGGCGAGACGGATGCGGACTTCGGCCCTTTGGTGGCCGCGCTCGCCAGCTCGGACTGGGCCGAGGTGGAAGCCGCTCTGGAACCACTGGCGCAGCGGCGTCGTGCCGCCGTGGATGATCTGGTGATCAGCATGCGCCTTGCGGCCGAGAAGTATAAAATCTCTATATAATCAATATATTGTGGACTCGTGGCCAGCTCTGCTGAGGATGGCGCCGCTGCACACGCAGCAATCATTGAAGGAAGACTGCAATGTCCAAGATCCTCAAGAGCAAGCTGATCCGCTTCGGCAGCGCCAAGCGGCTGACCAAGGGCGGCGACGTGTTCGGCTCCGAGCTGCTCATCGACACCGCCTATCCGGGCTGAGCGCGGTCGGCGCCGGCCAGCGGCCGGCGCCGACTTCGTCAGATCGAAGATCCGATGCAGACATTATTTCTCAGGCCGGGCATTTACGTCGCCGCGCTCGGGGATGATCTCGTCAGCCTCGACATCGACGCCGGTGACTATTCTTGTTTGCTCGGGGTTGGCGGCGCTGTTCCGCCGTCGGGGCAGGATGGGCGCATCGACCTCGCAGAAGACGAGGTCGCTGAACTTCTGCTGGAAGCCCGCATCGCGGCGAGCCAACCGGGCGGCGACGCGCGGGTCGACCTGCCGCCGCGAGCGATCGCCAGCTGTTGGCGCACCGAGAACGCCTTGATCACCGTCAAGGACCAGCGCCGCTTCGTACGTGCCTATTTGTCCGCCGCGCCGCGGTTCTGGCGCGCTCACTTCAGCGGGCTGTTGGCGGCAGCCCGGTGTGCACGCTGCGGCGGCCCCCAAGACCCAACAACGGCTTTGCGGCACGACGCTCAAGTCTTCGACCAGCTCTCGCCATTCGCGCCATTCCATGGGGAGTGTCTCTTCAGGGCGTTTGTGCTGTTGGCCTACCTCAGGCTGGAGGGGCGGGACGCCACCTGGGTGTTCGGCGTTCGCACTTATCCGTTCCAAGCCCATTGCTGGCTGCAGGTCGGCGACGTGGTGCTCAATGACGCGGTAGAGCGCATCTGCGCCTACACGCCAATCCTCGCGGTCTAATGCTTCGGCGCCGTTATCTGATCCTTCTGTGGGACTTCGCTGAAGAGGCGGCCGAGCGCGCTGCGCTTCGGCGCATCGAAGCGCTCGAAGCGAGCGGCGCCTGGCGCCGAACCTTCGTCGAGCCCGGGTGGAGTCTGATCTTGGAGCCGGACACGGGCCTGCACGTACGACGTCTGATGGACGCCAGCGGATTGGTGCTGGGAGACCTCTATCCAATGAACGAAGGCGGCCCGGAGCCTGGGTCCTCGCTCGCCGCCTCAGCGGATGCGCGCAGTCCGGAGGTCTTCGCCGCGCTGAGCCGGCGCTGGTGGGGCCGCTATGTCGCACTACACCGGTCGGCCGTCACGGAGCCTCTCAGTGCTTTCCGGGACCCTTCTGGCGCGCTCGAGTGCCTGACATGGCGCAGGGAGCGGCTGCGCGTTGTCGCCTCGCACTTGCCCGACGAGCACCGCGATCTGATGCCCCGCGGACTTGGAGTCGACTGGGAAGCCGCTGGGCGTCGCCTCGGGAATCCGGCCGCCACCGCCAGCGGCCTTGCCCTGACAGGCATCGAGGCGATCGACGCGGGCCAGATGATGGACCTCAAGACCGCCGAGCGAAAGATGATCTGGAGGCCCGCCGCCTTCGCCTCTGCCCAGCGCCAGCCGAGGGATGTTCTCACAACGCGCATGCGCGAACGCGTCGACCAAGTGGTCGAGGCGCATGCCGGTCAAGCCGGAACGATCCTGGCCGAGGTTTCCGGCGGGCTGGACTCCGCGATTGTTGCCGGCGCCCTGCAGACGACGGCCGCAGGCAAGGTCGTTCAATGGGCGAATTTCTACACGCAGGACTGCGAAGGGGACGAACGGCTCTTTGCGCGGGCCGTCGCCGCGCAACTGCGCCTTCCCCTGACCGAGGTGGCGAAAGCGGAACTCCAACTGACCGAAGAGCATCTCACCGTGGTCGGGGCCGGGTTACGCCCCAGTACCCTCGGGGTCGACTACGAACAGGACGAGGACAGCGTCGCTCGCTGCGCCCAGGTCGGCGCCGATACGATGATCACTGGCCTGGGGGGTGACGCCGTGTTTCTGCAGACCCAATCGCCATTGATCGCCGCCGATGCGGTTCACGCCGGGCTTGGGGGCCGCGAGCTGTTTCGGGTGTTCCGCGACGTGGCCACGATGCGCCGATCATCGGTCTGGTCCGCAGCGACCACCGGCGTGATTGGGGCTCTCAGCAGGTCCGTTCCGCGCAGAACGCCCGCCTATCTGAACAGAGAGTTGGTTGGCCGCCTCTCCAACGCGCCAACGCATCCCTGGCTCGCCGATCTTGCTGACGTGGCGCCCGGCAAACGGGCGCAGATCCGCACGCTGACCGCTTCTCTGCTCTTTCACGGCCACAGCCGGCGCGGCCAGGCCGTTGATGTGATCCATCCGCTGCTTTCCCAGCCGCTGGTCGAGCTTCTGCTCAGCATACCGGCGTTCGATTTGGCGCTCGGCACGCACGATCGGGCGCTCGCGCGCGAGGCCTTCGCCGATCGCCTGCCTGGCGAGGTTCTGCGGCGGCGCTCGAAGGGCGACCTTCAGGCTTACTATGGCCGCATGTTCTCAAGGAGCCTTCCCTTCGCGCGGCCATACCTGCAGGAGGGGCTTCTCGTGCGCGAGCGGCTTGTCGATCGTTCCTTCCTGGAGCAGGCGTTGACCCCGGAGAGCCTGCTATGGCGTGACTTGAACAGCAACCTTGTCCAGCTGCTCGCCGTCGAGGCCTGGGCGCGGCATTGGCAGGGCGTCGCTTGAGGCTGAGCTAGCGCCCGGTCCAAGCGTCTGACCGAGCCACCACAGGATCCACGCATACATCTTGCGGACGTTCGCAGGGCTCGTCGCGTTGTGGCCCTCGCCCCAGAGCGTGACCAGCACCGCGTCCTTATCCTGACGGTAGAGCGCGGAGAACATCTCCTCACCCTGCGCCAACGGGACAAAGTCCATGTCACCATGGATCAACAACACCGGTGCGGTGATGCGGTCGGCGTGGAACGCCGGGCTGTTGCGGGCATAGAGGTCGATGTCTTGGGCCGGTGCGACTCCGAGATCGCCCTGGCCGTTTTCCATCCAGCCCATGCTGTTGATTGGCGAGGTTCCATCTTCAGGCGCCGCGCGGGACGCCGGGATGAAGGGTCCGTAAGCGCTGATGAGGTCGCTTTTGCCGGAACTCTCGATCACGGATTTGAATCTGTCGGTCTGCGTCGCGATCGCCAATGAAGCGTATCCTCCGTAACTGTGGCCCCAGAGGGCGAGACGGTCCGGGTCGATCTGGGCCACTTTGGCCGCGGCATCGACGGCCGCCAGCACCTGATCCGCAAGACCCGCCGCCGGTTCGTGGTTCGACCAGTCGCGCGGCATGCTCGGCACAAGGACAGCGTAGCCGGCCGCGGTCAGCAGGTGCGGATTGACCTCAAGCACCGCCGAGCCAGGCGCATATTCACGCGGCGCCGTGGTGTAGACGGCGCCGGGGTAGGGCATGACCAAGAGCGGCGCCTTCGCAGCTGGCGGCAGATCGGCCGGCAGGTAAAGCCAGGCCGTGAGTGTCTCCTCCCGGGCGCCGACGAACGGAATCGCGACGATCCGCGAGAAGCCGATCCCCGCGTAACTCCGGTTGACCTCCAGGAGTCTGCGTTGTTGCCCGTCGCGGTCGGCGACCACGGCCGACACACCGTCTGGATCGGTCACCTTGGCGACGATCAAATCGGGTGTGGCCACGAGGGGCAGCCCAGCGGGCGGGATCGCCCGGGCCGCACCCACGCCATCGGCGCTGGCCAGCGCAATCCTCTCGCCGTCTCTGACCCAGGCGACTGAGCCGCGGTCGGCCACGTAGGACAACCGGTCGCCGTCCCCGGGGCTGGTTTCAATCACCGGGCGGTTGAACGCTGCGTCGAGGTGTCGAACCTGGCCGCTCGCGTCGCTGCGCCAGAGGCCCGTTTGGCCGATGAGGAGAATTCCGGACGCACCAACGGCGAGCAGCTTCGGCGGCGCGGCGGGAATAGCGGCGGTCAGGTTGACCGAGCCGCCCGGCGCGAGTCGACGCCAATCCGATCGATGAGGCAGGTCCGGAGCGGTTGATTCGCTGAGCACGATCGGATCGTCCCCCATCCAGTCGGCACGGATGAGCGGAAAGCCCAGCAGTTGATCGTAGGTGATCGTTGGCCGGACACCCGCCATCGGGGCGGCCGTACACGCGTTCGCGGCGGCATCGACATCGCGCAGGGCGCCGGCGTTCCACGCGCCGGGGTCGTCCTTCGTAAAGACGAGTAGTCTGGCCCCGTCCGGCGACCAAGAGAGCAGGTGAGATGCGACATCCAGCTCACCGCACGGACGTTTGACCTCGCCAGACGTGAGATCGACCACGGTGAGGCCACGGCGGCGCTCACTGGTTCCGATACGCAGCACGTCCGCGGACTTCGGTTGGTGGGCATCATCTTCGCCGAGCGCGGCGACGTAGCGCCCGCCCGGCGATATCTCAAGGTCGAGGAAATTCCCAGGCGACAGAAGTCGACGCGCGCCGGTGACGGCATCGACCTCCACCAACGCCATCCTCGGACCTTGCGGCGTCATCGGCAGGAACCGCCCGCTGCCAACCACTGTGTCGGTCGCTACGGTTCCGGCGGTCGCCGCCGACCATCGCTTCGGCGGGCGCGCCTCCGCCGCCCAGTACCGATTGATCCGACCGGGCTGGCCGCCATCGGTGACCGCGATCGCGACAAGCTGGTTATCCGACCGCCACTGAACTGTGCGGCCCCAATTCCCGGGCTCGACCGTGAGCCCCAGCCAGCGCACCTGGCGACGTCCCAGATCGGCGAGCCCGAGCTCCCACTGGTGCCCCTGCAGTCGAAACACTGCCATCCATCGCCCGTCCGGCGAGAAAGGGCCAGGATTGAGCCCGTCGCCCGCGTCGCCGGGCAATAGCGGTTGCGGAACCTCGTCGCCGGTGAGGTCGATGATATCGAGCCGGCTCAGCGCGAGGGACTCGAACACGTCATCGTCGTAGGTCTTGGCGGTGTCGTAGGGACGGGCGTGCTCGACCACCAGCCAGCGGCCCCCGGGGGCGAGATAGGCGCCCCCGATACTCTCGACCTCGAGCATATCGTCGATGGTGAATGGGCGCGCCACCGCGGTGGCAGCGACCATGGCGAGGCCAAGGGCCATGCCGGTGAGGAGCCGTGACATGAACGCTCGGCTACCAGCGCTTGATGAGCTGTAGGGAGACCACCCGGCCAAGCGGGTTGGCGTTGGCCGGGTCGTAGCCGGTGCCAAGGGGGGTCTCATAGAACGGTGGGGAGCTGTCGGCGATGTTGAGGATGTTGAGCGCGAGGCTCGTCTTCGTCAACGCTCTGATGTTGGTCGGTCGCCACAGGATCTGAAGGTCGGCGGTCGTCCATGAAGCGACAGCGCGATCCAAGACTATGTCGCGATAGCCGCCGACGTAGTTCACGGAGAGCGTCGCTTGCACCGGCCCACGGGTCCATGCCGCGCTGGCCCGTCCCCTCAGGCTTGCCGGCTCACCGCCGGTATTCAGCAGGGAGTTGGGGACCGAGTTCGGCGTCACCTGCTGCACATAGTCGAAGAGCAGCGTCCCCTCCGCGGAGAGGGTCAGGCGGTCTTCGTCGCCAAGTCGCAGGTCATAGCCGCCGCTGAGATCGAGCCCGCGCTCCAGCAGGCCGCCGGTGTTGACCTCCTCCCCGTTGACGATGAAGGCATAGGCGCTGGGCGGAAAGAGCGACGCGTTCGGCGAAGTCGAAGCGGCGAGCAAGGCCGCCACTTTCGCCAGGTCGGCGGCGTTGGTCGGATCGAGCGCGGTGATGAACGACGCATACGCCGGGCTGTTGAGGGCGTTGTTCAGGTTCTGCGCCACCGGCACACCGATCTGGTTGGTGAAACGGATATCGAACCAGGTGGCGCTGAGGGTCAGCCCCGGAATCTGCGGCGGGGTGAGGTCGACGCCAGCCGTCCACGAGCTGGCCGTCTCGGGCTTGAGGTTCCGGTTGCCGCCAGTCAACAGCAGCACGATCTCGCTGGTCCCGCCCTTTGGAAGGATGTCCGGCCCGATGGCGCTCGGCTGGAAGAGCTCCGTTAGTTCCGGGGCGCGGAACGATGTCCCCCACGTTGCCCGCGCCTTCACCCCGGTCAGCGGCGACCAGAGGAGGCCGAGCTTGGGGTTCGCGGCGATGCCGAAGTTGGGATATTGCTCGACGCGCCCGGCCACGGAGAATTCCAATCGCTCGATGCCCGGCACGGCATTGTCAGGCCCAACGATCGGCGCCCGCAGCTCGCCGAAGGCGGCCAGAACCAGCCGTTCGTCTGGGCCGGTGAGCGTGGTCGTTGGGGTGTCCTTGGACGCTTCCGACTCGTTGCGTTCCTGGAAAGACTCCTGGCGCACCTGGCCGCCGACCGCGAGCTTCCAGTCGCCGCCCGGCAGTGTGAACAAGGTTCCATCCACCTTCGTGTCAAAGGTGGCCACCTGACTGTTGGTGACGCTGTGGACGAAGCCGCTGTCGATGAAAGCCAGCACCGACCGGCCGTTGGCGCCGCCATCGCCGAAGGGGTCGAAATAGCCTTGAACCGCGGGTTTGTAGCCTGTTGCTGGATCGGGGGCCGTGTTGCCAAGCGCCTCGTTGAGGAAGGATGAGTTGAGGATGTGATCCTCATTTCGGTAGCCGAGTTCCTGCGCGTAGGCTCCGGACATCTGCAGCTCCCAGGTCCGGCCAAGGTCGAAGGTGAGTGTTCCTGTCGAGCCCCAGTTTTCAGCCGAACCGGTCACCTTCAAGCCGCCCAGCTCGTCGGCGAACGAGTAGCCGATGTCCTCGCTGCTGGTTCCGTTGGGCGAGACGAAGAAGGGGTTGGCCTTGGTGACGGGGAAGATATCGACCGCTTGGATCAGGTTGTAAGCGAAATCCCGATCGGTGAAGCGCACGTCGGCGTCGAAGGTTACTCGATCGCCGAGTTGCTGCGTGAAGCTCAGGTAGCTGCTGTAGCGCTTTTGTTGCGGCAGGACGTCCGAGCCCTCGCGCTGGTTGCTGAGGTTGACCTGGCCTGGCAGGAAGCTCGATGGCGTCAGGCCGGTTCCGTTTTGCCCGGTCGGAATCGCCCACTCCGGCGTGAAGGCGCCCGTCGCCGGATTGGGAACCAGGATGTTTCCGGGGTGGGCATAGAAGACGTCCTCGTCCGTGCCCCCAAACGGCGTCAGGTTCGCGTTCGCGGTGTAGGGGCGCTGGGCGGAGTGCAACGCGTCGCGGGCGTCGTACTCGAACGAGACCGTGACATTCCCCGTGTCCCAGCTCTTGCCGAACGTCTGTCCCACCTGGGTCTCGCCGGCGCCGCCGTCCGACGTCAAGCTGCCGAGCATTCGCGTCTCCGCGCCGTCGAAGTGTCGCTTGAGGATGATGTTGACCACGCCGCCGACGGCGTCGGACCCATAGAGCGCAGAGGCGCCGTCTAGCAGCACTTCCACGTGGTCAACAGCGGAACTCGGAATCGCTGAGACGTCCGCGAAGTCGCCTGTCACCCCGCTGCCAGCCATGCGATGGCCATCAACCAGCACCAAGGTGGCCGTCGCGCCGAGGCCGCGTAGATTCACGCCCGTGGCGGCCGTGTCGTTGGTCCCCAGGCGGTCGGTGCCCAGGAGTTGGGTCGCCGGTGTCGCCACGCCACCGAAAACCTGCGGCAGCGATTGCAGGGCGTCGGCCACGGTGGTGCGGCCTTCCCGATCCATGTCGTCGCGGCTGACGGTCGATAGGGGCGAGATCGGCGAGACGTTGCGAATCTGGGCGCCGGTCACGACCAGAGCCTGAACTTCGGTGCTCGCGGCAGGCCGAGGGCCCGCCGGCGGCGGCGGGTCCGCGGCGATGACCGGCGGCTTCAGGACGATGACGTTCGGCCCGGTGTGGTCGACGACGATGCCGCTGCCTGCCAGCAGCCGCGTGAGCGCCTCGTCCTCGGTGTAGCGCCCTTGCAGTCCCGGCGTCGTCCGGCCCTTCATCAGAGCGGTCTCATAGAAGACCTGGCGATGGGCCTGGCGTGCGTACTCGATCAGAGCCGGGCCGAGCGGACCCGCGGGTACGTCGAAGGTGACGCCTGCCGGCGCGGCGAAGGCGGCAGGCGCCATCGCCAGGACCGCCAGCAAGCTAGTGGTTGAAACGCCGACGAGGCATCGCATGATACGGGCCAAGGTCTATCCCCCTTCGACCCGCCACGCGCCCGCCCGATCAGGCGGATCACCACCACGCGGTGGGTCTGGCGGATAGACGAACACCGCTGGGGTTTACCCTGATGCTGCGTGAAGCTTTTTTGACTTAATCGGGGGTTGCGGAGACGGCGTCCAGCACAATCGTGCCGTCAGGCAGGGTGGTCGCGCGCAGACCATGCAGGTCGCTCTCCGCGGCGACGAACGCCGCCGCATCGCCGCTCTCGAATGATCCCGAGACGGGCGTTGCGCCCAACCGGGGCGCGCGCAGAACGATCTTGTGTGCGCAGTAGCGATTGATCTCGGCGATCGCGTCACCGAGCGGCGCGCCTTCGAAGACAACCCGACCCGAGGTCCAACTCGTCGCCGCCGCCACATCGGTCGTTTTGGGGACGGACGCAGGCGACGTGATCAATTGCTGGCCGGCGTGAAGCGTCCATGTTTGGGCCGTTCCATCCCGCCGTTTAACTTCGATGACGCCCTGAACCAGCGTGACCAATGGCGCCGCGCCATCCGCGCGGACATCGAACTGCGTGCCCACGGCGCGCACTGTCACCGGCCCGGCTTGGACCAGGAATGGCCGAGACGCGTCGTGCGCGACGTCGAAGAAGGCCTGGCCGTGGTCTAACTGGATGTCGCGAGCGCCACTTGAGAACGAGACCTGCAGCTTGCTGTCGGTGTCGAGCCGCACGGTCGAGCCGTCCGCCAGCCGCACCAGCCGCTGTTCGCCGACGGCTGTGGCGTAGGTGGGATGGGCCGTCTGGTAGAGGGCTGCGCCGCCGGCGACGAGGATCAGGACGGTCGCCGCGACGCCGGCGCCGGCGATCCAGGCTGCGCGGCGATCCCGTCGGCTGTGGCGGGCGGCGCCCCGACGCAGCGCATCGCTGACAGCCTGGCGGCTCGCGGCGTCGCCGGCGAGCGCGCCGGCCTCGCGCCACGTCGCGTCGACCCGCTCGTAGGCCGCCCGATTGTGCGGCTCGGCACGCCACGCCCTGAAAGCTTCAAGGTCGGTGAGCGACACCTGTCGACGCTTCAGACGCGCGAACCAGGCCGAGGCTTCCTGGGCGGCTTGCCTATGTGCTGGGTCGGCCTGGGACATCGCCCGGTGCTTAAGCCTTCTCGCCCCTCAGACGCTCGGCGCACAACGCCAGGGCCTTGCTCATGCGCCATTCGACGGTCTTCACGGACAGGCCGACATGATCCGCGATTTCCTCGTATGTCAAACCACCGAAGCGGCTGAGCACGAACACATCTCGCAGAGGTTCGGGCAGACTGAAGATCACGTCGTTCAACTCGACGGCCGCTAGCGGTTCGGCGCTCCCATGCGGGCTCGAAGGCCGCTGAACCGACAATCGTGAGAGGGCGCGCTCGCCAACGCTGCGCCGTCTGAGGTGATCGAGCGCTAGGTTGCTGGCGATGCGCATGAGCAGGGCGCGGGGCCGTTCGATTGCCATCGAAACAGCCCGCAGCGAGAGCCGTAGGTAGGTTTCCTGAACCAGATCTTCGGCGATCTCGGTCACGGCTCGGCCAAAGCGGCGACGCAGGGCGCCCTCCAGCCAGGAGCCATGGCTCCGGTAGAGTTCATCGACAGTCGCTGTGGCGCGATCCTCCGCGACCGGATCGGCGGCGTCCTGCTTCAGCGGCTTCATCGCCGTCTCCGCGCTCAAGGCGAGGAGCGGGCCGGTGCGGCCAAAGCGGAAACCCGCGCAATCGCCGCCTCGCCCGCGCTCGGTGGCGTCGCACATAGCGACGCGCGGCCGAGCCAGCGGTGAGGTTCGTCTTTCGCGTAGGGGTTTCCACGCCCCTGCCGGCGCTAGACGCCAGCGCCACGAGCGTGAATCAATCCGCGTCGCGGCGCAACTGCACGGGAAGCCGGGGAGGGGCGGGCGTTGGAAACCACACGCGAAAAGTGGCCGGCTGCTTCAGGGCGGGCCGCTACCGTCACGCGATGCGTGACCCCCGGCTCAAGGCACGCCCCTATCTCACCGCGCCCGCATTCCTAGCTTACACCCAGCCAAGAAGACCAGGTAGGCGCTGTGAGCTCGCCCGCCCAGTCGGGTCCGATGTTGGCTCGGGGCGGTCATTGCAAGCGTCCGCTTTCCGGCCATCGACCTGATTTCGCGTCGGCGCGTCCGAACCTGGCGCATCGCAGCCACCGCGGTCGGCCGACTATGAAGCGCTCGTTAAAGGGCTCAATGCCGCGCGGCGCCGACGCCGGTGACGGGCTCACCGCCCGCGGTTCGCAAGAGGTGGATGGGGTCGATCATCTGGCCGTCGACCTCGACCCAGCCCATATGGTTGGCGCCCGCCGACCAGCCGAGAAGCCGCTGGATGGTTTCCGGATAGCTGGCGACCTGCGCGGGCGGCCGCCAGTTCACCAAGCTGGTGAACCGGTCGTCATAGAAGGGTTAAGGCGTAGTGCCTGGGATCCCTTGTAAGATCATCCTCGAATTGTTTTCCGAGGCTGCGTCGGCAGCTTGGCGGATTTGTTCGCTGGTGGGCTCAGCTGGTATGACGGGCGGTTGCTTAGCAATATTTCCCCCGTGAGGATTCTTTGCCCGATCTTGGGCCACCGTCGAGCGAGAATAACCGATTCCCAAGTCAGGCCGTGTGGGAGCGAACGAAATCACTAAAGTGTCTTTTATGGTCCTCGTGCCATTCAAAAGACCGCTATTCCCGCTTCCTGGCCCCTTAAATCTTACAAGTGTCCACGTCGGACCGGCAGCTGTCACGCCATAGACCAGCGTGAATTCAATAGTGGCACCAAAGACTGGCTCAGTTGTCGCACCAGCTTTTGCATCTTTGATTTCGTTCAATAGGCGCAGTGTTTCGCTTGGCATCCCAGCCTTTATTTCTGCGTCACTGGGACTTGGAGGAATAGGAAATAAGAACTGGTCTCTATTGGAATGATATAACCCTGCTTCGATGATATTAGCCAAACCCAAGTCACCCCTCAACCCGTAAGACGTCCATTTATCTCTTCCGCAATATTCGTCCAATTCATCTGTACGTTTTTCGAACTCTGTTGGGTCGAGCCTTATCGTGAACGACTGGGTGAAATTCTTGTGTTGCACCGCGCTAATCTGCCCAGCTATCGAACCAGTAAAATTTGTTGCGGCAGGTACCAGCGGGCTTATGAAACTGAGAGCTGGCGTGAACCCCTCGTTGTTCGAAACGTCCATGGTCAGCTGCGCCGCAACAACATAACCTTGCTCTCGGAGCAGGCGGTAATTGTCGATCGACTCCTCTTTGTTCGTTGGCGTCATTACGTCGTATAATTCGCACTGAATATGAGTGACGATCTGCGATGCGTCAGGGGTGTGGTTAGTCATGTCCAGCCCGAAGTGACTCGCACCGAGACAACCACTCAAAGTGACTAGTACCGGTAGACCAACGAGACGGTTCGTTCGCATGCCACTACCACTCCAAGACGCGAAGTTGTGCTGAATCGCTTGTAGCTTCTGCATTTTCAACCATACATCGTCGTTCGGTCAAGCTATTGAGCACCGGCAAGTTCGCCAATTTTGCAAGCATGGGGTTTTGATTGGGCATTCGAGGCAGCAGCGGTGCCCGCCGACGGACGCTGCTCGATCCGCCGAGCGGCGATCGGAGTGGATCTGTAAACGTCGCCGCTCGCTAGCTGCCGGACGGCCTCGCCGTTCGCCGCAACACCACGGCGTCCGTCCGCATTTCGCCGATTGTGTTGAAAAAGGCCGAAATCGGCACCACGCGAAAACGTCCTGAATCGGCGGTGCGAGGCAATATCGGCTGGCAATGCCCTCGCCTTCGGGCTGAGGTGATCGCACAGGCCGATTGCATCACTTGGGGCGGTCCCCCGCGTCTACTTTTGAGATACCCGCCCGCGGCTCTGATTTTCTTGGGTCGACACCGAAAATCGA
>DASXOP010000011.1:0-133531 GCA_036494265.1 Caulobacteraceae bacterium | reverse complement strand
ATGGGTACTCCGACCAGGGTGGCGGTCAGGACTACATCTACCAGTCAGACACCGGCGCGAACCTAGCGGCCGGCCAGGGTTACCGGGACGATGGCGGCGGTTACGCCGATCAGGCTGGGCGCGACGACGACGGCTGGAGCGCCGGTGCGCCGCCGGCCGACTGCGGCCAATGGGTCTGGCGCGAACGCATGAACCGCTACCAGTGGGTTCCCGCGGCCTGTTGAGGGCTGGCTCTCGCCGGGCTCAAGTGCGGCGGCGAGCGAACTTCAGCGCCGTCCGCGTCGGCGAGAACGCGCAGACTTTGACGTCGACGAGGCCGTGGGCCTTGGCCGCCGCCATCACTTCGACATCGCGCAGCCGCGCCGCTTCGCCCTTCAGCGAGACGATCCACAGCGCCCCTTTCGGAGCCAGCCACTTAGCCAACTTGCCAACCTTCGCGAGTTCGTCGGGCGTGTCCGCGCCGTAGAACACCAGGTCGAGGCCGCGGCGTTCGTCCGTGCAGGCCGCGCGGGCCGCGAGCTCGGCTGCAAATTCGGGATCGTCGAGGTTGGCGATGGCGATGCGCTGGCCGGCCTTCACCCCCAGCTTGTCGAGCCGGCCCTTCGGGTTGGCGATAGCTTCCGCCCAGCTTGCCGCCGCCATCGGTAGCCGGAAGCGCTCGCCGCCGGCCAGCACCAGCTCCAAGCCCTCGGCGCGAACGCCGGAGAGACTTTCGCCTTCGAATACCCGCCGTTCGGCGCCGCGGAAGATCAGCTTCGGCGGCTCATACTGCAGGCGGCCCGACGCCGTCGCGCCGTCCGGCCAGAGCACATCGACCTTGGCTTCCTTGCCCACGGCTCAGGCCCTCCAGAGAGCGCAAGCTAGACTTCGCCAGGCGACAGGTCGACCGAGGCGCTTGCCAAGCGGCGGCCACGGTCCCGATAAGACGCCTCGCCGATGGTCCGCATCCTCACTTACAACGTCCACCGCTGCGTCGGGACCGATCGTCGCCTCGACGTGGCGCGCGTCGCTCAGGTGATCGCCGCCCAGGCGCCAGACATTGTCGCGCTGCAGGAACTCGATGTCGGCCGCGCCCGCACCGGGGGCGTCGACCAGGCCCACCGCCTCGCCCAGCATCTGGGCATGGCGTTTCACTTCAACGCCGCGTTTCGAGTCGAGGAAGAACTCTACGGCGATGCGATCCTGACCGCCCTGCCTGAGCGGCTGATCAAGGCCGGCGCGATCCCGACACACCCCCGCTTCAGCCGCCTCGAACCGCGCGGCGCGGTCTGGATCTCGGTCGAAGTCGCCGGACGGCAGCTCCAGATCATCAACACCCACCTGGGGCTGGTGCCCCGCGAGCAGCGCGGCCAGGCCGCCGCTCTCGCCGGTCCTGATTGGCTCGGCGGCGCGCCCAGGCCCCTGATCGTGGTCGGCGACATGAACGCGACGCCGCGCGCCGGCGCCTACCGCACCTTCGCGTCAAGGCTCACCGAATGCCGCCGCGCCGCGCGGCTCACCCACCGAGCGCCTACCTTCCCGTCGACCTTCCCGGTGCTGGCGCTCGACCACGTCTTCGTCAGCGAGGGGGTGACAGTAGAGCGAGTGCTCACGCCGATGGATCCCCTGACCCGCCTGGCATCCGATCACCTGCCGCTAGTGGTCGACTTCAGTCTGGCTGGCGACCCAGCTTCGCCCTGAGGTCACGCGCCTGGACCAACATTTCCTGGCGCCGCCGGTGCGGGCGCCATGAGTCGGCGACGTTATCGGGATCGCCGATGTGGAACTCGGCGATGAACTCGCCCACCAGGCCGAGCCGCTTCGCCTCCAGCGACCGCAGCCGGGCGCCGGTATCGAGCGCCCAGAGCGCCTGGCCGAGACTGCCGGTGATCCGGTGCAGCTCGGCCAGATCCTCGGGGGTCTTGCCGATCCAGTGCGCCGCCAGTTGGTCGCGCACCGCCGCGACGGCCGCCTTGTCGGCCTCGCCCTCGACCTCGATCGCCAGTTCGCACTCGGTGTCGAACCCGTGCGAGCGGTTGTTGAGGTTGGCGGAACTGATCCTGAGCAGCCGATCGTCGATCGCCATCACCTTGGCGTGGGCGACGATCGCGCGGCCACCGGCCGTGAACGGCGCCAAGGCATGGAACCTGCCGAAGACATCGCTCGATTTCAGCCGCCAGAGCGCGATCGAACGCGCCCGGTCCATCGTGATACGGTCGAAGTAGCTGGGGCTCTTTTCGGTGCAGATCAGCACCACTTCAGGGCCGTCCGGCTCCGCCAGCCGCGCCGCCAGGGCCTCCACAGCGAGCGGCCAGGTGAAATACTGGTTCTCGATGTAGATCAGCTTCTCCGCAGAGGCGATCGCCTCCAGCGTCAGCTCGGCGATCTCGCGGACGGCGGTGCGGCTCCGCCACGCCGGGGCGGTGCGGGCAACGGCGCAGACGCCATCGACGAAGCTGGCAGCAAGGTTTGGCGGCCACCGGTCGACCTGGGGCGCCGCAACGTCGTCGATCGCGCCGATGGCATTGCGCCAGCGCTCGCGGAAGAGGTCGCCGAGCGCGGCGGCGGCCTGCCCGTCCGTGACCGCCATCACCTCGTGGCGCGGCCCAGCCTCGAGGCCGCCTGGCCCGCTGCGCAACGGGTCGTGATCCAGATGGGCCTGGCGGTCCCACCGATCGGCGGCGAAGTCGGCGCTGCCGACGAACGCCAGCGCGTCGTCGATGACGACGATTTTCTGATGGTGGCAGGCGCCCAGCGGCACGGTCGGGTCGAGTTCGAAGCGGACCGGCGTGCCCTTGAACCAGCGTCTGGCGCGGTGCGGAAATCCTGACTGGGTCGCGCTGATCGGCAACGCCGACCGCCAGACCAGCAACCGGACATCGAGGTCTGGCTTGGCGACGGCCAGGTCGATCAGGGTTTGGCCGAGGTCCGGCGAGCCGACCTCGCTCGGCGCCAACCTGGCCCTGGGATCGAAGCTCCAGCCGAGAATGTGGATGGATCGCGTCGCCAGCTGGAGCGCGTCGCGCAAGACGCGGAAGTAGTCTTCGCCGTCGATCAGAACGCGGACGCGTCCGGTTGGCGCCGTGCGCCAGCACGTCTCCCCGGCCCTGAGCAGCCCCATCCGCCACCGCCGTTCTCACAGCGAGCCTTACGCGGCGACGAGCGGACCAGCATCGCCTCCGGCAGACTCCGGCGTCGCACGGGCGACGCCGGAGCCATCTAGCCGGAGGGACCTCGGGGCGTGAAGTCCGGCTAGGGTCTAGGGTGCTACATCGAGTGGGACTGGGCCGGCGTCGATGCGGTGGTGGTGGTCAGGAAGGCGCGGCAGACACCGTCGCGCTCGGCGGTCAGGTGGCCGATCTGCTCGGCGCCGCCTCGGCTCGCCTGACTGTTGGCCTCGTCGCGGGCCGCGTCGGCCTGGTCGTTGATGTAGTTGGTGCGACCCCATTGCTGCTCTTTGACGAGCGACTTGAAGTCGGCTTCGCGGCCGTCGCCGAGCGCCTTTGTGCTTTCGATGCCGAGGCAGCGATTGGCGGCGATGAACTGCACGTCGCTGAGGCGCGCTGGGGCGGCGAACGCCGACGCGGCGGCGGCGGAAATGGCGGCTGCCGTCATGGCGGCGGTGATGAAACGCATGAATGACTCTCCCTAGTAAGACGTCGCGTTCATGCCTTCAGGTGGATCCATGTCCAAGTTAAATCCAGTCCATATTGAATAATTACAACGATGTTAGGAAGCATAACCAATGTATTCGTAATCTTGACTTACCCCGCTGTAATTCCAGGTGACAAAGCCGCGAGCGCCTTGCGCCTGTCCGCGCCCTGCGCCATGTCCGGAAGATGGAAGCGGACTGCACCCCCATGGCCACGCCTTGCATCAAGGTGTGCGTGATCGACGGCGAGAGCGGGCTTTGCCTCGGGTGCCAGCGCACGCTGACCGAGGTGGCTGCCTGGGCCCGCTTCAGCGACGCAGAGCGAGCCGAGATCATGGCCGGGCTTGCAGAGCGACGTGTCCGCATCCGGCCCGAGAAGCTGGCCCTCTTCGACTGACGAGCTGCGTTAACGCCTCGTTCGGGCCTTGTTCACGCGTTGCAAACCGCTCCCGCCTATCTTGGCCGCAACGGACGCCAGAAGCGCGCCCGAGAAAATGCCCGGAAAGGCAGCGTGATGGTGAGGTTCTTGTTGCTCGGCGGCTTTGCCGCCCTCTTCGCCGTGGCCGGCGTTCGCGAGATGTCCGCGGTCAACGCCCAGAACGCCGCGGCGCCCGTGGCGGCGGTCGCCACGATCGATCCCCCCTTAAGCACGCCGCAGGCCCCGATTGAACCCGGCGAAGCTTCGATAGCCAAATCTCCAGACGGCCATTTCTGGGCCGACGGCGAGGTCGACGGACATCCGGTGCACTTCCTGATCGACACCGGCGCAACGGCGATCGCGCTCACCGCCAACGACGCGCGCAACCTCGGCATCGACCCCAGCAGCCTCAGCTACACCTACACGGTGACCACCGCGAACGGTCCGGCGAAGGCCGCCGAGGTGAAGCTTGGCGTCGTTGGTGTCGGCCGGGCCCAGGTCGCGGACGTGCAGGCCTTCGTGATCGACCACGGGCTGGAGACGTCGCTGCTCGGCATGAGCTATCTCGGCCGACTCGCCAAGTTCGAAGCGACCCAGGACGCCCTCGTCCTCAAGTCGTAGACGCGGCGTTCGCGTGCGAAAAACACGCGAACGTGTTGGACTAGCGCGGCCGTTCTGGTGTTCATGCGGTGAACCTGGATTCGCCCGAATTGACCGATCAGTCCCTGCTCTCGAGTTCAACTGAGCGCACATCGCCGTCGGTGCAGGCTTGGACGCCGCCCGGCCGTGCGTTGACGCCTGAGAACACCGGCCTCGTTCAAGGCGCGATTCGAACCCTCGACGCGTGGTTGCGCGCTAAACAGGGCTTCGTCGAATACAGCACCAGCCCGTCCTGCGTCCTGCGGGTGGTGGTGGTGCGGGCCGACAGCTACGTGGAGCTGTCCGACGGCTCGGTGATCGAGCCAGGACAGACGATCCTCGACATTCATTTCTGGAACGAGCGGATGCCGCAATCGGCCGACTGTCCAGGTCTCGGCTGGGGCGGCCGTTTCGGGCGGCAGCTGGTGCGCTCGCTGGTCGACCTGGCTCAGGCGCTTGATGCCGATCCGCGGCTGAAGGACGCCGTCGCGCTGCGCGGCCGCCTGGCGTTCTCCGGCGCCCGCGACGCCGAGGACATGCATCGCTTCGCCCATTGGTTCGGCTTCGAGCGGGCGAGTTCGGGTCACGTGCCGCTGCTTCGCCGTTTGCATGACGGGATCGAGGATGTCTGGCTGCTGGCGCTGGCCTGGACGTTCAATCCTGGCAGCCTGCGCAGCCGCGCCGTCCTGCGCCGCCGCGGCGACCTCTGGATTTCCAAGCGCAAGCTGGTGGAGCGTTATGTCGCGCACCGCCCGCGCCGCGCGGCGTCCTAGCCGCCACCAAGCCAAATTCCGTCTGCGGAGACTGAGCGGGAAGCGCCGTCGGCCCTTCGACCGCGTCGCGTCGCCCGAGTTGACCTTGGGCATCCACCGCTTTCCCACCCCCGCGCATGCCAAAGCCGCTTGAATGTCACGCTCGGCCCTTTAGGGTGGGACGCGATTTGAACATTTGTTCGAGCCCGTTTGGGGCCTGGAGCGGTGAATGAGCGAGCGTTTCGAAGGTACCGTCGACTACGTCGCCACAGATGACCTGAAGATTGCGGTCAACGCGTCTGTGGCGCTGGAGCGGCCTCTGCTGATCAAGGGCGAACCCGGCACCGGCAAGACGGTGCTGGCCTATGAGGTGGCCAAGGCCCTGAACGCGCCGTTGATCACCTGGCACATCAAGTCCACCACCAAGGCGCTGCAAGGCCTCTACGAGTATGAGGCGGTGACCCGCCTGCGCGACTCGCAGCTGGGCGACGAGCGGGTGAAGGACGTGCGCAACTACATCAAGCACGGCAAGCTCTGGGATGCGTTCGAAGCCGACGTGCGCCCAGTGCTGCTGATCGACGAAATCGACAAGGCCGACATCGAGTTCCCGAACGACCTCCTGCAGGAGCTCGATCGGATGGAATTCTACGTCTACGAGACCGACGAGACCATCAAGGCCAAGATCCGCCCGGTGGTGATCATCACCTCGAACAACGAGAAGGAGCTGCCGGACGCGTTCCTGCGCCGCTGTTTCTTCCACTACATCCGCTTCCCGGACGACGCGACGATGCGCAAGATTATCGAAGTCCACTATCCCGGGATCAAACAGAAGCTGGTCGCCGAGGCGCTGCGCATCTTCTACGACATGCGCAAGGTGCCGGGCCTGAAGAAGAAGCCCTCGACCTCCGAGTTGCTCGACTGGCTGAAGCTGCTGATGGTCGAGGACATCGACGAGAACGCGCTGAAGGAAAAGGATCCGACCAAGCTGATCCCACCCCTGCACGGCGCGCTACTGAAGAACGAGCAAGACGTCCAGCTGTTCGAACGCCTCGCCTTCCTCGCTCGCCGCGAGGGCTCGGGCGCTCGCCCAGGGTCGATGTAGCCCGCGGAGCTAGACTGAGACGAAAGCAGAGGCGAGGGCTCAGGGCCCTCGCCTCTTTTCGTTAGTGGAAGATGCCGAGCCCGTTGCCGAAGCGGAAGTTCACTTTCGCCAGCACCTGGTCGTCGGTCAGGTTGATCGGCAGCGTCTCTCCGGTCGCGCCGGCGCCGCCGCCACCAAAACTGTAGCTGTCATGCCCATAGTCGGAGTGGCGATATTCCGCGCCGACGCTGACCGCACGATTCAGCGCGAACTCGGCGCCGCCGCCGACAGTCCAGCCGGTCAGCACCCGATCGTCGGCGCCGCCGTTCGAGAACGGCCCCAGCGCGGCGCCCGGATTGGCGGCGGCGATGCCAGCAGCGGGCGTCGGCGCGTAGCCGTAAAGGGCCGACTGGCGCGCATCGGCGATGGCGAGGCCGCCCGTGCCGTAGAACAGCATCCGACCGGTCGCATAGCCGACCCGCCCCCGTACGGTCGCGGTCCAGTCGGGGTCAGTCCGGCGCAGGATGGTGACCGTGCTGCCGGTGGTGAGGCCCGTCGCCGGGAGTGCGTAGCTGCTGAACTGGCTGGACCTTCCGCCGGTCCCGTCCATATCCCCTTCGAGGCCTAGCACGAGGTGACCCATCTGGTGATTGAAGCCGACCTGGCCGCCGCCGGCGAACCCTTGCGTCGAGTAGTCCATCCGCGCCGTCGGGAAGGTCGCGGGCGGGACGGTGACCGTCGCCGCGCCGTTGGAGAGCCCGGTCAACTGGTTGCTCGTCACGCTAGACGGCAATGCGGTGGTGTTCGAGCTGTTCCAGCCGGCGTTGAGGCCGACGTAGGGTCCGTTCCAGTCGGTGGTGTCGGTCGACGGCTGCGCGAGCGCCGGGCCGGCGTAGAGCGCAAGGCTGGACGCGCCCGCGAGGGCGGCGGTGACAAAGCTGACGATTTTCATGAAGTTAAGCTCCAAGCACATGGCCGTACTGGCCTTTGAGGACCCCCTCAGGTCTTCTCATCGCCGACAGAGATGTGGCCCGGCGATGGCCGCAGAAGCGCCGGGCAATGTGGTTAGTTCCGGGCGGCGTTTGTGTCCGTTTGTGGCTGTGGCTCCGGCGACACGGCTGACGCAGCGGAGCCCGCGATGGTTCCTTGGCGCCGCGCCCTCCCTCCCCTATTCCACCGCGACCGGATCAAGAGAGGGCGAGGCGATGGACCTGCAACTGAAGGGCAAGAAGGCGATCGTCACTGGCGCGTCGCGGGGCATCGGCCGCGCCATCGCTGAGTCGCTGGCGGCGGAAGGCGCCCACGTCGCCATCTGCGCCCGTGGCCAGGCGGGCGTCGACGAAGTGGTGAGCGCGCTCGCCGCCAAGGGCGTGACGGCGTTCGGCGCGGCGGTCGACATCGCCGACGGCGAAGCGCTCAAAGCCTGGATCACGGAGTCGGCCGAGCGGCTGGGCGGTCTCGATGTGCTGGTCTCCAACGCCAGCGCCCTGACTCGCGGGGCGGGCGAAGACGACTGGAAGCAGATGTACGACGTCGACCTAATGGGGGCGGTGCGGGCGCTGGAAGCGGCGCGGCCATTCCTCGAGAAGGCCGGCGCCGAAAACGGCGACGCGGCCTTCATCATCACCTCATCGGTCTCCGCCGCCGAAGCCAGCGCGCCCGGCGCTTACGGCGCGATCAAGGCGGCGCTGATCCACTTCGCCAAGGGCGTGGCCCGCGAAGCGGCGCCTCGGCATCTGCGCTGCAACGTGGTCTCGCCCGGGACGGTCTTCTTCGAAGGTGGCGTCTGGGGCAACGCCAAGGCCCACGCGCCGGGCTTCTTCAAGATGATGATCGAGCGCAACCCGACTGGCCGCATGGGCACGCCGGAAGAGATCGCCGCAGCCACCGTGTTCCTGGCCAGCCCGCTCTCGGCTTTCACCACCGGCATCAACATGGTCGTTGACGGTGGCATCACCCAGCGGGCCAACTTCTAGCGAACTCAGACAGAGGAAACCGGCGATGAGGATACCCGACGTGATGCTGGCGGAAGTCTTCGACCGCGGCTTCACCGTGGTCGAGAATTTCCTCGACGCCGACACGCTGTCTGCGGCCCAGGATGCGCTGTGGGAGATCTATCCGCGCCCTGAGGACTATTTCGCCAACCCGGACGTCCATCCGAAATACGGCAAGAGCCAGTTCGCCGGCCTGCGGTTCTTCCCCTACCCCTCCTGGGCGATCAACCGCGTGGCGGTCTATCCCGACCTGATCGACGCGGCCGAGCGGTTCCTGCAGACCACCGAGGTCGACTGCTACAAGATCGAGCTTTGGGGCAAATACGCCGGCGCGATCGATTACGACCAGTTCCATCACCGCGACTACGCCAACCACACCATCGTGGTGCCCCGGGCCGACCAGCTGATGCCGCAGATGACCTGCTTCATCCTGCTCTCGGACGTGACGGAGCTGGACGGGCCGACCAAGGCGGTGCCGCTCGACAAGACCCGCCACATCCCGATCGGGGTCAACCAGACCAAGATGGGCGAGTTCTTCGACGACGAGGTGGCGGTGACCGGGCCGGCCGGCTCGATGCTGATCTACAAGACCGACGTCTTCCACCGTGGCTCGGATTTCAAGGCGCCCGGCCGCTCGCGCTTCGTCATGCCGGTCGACTTCAAGAAGCGCGGCTGGCGCTGGCAGGGCAAGATGGCCTGGCCCGACTACGCCACGACGAAGCACTGGGCCGATGCGATGGCGCAGATGACCCCGCGCCAGCGCGACCTGTTCGGCTTCCCCCCGCCCGGCGATCCTTACTGGAACGCCCAGACCCTCGCCGACGTCGCCCTGCGCTACCCCGGCATGGACATGACGCCCTATGCCGTCACGGCTGACGCCGAGGTCGCGGCGGTCGGCTAGTCGCGGCCTGCAAGGGCGGCCACGCGATCTTGTGCAGGTTTTCACTTGACTGACCAGAACATAACATGAACGAATAGCCGCTGTCGCAACGGTCGGGGAGGCGCCGGGTGACGGGTTACAAGGGCGCACTGATCAGCTTGGCTCGCGGGCCGAAGACGGTTTGGCTTGCGATCACAGCGGCGTTGCGCCCGTCAGCGCCAAGCGCAACGAAGGGGAAGCGGCGAAAAAGACAGACTGCAGAGGAGCTTATGGCGGAGCTGCAGGCTGACCCCGAATGGGTTCGGATGAACGCGGAAGACGACGCCCGCTATGCGGCGGAGGTGGCAAAGCTGCAAGCGGAGCTCGCACCGGAACATGCGCCATTGTTGCGCGATCTGGCGGCGGTCGGACTGAGAGTCCGCAGCGTGTCCGAGCTCGTAAACATGAGCGCGCCGTACCCGAAGGCGATTCCAGTGTTGCTGGCTCACCTAGCGAAAGCGCGCCATCCAGTGCTGAGGGATATGCTGGCTCGCTCGCTAACCGTCGAGGAGGCTGAAGGGATTGCGGGCGGCCCGATCCTGCACGAGTTGAAGCGAGAGCAGGACTCCGAGACACGTTGGGCGATGGCCAACGCTCTGACCATCGTGGCTGGGCCTGCGGACAAGGCGGAAATCGCGGCGATGGTGAAAGATCCTCACTAAGCCGACGTTCGCGAACGGCTTGCGCAGGCGCTCAGGAACCTTCGCTAGTCTCCCGATCAGCCGCTTGCCGACATTGTCCTCGCGGGCATCCGCGAGTTGCTTGCGAATGGCTGGCTCGAAGTCGGCATGATAGGGAGGTCGCGACGCTGGAACGGCGCGACGTCCAACTCAGCATGGTTGCCGAATGAAGATCGATGCGGCGAAGGTTATCGTCACCTCTCCGGGCCGCAACTTCGTCACCCTGAAGCTCTTCACCGACCAGAGCGTCACCGGCATCGGCGACGCCACCCTGAACGGCCGCGAGCTCGCCGTCGTCGCCTATCTGGAAGAACACGTCATCCCCTGCCTGATCGGGCGCGACCCGCGGCGGATCGAGGATATCTGGCAGTACCTCTACCGCGGCGCCTACTGGCGGCGCGGGCCGGTGACCATGTCGGCGATCGCCGCGGTCGACGTGGCGCTTTGGGACATCAAGGCCAAGATGGCCGGCATGCCGCTCTATGACCTGCTGGGCGGCAAGTCGCGCGAGGGGGTGCTGGTCTACGGCCACGCCAACGGCGCCGACATCGCCGAGACCGTCGACGAGGTCGGCCGCTACATCGGTCTCGGCTACAAGGCGATCCGGGCTCAGGCAGGCGTGCCGGGGCTCGCCGACAGCTACGGCGTCGGTCGCGGCAAGCTCTTCTATGAGCCCGCCGGGGTGGGCCTGCCGGCCGAGACCGTCTGGGACACCCGCAAGTACCTCACCTTCGTCCCCAAGCTCTTCGAGGCGCTGCGAGCGGCGCACGGCGAGGCCCCTCACCTGCTCCACGACGTCCACCACCGCCTCACGCCGAACGAGGCCGCGCAGCTCGGCAAGGCGCTGGAGCCCTACGCGCTCTTCTGGATGGAAGACCCGACCCCGGCCGAGAACCAGGCGGCGTTCCGGCCGATCCGGGCGCACACCACCACCCCGATCGCGGTCGGCGAGGTGTTCAACACGATCTGGGACGCCAAGGACCTGATCCAGGAGCAGCTGATCGACTATGTCCGCATGACCCTCGTGCACAGCGGCGGGATCACCCATCTGCGCCGCGTCGCCGACTTCGCGGCGCTCTACGGCGTGCGCACCGGCTGCCACGGCGCTACCGACCTGTCGCCCGCCTCGATGGGCGCGGCGCTGCACTTCGGCAGCTGGGTCCCAAACTTCGGCATCCAGGAATACATGCGCCATTCCGAGGCCACCGACGCCGTCTTCCCGCACGCCTACCACTTCGAGGACGGCTACCTGCATCCGGGCGAGGCCATCGGCCACGGGGTCGACATCGACGAGGCGCTGGCCGCCAAATACCCCTACGAACGCGCCTACCTCCCGGTCGCGCGGCTCGAAGACGGCACGATGTGGAACTGGTGAGCGGCGTCCGCTGACCGGTCAAGCCGCCGCGACGTCGGTCACCTTGTAGGTCAGCAACCGGCCGTCTTCGTCGGTGATGCTGACGTATTCGCCGACCGCGAAGCGGTGTTGGCCGAGGCGGAACACCGGCTCCTCGCCGGTATCCTCGCTGTTGTCGTAGTCGAAGTACCAGTTCTTGCCCTGGTGGACGAGGCGCCCATCGCTGGCGTCTTCGTCGGGCGCGAAGCGGCGCACCGCGCAGACGTTCTTGGTCTTGCCATAGGCTGCGCCGTCGAGGTGTCCGTCGGGGGTCAGCGGCGCCACCAACGAATAGCCGCGGTGGTCGTCGCCGTCGGCGAATTCTGTGCCGGGATTGCGCGCCATCCGCATCACGATGCGGGACAGGCGAACGCCGTTGCGAGATCCGTCAGCCATGACGTGACTCCTGAAAGCTTGGCTTAGTGCGAAATAAACATGGAGGGCGCGGAGGCGCTCAGGAAGACCCGCGTCGTGCCGCCGAAGACGAATTCCTGCAGGCGGGGGTGCCCGAAAGCGCCGGCGACCAGCAGGTTGGCGCCGGTCTCCACCGCCGCCTTCAAGAGGCGCGGCGCCGCGTCGCTCGCCCCATCCAGAGTATGGACCTCGGTCTTCACTCCGCGCTGGCCTAGATAGTCCTGCAAACCGGCCGGATCGAACTCGCGCGAAGCGGCGTCGGGGGCCGAAAGGATCACCACTTTCGAGGCCTTTTCCAGCAGCGGGATCGCGGTGCGCACCGCGCGGCTGGCCTCCTTGCCGCCGTCCCAGGCCACCGCGACGATCCCTCCGACCTCGAAGCCCGCCCGCGCCACCAAGGTCGGCCGCTGCTCGTCGGCGACGATCTGCTGGAACACCTCGGCGAGCGGGCCTTTGCCCTTGGCTGCGCCGTCGTCGAACACGACGACGTCGGATAGCCGGCTCTGCAGCGCCAGCGCCGCCCAGACCGGCGATGACAGGGTGCGGAAGCTCTTGCGGCCATAGCCAACACTGTCGACCAGGGCCTGCGCCGACTTGGCCCCCTCGGCCGCCGCGCCGCGGATTGCATCGACCGCGCTCGCCTGCACCCCGCCCATGAAGCCGTCGCCCATCCAGGGGATCAGATCGGCGACGTCGGGCGGCGCGTGCACGCAGGCCATCTCCGCCCCGAACGGCTCCGCCAGGGCCGCGGCCGCCGCCACGATGTGCCGGTCGGCCTCGCCGCCCGATAGCGGCGCCATGATCCTCGCCCAGTCCATCGCCGTCCTCCGTCACACTCTTGTTTTCGCCACGCGGCGCCGAGCGCCCAACTTTGTCAAGCGACCAGTCCCTCACGCCCTCGCCAACACCCTCTTGGCGCCCGCCCGTCCACAGGCGAAGAACGCCCTCCATGGCCAAACCGTCCAAAGCCCCTGCCCGATCCCGCAAGCCCGCCGAGCCGCGCGCCTGGCAACGCATGCTGTCCGGCCGCCGGCTCGACCTCGTCGATCCGTCGCCGTTCGACATCGAGATCGAGGACATCGCCCACGGCCTCGCCCGCGTCGCCCGCTGGAACGGCCAGACCACGGGCGAGCACGGCTTCTCGGTCGCCCAGCACTCGGTCGTGGTCGAGGAGATCGCCGCCCACATCCAGCCCGGCCTGGAGGCCCGCTGGCGCCTCGCCGCCTTGCTGCACGACGCCGCCGAGTACGTGATCGGCGACATGATCTCGCCGTTCAAGGCGGCGCTCGGCCTCAACTATCGCGCCTTCGAGGAGCGGCTGGAGACCGCGATCCACGTCCGCTTCGGCCTGCCGGCCCAAGCGCCCGCTGCGATCAAGACCCTGATCAAGACCGCCGACCGCGCTTGCGCATTCTTCGAAGCGACCCAGATTGCGGGATTCCATCGCCAGGAGAGCCTGGAGCTGTTCGGCGCCCCGCCAGCGGGGTATGCGCTCGAAATCGAACCGATGCCGGCGCCTGTCGCCGAAGCGCGCTATCTTGACCGCTACCATCTGTTGGCCGAAGCGGCGGGCTACGCGCCGGCGGCGCAGGCTTTCAACACCGAATAGGCCCATGGTCCTGATCGTCACGCCCCTCAGACATCTGCCGGACGTGATCGCGAGCCGCAAACCCTCGCACCTGATCACCCTGCTGAGCCCCGAGGAGATGATCGAGACCCCGGACGGGTTCGACCCCACTCGCCATCTTCGCCTTGGGGTCCACGATATCGCCACCCCCCAAGCCGGGTTCACCGCCCCCACGCCGGCGACCGTTGAGCAGGTGCTGGCCTTCGCCGAAGGTTGGGACGCGACCCAGCCGATGGTGGTGCACTGTTGGGCCGGCATCAGCCGCTCGACCGCCAGCGCCTTCGCCATCGCCTGCCAGCGCAGTCCCCGCGCCGATGAACTCAAGATCGCCCTCTCCATCCGCAAGGCGTCGCCCTCGGCCTTCCCCAACCGCCGCATCGTCGCCTTCGCCGACGACATCCTGGGTCGCCAGGGGCGCATGCTGGAGGCGGTCGAGGCCATGGGTGGCAACGGCTTTGCCGTGGAAGGCGTTCCCTTCGACCTGGCCTCTACTCACTAGATGTCGACCGAGGTCGTCATCGGCCTTTCGGCCGTGGTGATCGCCATTAAAGGCGGCGAGGTCGCGGCGCTGACCGTGCGGCCCCGCGACCACGGCAAGCCCTCCCCGTCCGAGGGCCTGCCGTTCGGTCCATTCGATCCCGACGGCCACCGCACCTTCGAGATTGCGCTCAGGGAGTTCGTCACCCGCCAGACCCGCTTCGAGCTTGGCTTCGTCGAGCAGCTCTACACCTTCGGCGACAAAGGCCGCGACGCGCCCCTGGCCGACGTCGGCGCCGGCGCCGCGCGGGTGATCTCGGTCGGCTACCTCGCGCTGGCCCCGCTGGCGCTGGAGACCGATGCGCCGGACACCGCCTGGTCGCCGTTCCTCGACTTCTTTCCCTGGGAAGACTGGCGACGAGGCCGCCCGGAGATCGTCGATGCCCGCATCGCCCCGGCCCTGATCGCCTGGGCCGGGCGTTCCGAGAGCCGGCTCGCCCGCACCCGCCTGCTCTTCGCCATGGACAGCGCCCCCTGGAACGAGGAGCGCGTGCTCGACCGATACGAATTGCTCTACGAGGCTGGCCTCGCCCCTGAAGCCGCCCGCGACCGCACCCGCGCCTCCGGTGGCGAGCCGGCCGAGCCCGCCGCGATCGGCCTGGGCGCCCCGATGATCTCCGACCATCGCCGCATCCTCGCGACCGGCCTGGGGCGCCTGCGCGGCAAGCTGAAGTACCGCCCGGTGATCTTCGAACTGATGCCCGAGGCGTTCACCCTCTCGGCGCTACAGCGCACGGTCGAGGCGATCTCCGGCGTCGCCCTGCACAAGCAGAACTTCCGCCGCGTGGTCGAACGCACCGGTCTCGTCGAGGGCCTCGGCCGTATGGACGCCGACACCGGCGGGCGCCCCGCCGAACTCTTCCGCTTCCGCCGCGAACTCCTCGCCGCCCGCGCCGCCTCGGGCCTCTCGCTGCCGCTGCTGCGGGAGTGACTTGGCGTTGGGTGCTCGTCGGTGACGGAGTCACACGGCGAGCAGCTCACAAGCTTGATCTTCCGTCCATTCGACCATATATTGACCGTAATATCGGTCAAAGGAGCGGCACATGGCGGGCGCAACGAAAACCGTGGCCGGAGCTGGCGGACGGCCCCACGTCCGTCGGATCGACCGCCCGGCTCTCCCCTCCCGCGTCTCGATCGCTAGCCTGATGGGCGGACGCGGCGGCGTAGACATGGGTGAAGTCGCCGACGTTTTCGGCATGTCCAAAGCGCAACTGGCCGACACCGCTGGCCTGGCGCGCGAAGTGTTCCAGAAGGCCAGTCGGCGGGACGGCCCTAAGGCTCAAAGCCGGGTGCGGGAGATGCTGGAAATCATCAACTTGGTGCAAGGGTGGGCCGGCGGCGCGGCTCAGGCGATGGCCTGGTATCGCGCCGAGCCGATCCCCGCTTTTGGCGGTCGCACGGCTGAGGCCCTGGTGAAGTCCGGAAACGCCACCGCGGTGCGCGACTACGTCGATCACCTGGCGACCGGCGGCTACGCCTGAGACTGGCGGGGTGCGCTTTCAGGGTGAGTGCTTTCGGGCGCAAGACCCCAACTGGGCGTGGAGTCCGCTGTCAGGCGCCGGCGCCGCGCTGAAGGGCCGGCGCTTCAACTGGCCCGGGCTGGAGACGCTTTATCTGTCGCTGAGCTTCAACACGGTGTTTCGCGAAGTCTCCGCCGGTTTTGCCCATCGGCTGACGCCATACGTACTGTGCAGCTACGACGTGGACTGCGAGGACATCGCCGACCTGACCACCGACGCCAACCGAGGCAAACTTGGCGTCGCGCGGAGCGATCTGGCGTGCGCCTGGGGCGACGACCTGATCGCGCGCCGCGAGCCGGCGTCTTGGGCCGTCGTGCGCCGCCTGATCGCGGACGGACATGCCGGGGCTCTCGTTCCTAGTTTCGCCAACGGCGCGACCGATGACGACCTGAACCTCGTGTTGTGGCGCTGGGGACCCGACCTCCCTCATAAGATCACCGTTTACGACCCGAGCGGCAACCTACCGAAGAACCAGCTTTCCTGGGACTGAGACGGCGCCAGGAGGCCGCCACGTTCCGCGCGGTCGCGGCGTCGCGTCCGCCTGCGGCGCCGTGTCCCATCGGCGCGAAGCTGTTGACCGCACCTCGCTTGTGTACCTGAAGAGGGTGGGCGTCCGTCCTGTGCTCGGGTCAGCGCGCCGGGGCGACCACGAGGGGAAAACACCATGAGCGAACAACATCCGGGGTTGCTGCATCCCCTGGCTGCCTTGCGGGAATTGCGGGCGCGTCACAGGCCGCCGCGCAACACCCATGTGCACGTCATGGACAACCTGACGCCGCTCACCAAGGTGGCCGTCTGGATCACCGCGCGCGTCGGCACGATGGCCTTCTTCCTGGTCATCCTGAGCTGGACGCTGGGCTGGCTGGGCTGGAACTTCCTGGCCCCCGAGCGCTTGCGCTTCGATCCGCCGATGGGCTTCGTCTTCTACCTCTTCATGTCGAACGTGATTCAGCTCCTGCTGATGCCGCTGATCATGGTCGGACAGAACATCCAGGGCTCGCACTCCGAAGCGCGCGCCGAGCACGACCTGGAGATCAACGTCAAAGCCGAGCAGGAGATCGAGGTCATCCTCCACCGGCTGGAAGAGCAGAACCAGATCCTGACCCAGATGGTCCGCAAGCTCGACATCGACGTCCGCGACAGCATCGCGCAACTGGGCGGGGGTTAGCCTCGCCGAAGCGCGCGTTGCTTCCTTTCCACCTCACGGGGAAGGTTCGGGGATGGCCTGCGTCGGCTCGGCGGCGTGGTCCGGCAGGTTGGCTTCCAGATGGCGGATCGCCGGCAGGGCCCAGGCCGCCAACGACGTCGCCATAATTGCGAGGCCGGCGAATACGAACAGCAGTCCGATCCCGGCGCCGGGGGCATTGCCAACCAACCAGCCGACCGCCTTCCAGCCCTGCCGCGAGACCGCCGGCTCGAAGAGGCGGTCGGCGAGCGGTCCGGCGGCGAGGCTCCCGATCGGGCTCAATAGTGCGTTGAGCTGCCCCATCGCCGCGAACACGCGCCCCTGTAGTTCGGGGGGCACCTTGGCCTGGAAGATCGAGCGCATCGCGACGTTGGCGAACGGGATCGAGACGCTCATCAGGAACATTGTCGCGCCGAGCGCCACCGGTGAGCGGGCTGCGCCTGCGAGCATCATGAAGGCCCCGCTGGCGACCGTGCTCAGCATCACCGTGTGGATTCGCGGCCGCGTCCCGCCCCAGGCGCCCATCACCAGCGAGCCCACGATGCCGCCGATCATGCCAGTCGCAATAACGAACCCGAGCGTGCGCGTGGCATGCACCCGGTCCAGGACATACGGCGTCGTCAACGCCCAGAAGCCGCTGGCGAAGGCGACGATTGCGCCGGTGTAGATGCAAAGCGCGAGCAATGCCGGGCGGCCCGCCAGATAGCGGAACCCGAACACGGGCTGCAGCCACCATCGGCCGGCCGCATCCGCCCCTGATCGGCTCGCCTTGGGCATCGGAACTTGGACCACGGCGAGCACGGCCATCGCCGCGATGAACGTGCCAAGGTCGACTACGATGGCGCCGACGACGCCCACGGCCGCGTACAGAACCCCGGCGAACCCAGCCGCCACCGCCACGGCCGCCGGATAGCTGAGCTGCTGGATCGCGTTGGCGCGGTCGCGATGCTTGTCCGGCACGAGCATGGCGACGGACGCCTGCAGAGCCGGCGTCTCCACGACCCCGCAGACGCCGCTGGCCAGAGTGATCGCGTAGAGCTGCCAGAGCTGAAAGTGGCCCGACAGGAACGCGAGCAGCAGCAAGCCGCTGGAGAGGGTGTAGCCCACGTTCGCCGCCAGCATCAGCGTGCGCCGGTCGAAGCGGTCGGCCAGCGCCCCGCCGACCCCGCCCAACACGATCCAGGGCGCCATCGAGCACACGCTGACCAGGGCGAGCGGCGTCGCATGTCCGGTGAGCCGGAACACAGCGATGCCCACCGCGAGCCCGCTGGTGCGGCTGCCGATCATCGACAGCGCCTGGGTCGCGAGCAGCACGTAGAATGTGCTCAACCCCTTGAGCTTCATGCGCAGGCCCTCGAGTGAAAACTACTAGCGTAGTTTTGACAAAACTACGGACGTAGCTATCATGTCAACATGCAGATCAGCGGCGCCGAGAGCCGGATCATGGACGCGCTCTGGCGGCTAGGCCCGCTGGTGGTCGAGGATGTGATCGCCGAGGTCGCGCCAGCGCCGGCCTGGTCCGACGCGACGGTCAAGGCGCTGATCGGCCGTCTCTTGAAGAAGCGCGCGATCGAGTCTTTCCGCGAGGCCGGCCGCACCCGCTATCGCCCGCTTGTGCCGCGCGACGAGTACCTCGCCGCCGAGAGCCAGGGCCTGCTCGACCGACTGTTCGGAGGCGAACTCGCGCCGTTCGTCAGCCACTTCGTCGAACGCCAGCGGCTGAGCGCGGAGGACGCCGCACGGCTGAAAGCGTTGATCGACAAGATCGCCGATGCTGGCTGACCTGACCCTGATCGTCCTGCGCGCCAACCTCGCCGGCAGCACCGCGATCCTGCTTGTGCTGGCGCTCCGGACGACCACGCGGCGCTGGTTCGGGGCTCTTGTCGGCTACGGCCTCTGGCTCGTCGTGCCCTTGGCGATCGTCGGCAGCTTGTCGCCCTCGCCGATAGCCGCTGGCCCAGTCGGTACGCTCGAGACACTGAATGACCGCGCCTCGTCGTGGCTCGGCGCCCAGGGTCATCTCCGTTGGCTAGTGGGACTTTGGCTAGCTGGCTTCCTCATCGCCGCCGGCATCGCGCTCTGGCGACAACTGCGGTTCACCGCCGCGGTCAGGGCCGGCTGCGCCGGGCCGGCGGCCGTCGGGGTGATCCAGCCCCGCTTTGTCACGCCTGCCGACTACGCCGAGCACTTTACCCCCGAGGAGCGGCGGCTGATCCGCGCCCACGAACTCGCCCATATCGACCGCCGGGATGCGCGCTGCAACGCCTTGGTTGAGCTCGCCGCGTGGCTCTGCTGGTTCAATCCGCTGGTCCCGCTCGCCGTCCGCGCCCTGCGCCTTGACCAGGAACTGGCCTGCGACGCCACGGTGATGGAACGGCTGCCAGCGTCGCGCCGCGCCTATGCCCAAACGCTGCTGCGGACGCACACAACGCCCCTCTCCGGGCCACTTGGCTGCCAATGGGCCCCAGCGTCGGCCGGCCCGCTCGGCGCCCGGATCGCGCTGCTGACCTCACCTCGGCCGAGCCAGGTGAAGCGCGATGTCGGCCTCGCGATGATCGCCGCGCTCGGGTTGGTCTCGGTTGTCTGCGCCTCACGCCTGAGCGCGCCTTACCGAGCGCCGCTGACGGTAGTTCCCACAGTCGTCCTGATCGACCTCGCCCCACCCGACCACGGCCGCTCACCCCTCGACGCCTGGGTCTACCGCTCGTTGCCGAGCGACACCGCGCCTTAGAGATACGCCCAGCCACAGACCGCCGCGCCAGCCAGGCTCAGCGCCAGGGCGGCGAGCCAGGGCCAGCGGCGGCGCAGGATGATCGCCAGGGTGGCGATGGCGATCGACATGTGCAGCAGGGTCGAGGCGACAGTGAGCCGGCCGTGGCGCACCTCATGCGCCTCGCCGCGCTCCAGCGCCTGATCGCGCTTGGCCTCGAACGCCTTAGCGCTGTCACGGGCCGAACTCTCGTCTGCGGCTTCCTTGGCGACCGACTTCGCATAGGCCGCGGCCTTGGCGCCACCGCCGTCGGCCGCGATCTCGTAGACCTTCTTGCGCAGGCTCTTGGAGTTGGCGAAGCCCCACTGGTCGGTCGCCTGGTCCTGCGCCAACACCGCGTCGTTCTTGGCGCCGATCGCCGCGTCGCTCTCGGTGGTCTCCAGGCTGGCCGCGATCGCCGCCACCACCGCCAGCACCGCTATGGTGAACGTGACCTGCGAGATCAGCGGATTGTTTTCGTGCGCCGCATGCTCGGCATGTTCGGCATGCTCGCGGTGCTCGAGCTCTTCGAGCGGAGAATCCGACATCGTTCGCCCCTTGCGATTCGACTATTTCTGCGAGGCGTCTTCCAGCATCGCCTGCCGGAGGATGGCGTTGATCCTGGTTTGGTACCCCCGCCCCTTCGCCTTCACCCACGCCAGGACGTCACTGTCCAAACGAACGGTGAGTTGGGACTTCAGGGGTCGATAGAAGCGGCCGCGCTCAGCTCGCGCGAACATTGCCGCGTCCCACTCGGGGATGTCCGAGACATCGATCTCACTGTCTGGTCGAGCAACGAGCACTTCAAGCTCCCGTCGCCGCTCCGTTGTCAGCGGCTCGGCTGCAGTCACCCTAACCAGTCGCTTCTTCATATGCCCTGCGCTCCTGCCGCGTGGCGCGTCTCGCCGAAATGATACGGACGATCTCATCCTCACCGTCGTCGTCCTCGGTGTGAGCAACAAGAACCAGGAGGGAACCCTCAATCATTCCAATGGTCTGCCACCGATGCTCACCATCTTCCACTCGGTCTAGGATCGTCAGCGCTCTCGGATCGTCGAAGACGTGGATCGCTGCGTCGAAGTGCACGCCATGTTTCTTCAGATTCGAAGAGGCCTTGGCCGGATCCCAGGTGAAGTAGCGCATGTAACTCCAGGATTGTAGTTACACAAGAGCAGCGCTTGCTGGTCAGTCAGGCCTCGCTCGCTCCCCGCGCGCCCTCTAGCGCCGCCTGGGCTGCCGCCAGCCGGGCGATCGGGACGCGGTAGGGGGAGCAGCTGATGTAATCGAGGCCGACCGCCTCGAAGAAGGCGATCGAGGCGGGATCGCCGCCGTGTTCGCCGCAGATGCCCAGCTTCACGTCAGGCCGGGCCGCCCTGCCCCGTTCCACCGCGATGCGAATCAGGCCGCCGACCCCGTCATGATCGAGCGACGCGAACGGGTCTTTCTCGAAGATGCCCTTGTCGATGTAGGCGTTGAGGAAGCGTCCGGAATCGTCGCGGCTGATGCCGTAGGTGGTCTGGGTCAGGTCGTTGGTGCCGAACGAGAAGAAGCTGGCGTTCGCAGCCAGCTCGTCGGCGCGGATGGCGGCTCTAGGCAGCTCGATCATCGCGCCGACAGTATAGTCGAGCGTGGCGCCGGCTTCGGCCAGCACCTCCTTGACCACCCGGTCGGTGAGCGCACGCAGGAACGCCATCTCCTCGCCCTTGGCGACCAGCGGATGCATGATCTCGGGTTGCGGCGCGGCCTTGCCACTCGCCTTCACTTCCAGCGCGGCCTCGATGATCGCGCGCAGCTGCATCTCGTAGATCTCAGGGTAGGAGACGCCGAGGCGGCAGCCGCGGTGGCCCAGCATCGGGTTGACTTCGCGCAGCTCGCTGGCGCGGCGCATCAGCTTGGTCGGATCGAGACCCGTGGCCTTGGCGACCGCGACCAGGTCTTCCTCGTTGTGCGGCAGGAACTCATGCAGCGGCGCGTCGAGCAGCCGGATGGTCACCGGCAAGCCCTCCATGATCGTGAACAGCTGCACGAAGTCGCCGCGCTGCATCGGCGCGATCTTAGCCAGCGCCGCGCGGCGGCCCCTCTCGTCGTCGGCAAGGATCATCTCGCGCACCGCGGCGATGCGGGCGTCGTCGAAGAACATGTGCTCGGTGCGGCAGAGCCCGATGCCTTCGGCGCCGAATTGGCGCGCGACGGCGGCGTCTGTCGGAGTCTCGGCGTTGGCGCGCACCTTCAGTCGGCGCGTCTTGTCGGCCCACTCCATCAGGGTGGCGAAATCGCCGGAGAGCTCCGGCTCGACCATCTTCACCACGCCGGACAGGATCTCGCCCTTGCCGCCGTCGATCGTGATCACGTCGCCGGCCTTGAACAGGCGGCCGCGGGCGCGCATCTCGCCCTGCTTCTCGTAGATTTGGATTTCGGCCGCGCCGGAAACGCACGGCCGGCCCATGCCGCGGGCGACCACTGCCGCGTGGCTGGTCATGCCGCCTCTGGCGGTGAGGATGCCACGCGCGGCGTCCATGCCACGGATGTCCTCCGGGCTGGTCTCGTCGCGCACCAGGATCACCGCCTCGCCGGCGGAGCCAAGCCGCTCGGCCTCCTCGGCGGAGAACACGATCTTGCCCGTGGCGGCGCCCGGCGACGCCGGCAGGCCGACGGCGATCACATCGCGCTCGGCCGACGGGTCGA
Organism: Caulobacteraceae bacterium; assembly: GCA_036494265.1. Classification (GTDB taxonomy): domain Bacteria; phylum Pseudomonadota; class Alphaproteobacteria; order Caulobacterales; family Caulobacteraceae; genus Acaudatibacter. The sequence continues at coordinate 111,306 of DASXOP010000011.1, read as the reverse complement.
TCGTTGGGTGCAGCAGCTGGTCGAGCGAGGCCGGTTCGACCCGCAGCACCGCTTCCTCGCGGCTGATCAGTCCCTCGTTGGCGAGATCGACCGCGACCCTGAGCGCGGCCTTGGCAGTGCGCTTGCCGTTGCGGGTCTGCAGCATGTAGAGCCGCCCGCGCTCGACCGTGAACTCGATGTCCTGCATGTCGCGGTAGTGCCGCTCCAAGCGGTTCACCACGCCGCGCAGCTCGCCGAACACCTCCGGCAGCGCCTCTTCCATCGACGGCGACTTCTCGCCCATCTCTTCGCGGGCGGCTCTGGTGATCGACTGCGGCGTGCGGATGCCGGCGACGACGTCCTCGCCTTGGGCGTTGATCAGGAACTCGCCGTAGAGGGTGTGCTCGCCGGTGGACGGGTTGCGGGTGAAGGCGACGCCGGTGGCCGACGTCTCGCCCATGTTGCCGAACACCATCGACTGCACGTTCACCGCCGTGCCCCAGCTTTCGGGGATGTCGTGCATACGCCGATAGAACTTGGCGCGGTCGTTCATCCAGCTTTCGAACACGGCGCCGATCGCGCCCCAGAGTTGCTCGCCGGGGTTCTGCGGGAACGGCTTGTCCAGCGCCCGCTGCACAGCGGACTTGTAGTCGGTAACCACCGCCTGCCAGTTCTCGGCGGTGAGTTGGGTGTCGATCGAGACGCCCAGCGCGTCCTTATGGTCGTCGAGTATCTCCTCGAACATGTGGTGGTCGAGGCCGAGCACCACGTTCGAATACATCTGGATGAAGCGCCGGTAGCTGTCGAAAGCGAAGCGGCGGTCGCCGGCGAGCTTGGCCAGGCCCTCGACGGTCTCGTCGTTGAGCCCGAGGTTCAGCACCGTGTCCATCATCCCGGGCATCGACGCGCGGGCGCCGGAGCGGACCGAAACCAGCAGCGGATTTTCCGGATCGCCGAACTGCTTGCCGGTCAGGGTCTCGACCCGCGACAGCGCCTCGTCGACTTCGCCGCGCAGGGTGTCCGGATAGCGCCGGCCGTTGCCGTAGAAATGGGTGCAGGCCTCGGTGGTGATCGTGAAACCCGGCGGCACCGGCAGCCCGAGCGAGGACATCTCGGCCAGGTTCGCGCCCTTGCCGCCGAGCAGTTCCTTCATCGAGGCGTCGCCATCCGCGCCGCCGCCGCCGAAGGCATAGACGAAGCCCGTGCGGGCCAGAGTTTCGACCATGGTCAGTCCTACCCCGAAACCTGAGAGAAGTCCGCTACCTGGCCCATCAAAGCGCCCACCTCACCCAGAAGTTTCAGCCGGTTCTCGCGTTCGCCGGCCTTGTCCGAATTCACCAGCACCTTGTCGAAGAAGGCGTCGACCGGCGCCCGCAACGCGGCGAGCGCGGCCATCGCGGCGGCAAAGTTCTCGCCGTGCAGCGCCGCTTCAACCTTGGGCGCGGCCGCGTCGAGGCCCCGCACCAGCGCGACTTCCTCAGGCGGCGCGCCGGGCATCAGGCTGGGCGATCCGCTCGGCACCGCCCCCTTCTTGGCCTCCGACGCCCGGATGTTCGCCGCGCGCTTGTAGGCCGCGAGCAGATTGGCGCCGTCGGCGGTCGCGAGGAACCGGCCGAGCGCTTCGACCCGACGCATGATGCGCACCAGATCGTCGTCGCCGAGCGCGAACACAGCGTCGACCAGGTCGTGCCGCGCGCCTTGATCGCGCAGCAGCACCTTCAGCCGCTCGGCCAGGAACGCGTTGATCTCGCCGGCCACTTCGCGGGCGGCGCGGAAGCTGTAGACGATCGGCTGGGTCGGCTTGCGGGCGACGATCGCGGTTCGGTCGAACGAGACCGGCCGGTCCTCGTCGATCTCGATCACATAGGCCGCCTCGGTGGTCAGGGCCTCTTCCAGCTCCTCGATGTAAGGCTCGATGCCGCCGTCGGGTTCGTCCGGATCGATGCCGATCCAACCGGTGGTGCGGCCAGCAGAGGCATAGACCCCCCGCCCCGGCGCCGCGTAGGTCTTCAGCGACCGGTACCAGTCCTTCACCGCCTCGCGGATCGGCAGACGCACGTCCGACTTCAGCAGGATGCGGATCACCCCCAGCGCAGCGCGGCGCAGCGCGTAGGGATCGCGCGAACCGGTCGGCTTCTCGCCGACCGCGAAGAACCCGACCAGCGTGTCCAGCTTGTCGGCCAGCGCCACCGCCATCGCCAGCGGCGTGTCCGGAACCTCATCGCTTGGCCCGGCCGGCCGATATTGCTCGCCGATCGCATCGGATACCGGACCCGCGAGCCCGGCTTCGCGAGCATAGTAGGCGCCCATCACCCCTTGCAGCTCGGGGAACTCTCCGACCATGCCGGAAACGAGGTCGGCTTTGGCCAGGCCCGCCGCCTCCCGCGCCCGCTTCGGGTCGGCGCCGGTGGCTTTCGCCAGCGCTTCGGCGAGCTCCTGCATCCGCGCGACGCGCTCGGCCATCGTGCCCAGCTTGGCGTGGAAGGTGACGCCCTTCAGCTTGGCGTTCCAGACGTCGAACCCGGCGCGGCGATCCTCGTCCCAGAAGAACTGGGCATCCTTCAGCCGCGCCGCGAGCACCCGGGCGTTGCCGGCCGCGACCAGCGCGCCGCCGTCCGCCGCCTTGATGTTGGCGACCACGATGAACTTGGCGGCGAGTCGCCCGGTCGTCCGGTTCTGCACCGAGAAATAGCGCTGGTGCGAGCGCATCGAGGTGCGGATCACCTCCGGCGGCAGCTCCAGGAAATCCGGGTCCATCTGGCCCAGGATCGGAACGGGCCACTCGGCCAGCCCCGCCACCTCTTCCAGCAGGCCGTCGTCGTCGACCAGATCGAGATCGTTGGCGCGGCAGATCGCGTTGGCGGCCGAACGGATGCGATCCTGCCGATCCTCGGCGTCAAGGATCACGAAGTGGGCGGCCAAAGCCTCGCGGTAGCCGTCGAAATCGCGCACCTGGAACGGACGCGTAACGCCCATGAATCGATGCCCCTCAGTCCAGTCGCCGGCTTCGATGCCTTCGATCTGGAACGGCACGACCTTGCCGTCGAAGACGCACAGAATGCGCTGAAGCGGCCGCACCCAGCGCAGCTTCCCGATGCCCCAGGTCATCGACTTCGGCCAAGGGAAGTTGCGGACAATGTCCTCGACCATCTCGGCGACGATCTGCGGCGTCGGTCGCCCCGCGTGGGCGATAATGGCGAACCAGACGCCGTCGCGCTGGGTCAGCTGGTCCTCGGCGACGCCGGCCGAGCGGATGAACCCGGCGATCGCCGCCTCCGGCGCGCCGACGCGGGGGCCCTTGCGCTCCTCGGTGCGGTCGCCCTGCGCGGCCGGCAACCCGTCGACGACCAGCGTCAGCCGGCGGGGCCCGGCAAAAGTCTGCAGCCGCTCGAACGGCAGCGCCGCCACGGTCAGCCGCTCGCGCGCCATCCGCTCCAGATCGCGCTGCGCCCCCGGCTGCATCCGCGCCGGAATCTCCTCCGAGAAAAGCTCGAGCAGAAGCTGGGGCATGTCAGGCGTTCTCGCCTTCGAGCGCGACCCAGGCTTCCGCGCAGGCTTTGCAGAGGTCGCGGATGCGGCCGATGTAGCTCTGGCGCTCGGCGACGGCGATCGCGCCGCGGGCGTCCATCAGGTTGAAGAGGTGCGAGGCTTTGAGCACGTAGTCGTAGGCCGGCAGCACCAGCGGCTGACCTTGGCGTCCCCTCGCCGCCAACAGCCGCGGGACTTGCGCCTCCATGTCCTCGAACTGCCGCTTCAGCATCGCGACGTCCGCGGCCTCAAAATCGAAGGCCGAGAACTGCCGCTCGTTCTCGAGGAAGACCTCGCCGTAGGTCTTGAAGCTCGGGCTCTGCGGGTCGTTGTAGGCAAGGTCGTAGACGTTCTCGACACCCTGGACGTACATCGCCAGCCGCTCCAGCCCATAGGTCAGCTCGCCGGCGACCGGGAACACGTCGAGCCCGCCCACCTGCTGGAAGTAGGTGTACTGGCTGATCTCCATGCCGTCGCACCAGACCTCCCAGCCGAGGCCCCAGGCGCCGACCGTGGGGTTCTCCCAGTCATCCTCGACGAAGCGCACGTCGTGCACGCTGGCGTCGATGCCGATCGCCTCCAGCGAACCGAGATAGAGCGCCTGCATGTCCGGCGGGTTCGGCTTCAGCATCACCTGGTACTGGTAATAGTGCTGCAGCCGGTTGGGGTTCTCACCGTAGCGGGCGTCGGCCGGACGGCGCGACGGCTGCACATAGGCGGTGCGCCACGGTTTCGGGCCCAACGCGCGCAGAACCGTCATCGGGTGCAGCGTCCCGGCGCCGATCTCGACGTCGTAGGGCTGCAGGATCACGCAGCCCTGCCGGCTCCAGTAGTCGTGGAGCGCAAGGATCAGTCCCTGAAACGACAAGGGGGCGGCGGCCATGGAGAGCGGGCTTTTGATCTGTCGCGAGCGCGAAAAAAGGTCGGCGGACCTATAGGGCCCGCCGACCTCTGCTTCAAGCTGACGCGAATGCCCGACCGGCTGGTCGGACCGCCGCCGTTCCGTCCGGCTAGTTGCCGGCCGGCCTGGTCATCTTGCCGGCGCGCGACAGCGGCGAGCCGAACGCCTTGCGGTTAGCCGGGGTGTCCGGCACCGGTTGGCTGGCGACTACTTCCGTGCCGCCGGAGACGGTCGCTGAGGTATTCGACGCCGCACCGGTGGGAGCGGCCATGTCGGCGGGCGTGGTCGCCGTGCCGGTGTCGGCCGTGGCCGGGGGCATTGGCTGGCTATCGGACGCCGCAGGCGAAGCCGCATCGGTGGTGGAGGCAGGTTGGGCGTAGGCGGCCGCGCCGATGAGGCACGCCGCCGTCGCCAAGAGAGCGGAGCGAACGAAAGGCATGGCTTGAATCCTTGTGAGAGGCGACCCCGAGGGCCGCTCACCCAAGCCAACGCAAAGCCTCGCTGTGCAGTTCCGCTTCGAACCGCCTAGTTCTTCGTCTTACTGGGTGCCGGCCGGCGCGGCAGGGGCCGTGGGAGCCGCCGGCGCTGGCGCCGCTTGGGCCGCGTAGGGGCTGTCCGACGGGATCAGCACCTTGTCGATGACGTGCACGACGCCGCCGTTGGTCGACTTGATGTCGGCCTGGATGATGTCGGCGTTGTTGACCAGCATGTCGTCCGGATTGCTGCCGTCAAACACCACCGGAGTGTTCTCGACCGTGTTCACCGGGCCCTTGGCGCCCTTGATCTTGCTGGAGTCCACCACCGCGTTGATCAGGTGGTACTTCAAAATCTGCTGCAGCTGGTTGGCGCTGGTGTCGTTGGCGGCCAGCAGCTTGGTCAGCACATCCGGCGGCAGCGCGTTCATCGCCGCGTCGGTCGGCGCGAAGAAGGTCAGGTTAGGGTAGCGCTGCAGCACCGGGGCGAGGCCAGCCTGGTCGACCGCCTTGAGCAGTATCGTGAACGAGCCCGAGGTCTTCAGCGTCGAATAGATGTCGGCCCCGCCGGCCACTTTCGGAATGCTGGGCAGCGCGGGGGCAGCCGGCGCGGCGGCGGGCGGCGCGGCTGCGGCGGGCGGCGACGCTGGCGCATCGCCAGGCGCGGCGAGGGCGGCGACAGGCGCAGCGATCATGGCCGCCGCGGCTGCGGTGGTGGCGATACGGATCAGGTTCATTGACGTCCTCGGCTGGGGGGACCCCACCGGGCGTCCCGCGCGGCAAGCTTTATGAAGCCTTCACGCCTCCCGTCAATCGCGCCCGTCGTTCGCGTTTGCGTGACGTCGTCGCACCGCAGGCGGTTCGCCGTCCAGGCGACCCCGTGGTTCCCGGCCGCTCATTTGTTAAGCGGCGCGAGATCGCGCTGCGCGAAAATTGGGCGCCCAGGCCCCTTTCTTGCCAAAACCCTACCCGGAGCGCCCGCTTTCCAGGCGCCCGCCGATAGCGTCCGGCCGTCGGCAAGCGGGGCCTCGATAAGCGAGGGCGACAGGCTCCTCCGGTCGGTTGGGGATAACCTTCAAAAAGCGCGCGCGCCAACGGTTCGGCCGTCGGACGCACGGGAGCGAGGCGGATGAAACTCATCATAGCAGTCGTCAAACCCTTCAAGCTCGACGAGGTCCGCGAGGCCCTGGTGGGAGCGGGCGTCGAGGGTCTGACGGTGTCCGAGGTCAAAGGCTACGGCCGGCAAAAGGGACACACCGAGATCTACCGCGGCGCGGAATACCAGGTGACCTTCGTTCCGAAGGTGAAACTGGAAGCCGTGGTCGACGACGCCGGGGCCGCGGGGGCGGTCGAGGCGATCAAGTCGGCGGCGGGAACCGGCAAGATCGGCGACGGGAAGATCTTCGTCCTGAACGTCGAGGAAGCCGTGCGGATACGCACCGGCGAGACCGGCGCGGCCGCGCTCTAACATCGGGACAAGGGGATAGTTCTCATGAAACTACTTGGTATCCAGCGATTGGCGGGTCTGGCGATAGCCGCCATGATCATCGGCGCGCCCTTGGCCGCCGTCGCCCAGAACGTCACCAACGCCGCGACCAACGCGCCAGCGGCGGCAAATGCGGCGGACGCGAACGCGACCAACGACGCCAACGCCACCAACGCCGCGAATGCGACCGCGGCCGCAGCGCCCGCGGGCAACCCGGACGCCACCCACGACTACTCCAAGGACAGCGTGAACTCAGGCGACGACGCCTGGATGCTCACCTCGTCCGTCCTCGTGCTGATGATGACCATCCCCGGCCTGGCGCTCTTCTACGCCGGGATGGTGCGCAAGAAGAACATCCTGGCCACTATCGCTCAGAGCTTCGGCGCGACCGCGGTGATCGCCGTGGCCTGGATGGTGATCGGCTACTCGATCGCATTCACGGGTGGAGGCACCACAGGGATGCAGCCCTTTGTCGGGGGCTTTCAGTACTTCCTGCTCGCTCCGCTCAACCTTGACATAAACATAGCAAGTCCTCTGGCGCCGACCATTCCAGAGACCGTCTACATGTTCTTCCAGATGACGTTCGCAATCATCACGCCGGCCCTGATCGCCGGCGCGCTGGCCGACCGCATGAAGTACTCGGCGTTCCTGCTGTTCATGTTCTTCTGGCTGATCCTCGTCTACTGCCCGGTGGCTCACTGGGTCTGGGGCGGCGGCTGGCTCGGCGCGAAGGGAGCTCTCGACTACGCCGGCGGCACCGTCGTTCACCTCAATGCCGGCACCGCGGGCCTCGTCGCGGCGATCATGCTCGGCAAGCGCAAGGGCCTCGGCACCGAGAACTTCGCGCCGTTCAATCCGGCCTACGCCGTGATCGGGGCTTCGCTGCTCTGGGTCGGCTGGTTTGGGTTCAACGCCGGGTCGGCGGTGGAAGCTCACGACGGCCAGGCCGGCATGGCCGCGGCGGCGACGCAAATCGCCACTGCCGCCGCGACGTTGGCCTGGATGGGCATGGAGTGGATGATCGCCAAGAAGCCCACCGTCATCGGCATGGCTTCGGGTGCGGTCGCTGGTCTCGTGGCCATCACGCCGGCCTCGGGTTACGTCAACCCGACCGGCGCTCTGATCATCGGAATCGCGGCCGGCGTGGTCTGCTACTTCGCAGCGGTCCACGTGAAGAAGATGCTCGGCTTTTACGACGATGCGCTCGACTGCTGGGGCGTGCACGGCGTGGGCGGGGCGCTGGGTGCGATCATGACCGGCATGTTCGCCTCCAATAAGATCAACTCCGCCTCTCACGGCTGGTTGACTGACGGCAACATCGGTCAGATGGGGCTGCAGTTCCTGGACGTGGGTGCGGTGTTCCTCTGGAGCGGCCTCGGCACCTTCATCATCCTGGCGGTGCTCAAGTACACGATCGGCATCCGCGTCAGTGAAGACGTCGAAGTCGAAGGCCTGGACATCAACCTCCACGGCGAGGTCGTCCAAGGCTAACCTGGTTCTCCTGGACTAGCGTGGGGAGCGGGGGTCCTTCGGGGCCCCCGCTTTCGTTTGGGCGCTAGCTCTGAGGCGCGGCGGTGTCGCGGGTGATCAGCTCGGAAATCCGGTAGAGCGGCGCGCCGAGGAAGCTCACCACGCCCTCGTTCAGCACCTCATCGCCGCCCGGCTGCAGATAGAGCCACTGCTCCATCGTCATCCCGACGTAGCCCTTCATCCCGTACTTCAGGTGAAAGAGGTTGCCGTAGGCTTCGGCGTGAACCGGCCCCGATGCGTCGGTGAGCGAGCCGTCGTAGCCGTGGGCGCCCCGCCGCCGCAGTATCCAGCTGCGGGTCTGGACGTGTGACCCCAGCCTAATGGTCTGGTCGAGTTCGAACGCGCCGTCCGCTGTCGCGTGGCCGACGCTGACAACGGCCAGCGACTGGGTCGGACCGCCGCCCGCGGTTTGCTCGACGCCCCACGAATGCGTGCGATCAGCGAAGAACGTCTCCGGCCGCAGCGTGGGACCGGCATTGGCGAACGCTGGCGGCGGCAGAGGCTTGTCGCAAGCCGCCAGGAGCAGCGCCTGGCTGGCGAGGCTGAGGGCCAAGAAGCGGTTGCGATGGCGCATCGGCCCTTACACGCGCCGCAGGGCCGTTCGGATCACCCGGCCCCTGCCCGGCTGCCGGCCAGCGTGCAGGGCTGCACCCACCAACCCGGACGGTCCGCGGCTAGCGTCGCCGCCAACGCATCGCGCCGCGTGGCGTCGGCGCAGATGGCGAAACAGGTCGCCCCGGAGCCGGACATGCGGGAGAGCAAGGTCTCCGGCCGGGCCCGCAGAGCCTCAAGCACCTCTGCGATGGCCGGCTGCAGCCGCACCGCCGGCGCCTCGAGGTCGTTGCGACACGTGGCGAGGAAGGCTGCGACCTCGGCGGGCGTCGAAAGCGATGTCGGCCAGTCCGGGCGATCGGCGTCGCCTGGCGCGCCAGCTTCGTCGTAGCCGCGGTAGACCGCCCCGGTCGGCGAGGGCTTGAGCGGGTTGACCAGCACGGCCGGCAGGTCGGGAAACGCAGGCGGTGCGCTCAGGTCGTCGCCGCGACCTTCGGCCAGCACGGGCTTGGCGGCGAGGCACATCAAGACGTCGGCGCCGAGTTCACGGGCGATGTCCGGAAAAGCCAGCTCCGCGCCTGGCCCCAGCGCCTCGCCCAGCAGCATCAGCGCCGCCGCCGCGTCGGACGAGCCGCCGCCGAGCCCCGCCGCGATCGGCAGCCGCTTGTCGAGGGTCAGGTGGAACGGCGCCGGCGCCTGGGTCCGCCCGGCCAGCGCCATGTCCCGCGCCCGGACCACGAGGTTGTCCGCCTCGGCCGCCAGCGCCGCGCCGAACGGCCCCTCGACCGAGAACCCCATCGCGTCCGACGTTTCGAACCGCACGACATCGCCGACGTCAGCGAACGTCGCCAGGCTGGAGACCGGATGATAACCGTCGCCGCGCAGCCGCCCGACGTGCAGGAAGAGATTGACCTTGGCCGGCGCCAGCCGCTCGAGCCGCATCGGGTCGCCTACTGCGCGCTTGTCAGCGGCAGCGGCGCTGGCGAGACGTCAGGGCCGGAGGGCGAGGCGAGCTTGGCCTCGGCCCGTATGCGCAGCCGCTCGCTCGGGTTCAGCGACAGCACCCGCCGCCACTGGAACTCGGCCTCGGTGCGGCGCCCGACCCGCCAGTAGGCGTCGCCCAGGTGGTCGTTCACCTCCGCGATCGCCGGCTCCAGCGTCACCGCCTGCTCGAGCTTCTCGACGGCGCTCGGAAAGTCGCCGAGCCGATAGTAGGCCCAGCCGAGGCTATCGATGATCTCGCCCGACTGCGGGTCGGCGTCGGCGGCGCGCTGCACCATCGCCAGCGCCTCCTTCAGGTGCTGGCCGCGGTCGATCCAGAAGTAGGCCTGGAAGTTCAGCAGCTCCGGCTCGTCCGGCTCGAGCTTCAGCGCCGCGGCGAGGTCGGCCTCGGTCTTGTCGGTGTCACCGAGCTGGTCGTAGGCCGAGGCGCGCAGGTAGAAGAGCCGCCAGTCCGGCTTCGGCCCCGCGCCGTCGATCAGTTTGGTCAGCACCGTCGCCGATTCCGCATACTGCTCGTCGGCGCGCAGAAGATCGGCCAGCGTGCCGGCGACCTCGCGGTTGCCGGGGGCGCTGGTCAAAGTCTCGCGAGCAATCTTCAGCGCCTGCTCCTGATCGCCGGCGCGCTGATAGGTCCAGGCCAGCTTGTCACGCGCGGCGACATAGCGGTCGGAGCTTGGCGCGACCTGCACCAGCGCGGCGCGCGCCGCCTCCGGATCGGCCGGCGCCAGCAGGTCGCCGACCAGGATCCACGCTTCGTTGTTGGCCGGGTCGAGGCGCAGGGCCAGGCGCAGATAGTCGAGCGCGTAGATCTGCTGCTTCTGCGCGATCAGCGCCGCGGCGGGGATCAGCATCGCCTCCGACGCCCGCTGGCGCAGACCTGGTAGCGAAGGCGGACGGCCGTGCTTCTGGGCGCGGGCCAATACTTCGGCGATGGTCTCGTTGTTGGGGTCGTGCGAGCCGCGCTCACGATAGAGCGCCTGGGCGTCGGCCCAGCGGCCACGCCGCTCCAGGAAGGCGCCGTAGCTGACCGTGATCAGGCCGCTCTGGTCGCCGCCTTGCATCAGCGTCTTGAACGCGGCCTCGGCCTGGGCCGGCTTGCCCAGCCGCTCGTACAGCTCGGCCTGGTCGAGGTCAGCGACGAACTGGCCGACGCCATCGCCGTCCATGTCCGGCCGCGCCAGGGCGTGGGCCGCGTCACCGGCGCCGGCGGCGGCGAAGGGCGCAAGCAGCGTCGCGATGCCCTTGTGCGGGAAACCGGCCTCCGGACCGCTCAGCTGGGCGTAGGCGTCCTTCGGCTTGCCCTCGGCCAGCGCCTCGACGCCTCGCACCACTGCGCCGAGGTGGCGTTCGGAGAGGCTGACATCGTCCGGCGTCGGCGCCAACGCAGCGGCCGCGGGGATGTCGCCGGCCCGGAGCGCCGCGTTGAACGCCTCGTTGCGGATGAAGCCAGGCTCGCTCTCGGTGGCCGCGGCGCGGCCGAGGTAAGCGGAAGCGGCGACGAGATGACCCTCGTCCTGCGCCGCCTGGCCGGCGAGGAAGAGGCCGTAGGGCGAGGTCCCCGGATCGGGTGTCGGGGCGACTGGTCCGCTGGCGACCGGCATCGGCGGCGGCGACAAGGTCGGCTGGCTGGCGCAGGCGCCGAGGCTCGCGCCGAGCAACAGGACGGTCAGAACAGGCAAGCGCCGCATGGTTTCAGCCATGGCGCGATCTGCCCGGCGCCGCAAGTCGGCGACCGGCCGCACCCCTGCCCGACCAGATCACATATTCGGATAGTTCGGTCCGCCGCCGCCCTCGGGGGTGGTCCAGTTGATGTTCTGCGACGGGTCCTTGATGTCGCAGGTTTTGCAGTGAACGCAGTTCTGGGCGTTGATCTGGAACTTCGGGTTATCGCCCTTGTCGTCGTAGAGCACCTCGTAGACGCCGGCCGGACAGTACAGCCGCGCCGGCTCGCCATACCTGGGCAGGTTGACGTTGATCGGCACCGACGGGTCCTTGAGCTTCAGGTGCGCTGGCTGGTCTTCCTCGTGGTTGGTCGCGGAGAGGAAGACGCTCGACAGCTTGTCGAAGCTCAGCACCCCGTCCGGCTTCGGATAGACGATCGGCTTGTAGTCGGCCGCGGCGCCGGTCGAAGCGGCGTCGGTCTTGCCGTGCTTCAGCGTCCCCCAGGGCGAGAAGCCGCCGAGGAAGCTGGCGCACCAGAGGTCGGCGACCACCAGGCCGGAGCCGATCAGGGTGCCAAAACGCGACCACAGCGGCTTGGCGTTGCGGACGGTCTTCAGTTCCTTGGCCACCCACGAGCCGGCGAAAGCGGTCTCGTAGGCGGCGAGCGTGTCGCCTTCGCGCCCGGCGCCAACGGCCTCGAACGCGGCCTCGGCGGCCAGCATCCCGCTCTTCATGGCATTGTGGCTGCCCTTGATCCGCGGCACGTTGACGAACCCGGCCGAGCAGCCGATCAGCGCCCCGCCGGGGAACGCCAGCTTCGGGATCGACTGCCAGCCGCCCTCGGTGATCGCCCGAGCCCCATAGGCGATCCGCTTGCCGCCCGTCAGATAGCGGCTGATCGCCGGATGGTGCTTCAGCCGCTGGAACTCGTCGAACGGCGAAAGCCACGGGTTCTTGTAGTTCAGGTGGACCACGAACCCGAGCGCCACGTAGTGGTCGCCGAAGTGGTACATGAAGCTGCCGCCGCCGGTCTTGTCGTCGAGCGGCCAGCCGGCGGTGTGCTGCACCAGGCCCGGCTCGAACACCTCGTCCGGCACCTGCCACAGCTCTTTCAGCCCGATGCCGAACTTCTGCGGCTCGCAGTGCTCGGTCAGGCCGTATTTGGCCTGGATCACCTTGGCCAGCGATCCGCGGACGCCCTCTCCGATCAACAAGTACTTGCCGTTGATCTCCATGCCAGGCTGGTAGTCGGACTTCTTCTCGCCGTCCTTGCCGACGCCGACGACGCCAACGACGACGCCCTTCACCGAGCCGTCGTCGCGGTAAGTCAGGTCCGATGCGGCAAACCCTGGATAGATCTCGACGCCGAGTTCCTCGGCCTGGGCGCCCAGCCAGCGGCAGACGTTGGCCAGCGAGGCGATGTAGGCCCCGTGGTTGTGCATCATCGGCGGGAAGCCGAACATCGGGATGGTGATGTCGCCCTGTGGCCCCAGCAGCAGGAACCTGTCCTTGGCGACCGGGGTCTCCAGCGGCGCGCCCTTTTCCTTCCAGTCGGGGAACAGCTCGGCGAGACCCTTGGGATCGATCACCGCGCCGGAGAGGATGTGCGCGCCGACTTCGGAGCCCTTCTCCAGCACCGCCACCGAGATCTCGGAGCCGGCCGCCGTAGCTAGCTGCTTCAGGCGGATCGCGGCGGAAAGTCCGGCCGGGCCTGCGCCGACGATGACCACGTCGTAGTCCATCGCCTCCCGTTCGACGTCTTCGCTCATCGTCGCTTCAGGGTCCCCTGCCCGCCATAACCAATACTACCAGCGTCTTATTCGAAGCGCCCGGCGGGACGGTCAAGGAATTAGTCTAGGCGGACGCAGGTCGGCGCCGTCGGCGGGCTGGCTTGGAAGCGGCCGGAAGAACGTAGGTGATCAGCGCCTCGAGGAACGCCGCGGACTCGGCGACGATCGCCATGTGCCCGCCGCCGGGCAGCAGGATCAGCTGCTTGGTCGGCGCGTCGATCTCGGCGAAGTACTCCTCGACGAGGCTGGTCGGCGTCTGGATGTCCTCGGCGCCCTGGATGAAAAACACCGGGATCTCGAACGGGGCATAAGGCTTTGGATCGCGGTAGCTGATGAGCTCGCCCCATAGCGCGCGGATGCTGAACTGGCCTGCGGTCAGGCTCTCGTAAAGCTGCTTCAAGGAGAACCCGGGGGCGAACAGCGCCGTGACCATGAGTCTGCGCATCAGCCCCTTCTCGCCGGCCGGCGGATGACGCGACATCAGGATGCTGCGCTCGATGGCGACCTGCTTCAGGCCGGCGTAAGGCGGCGGCCCGATCTCGATCAGAGCTTGCTCGCTGCGGCGGTCGGCTGCGGCGCGAACGCGCTGCATCAGGCCGGCGTAGCCCACTGCCTCGTTGCGGTCCCAGTCGATCATCTGGCCGGCGCCGACGAATGCGTGGAACAGCTCCGGCCGCTGCCTGGCCATCGCCACCCCGACCACCGAGCCCCACGACACGCCGAGCAGGATCGCCTTGGCCTGGCCGGTGCGGCCGAGCGCATGGCTCACCACCTCGAACCCGTCTTCCACAATCCGTTCGAGCGACAGTTCGCCCTGCCCCTTGGGGCTGCCACGGCTGTAGGTCAGCCCTGCGCCGCGCTGGTCCCACTGCACTACGGTGAAGTGCGCTTCCCAGGGCCGCAGCACTTCGTAGGTGAACGGCAGGAAGGCGTTGCCAGGCCCGCCGTGCGCCACCACCAGCACCGGATTGGCGCGATCCTCTCCGCGAATGCTGACCCACTGCTGGATACCGCCAATCTCGACGAACCTGGCCTCGTCGATCCCGTTCGGGGAGCGGATCGCCTGCGCCGCCGCCGCCCGCCGCTGCCGCCACGATCGATAGCCCAAAGCCCCGCCGACCAGGGTCGCGGCGAAGGCCAATGACAGTCTGACAGTGCGTGCCATCCCCCACCCACCGGCGCCGGCCGCCTCGCGGTCAAGTTACGGTCTGTCCAGCCGGATGACGTGGTTCTTCGGAAACGTCCTAAGGTAGCACGCGCTGGCTGGAACGCATCGTCAGGATGATGCAAGCTTTGGCCTTCGATGCCTGGATCAACGGGCGATGAAACTGCCCACGGCGTCGCCTCGAACTGGCGACAGTCCGGGCTGCGGCGCGCTCATGAAGATCAGAACAAAGTCGCCTTCGGGATCGGGATCATAAGCAAGAAGAATGTGGGCGTCCTGGGCCACCACCCAGACCGGTCGCACGCCTTCGTGGGGGCGTCTGCCGTCAAGCATCTCGACAGTGTAGGGCTCGACCAAAGCAGCCCTCATCTCAACCAACTGTCTGGCGTACCATTCCGGAGGCAACGGCGAGCCGAGTTGTTGGGGACTCTCTTCGGGGATCTGAAAGCCCTCAATTTCTTCCCAGACCAGTCGGGCGAGCGACTCAGCGTTCATCTTCGTTCCGCGGTGGCGGCGAAGGGGGCGGCGCGAGGCGGCTACGCAACGCGCCCTCGCCGCAGCCGTCGTATCCTGCCAAGTGAATCCAGCAACTTAGGTCTCGATCCTGGCGAGCCCACATAGCGGTCGATGGAACGACGCCCCATGCGATCTCGGACTTCGACAATGAACTCGGCGCCGAAAGGCCCCTCGGAGTACCGAGTTGTCAGTGTCTGGAAGTCGGCAACCGAAATGCCATGTTTCTCGCACTGTTGCGGCAGGACCTCCACGTAGAGCGCGATCGCCTCTGCCAAATAGCGGCTGGGAGGCGCCCCGGTTGTCACCCCTGTCAGGAAGTTGACCTCAATGAAACCTTCAGGAGCTCGACCGGCTTCGCCAAAGACATCCATCTCATAGCGGCCAATCAACAGCCCGCACCCGCTGGCCAGCGAATCGGCGATGTTGTGGGCGACCGATGTGAGCACCGCATGCTTCATGTCCCCAGCCTAACACCATCCGGAGCGACGGACATTGAACGGTGCTAATCCGGCCGCCAGCCCGTTCTTGACAACCTCCCGCCCTCGTCTACGCCGCTCGGCATGAGACAGAACACGGCGCTCTCGAAGTGGCGGCGGGGCGAGCCTTCGATCGGTGGCTGGCTGTCGCTCAACAATGTGCACGCCGCCGAGGTGATGGCGAACGCCGGGTTCGACTGGCTGGTGGTCGACATGCAGCATGGCCTGATCGACTACGGCGACCTGCGCTTCATGTTGCCGGCGATCTCGACCACTGAGACCACGCCCTTCGTGCGAGTGGCCAGCAACAATCTGCCCGAGATCAACAAGGCGCTCGACGCCGGGGCGATGGGCGTGATCGTGCCGCTGGTGAACACCGCCGCCGAGGCCGCCGCCGCGGTCTCCGCTTGCCGCTTCCCACCCGACGGAACCCGCTCGTTCGGCCCGATCCGCGGCGCCCTCTACGGCGGCGCCGGCTATGCCGCCGAGGCCAACGGCCAGATCGCCTGCATCGTCATGGTCGAGACCCAGGCCGGGCTCGATAACCTGGACGCCATCGTCGCCACGCCCGGCGTCAGCGGCGTCTACATCGGCCCGGCCGACCTGGCGCTGGCGCTGGGTCTCTCGGCGCGCGGCGACACCGACGATCCGACCCACCTCGCCGCGGTCAGCCACATCCTGGCCACCTGCAAGCGGGCCGGCGTGCCGGTCGGCATCCACACCCTCGGCATCGGCTGGGCGGTGAAGCGCCTCGCCGCCGGCTTCGACTTCGTCACCATCGGCTCGGATATCGGTTTCATGAGCCAGGCGATGGCCGCCGACCTGGCCACGGCGCGGGCCCACCTCGCCCAGCGTTCGAGCTAGGCCGGTCCGCCGTCGATGGGGGCGTTCGAGTACCTCTCGGTCCTGATCTCGATCATCATCGGCCTGGCGATCACTCAGCTGCTCACCGGCTTCCGCGGACTGCTGCTGGCGCGGGATCGGGTGCGGCCCTACTGGCCGGCGCTGGTCTGGGCGATCGTGATCCTGATGGTCAGCGTGCAGACCTGGTGGTCGATGTTCGGGCTGGGCGATCTCAAACACTGGGACTTCGCCAACTTCGCCATCGTGCTGGCTCAGACCATCGTGCTCTACATGGTGGCGGGCCTGGCGCTGCCCGACCCCTCGGCCGAGGGACATATCGATCTTCGCGAGCACTACTACGCCCACCGCCGCGTCTTCTTCGGCACGCTGGTGGCGTTGGTCGGGGTCAGCCTGGCGAAGGACGTGATCATCCACGGCTATCTGCCAGACAAGGCCAACTTCGCGTTTCAGGCCGCCTTCGCCGTCGGCGCGGCGGGCGGCGTGGCCACGTCGCAGGAGTGGTACCACCGCATCGCCGCGCCGATCGGCCTGGTCGCGTTCAGCGCCTACATCGCTCTGCTCTTCTCGCAGCTGAGCTGAGGCTTAGGCGCTGGTCCTCGCGGCGCGTAGCCGGCGCAGCTCGGCCTCGATCGCCTTGCCGCGGATCGCCGAGGCGTTGCTGTAGACGTCGAGCGCCTGGGCGGCCAAGGCCAACCCCCAGCAGCCGAGCGACCACAGGAACCACGGGTTCCCCGGCGTCGTGACCAGGTTGTAGATCGCCAGGCCGGCGTTCACGGCGACATAGGTCGCCACGTGGCCCCAGAAGGCGATCTTGGCGTCAGCTCGTCGTTCGGCGAGGCGTCGCAAGTCGGTGTCGTTGATGAAATCGGTCATGGTCTGAATCTCCGTCGTTGATGGGCGGAGGTTAGGCGTCGGCGCGCTGCCCGAAAACTGAATTGGACGCAGACGTGATATCGCCTCCGCCGATATCACTGCCGCCGCGGACCTTGCTGCGCGCTCGCCGTCGAAGGTGCTAAGGCAGGGGATGCTCGATCCGCGCGCCGTCGAGAGTCTGATCGCCTTCTGGGCCGACGCTGGGGTCGACGTGTCGCTGGCCGAGGCGCCAGTCGACCGCATGGCGAAGGGTCTGGAGGCGATGAAGCCGCGGGCGATGGCGAGCCTCGCCCCAGCTGCGCCGCCGCAGCGCCAAGCTCCGTCCGTCAGCCTCGACGCCGCCACCGATCCCGCCGCGATCGAGACCGCTCGCGCCACCGCCGCCGCAGCGCCCGACCTCGCCGCGCTCGCCGCCGCCATCGCCGCGTTCGACGGCTGCGAGCTGAAACGGCAGGGCGCGCGGCAGGCGGTGTTCTCCCGCGGCGTCGCCGACGCGCCGCTGATGATCATCGGCGAAGGGCCGGGGGCCGACGAGGATGCGCGAGGCGAACCGTTCGTCGGCCGCGCCGGCCAACTGCTCGACAAGATGCTGGCCGCGGCCGGCCTCACCGACCGGGTCTTCATCACCAACACCGTGTTCTGGCGCCCGCCCGGCAACCGCACGCCAAGCCCGGCCGAGCAGGCGGCCTGCGCGCCTTTCGTCGAGCGCGCTATCGCCCTGGTGAAGCCGAAGATCCTGGTGCTCGCCGGCGGCGCCTCGGCCAAGCACATGCTGAAGACCACCGAGGGCATCCTCTCGCTGCGGGGCCGCTGGTTCGAGTGGCGCTCGGAGGACGGAACGATCGAGCTGCCGGCGCTGCCGACGCTTCACCCCGCGTTTCTGCTGCGCCAGCCGGCGGCGAAGAAGAAAGCCTGGGAGGATCTGCTGACCTTGACCGAAAGGCTTGATCGTCCCGGTCGCCCTACGTAACGTTAAACCTCCTGGCGTATTCCAGGGCGATTCCGGCGCTGCGGCCGGCTGTCGCCCGGTGCGCGAAGCTCTTGATTCTCGGCCCGAACCAGCGAACGCAGAGACTGCCGTCCGTCCGGATCAGGCTATTGGACTTTGAAGTGCGAGGACGGCCCCGAAGGTCAGGGGGCCGGGTCGAAGGGGGTGGCATGGCGGGAAAAAGACGGGCGATCGCCGCATCCGCCGCCATCCTGATGGGCCTCGCCGCCCTGCCCGCCCAATCCGCGCCGCTCGCCGCGCTCAACGCCCATGACGTCGCGCTCTACGCCGCCGCCTTCGACGCCGCCGAGCACGGCGACACGCAGGCCGCCGACCAGGACATCGCCCAGGTCAACGACCCGTGCCTCGCCGGCAACGTCCAGTACCTCGAGATCACCCATGCCCGGGCGCACTCGGCCAGCTACGACGAGCTGAACCGCTGGTTGAAGGCGTTCGGCGACCTGCCGGGAGCCAGCCAGCTCTACGGCCTGGCGCTGAAGCTGCGCCCGGCCGACGCCTCGCCGCCGGCCCCCGCCTCGACTGTCGCCGCGGCGGCCGACAGCGGCCTCCACTTCCGCGCCGCGCCGCAGTCGCACGCGGCCCGCGAAGCCTACTTCGATGGCGACGTGCGCCACGCGCTCGGCATCGCCAGAGCCGCCGGCGACGCCTGGATCGCCGGCCTCGCCGCCTACCGCCTGGGCGACTATTCCAACGCCATGGTCTCGTTCGAGACCCTCGCCGCCAACCCGTCCGAGGAGGACGCGGTGAGGTCGGCGGGTGGGGTCTGGGCCGCCAGGGCCGCAGTCGCCGCCGGGCTGCCAGACCGCGCCACCGCGCTGCTGAAGATCGCCGCCGCCGAGCCCGAGACCTTCTACGGCATGATCGCCAAGCGGAAGCTGGAGCTGGCCGACGACCCGGTCGGCCGTCTGCTCGACGCTGCCGCCAACTCCACCGCCGCCTCGCCCCTAGCCGGCCCAGCGCCCGCTCAGAACGAGACCGACCTCGACCGCCTGGCGCGCACCGATCCGCGCGCCCACCGCGCTATCGCGCTCAGCCAGCTCGCCCGCCAGATCGACGCCGGCGCCGAACTGCGCGCCGGCTTCGCCGAGGCCGCCGACGACCAGACCCGGGCGCTCTGGATGAACCTAATGTTCGAGCTTTCGCCGAACCGGCCATCCACGGGCGAAGTCGTGCTGCACTCGGCCTCGCCGGTCGCCATGGCTCACACCGAGTATCCGACCCCAACCCTGGCGCCGGCCGGCGGCTTCACCATCGACAAGGCGCTGGTCTACGCGGTGGTCTGGCAGGAGAGCCGCTTCAACAGCCTGGCGGTCTCGCCAGTCGGCGCGGTCGGCCTGATGCAGCTGATGCCGCCGTCGGCCGCCAGCATGGCGAACGACACGACTCTCCTCGCCAACCCGATCAGCCTCTTCGACACCGGCAAGAACCTGGCGCTGGGACAGACCTACATCAAATGGCTGGAAGACAACGCCGGCAACCACGACCTCCTGCGCACCATCGCCGCTTACAACGGCGGCCCCGGCACCCTGGCTCGCACCGAGGCGCTACTGGGCCCCGACGCCGACAGCCTGATGGTGATGGAGAGCTTCCCGTTCGCCGAATCCCGGGCTTATGTGAAGCGCGTGGTCGCCGCCTACTGGAGCTATCGCCGCCAGTTCGGCGCCCCTGCCAAGACCCTGGACGCCGCCGCCTCCGACCAGCAGCGCATCGACGCCCGGCTCGACGAAGCGCCGCCGCCCTCAGCGCCGGTCCAGGATGCGCAGGCGCCGACCGCTACGCCGCGCCAGCCGCTCGAAATCCTGCTCCACCACAGCGGCTGAGGCCGCCAGCCGCCGCGGGACCAGCCAGCCTTCCGGCGCCGCGCTCAAGCTGAAGCCGCCGCCCGGCCGCGCTGTCAGCCGCGCCGGCTCGCTCACTTCCCTCGCCAGGTGGGTCGCCAGCAGCTCCATCCAGCCGGGCGCGAAATTGACCCCAAGCGGGAAGCCCGCCAGCCAGTCGCCGCGCGCCTTGCCTATCGCCTCGCCAAAGCCGTCAGCGCCGTAGAGGTCCGCCCCCGCATCCTCGGCCACCCCCTGGCTGGCCTCGTCGCCGCCCAGCACGGCGACCTCTTTGACCAGCCCCTCCGCCGCCGCCGGCACGAGCCCGGTCAGCAGCCGCGCCAGCCCCTTGCCGTCGTTCGACCCGGTGACGATCACGGAAATCATGCGCGCGGCTTAGCCTACGCGCAGCCGGCGTCAAACCGGGCGACCGGTCTCGTTGCTATCCAGACAAGCCTCCCCGCTCGAAGACTCCCTTCCCCTCGATGGGGAAAGGTTCGGGATGGGGTGGAAGCTCGATGTCGCACGCAAGGCACATATTGGCGCCGTCGCTGCAGTGCGCCTCTCCCGCAACCGAGCGGCCACACCCCACCCCTGCCCCGCCCCATAGAGGGGCGGCGTTCAAGTTCACTGCGAATGCAGATGTGACCTCCTCACGCATCGCCTTCCTCGTCGCCAAGAAGCACGTCCAGAAACGTCGTGCGTCGGTTCAGAAAGTCTCGGGTGATGCGGAAGTGCTCGGTGTCCTCGTATTCGATCCGCTCCAGCCCATTCTGCGTCGTCTGGTAAATCCAGGCGTCCGGGTAGGCGAGGATGATCGGCGAGTGGGTCGCGATGATGAACTGCGACTTCTGGCCCACCAGCTCGTGCAGCCGCGCCAGGAAGCTGAGTTGCCGGTTGGGCGACAGAGCCGCCTCGGGCTCGTCGAGAATGTAGAGCCCGGCGCCCAGGAACCGATGCTCAAGCAAGGCAAAGAACGACTCGCCATGTGATTGCTCGTGCGGGGCCACCTCGCCGTACCAGCCTCCTTCGTGCACGAGGCCCAGGTTCTCGATCTGGGTGCTGACGTTGAAGTAGCTCTCGGCGCGCAGGAAGAAGCCGTCCTTCGCCCGCTTGGTCGACCGGACCGGCCGCACGAACTGATGCAATGCTGAGTGCGAGGGCCGGGTCCCGAAACGGAAGTTCTTGCTGCCGCCTTCTGGGTTGAACCCCCAGGGCGACCGCCAGCGCCTCGATCAAGGTCGACTTGCCTGACCCGTTCTCGCCGACCAGGAAGGTGACTTTCGGGTGGAACTCCAACTCATCGACCGTTCGGACCGCCGGCAGGTTGAACGGATAGACATCGGGGTCCCACCCATCGCGGCGCTCGAACCTCGCGCGCATCCAATAGTGTTCGGCGTCGATCCCGCGCATCCGGCCTCGCTCAATACCGCGAACAGGACGGACGCCCCACCGTGACAGCCGTCAAGAACCGGCAGTATGTTCTTGTTTTGTTCGAAGTCGAGTTCTAACTTACCGACATGCCCGCTCCCACGATCGTGCCCCGCGGCCGGGGGGCTCAGACCAATGCCAGCGGCCGGTTCGAGAGTCTGGTGCGCGAGGCGTTCGACGATGGCTGGACCGGCGACGACGAGGCGCCGGCGCCGTTGAAGACGGTGGTCACGCCCGAGCGCGCCAAGACCATCATCACCCGCAACGACAGCCCCGATGTCGGCTTCGATCGCTCGATTAACCCGTATCGCGGTTGCGAACACGGCTGCATCTACTGCTACGCGCGGCCGAGCCACGCCTATGTCGGCCTGTCGCCCGGGCTCGATTTCGAGAGCCGCATCTTCTTCAAGCCCGAGGCCGGCAAGCTGCTGGCGCAGGAGCTCTCCAAGCCGTCGTACCAGCCCGGCCCGATTCACATCGGCGGCAACACCGACCCTTACCAGCCGCAGGAACGGCGTCTGCGGGTCACACGTCAGGTGCTGGAGACGTTGCAGCGTTTCGGCCACCCGTTCTCGATCATCACCAAGTCGGCGCTGATCCTGCGCGACGCCGACCTGATCGGGCCGATGGGCGCCGCGGGGCTGGCTCGGGCCGCCGTCTCGGTGACCACGCTCGACCGGGCGCTGGCGCGGGCCATGGAGCCTAGGGCCGCGACGCCGGAGCGCCGCATCGGCGCGATCCGCGGCCTCGCCGAAGCCGGTTGTCCGGTCACAGTGATGTTCGCCCCGGTGATCCCCGGCCTCAACGACCACGAACTGGAAGCGGTGCTGGAGCGCGCCGCCGAAGCGGGCGCGCAGCGGGCCGGCTACGTGGTCTTGCGCCTGCCGCTGGAGATCAAGGACCTCTTCCGCGAGTGGCTGGAAGCCGCCCGCCCCGACCGCGCTGGCCGGGTGATGAGCCTGGTGCGCCAGATGCGCCACGGCCGCGACTACGACATGCGCTGGGGCGAGCGGATGAAGGGCGATGGCCCGATCGCCGAGATCATCGGCGCCCGCTTCTCCGCCGCCCGCCGCCGCTTCGGCCTCGACAAACCCCTCCCGCCGCTCGACCTCACCCAGTTCCGGGTGCCGGCGAAAGCGGGGGATCAGCTGGACTTGTTTGGTTGAGGGTCCGCGTTGTGCGCGGCAATTCCCCAACAGTCGTCATGGCCGGGCGTCAGTCCCGGCCACCCATGAACACGGTGGTGCGAGTGGCCGTGCCCAGCACGGCCACGGCTCAGACGGTGTGCTTGGGTCGCCGGCACTGACGGCCGGCGATGACGGAAGTTGGGGGATGTGGCCGGCTTCTAACCTGCGACCTTGCGACTCTTCCCCGACTTGGTCCCGGTCGTGAGCTTCGTGCGTGTCTCGCGCACCGCGATCGCCGGCAGCGTCGCGGCTTCGCGGTCGAGGTACGCCGCCACCTCCGGCCCCCGCCGGGCCGCCATCGAGCGCAACAGCCACGACACCGCCTTGGTGATCAGGATGTCGCGTTCACCCTTCAGCCGCTCCGCCATCTCGAACGCCAGATCGCCGAAGCGCGGATCGTCGGAGGTGCGCACCGGCGTCGTCAGCAGCACCAGCGCCGCGCGGCGCTTGTTGATGTTGGCGTCGAGACTTAGCGCCTGGATCAGCCCGCGCCAGGCCGGCCAGTCGGCCAGCAGATCGGCGGCGGAGAACACGCTGGCGCAGAGGCTGTCGATCTCGGCCCAGCCGTGCAGTTTACCCAGCCAACGGTCGACCATCGCCGGCGTCGCGCCGCGCCGGGCGCGAGCGCTGTAGCCCAGCAGCAGCGCGCCCATCGTCTTCTCCTCGTGCGACTCGCCGCCGAAGAGCGCGTCCGCGAACGCCAGCAACTCGGCATCCGGCGCCGCCTTGTGCGCCGCCAGCCAGGCGCGGATCATCGCCCTGCGCTCCGGGACCCCGACGCAATAGAACGGCCGCCCGCTGCCGGTGTAGGAGTCGTTCTGATCGCCGCCGAAGTAGCGCGTCGACGCGCCCCGCAGCTGGCGGACCAGCGCGGCGTGTTCGGCGGCGATATCGAGCGGCGCGGTCATCTTGGCGGTAGTGTAGTGGGTTTCGCGGATCGCTGTGACAGCCGCTTGCGCTTGGCGCCAACGACGGCCTACTGCACGGCTGGGTGGAGGGGTGGATGCGTATCTGTGGCGTCGTTCTTTTCGTCGGAGCGCTTGGCCTTGCTGGCGGCGCAGCGGCGAGTCCTTCCAACCCGACTCCGACCCGGCCCGACATGTCGCTCCCGCTCGAAGGGACGATCACCAATCCCGACTGGGTGCGTCGGCCGACCGGAGACGAGGTGGCGAACTACTATCCCCATGTCGCCGAGCTCGTTGGTCTCAACGGGCACGTGACCATGGAGTGCGCAGTGAACGCGCAGGGAGCGACGGAGAATTGCACCGTGCTCTCGGAAAAGCCGGTCGGACTTGAGTTCGGCAAGGCCGCCCTTGCCATGTCCGGCCTCTTCCGCATGAAGCCGATGACGCTTGATGGCGCGCCGGTCGCCGGCGCCCACGTGATCATCCCGATCGGCTTCCTTTCGCCCCAATACATCGATCAAGGCGGCGCTCCACCCAGCTCGACCGCGTCGGAGGCGCCTCCATCGCCCAGGGCGTTGCAGCTGGCGAGGCAGCTGGTCGAACACGGTACGGCCAGTGACCGAGCGGCAACCTACGTCGAGCAGGCCCGCCAATCGATCGAGAACCAGCTTGGCGGGCAAAGCCTGACCGAACAGGAACAAGCAGCGATCGACGCCTTCGTTTCAGCGATCACCGCGTCCGTGCCCGCGTTCGAGGAAATTTGGGCGATCGCTTATGCGCGTCGGTTTACCGAGGCGCAACTGACTGAACTGGACGCGTTCTTTCAGAGCACAACAGGGCAGGCGTGGATCCAGCGTGGTTCGCTGCAAGACGACGACAGCCGGGCGATGACGGCGAAGGTGTGGGAGAGTGCCCGGGACACCGGAGAACAGGCTTTCTGCAAAGCCTATGACTGCGGCGCACAAGTCCCTCATCCTGCTCCGTCTGCGCCAGCCCCGTAGGGTACGATGCGTGTGGATGGAACCACCAAAACGCTGAATCGTGCTCGCGACTCTAAGTGACGAGCCTGTTCATCCCGTTTCGATTGATCCAATCAAAACGGGATCGGCTCCAGACGTCAGGGCGAGATGCCGGCCCGTTTGAACGTATCGCCAACGCCGGGCTGAACTCGGCGCGCTTCGTCGATGTCGGCCTGACCGTGCTGCTTGTCGCCCTTGCGCAGTTCGCCGAGGCCGCGGCCATAGAGCGAGGCCATCTCACCAGGCATGACTTTCAGCGCGGCTTCGTAGTCCGCGATCGAGGCATCCAAGCGCTTGAGCCGCAACTCGACGAAGCCACGGCTATCCAGCGCCGCTGAGAGGCCGGGCTCAAGCTTCAGCGCGGCGTTGCAGTCTGCGAGCGCCGCATCGAGCCGCCGGCCGGTCTCTGCCTGGGTCCAGCAGCGGCTGTTGAAGAACTTGGCTTTGGGCGACAGGGCGATCAAGCGGTCCAGCACCGCCACAGAGTCGTCGAAGCGTCCCGTCGCCTCGAACGCTGTGGCTTCACGCCAGAGCCGATCGGTGTCGCTCGGTGCGAGCTTCGCCGCGGCGGCAAAGTCAGCCTTGGCCTCTTCCACCCTGCCGCGGAACAGTTGCAGTTGACCGCGGGCCTCCAGCGCGAAAGAGTCAGCGGGGTCAATCAGGAGCGCGCGGTTGAAGTCGCTCATCGCCAGATCGTCCTGGTGGCTCTCGAAATGGGCGACACCGCGGTCGTAGACGTATTTCGCCGCCGTCGGTGCGAGCTTGATCGCCTGATCGAGGTCGGAGATCGCGTGCGGCGGGTCGCCCTGGGCCAGATAGGCAGCGGCGCGCCGACCGAAGCCTGTCGCGTCAGTCGGGGGCGGCCCCAGGTCAACCTCCTGGGTCGGAGGTGTCGCCGCCGCACTCGGTCCGGTCACGACAACATCGTAGTCGGACAGTCGCCGCAACGCGGCAGCCGCAGACACGCCCTCCGCCGCGGGAAACTCTGGCGCGACGGCTTGCGACGAGGCGACCATCGTCACTACGCCGC
Source organism: Caulobacteraceae bacterium (assembly GCA_036494265.1). Classification (GTDB taxonomy): domain Bacteria; phylum Pseudomonadota; class Alphaproteobacteria; order Caulobacterales; family Caulobacteraceae; genus Acaudatibacter. The sequence goes on along the minus strand of DASXOP010000011.1, from coordinate 86,111 downwards.
CCTCAATCCGGGTTCGCCGCTGGTAGCGCACCCCGCCGACGGATTGATCGACGTCGCCGGCTTGGAGCAACCCGAACCCGTCGCCCTTCCCTGGCAGAACGATGATCGCGGTAGACTTCGAGTAGGTTGGATACCCGACCGCGAACGGCGCATCGGCATGGGGGCCGGGCTCTCGCTTGAACGAGGCATCGTAACCCAGATAGCTGTCCGCGATCTGGAACTGCCGGTCGCCCGGGCCGCCCGTCCAATCCATCTTGCCCGCCCCCTCCATTGTCAGGCGCATCGCGCGATGGGCGTCGTCGAAGCTGAACTCGACTCGGGTAGGCTCGATCCAGGGAAGAGCCTGCCGCCAGTACTGCCGCATCGATCGGTCGGCGTCCTGATGGCTGCCAGAAATCATCTGCTGATTGAGTTCGACGGCGACGTCTCCGCGCAGGACGTGCTCGACGTGAGCCGCGGCGGGCGCATCGAGCCCGGCGGTGGCGTCAAGGCGCATCATGGTCTCGAACGCCGGCTCAGCGAGCGGAGGTGGCGTCAGTTTCTCAAGCTGGCCGCCAGATTTCTGCACCGGCAGGGTCCAGTGGAAACTGGGTATCTGGATGTCGTCGAGGGCCCGGTCACCGCTGCGCGTGCCGTCGAGCCAGTAAACCTTGCCGTCGATTTCGGCCCTGGCGATCACATGATCGAATTGGACGGTTGGCAGTCGTTGATCCAGACCGTCGCCCGCTTGCGTACTGACCAGCGACGGCTCCGCGGCAATCCCGAGCTGGTGCAGCAGCGCGAGCAGAAGCGCCGTCTTTCCCTTGCAGTCTCCGAACCGCCGCATCCAGGTGACGTCGGCGTCGGCGGGCGTAAGACCGCCCAAGTTCATCCCGACAAAGGCATAGCGCACCTGATCCTGCACCAGACGCAGCGCCGCCGCTGCCCGCACCTTGGGATCGGAAGACGCAGCCGCGATCTTCTGCGCCTCGGCCCGGAGCGTCGAGTTGGCCGCCAGCATGTCGGCCTTGGCATAGAGCGGCGCCATCAGCGCGGAGACTTCCGCCCAGTCGCGGAACTGGGTCAGCTGGAGCTCGGCCAGGTCGTCAAAACGCCCCGGCGCGTTGACCGGCGGTTTGGGCGCCTCCACGTCGTCGAGTTCGATCGTCAGCTCGCTCGCATCGGCAGTCCGAGTGATCTTGGGCTGTGGCAAACCGTCGGTGACGATCCATCGCATCGGCTTGGACGCTGGCCAGACCGCGCGCAACCTGACGTGACTGGCGATGCCGAGATGCCGAAGCGCGTCTGCGCCCTGGGAATACCCTTTCATCACCGGGTCGCTGCGCTGGATCGTGAAGGCGAAGTCGATCGTGTCGCCGATCTGAAGCCCCTCCGGCTGAATGACGGCGGTGAGATCGCCGTCGAGCATGGCCAGCTCCAGATTGGTCTCGCGACGGATGACGGTCACCTTCTTGCCGCCGCCCAGCAGATCGATGACCAGGCCGCCCCTGATCACATTGAAACGGTGGAACGTCAGGGTGTCGGTCTCGGGGTTCCAGCTTGGCGCGAGTTGGTTCACCAGAGCCAGCCCCGCCGGCTTCAGGATTCGAACCGCGCTCTCGCTGTAAAACTCGTCGCCATCGGGGCCGAAGTACATCTGCCGGTCTGACAACAGCACTTGAAAGATCGCGTCCGGTGCCACCGCCGGCGGTTGAGGGATCGCGGCCGGCTTCACCCACGCGGCGGGTGGGGCATAGACCGGCAGACTCGCGGCGAGGGCAGCGCCCGACCAGAGCGCCGCCACAACGGTCGTCCAAAACCTGATCACGCCCACCCCTTCGCCAGCGTTCGGAGGTTAGCCGCGCCACGCACGAACGCAACTATGGGCGGCCGGCCAACTGACGCCGCGTGAGTCTGGACGCCGGGTGCGGCTGAGGCGCTAGATGCCCATCGCTCCAGAGGAAACCGCCATGGCCGACGAGCCGATCCTGCTCACCGACGATCCGGCGCCGCACGTGCGCCGCATCACCCTCAACCGCCCGGCCAAGCGCAATGCGCTCTCCAACGCCCTGCGCGCCGAGATCTTCAAGGCGCTGGAGGATGGCGACGCCGACCCCGAGGTGCGGGTGATGATCCTGCGCGGCGCCGGCAAATGCTTCTCGTCCGGCTACGACCTCGCCGGCACGGGCGCCCTGCCCTACTACACAGCCGGCGGCCAGGGTCAGTGGGCCCGGCACGTGGTCGAGGGCTGCTTCCGGGTCTGGGACCTGGCCAAGCCGGTGATCGCCCAGGTGCACGGCTGGTGCCTGGCCGGCGGCTCCGAACTCGCGGTCGCCTGCGACCTGGTCTACGTCGCCGAGGACGCCCAGATCGGCTACCCGGCCGTGCGCACCATGTCGCCGCCCGACAACCAGTACCACGCCTGGATCGTCGGCATGCGCGCGGCGATGGAGCTGATGCTGACCGGCGATGCCATCAGCGGGCTGGAGGCCGTGCGCCTGGGCTTCGCCAACCGCGCCCATCCGGCGGAGGAACTCGAGGCTGAAGTGCTGGCGATGGCCGAGCGGATCGCCCAGGTCGATCCCGAGCTCGCCCAGCTCAACAAGCGGCTGGTGCATCGCCAGATGGAGGCGATGGGGATGCGGGCGGGCCTGCGCGCCGGCACCGACCTGCACGCGCTCGGCTGGCACACGCCAGCCTCCCGCACCTACATGGCCAAGCTCCGTGAGGGGGTGAAAGAAGCCCTCACCGCGCGCGATTCCGCGTTCGGCGACTACCGCACCGGGGCCAAGGCGGAGTAGAGCACTCCCACACCTGGGAGGCGATCATGCGTATACGGAATGGGCTGGCGGCGCTGGCGCTCGGCATCGGCATGGCCAGCGCGGGAGCGGCGGCCGCGGCGACTCAAAGCCTAACCATCCTCCACGACAACGACATCCACGGCCACCTGCGCTCGTTCTGCTACGTCGAGGTCGCCAAGGGACCGGAGGAGCACTGCGACACCGGCGGCGCCGCCCGCCGCGCCACCTTGGTCCATGCGTTGCGCGCCAAGGCCAAGGACCCGGTGGTGCTGGTCGACACCGGAGACACCACCACCCGCGGGCCGCTCGCCACGGAGTACGAAGGCGTCGACGAGATCGCCGCGATGAACGCGATCGGCTACGACATCGCCGCCCTCGGCAACAACGAGTTCAAGCTCAAGGACGCCGCCGACATCCACGACGCGGCGGGCGCTCAGGCCGCTCTCGCCTTGCTGGTGAAGCAGTCGTACTTCCCCTGGCTCGCAGCCAACGTCACCGAAGCCGACGGCTCGATGCTGCCGGGCGTGAAACCCTATCTGGTCCGCAAGGTCGGGGCCTTGCGGATCGCCTTCATCGGCTTCACCGCGCCGCGCTCGGCGAGCTACCCGCAGGCCAAGGGCCTCGTCTTCACCGACCCGGTCGCCGCCGCCAAGATCTGGGTGCCGAAGGCGCGGGCCGAGGCCAACGTGGTGATCGCCATGACCCACATCGGCGTCATCGACGATCAGCGCCTGGCCAAGGAGACCACAGGCATCGACGCCATCGTCGGCGGCGACAGCCACACCTATCTCTACCAGCCGCTGGAGGTGAAGAACCTCGACGGCGTTGGCGTGCCGATCGTGCAGGACGGCGAGTTCGGTGTGCGGCTCGGCGTCTTCGACCTCACCTTCGAGGGCGACGCCGCCCACGGCTGGCGCCTCGCCGACTACGCCGACCGGCTCGAGGCGGTGGACGCCCAGGTCAAGCCGAATCCGAAGCTGGCCGCCCTGGTCGAGCATTACGCCCATCCGCTGGATGTGGTCGTCGGCAAGCTGAGCATGATCGGGCTCAACCCATCGGACCGCACCAAGATCACCGCCGCCGATCTCGCCGCGGCGTTCAAGTTCGCCTCGGGCGCCGAGATCGGCATCCAGCCGGAGGGCGACCTCTTCGAGGTGTTCCGCACTCAGAAGGTCACCCGCTTCCAGATCCACGCCATCCTGCCGTTCCACGATGTAGTCTGGACCGGACCGGTGCCCGGCGCGCGGCTGCAAGCGATCCTGGAGAAGACCAGCCCGCTGATCGGCGCGATGCACGCCACCGTCGCCCCGATCGATATCGACCCGGCCAAGACCTACCAGGTCGCCACCGTCGACTTCGTCGCCCAAGCTCTCTTCCCCGGCGTCGGCAAAGCCGGCGAGGATTCGCGCACGGCGACGGAACGCTGGCTCAAGGCTGGCGCGCCGGGGCAGGTGAAGTGAGGGACTTGGCACTTACTATTTGAGTCCAAACAATAATGTCATCCCGGAAGCCGCGCAGCGGCTATCCGGGACCTCCTCCCACTCTCGAGCTAAGGAGGTCCCGGATCCGCGCCGCTCTGCGGCTTGTCCGGGATGACGTCGCTGGGTGGGCGTTAGAGGGGGTCGAGCGCCCTAAGTCGCCGCGTAGACATCCGAACGCGCCGCCGCTTCGCACAACGCCGCCAGCCCGGCCTCGACCACCTCGACCCCTGCCCCAGCCTTCGCCCCCTCGACGGTGAGGATACGCCGCCAGCTACGTGCGCCAGGTCGGCCGTGGAACAGCCCCAGCATGTGCCGCGTCATCGCCGCGAGGTGAGTCCCGGCGGCCAGCTGGACGCGGACGTAGGGCAGATAGGCCTCCACCGCCGCTTCCGGCGTCACCGCCGCGCCCTCCCCGAACAGCCGCCGGTCGACCTCGCCGAGCACGCCCGGCGTGTGATAGGCGGCCCGTCCCAGCATCACCCCATCGACGTGCGCCAGGTGCTGAACGGCTTCGTCCAGTGACGCGATGCCGCCGTTGATCACCACCGTCAGGTCCGGGCGCTCGCGCTTCAGCCGCCAGACCAGTGGGTAGTCAAGCGGCGGAATCTCGCGGTTCTCCTTCGGCGAAAGACCTTTCAGCCACGCCTTGCGGGCGTGGACCACGAAGACCCGCACCCCGGCCGCCGCGCAGGCGTCCACAAGGTCGAAGAGCGCGTCTTCCGGCGCCTGCTCGTCAACGCCGATGCGGCACTTCACCGTCGCCGGGACCCGCACCGCCGCGCCGATCGCGGCCATGCAGTCCGCCACGAGCGCCGGCTCGGCCATCAGGCAGGCGCCGAACCGGCCGCTCTGCACCCGGTCCGACGGGCAGCCGACGTTAAGGTTGATCTCGTCGTAGCCGAGGTCCTCGCCGATGCGTGCGGCCGCCACCAGCTTGGCCGGATCCGAGCCCCCCAGCTGCAGGGCCACCGGATGCTCGGCCGGATCGAACCCAAGTAGCCGCAAGCGGTCGCCATGCAGCACCGCATCGGCCGTCAGCATCTCGGTATAGAGCCGCGCCCGCCGGCTCAGCGTCCGATGCAGCCGCCGGCAGTGCCGATCAGTCCAGTCCATCAGCGGCGCAACGCAAAATCTATGTGATTGATTTTCCGGCACTTTTCGAGTATTCTCGACTTGTTAGATGGCGGCGTGTGCACTCGATTTTACGCGGGAATGCGACGTTTTTCGCTGCCTTTCGACGGCTGGGTGCACACGGAGCGCACACGAAAGTGGCGACATTCACGAAGCTAAAATCGGGGTCGTGGCGGGTCCAGGTTAGGCGGAAGGCTCGCTATGTAAGCGAAACCTTCCTCCGTCGCGAGGATGCGCGTCGGTGGGCCACGCAGGCGGAGGGACAGATCGATCGTGGCGACACGCCGATCCCCTCCCGCATCGCGCGGCTGTCGACCTTCGCCGACCTGATCAACCTTCACATCCAGGACATGAAGGAGGTTGGCAAGAACATCGGTCGATCCAAGGCGGCGACGCTCGCAATGCTGAAGCGCGAGCTCGGCGCCAAAAGCATGGTGGAGTTGGACCGGGAAAATCTGATCAAATTCGGCCGCAACCGTGCGAAACAGGGTGCCGGACCGGTGACCGTCGGAATGGACATCGGGGTGATCAAGCTCGTTCTCTCACACGCGGCGGCCGTCCATGGATTGACGGTCCGCATTGAACCCGTCGACTTGGCCCGGATCGCTCTGACCCGCCTTGGAATAGTCGGCAAGAGCAACGAGAGGGATCGCCGCCCGAGCCAGGAGGAACTCGACCGACTGATCAAGCACTTCGACGGAAACGAACGCCAGATCATCCCGATGGGGCGGATCATCAGGTTCGCGGTGGCGAGCGCGATGCGGCAGGAAGAGATCTGCCGGGTGACTTGGACCGACCTAAACGCCCGCACGAAGATGCTGACCGTCCGCGACCGCAAAGATCCTCGGTTGAAGAAGGGGAACGATCAACGCATCCCCCTACTCTCCGTCTCGGGCTACGATGCCCCGTCTCTGATCGAGGAGCAGCGGGCGATCCGAGCTAACGATGACGATCGCATCTTCCCCTACCACCACAAGTCCGTCAGCACCGCGTTCACCCGCGCTTGCCAGGACCTCAAGATCGACGACCTCCACTTCCACGATCTGCGCCATGAAGCCACAAGCCGGCTATTTGAGGCCGGCTTTCGCATTGAACAGGTAGCGCTGGTCACAGGCCACAGAGACTGGAAGATGTTGCGCCGCTACACGCACCTTAGGCCAGAGTCGCTTCATGACTTGGTGACACGCGCTGCCTGATCGAGCGCTTGACCGGCTGGGGCCGAGTCAATCCGGATTACAGACGCTCCAGTGCACTACCACTCGGGTCGCGCGAGGCGTTGCTGTCCGGCCTGTTGCGGTGGATCGGCGCCGGTTTGTCGACGACATGGCGGCGCTTTGCGAGCGCTGGCGCCCGACGAGATCGACGTCGCGGCCATCGGCGAGCTTTTCCAACTGGTTTATGCCGACCGCCAGGGGGCGGGGCTGGCGTTCTGGCTCTCGTTCGCAGGCTGGCGGTCCGACGGCGCGGGCATGCTCCAGCCGGTAGTCGAGCGCATCCACGCAGCACGCGTCAGGGCGGCCGAGCGCGCCGGCCTGCCAGCGCCTGTCCGGCACCCAATTTGCCGCCGCGCTCCTCAACGCGACTTACCTGCAAGCCGCGCGTTCGGCGACACTCAGCTCGCCAGCGTGACCGACCAGGCGCAGCTGCTCAGCCCGTCCGCCTTCCTCGGCTTCGCCGGCGCCTTGGCCGCTAGCCGGCTCGTGAGTTGAAACGCGCTGGCGCAGCGCGATAGCCACCAGGCGCTAGCAGTCACGACGCTCATAGGTAGTCTTGTGAACACACTCGCGCAGCGCTAGCGTGATCTCGTCTCGGAGCCGTCGTGACAGTGTCAGCGCCACTTCGCGCGGGCGAAATCTCGCGCGCGGCGCCGACCAAACGGTCCCGGGGTGACTCGGTGGGGGTGGCGTCATGCAAAGCGTATCGGGGCGCGCACAGCGTCCACGGGTGGCGATCCTGGGCGGCGGCGCGGCCGGCATGGCGACCGCCTTCGAACTCTCGGAAACTGGCGGCTACGACATCACCGTCTACCAGATGGGCTGGCGGCTGGGCGGCAAGTGCGCGAGCGGCCGCCGTCTGGAGGACCACAGCGGGCGAGACCAGGAGCATGGTCTGCATGTCCTGGGCGGCTTCTATCACAACGCCATGGGCATGCTGCGGAAGGTCTACGCCGCCTGGCCTGCCGCCTCGCAGCACCCCATCGCTTTCCAGAAGGCGTTTCTGCCGCAGTCCCGCGTCCACATCATGGAAGAGCAGCCGGACGCTCGCTTCCCGGTCCTGTTCCCGTTTCCCCCAAACACTCGGCAGCTCGGTCTCGAACCGCAGGACCTGACCCTGGGAACGATCGCGATGACCATCATCGGGTGGATCTCGCATGTCGTTCAGCTGCAGCCCGAGGGTCAGACGCCCCGTGGAGCGCCGTTCGCGAGCAAGACCGGCGCGTTCGCCCAATCGGTCCAAGCCGCGCTCGAGCAACTCTCTGCCGAACCTCTCATCGCCGGCGCGCCGGCAAGTCCGGGCCCGCTGGACCAGATGATCGACATCATCCACCAGGCCCAATTCCTGCCCCCGCCAGCGAACGCCGAGCACGATCCCGACTACGGCATCCTGTTCGAGATCGCCGCCGTGGTCGTCAAAGGCTTCATTCTGGAAAACATGGCGGTCAACGGGTTCGAAGCCGCCAATGGCGTGGAATTCACGACTTGGATGACCAAATACGGGCTGTCGGACTACGCCCGCCAGTCGAGCTATTTCCGCTGCGGCTACGATTACGCGTTCGCCTACGTTGACGGCGATCCCGCCAAGCCCCGGGTGGCCGCCGGCGCGGCCCTGCGCGGCTTCCTGCGCATGGTCATGACGTACAATACCTCGGTCTTCGTCCACATGTGCGGCGGCATGGGCGAGATCGTGTTCGCGCCGCTTTATGAAGTGCTGAAGCAGCGCGACGTCGCGTTCAAGTTCTTCCACCGCGTGGACCAGATCGTTCTCGACGATACCCAGAGCCGCGTCGCCGAGGTCCTCGGCACGATGCAGAACGACCCCATTGAGACGGAGTACAATCCGCTTGAGGTCTATCGCGGACGGATGGTGTTTCCGGACCGGCCGATCGCGGGTCGCCTGAAACACAACCCTCCAATCCCGTCGCGGCCGGAATTCCTCTACGAGACGCCCTGGAACCAGCCCCCGAATTCCGGCGCCTTCAGGCTCGAAGCGGATACCGATTTCGATGTCTGCGTGCTGGCCATTCCAATCGAGGCGCTGAAGACCATCTGCGCCGACTTCCCGACACCTTGGCCAGAGATGCTGTCCGCGTCGGCCACTGCGCCGACCATCGCCGCTCAGCTTTGGCAGGGCTTGCTGACGAAAGACCTCGGATGGCCGAACGGCGCGACGGTGCTGACGGCCGACCGCGAACCGCTCAGCACCTGGGCCGACATGAGTTTCCTGCTGCCGCTGGAGGCGCCCAGCGCAAGCAAACACCTCTCCTATTTCTGCGGCCCGTTTCCACAGCACGTCTATCCGATCCCGCCCGCGAACGTTGGCGACCTCGAGATCGCCCGCGGCTCTGCCGCAGTGGCGGCGTGGATGAACCAGAACCTCGCGGAGCTGTTACCCGCCGCCCACCCGCCCAACAGCTTCGCCCCCAAGCCGGGCGGCGACGAGCTCTATGTGCGGGTGAACTTCTACCCCTCAGAGCGCTACACGCTCACCCCGCCCGGCTCGGTGGCCAAACGCCTGGCGCCCGGAGCCAGCGGCCTCGACAACCTCTGCCTCGCCGGCGACTGGACCAAGAACGGCTTCGACATCGGCTCGTACGAGACGGCAGTCGCCTCCGCGCTGCTTTGCGCCAAGGCTGTCGGCGAGGCGAGCGCCCAACTGCTCAGCGAAGGCGGCCTTGCCGTTTGAGCGCCCGGCGGCGTTCGAGCCCGTCGAAGCCACGCTCGTCGGCTTCGACGTCGCCGGCTTTTCGCGCTTCGCCGAGGCCTGGCTCGCCCTCGCAGGCGAGGCCAGCGCCGACGAACTGGCGCAGGTCTGGGAGACGTCTATCGCGCCGCAGGTCGACGCCTTGCTGGCCGCCGGTTACGGCGTCGCGGATGTCTGCGGCGACGGCATTGTCGCCTTCCGGACCGGGCCTGGCGGCGAGGACTCCGGTCTCTTGCGAGGACTCGAAACGGCGTTCGCGAGGTCGGGCCATGGAATGGGGCTGCGCACGGCTTCGACTCGAGGGGTCGTCGTCTTTGCTGAGGTCGATGCGCTCGGCCAGCGCCATCGTTGGGCGACCGGCGAGGGCGTCCGCACTCTCCACGCCAGCTTGGACAGCCATCGCTCGCCGGCTGGAGCCGGCGTCCGCCCCACGAAGCGTCATCGGGCTTCGGATCAGCTCGTGGGGGTGTGGACCCGGGAAGCCGCCGAGATCCGCCAGATGGCCACCATGTTTGTCAGGCACCCGTCCGAGCCTTGGACATGGTCGGGCGACGGGAGGCTCCACCAGTTAGTCTGCACCACCGCGCTGGCGGTGGAATCCCATGGCGGGCGTCTCGCGCGCGTCACGCACGACGACAAGGGTTTGCTCCTCAGGTGTGAATTCGTCGGCCAGGATCGCTCCGAGCTGCTCGGCGCCGCTGAAGCCGGCCTGACAATTCTCAACGAGATGGGCATGCCGGGCCTCTCGCTGGCCATGGGCGCCGGGCGAGTCTACCGGGGGCCCGTGCGGGTCGGCCCCGCTTACGAGACGACGATCCACGGCGCCACCGTCAACCGGGCCGCCAAGACCGCGGGACGCGAGAGCGGCCTCGTGGTCCTCGCCCCCGCCGGGACGCCGATGGCCGGCGCATTCGCGTCCCTGGGCCTGACGTTCGACGCGACCTTGCCGGGCTGGAGGGCGCGGGGCGAAGCTGGCCGAAGCATCAAACTGAGCCCCTCGGCCGACCCTACCCACCTCATCGGGCGAGACGCGGCGCTGCGCGAACTCGGCCAGGCGTTCGACGCTTCCCTCGAAGGGCCGGTGGTCGTCACCGTCGAGGGGGCGGCCGGCATCGGCAAGACGGCAATGGTCCGCAGCTTCGCCCGCCACCATCGCGCACAGCTGCTCGCGGCCTGGTCCTCCTGCCGGCCCGACGGGGGGGCCCGCGGGCCCTGGGCGGACGCGTTGCAGGCGCTGGTGAGCGTCGCCTTCGATGACGACGACGCGGCTCGATCTGAAATCTCCGCCGCATTCCGCGACGCAGGACTCGCGCGTGACGACTTCGGCTTGCTGAGCGGGCATGGCCTCAATCTGTTCGAACCCGCGCCAAGCCTTGCCGCCCTGGAGCCATCCGATCGACGGGCGCGGATGGACCTGGCCTTCGGCGCCGTCGTTCGTGCGGCCACCGCTCGGCGCCCCGGCCTCACGATCTTTCTGGAAGACGTGCACTGGCTGTCTTCGGAGGGCTGGCGCTGGTTTGCTCTGGCGCTGGAGAGCGCCCGGCGCAGTCTCTGGGTGCTGACAACCCGCGTCCAGGTCGAGGCGCCGCCCCAGGCGCGCCGGCAACGAATACGACTCGAAGGGTTGAGCGCGCAGGACGCCGAGCGCCTGACCCTTCAATTGCGTCCTGAGCTTGCCGGTCCCGCCGGCGCGGTCGCTTCGGTCGCGGAGCTCTGCGGGGGCTCGCCCCTGCTGATCGAGCAAATGGCCCGCGCGTGGCCCTCGCCGGGCACGCCGGGTTTTGCGAGCTTTGGGCGAGAACTGGTGGGAGACGCCGGCGGGTCCTTCGACGAGGTGCTGCAGCGGGTGCTCGATCTGCGGCTCGACGGGCTGTCGCCGGACGGCACACAAGCGCTCCGGATCCTCTCGGTCGAAGCCCAGCCCGTTCCCGCTGCCGCGCTGGCGACAGAAGGCGTCGCCCAGGGCCAGACCCTCCGTTTGGCAGCCGCCGGGTTCGCACAACTCGCGGACGATGGCAGCGTCGCGATCGGCCACACGCTCATCGCTCACGCCGTGCTGCAGCGCATCCCCCCGCTGTTGCGGATGGCGCTTCACGCCCGGGCCGCCCGCCGCCTCGCCCACAGCGCCGACCCCAGCACGGTAGCGGCTCAGTGGACCGGCGCTGGCGCGATGGGACGCGCCGCCCATTGGCACGCGCGGGCCGCCGGCCAGGCGGAGCGGACCGCGATGCTGCATGCGGCCATCGCCTGCTACGACGCAGCCCTCGGCGCGGCCGGCGAGGCGGTCGCGACGCAGCGCACCGCCCTCGCATGGCGCGCCCGACTTGCGGGCGCCGCCTTTGGCGTTGGAGACCTGGGCCGGGCCTTGGCGGAAGCCCGGCGTTGCGTGGGCGCGCGCGGACCGGCGCGCGTCACCCCTCGCGGCGGCGGCGCACGGCAACGAGCTCTGCTTGTGCAATCGGAGATCGCGACCTTCACGGCCGACCTCCCGCTTGCCGTCGGCTCTCTCCTGCAACTTCGGTTTATCAGGATGACCAGCGCCGAAGGCTTGCACGGCCGTCAGGCCGCCTTCTGGGGCTACTTGCTGGCGTTGCTTCGAGCCCAGAGGCTGGCCACCAGAGCGCTGGACGCCGGCGGCGCGCACAGCGACCTGGACCGCTACTACGCAGAGGCCTCGCGCGGCCTCATCCACAATTGCTTCGGACGCTGGGCCGAGGCCGAGCAAGCGCTCGCGACCGCGTTGAACTGCGCCCCCGCCGAGCGACTTCCGCATGAGAACGAGATCGCCGCGACCCTGCTTGCGCTGGGACGCTATCTGCAGGGCGACGCTGCGGGCAGCCTCAAGCTGTTTGACGCGATCCTCGAGAGCGGTCGCCAGCGTGAAAACGCGATGCACGAGGCCTGGGGCCTGTACGGTTCGGCCCAGGCGCTGGTGGTGTTGGGACGGCCTGCCGAGGCCACTCAGCGACTTGACCGCGCCGACCCCATTCTGACCGGCCATCTCGACCGTCAGTCCCAACTGATCTGCTCCGGCCTGCGCGTCTCGCTGGCGCGTCAGGGCGAGCGAGCTGACCTCTGCGCGGCCATGGAGGCCAACCTCGCGCTTTCGACAAGCATGCCGGCTTCCAACTTCGGCTCCTTCGAAGGTTATGCCGCGACGCCGTTGGCCGCGCTGGAATGGCTATCCGAGCCCGACCTGGACGCGGCCGGGCGCCGCCGCGTGGAGCGGCTGGCGCAACGGGGCCTGCAGGCGCTCGGCCAATACGCCACGGTGTTTCCCATCGGACGGCCGCGGCTTCGGCTCTGCCAGGGCCTGCGCTCCCTGCCGCGCAATCGACGCGCCGCTCGCTCACGCATCGCGTCGGGGCTGGCCTTGGCCGAACAAATGGGAATGGCGGGCGAGGCGCGCCTGGCGGCGGGCCTGCTCGCGCGGCACCGACTTGGAGGACCCTCATGAACTACATCCACCAGCCTGGCGATCCGCAGGCTCGCCCGCCGTACACGGCGCAAAACGTGCTGATGCAGGGGGGCTTCCTGAAGGCTGACACAGCCAGCCTGCAAAAGCTGGTCGACCTGGTGCTGAACCAGGTCGACCCCGACGTGCGCTTCACCGTCGCTACCGATCGGGTGCTGTTCGCGGGCCTATACGAGGCGAAGATGCGCTCAGCCGATCCGCAGGACGCCAAGTTCGGTTACGTCATCGAAAGCGACATCGGCCTTTGGATTGCGACCTGGGGCGGCCGCAAGGGCGAGGCGCCGGGCCTGCGCTGGATGCCGGCCTTCGTGTTCGTCGACAGTGTGACAGCCTTGATGACCGGTCGGGAGCTCTACGGCTACCCGAAGCAGCAGGGGCGAATGATCCGCAACGCGGTCGGGGACCCGGATTTCACCGTCGACCTGAAGGTGATCTGTTTCGCGGCGCCTGGCCCTAATCAGCCGGCGCAGTCACTGACGCTTCTCGAGGTGCAGCGAATGGCGGGCGGCGCGCCTGCGTCGGTCGAGCTCTCGGCGCTCGCAGACTACATTCGCGGACCCGTGATCGCCGGCGCCCCGGCGTCCAACGCGCCGGACGCCGCGAAGGCGCTGGGCGGCCTGGTCCCGCCCTTCCTCGGCATGCCGATGGTGTTTCTGAGGCAGATGCGGGACGTAGCCTCGCTCGACGCGGCTCAGGTTCAGGAAATCGCCACTGTCACCGTCCAGCCGACCCACACTGCTGGCGGCGGTCCGGCCCCTGCCCATCACGTCACCTTCCCGGACGTGGCCAGCTTCCCCATCGCGAGCACGCTAGGCTGCGCGTCGGACGTCGACTTCGAGGCGCCGTTCTGGCTGCGGATGGACTTCAAGGTCGGGGTGGGCCAGCGGATCTAGCGGCTCGACTAACTGGCGGCGCGAAGGTCGTCGTCGAGCGCGCCGACCGCGCGCACCACGACCCGTTCCAGCGCATCCAGGTCGACGAATTCCAGCGAGCGTCGCCGGCTGCGAATGATGTTCAGCCGGCTGAGCGCGCGCATTTCGCGGGTTACCGCCTCGCGATGGGTGCCAATCCGGTTGGCGAGTTCAGCGTGCGTGGGAGCGGGGTCGATGAGCAGGCCATCGCGGTCACCGGCTCTGGCCAGTCGCAAGAGCTCGCAATGCAGCCGGGCCTGAACGTTGAGAGCGCTGAGTTCGAACACCCGCTCGGTCAACCGCCGCACCTCGGCAGCGAGGCGGCGCGCCAGCCAGAGCCCGGCCGCCGGGTTGCTCTCCATCACCGTGAGAAAGTCGGCTCGGCTCATGATGCGGACACGCACGTCGGTCAGCGCGACGACGCTGGCAGAGCGCGGGAGGCCATCCAGCGCCGCCAATTCCCCGACGATGTCCCCGGGATTGAGGTTGCGCACCGAGACCTCACGGCCGCTGTGCGAATAGAGCAGCACGCGAGCCTCGCCCTCCTCGAGGAAGAACACGTGATCCTGCCGCGCACCCACGCTGACGATGGTGCGTCCCTTGCGCACCCTCATCTCGCGCATCTTGCGGTCGAACGCCTGCCTCAGGCCGGCTGGCGCTGCCGCGGCCGTCGGCGATTGCTCAGGCTCAGTCCGGGTCGAATCCACAGCCCCTCCGCAGCGCCCAACTAAGCATTGCATCCGCCCGCGGAGCAACCGGCCGCGTGGCGCGAACGTGGCCAAACTCACCAAGTCACTGTGGCGCTTGGCACCGCCCCGTTTCGACGACCCGGCGATGTTGCACCGGAGCGGACCTGCCGTTCGCCGATGTCGATCAAGGGGACTTTCAATGCAGCATGTGAAGGTTACGGCGACCCCCGCCGCGAACAATCCGCTCCTGGCCTACACCACCGACCCCAACGGCGGGGTGGTGAACACGCCGGTCATGGTGGGTGGTGTGTGGGAGGCGAACCTCAACGCGGGCGTCTACTACTTCAGCCTGACCGTGACCGGGCCGGGCGGCTCAGCTTGCGAGATCGCCGTCGCCGAAGACGGCGCGGTCACCCGCGACATCAAGTACTCCCTGCCCGGCGCGCCGGCGGGGCAGTCCACCTACACCGAAACCTGGCTCACCTCGGTCAAGTGAGGCACGCCATGAACACGCTCAAAGCGACTCTGCTATCCGCCGGGGCTCTTGCCACCTTCGCGGCGGCAAACCACGCCAACGCTGCGCCCGTTGCCGGAACGGTGGACGCCCAGACCCAGGCGCTCAGCCAAATCGCCACGTCGCCCGGCCCAGACCACAGCGTGAACCTGACGTCGGGGCTGCAGTTCTCTGCGACGCAGGCGAACAGCAACGCGACGCTGACGCTCCAGTCGCCGCTAAAGTCGTGGCTCAGCGGTTCTGCCGGGTCGGGCGGCAGTTTCAGCGGCGACGCCTACAACTTCTCGCTCGCGGTCTCGACGCCGCTCGCCAAAAGCGCCGACAGCACTAACCTCGCTTCGTTGAGCGGTCTGGCGACGTCGACGAACGTTACTTTCCAGTTCCAGGGATATCACGGCTCGGGCTTCATCCCCCTGGGCGGCTTTGGGCCAGGTGCGTCGGCGACCTGCTTCGGCTTGGTCGCCAAGTACGAGAAGAAGTACCCGGTCGCCTTCCACGCCGCCTTCCCGAACCCCGAGGCGGTGTTCAACGACTACAAACTAGACCCGACGGTATGCGAGCAGGCGGATGTCGAAGGGCTGATCAAGAGTCTGAAGGCTCAACTCCTGCCCGCTGACGCGGCGGCACTCGACGCGGCTTATCAGCATGACCCTGACGAGGCCCAGTTACAGGCGTTCTCGCACAATCCGGCGCCGGTCCTGCTCTATGGTCTCTCAGGGACGGTGGGCTACGAGGCTCACAGCTTCCTCACCTCTCCGACGCTCGCCAAAGCGACTGAGAACAAGTGGCCGGTCCAAGTTGGCGGTTACCTGACTCGCGTCTCGGCCACGGGAGACTCGGCGCTTACCGGGCAGATCGCCTATCAGTCAGCGTTCACCGACAAGACGTCGAAGACCCTTTGCCCTGCTGGGCCGGCGCCGGTCACTTGCGTGACGGGCTCACTCGGGCCGCCCTCACACGACAGCAAGTTGTTGATCGCCGCCGAGTGGCGTTGGTTCGGCCGGGTGGCGTCGCTGCCGTCGTTCGGGGTGGATCCGATGGTCACCTACGATGCCCTCAGCGGCGCCTACGCCTTTGATCTGCCCGTCTACCTGCTCAACGACGCCACTCACAACCTGACCGGCGGGATCCGGGTCGACTGGACCAGCGTCAAGCACCGGACAGTCGTCGGGGTCTTCGTCACTAAGGCGTTCAACATCGCCGGTCGCACGACGCCAACCGGCTGACCTCGTCGCCTCCGCCCACCGAAGCCACACCTCTCAGCCAAGGGCCTCCCCATGCCTCTCAGAATCATCAAGGCGACCGACGGAAAGGCCGCGATAGCGCCGCAGCCGCCCACGCCTGCGCCCCCAACGCCCTCGGCGCAAGCGCCGGACGGGTATCTCAGCCGGTTGGCGAAGCTTATCCCGGCGGAGGCGCTCAGCCTCTACGGCACAGGCGTCGGAATGATCTCGGCGGACGCCTCGTGGCGCGAGACCGGCGTCAGAGCGGTGGCGGTGGTCTGCGTGCTGCTCTCCATGGGACTTCGCTACAAGCTCACCCAGGGGCCTGATGGACGCCCACAGTGGCGCGCCCTCGCGGTTTCGCTGGTAGCCTTCCTGTTCTGGCTGGCGGCTCTGGGTGACCAGACCTCCCCGTTTTTGCTGACTGCGGGCGCTCGCCAAGCTGTGGCCCTGGCCGCCTTCCTTTTCACCGCCGTGCTGCCCTACATCTACAAGGGCGACACGTAGCGTCGACCGTGACGAGGCTCTCGTCGTTGCCGCTGAAGGACGAAGCTTGATCCTCGCGGCGTAACCTGCCCGGCGTTGGGCAGCGGCCGCCATTGACGTCGCGGCCCGGCGCCTTACATTCACTGCAACGGTTTCGGCGCGATGCGCCTCACGGAATAGAAGGGCTAAGCGTTCGGCGCTGCCCGATTATTCATCCTCCGGCTTTCGTCGCCTGTTCGACGGCCGCTGTGACGCCGGTTTTCACCACCAATTGGAACAGGTCGTTCAACCAGCCCAACCCCGTCTGGATCGGGGTCGGTTTCGCAAGCTGGCCGGCAAGCTCTGACAGGCGCTGCACTACCTCGTCCGTGCGGCCGCTATAGGCCTCACCCCATGTAGTCATGGCGTCCTTGAACGCGCCGTCAGAGGTGTGCTCCGGCGCGGTTGGCGTGAACCCTCGCAAGCGCCCGATCAGGTCGTCGACCGCTTCCTTGAGCGGCTGGCGCCCGCCCGCGTCCAACGACCCTTGCACCTTCACGAAGTGGCCCTGGGCGAACATCAGCGCATGCAGATGCGAAAAGAGCACGCGCACTGCGCGCTCTCGTCCCCGCTCAGCCTGGCTCCCAGTTGGCGACACTCGAACCAGCACGTTGTTACGCAGGGCGCCGCCGACCGAGGAAGTAAAGAACAGGGACCCATCTGACCCATCGGGCGCGGCATGGTCGCGTCCGACCTCGGCAGTGACCCCGTTAGAAAGCCGCACGTGAACGAGCGGAGGCCCGAGCGCGACCGTAGAGCCGTAGGCTTCGGCGGGCGGAAACCGGTTGAGGTCACCCTGCAACGTGGTCGCGGCTAGGTAGGCTTCGCCAAGCAAACGGCCGCAGCCTTGGATCGTTGTCGGCTGTTCGACCCCGGCGCCAGGGTCGATGACCCCGATGGGCGATGCGAGCGCATCGGCCGCGACCCGGCGTGGATCCACCGCGAGGGCACCGAGGTCGTTCTTGAGTTTCAGCTCTTCCTCGTCGTCCACGAGGAACCCGAATTCGAACCGGCCGGCCATGCGACCATCAAAGTAGAGGCGCCGGAAGCGCAGGTCGGCCGACAGCGGGTTCGGCCATCCCTTCTCCCTGATCGTCAAGATCCTGCGAAGCCGGACGGCCTTGTTGAAATCTGCAAAGAAGCGCTCGCCTAGCAATCCGAGCGATTTGTCGTTTCTCGCCGATACCTTGCCGAACCCCCTCACGAACGCAGCTCCGGGGTCGTCGGATGTCCAGTCCGGCGAAGGTACGCGGCCATCGCCGCCCTTCACCATCGGACGCAGATCAGCAAACGGCACCGCCACCAGAATGAACATTCACTCGCCTTCCGCGGTTCGGGCGGCCGCCCAAGCCTTCCCCGACACAAACATCGCTGCCGACCGGCGGCGTCGCAATGGGTTTGTATGCGAGCGACAGCGGACCCGGATCGTCGACGAGCGGCCACCGGATAGGGCTGCGACAGCATCGCGCTGGCTCTGCCTACGCGATCGAGTGCTCAAGCGGGGCGAAGCGACCTAAGATGCAGCGATGGCTGACCTCACCCGCGTCCTTGTCCCAGTCGATAGTCAGGATGCCCAGGCGTTTCGCCTGGCGCTCGGATACGCCGAGAATATCTGCGAGCGCACAGGGTCCAACGACATATCCTTGCTGGTCCACACGAAGCACCAACTCGATCACACAAGCTTGGCTCAATTTCTGGGGCCGGCGGCTCTGAGGGCGCTGGACAAAGGCACGGTGTCCTTGCCTTCGGGCAAACGCCTCCACGCCAACACGATGAAGACCCTGCGTTACTCCGCGCGAAACGCCGTGCTGCTGGTCTACTATGCCGAGCCGAAAATCCTCGATTTCGCAGACGGCCTGGAGGCGGTGGGCGGCATTGTGGCGGTTCCGGACCTCCCCGGCGAGGCCGACGGCTGGGTGGCGCGATGGGGCGCAATCGTACATGGGCAGGCGACGGCCGCTCCGGCGACGCTCATCGGCGATGCGGTGTTCGTCGGCGCCCTCGAAACTCTGAGCAAGGTCGTCAATCTATCCACGGGCCTTGGCCATCCGCGCGACAGGCAGATGGCCGACCAGATTCTGCGCATACTCCGGGCGAAGGGACACGCCGATCAATCCGAGAACATCAAGTCCTGGGCGATCCGACACGGTTGGCATCCGGAACACGCCGCAGAGCTGGAACGTCTCGCGCGAAAGATCTGGGCGCTGAAGAACAAGCCTGCGCTGTCGAACGTCCACGATCCGCACGGACGCTATCAGCGCTGGAGGGATGAAGCGGGCGCCTGACGGTTGTCAGTCGGTCCGGCGCCTGGCTTGCGCAAAGCCACGGTCGGTCGCCATGAAGCGCTCCAGCATGGGTCCCACCAGCTTCACAGGATCGATCGGCGTCTCGCCACCGAGAAGGCGTCCGTAGGCCACCAGATCGCGATGGAGCTTCGCTGGCAGCTCGACGGTCATCCGCACCGGCTTGTCGTCCTCAACCAGCGACAGCTTCAGCTTGGGCATGCTTCACTCCTGGTAGGGTTCCAAGACGAGGTCGCGGGTCACTAGGACCCGCAGCGGGAAGCCTGGGCGAATGGTTAGGGTCGGTGAGAGTGAGAGACCCTTCGAGACCACTTGCTCCCCGGCCTGGTTGAGGCTGCCGGCGCCGCCTTGCCGCAGCGCCTGGATGAGCGCGCTGTCGGTGTCGCCGGAGCCGCTCTGCGTGCCGACCGCCAGCACCGTGGAAAGCAGCGCCGCTCCGAACAGCTCACGCCAATGGTGGTCGACCCCGTCCTGCAGTCCTGCGTAGCCAACGGCGTCGGCGCCGGGCTCGCGCGGCAGGTCGAGCGACTTGCCATTGGGCAAAATCAGTCGAGTCCAGGCGAGGAACACGCGCGATTGCCCGAACACCAGTTGGGAGTCGTAGGTCCCGATCAGCTTCGAGCCTTGCGGGACGAGCAAGATCCGACCCGTCAGACTGTCGAAGACGTTCTGGGTCACCTGCGCGACCACCTGGCCCGGCAAGTCAGACCGCAAGCCTGTCAGCAGCGCCGCCGGCACCACCGCGCCCGCCTGGACGACATAGGGCGACGCTGGCGGCTGAAGGCGGGCGGGATTCACATCGGTGGTCTCCGACGAGGCCGGCGTCGAGGCGCTCGTCGGCGTCGCGACTGCAGGCCCGGTCATTCCGACCGGGGCGCCGCCGCTATCGCCGGTATCCGATGCGAACAGATGGCTGGTCCTGGCCGAGTCGCGCTCCTGGCTCAGCGCCTGTTGCTCAGGGCTTGGACCGGTGGGGCTGGTGGTCGCCGGGACGTTCGGCGTCCCCCCAATCGCGGGCGTGGTCGAGGTCTGGCCGGCGGCCAGGATCGGGCGTCCCAAGTCGCCGGGTAGCGGAGGTCCAAGGACTGGGACGGCGCCGGCCGGCTTGGGCGAGAGGCTGGCGTAATCCAAAGGCAAGGTGGACATCGCTTCCGGCGGATGCTGCCCGTCGGTCTGATAGAGTTCACTGCCGCCCCGGCCGGCCGGCTTCTGGGCCAAAGCGAAAGCGACGGCGCCGGCCACGGCGGCGCTGGAGACGACGCCCAGCGTGATAAGGGCCTTGCGCGAGAGGCGGACGACCGGCGCCGGTGGCGCGCCCAGTCGCAGCTCCTTGGCAAGGGCGGCTTCGCTACCGCCAAGCGCTGGGGCGGCTGTGTCGGCGGCCACGGCTCAGCTCGCCTTCTCGATGCGCACGCGCTGGGCGGTGGCCTTGTCGCCGATCCGAAGCTCGGCGGCCTGGAAGAGCCGATCGACCACCATGTGCCGACCCTGCACGCGGTAATTCACCAGCTCGGCCGACCGGCCGTCGGCCCCGATCACGAATAGCGGCGGCAGATCGTTCTCGGCGACGTTGTCGGGGAACTCGATAAACGTCTGGTGGCCGTCGTCGAACACCTGCAGCGGCCGCCAGACCGGGTGCGGTCCCTTGATGCGATAGTGGAAGTTCAGGTGATCGAGGTCGATGGCGGCGCCCTCGCGCGGGGCGCGGCGCTCGGCCTCCAGCGCCTGGGTCGCGGTCTGGCGAACGGCCAGCAGGCTGTCCTGCGGGTAGCGCCAGGACACCGACGCCATATAGGTTTGCGGCGTCGACTTCAGCTCAAGGTGATAGGTCCGCCGGTCAGTGTTGATGACCAGGTTGGTGCGAAGATCCTGGCGGGTGGGCTTGACCAGGATGTGCACACACCGACCCGCGCTGGACCCGCTCTCGGTGTTGCCGATGACCCAGCGCACGGTGTCACCGGCGGCGACCGGTCCGGTCCCGGACAACGTCTCTCCGGGCTCCAGCACGATGTCGGTGACCTCGCCGGGCGCGGTGTAGATTTCATACAAAGCCCCGTCGGACCAGTCGTAGACCTGGACCGCATTGACGTAGCCGCCAGCGGACGGCTCGACGCGCGCGGCTTCCTGGGCCCGACCGACCCAGGTCTCGATATCGGGTACATGCCGGGGACTTGCCGCGGCCGGGACGGCGACACAGAGCAGCAGGGCGGTTGTCAGTGAACGGCGCATCAGCCGAGCTCCTTTGACCAGTTGATGGCGTGGACGAAGACCCCGAGGGGATTCTTGGTGAGGCCGTCGGCGGTCGCGGGCGGCTGCAGCACCACCGTGAGGATGGCCGTCCAGCGCTCGGTGGCTGTCAGGGCGCCGTCGACGTAGCGGCGCTCGACCCAGGCCACGCGAAAGCTCGACGGCGAGTCGCGGATGACGCTGGAAACGTCGACCGCCACCTGCATCTTGCCGACCTTGGCGAAGGGATCGTCCGCGCGGGCGTAGCCGCCTAGGGCCTGACTGCCTTGAGACGTCACGTAGTTGTACGCCTCGAGCCAATTCTTCCGCACCACCACCGGGTCAGCGGAAATCGACCGCACATCTTCGATGAAGCGCGCCAGATGCCAGGCGATCTGCGGATCGGTGGGCCGATAGCCGGCGGTCGCCGGCCCCACGGCCTGCGCCTGACCGATCCGATCGACCTGCACGACCCAGGGCGTGACGGTGCCGCGCAGGTCCTGCCAGATCAGCGCGGCGGAGAGTCCCGCCGAGAGCGCGAGCGAGCCGAACGCCATGAGCCGCCAGTTGCGCGCCTGAACGCGCGCCGAGCCGATGCGATCGTCCCAGGCTTGGCCGGCGCGCTGGTACGGCGTCTCGAGAACGGGCGTGCGTCCATAGCGGACATCGGATCGCGCAAAGGGATTCATCAGTCGTCCTCGAAAAGGGAGACCTGCGCGCCGGCGCCGCCACCGTCGTGAGTCGGGATGGCATGAGCGGCGGTCTGAGCGGCGTGGCCCGCGGTGCGGAGATGGCGAGCCCACGCAGGTTCGGGCGCGGCGTCAGCGGTATCCGCCGCGGCTCCGGACGTCCCTGCCCCACCCACTGCGGGGGATCCACCCCCGCCGCCGATCGGCGGCGGAGGTGGTGAGGCAGCGGCGCCCTGGGGAGCGGGACCGCTGCGGCCGCCGCCGGCGGGGGGTGACGGCGGACGGTGACCTGGATCGCCCGAGCCGGTCGGGCCGGGACGTGACGTCGCTCCTGCGCCGGCGGCCCCACCTCCCGCACCGCCCGCGAGCGCGCCGGCGCCGCCAGCGATCGCCCGGGCGCCCATGGCGCCCGCGAACGCCAGCCCACCCACGGTCATCGCGGTGCCGACGGCCGCGCCCGCGCCCAGTTGCGGCGCGCCGGAGACGAGGCCGGTGGCGATCCCGGGTCCAAAGATGCCAAGTCCCAGGAGGGTCAGCGCCGCCAGCGCGAGCGCGAGCACCTGCTCGAGGTTCGGACTGGAACCCGCGCCGGCCGCGCCAGTGGTGAACTGGCCGAATAGCGTGGAGCCGATGCCGACGATCACCGCCAGCACAAGCACTTTCACGCCCGACGCCACGACATTGCCGAGCACCTTCTCGGCGAGGAATGCGGTCTTGCCGAACAGACCGAACGGCACCAGCACGAAGCCTGCCAGGGTCGTGAGCTTGAACTCGATCAGGGTGATGAAGAGCTGCACCGCCAGGACGAAGAAGGCGATCAGCACGATCAGCCAGGCCAGCAACATCACGACGATCTGGACGAAGTTCGTGAACAGTCCCGGGAACCCCGCCATCTGGCTCATGGCGGTGAGGATGGGCATGCCGGCGTCGAGCCCGGTTTGGGCGATCTTCCCGGGATGCAGGAAGTCGCTGGCCGACATCGCAGACCCGGACGCCTTCAGACCGAGCCCCGAGAAGCTCTCGAAGACGATCTTGGCGAGGTTGTTGAAGTTACCGATCAGGAAGGCGAAGAACCCGACGTAGAGGGTCTTCTTGATCAACCGCGCGAGGATGTCCTCGCCGGGCGCCCAGGCCCAGAACAGCGCCGCCAGCGTGACGTCGATCAGGACGAGCGTGGCTGAAAGGAAGTGGACCTCGCCGCCCAGTAGGCCGAAGCCGCTGTCGATGTAGGTGGTGAAGGTGTTGAGGAACTGGTCGACGACGCCGGTGTCGTTCACGGCCGTGCTCCATTGGCCCGCGCACTCAGGAATTCGTCCCGCGAGCGCCGCCAGACGGCTTGGCAGAGCGGATCTGCTTCCGCGGCTTCGCCGGCATGGCTGCAACGGTCGAGATCGGTCGCCACGACGGACTGGGAAAGGCCGCTGGGCCTCGACCCGGGACGGGACCCAACGGTCGACAGCGTCGCCGCGACCACCACGGCGGCGAGCACCAGGAAAGCGCCGAGCGCGCCCCAGCCCTTGACGGTCAGCGCGCGCATCAGTGGTACATGCTCACCGGCGCCGGCGTGTAGGTCCCGCCAGCCATGAACTGGCTGAAGCGGACCTGGGCGTCGGCCGGGGCGGTGGCCTTGTCCGCGGCCGCCAGCGAGTCCGCCCGGCTCTGCGCAGTCACCACCGCGGTGAGATCGGCGAGCTCCTTGGCGATCAGCGCCAACAGCTGGTTGCCCGATTGGGTCGCTTGCAACGCACCCACCGAGCCTTGGCTGGAGGTCACCAGGGTCGAAAGCTGGCTCTTGGCGTTGGTGAGGTTGGTGACCACGCCGGCCTGTACGTTGAGCGCATCCTGGAACGCCCCCAGCGAGGTCTGCCAGCGCTGCTGGGCGCGCGCCACCAGCTGCACCTGGGGCATCGTCAGGCTCGCCTGACCGTATTGGGTGGTGAAGGCCTGATTGATCTGGCCGGTCGAGTAGGTGATGTGCTGCGCTTCGCCCAGCAGCTGCTGCGTACGCGCCAGGTCAGACTGCAGCAGACCCAGCGTGGAGGTCGGCAGTGTGGCGAGGTTGTGGGCCTCGTTGATCAGCATCTGCGCCTGGTTCTGCAGCGAGACGATCTGGTTGTTGATCTGCTGCAGCTGGCGCGCCGCGGTGACCACGTCCTGGGCGTAGCTCTTGGGATCGAACACTACGACCTGGGCGCGGACGACCGAGCCGGTCAGCGCGAGGGCCATGGCGCTCGCGGCGAGCGCGAGGATACGACGGGACTTCATTCTGCGGCCTCCAGCCTGAGGGTTGTGGCGCCATGGATCTCTGCGGGCGCCGGTTCGAGGAGGTTTGCGGCCCAGGCGAGACCGCGATAGCGCAGCCAGGCGGCGGCGAACCCGCTAGGTCCCGTGTCGGCGAGCAGCTCTGCGATCGCGGCCTGGTCGGCCTTCGAGGATGCGGCGGTGAAGGCGAGCGCCACTGGCCCCAGGCCGAGCTCGAACAGACGGTTGCCGCGCCGCGATTGGCAATAGTAGTCGCGCTTCGGCGTCGCCTGGCTGAGGATCTCGATCTGCCGATCGTTCAGCCCGAACTTACGATAGGCGGCGCTGATCTGCGGCTCGATCGCTCGCTCGTTCGGCAGGAAGATGCGGGTCGGACAGCTCTCGACGATCGCCGGCGCAATGGGGCTGGTCTCGATATCCGCCAGTGACTGGGTGGCGAACACCACCGCGGCGTTCTTCTTGCGCAGCGTCTTCAGCCACTCACGCAGCTGCGCGCCGAAGGTGACGTCGTCCAGCGCCAGCCACCCCTCGTCGATGATGATCAGCGTCGGCGCGCCCGAAAGCCGTCCCTCGATGCGATGGAACAGGTAGCTCAGCACGGCGGGCGCCGCGGCCGATCCGATGAGGCCCTCTGTTTCGAAGGCCTGCACCGAGCCGGCGCCAATCGCCTCGACCTCGGCGTCCAGCAAACGGCCCCACGGCCCGGCCACGGTATAAGGCGCGAGCGCGCGCTTCACCGCCTGGGACTGCAGCAGAACCGACAACCCGGTCAGGGTCCGCTCCCCTGCCGGCGCCGAGGCCAGGCTGCCGAGCGCGGTCCACAGGTGCTCCTTCACCTCGGGCGTTACATTGACGCCCTCGCGGCTCAGCATCGCCGCGAGCCATCCCGCCGCCCAAGCGCGTTCGGCCGCCTCATCGATCCGCGCCAGCGGCTGCAGCGCGAACCCCAACTCGGCGCGGTCGGAAAGGCCGGCGCCCAGGTCGAAGTGCTCCCCGCCCATGGCCAGGGCCGCGGCGCGGATCGATCCGCCGAAGTCGAAGGCGAAGACCTGCGCGCCCGGATAGCGGCGGAAGGACAGCGCCATCAGCGCCAGCAACACGCTTTTGCCGGCCCCGGTCGGCCCGACCACGAGGGTGTGTCCGACATCGCCGACGTGGGGCGAGAACCGGAACGGCGTCGAGCCCTCGGTCTTGGCGAAGAACAGCGGCGCGCCGCCCAGGTGGTCGTTTCGCGCCGGCCCGGCCCACACTGCCGACAGCGGGATCATGTGGGCGAGATTCAGGGTCGAGATCGGCGGTGTGCGCACGTTGGCGTAGGCGTGCCCCGGTAACGACCCGAGCCAGGCCTCCACCGCGTTGGCGCGCTCGACCATGCAGGTGAAGTCGCGGCCCTGGATGGTCTTCTCGACCAGCCGCAATTTGGCGTCCGCCTGCGCGGCCCGGTCGTCCCAGACCGTGACCGTCGCGGTGACGTAGGCCTGACCGACCTGGTCGGCGCCCAGATCCTGGAGCGCGGCGTCAGCGTCGAGCGCTTTGTTCTCCGCATCGGTGTCCATCAAGGCCGAGGCCTCGTTGGTCATCACCTCCTTCAGGATCGCGCCGATCGACTTGCGCTTGGCGAACCACTGGCGGCGGATCTTGGAGACCAGCTTTGTCGCCTCGGTCTTGTCGAGGCAGATCGCGCGCGTCGACCAGCGGTAAGGGAAGGCGAGCCGGTTCAGCTCGTCGAGCAACCCAGGCCAGGTCGAGGTTGGAAAGCCGCAGATCGTGAGCACCCGCAGGTGCGCCGTCCCTAGTCTCGGTTCCAGGCCGCCGGCCAGCGGCTCGTCCGCCAGCAGCACGTCCAACCCCATGGGCGTCTCAGGAACGCGGACCCGATGGCGCCGGGACGAGACGGTCGCATGCAGATAGGTCAGGGTCTCTTCATCGGAGAGCCAGGCCGCTTCGGGCACGAAGCCCTCAATCAACGAGAAGAGACGGTCCGTGCGATCGACGAACCCGCCCAGGATCTCGCGCCAGTCCACCTGGTGATCGCTTCGCCCTTCGTAGAGCCAGTTCTCCGCGGTCCCCGCCGCCTCCGCCGGCGGCAGCCAGACGAAGGTGAGGAAGTAGGCGCTTTCGAAGTGCGACCCGGCTTCCAGGAAGTCGGAGCGCCGCTCGGCGTCGATCAGGGCCGATACGGCGTCGGGGAAGTCGCTGGAGGGATAGGCGGCGGCCGGATTGCGCTGCGCTTCGACGAAGACCGCCCAACCGGAACCCAGGCGGCGCAGCGCGTTGTTGAGCCGACCCGCCGCCGCCACCAGTTCTGCGGCGGTGGCGGAGTCTAGGTCAGGTCCCCTAAACTGCGCGGAGCGCTGGAACGAGCCGTCCTTGTTGAGGACGACGCCGGGCGCGACGAGCGCCGCCCATGGCAGAAAGTCGGCGAGTCCGGCGGCTTTGCGATTGTATTCGGCGAGGGAGAACATCGACCTCAGACCCTCAGATGGTTGGGGTAACGGACGTGACGGCGGACCACGTCCACGAAATGCGGGTCCTGGCGGGCCGCCCAGACAGCCGCGAGATGGGCGATCGCCCAGAAGGCCAGGCCGGCGATCCAGAGGCGCAGCCCGAGACCCACCGCGGCGGCGAGCGTTCCATTGAGGATCGCCACCGAGCGGGGGGCGCCGGCGAGCAAGATCGGCTCGGTCAGAGCCCGATGCACCGGCGCCTCGAAACCTGGGACGGGCGCCTCCATCAGACCAGCGCGCCGCCGCCGAACGAGAAGAAGGTGAGGAAGAACGAGCTGGCCGCGAAGGCGATCGACAGACCAAAGACGATCTGGATCAGCCGCCGGAAGCCGCCCGACGTGTCCCCGAACGCCAGCGTCAGACCGGTAACGACGATGATGATCACCGAGATAACCTTGGCCACTGGCCCCTGCACTGACTGCAGGATCTGATTGAGCGGCGTCTCCCACGGCATCGAGGAGCCGGCGGCCCAGGCCGGCGCCGCCAATAAGGCGGTCGCTGCGAAGGTCGAGGCGGCGGTGAGATGACGGTTCAGCCGGCGAAGGATCATGCGAGGTCTCCCGAGGCATGGGGGGTGAGGGATTCGGCGATCGCGAGCGCAGCGTCGCCGGCGCGGCGCCACGGCGCTGGCGGTGCGACAGCCTCCCTTGCCCCGCCCCGAACGGGCGCGACCGAGACGACGCGATAGTCGCCGTCTGGCCCCAGGCCCCTCACCTGGGCCAGTTCGGACAGCCGTCGCTCGCTGCCGCGTCCCGACAGGACCGCGATGAGGTCGATGGTTTCGGCGATGAGGGCGCGCGGCACGGTGACCACCACTTCCTGAATCAGCTGCTCCAACCGACGCAGCGCCCCCAGCGCCGACCCGGCGTGGAGCGTGCCGACGCCGCCGGGGTGGCCGGTGCCCCACGCCTTCAGCAGTTCCAGCGCTTCGGCGCCGCGCACCTCACCGATCGGGATCCGATCTGGACGAAGGCGCAGTGACGAGCGCACCAGGTCCGAGAGAGTCGCGACGCCGTCCTTGGTCCGGAGCGCCACCAGATTGGGCGCCGCGCACTGCAGCTCGCGAGTGTCTTCGATCAGCACTATGCGGTCGCAGGTCTTGGCGACTTCGGCCAAGAGCGCGTTGACCAGGGTGGTCTTGCCCGTCGAGGTCCCGCCGGCGACCAGAATGTTTTTGCGCTCGGCGACACCCACGGCGAGCCGCCGGGCCTGCGCGGAGGTCATGATCCCGCTCGTCACGTAGTCGGCCAAGGTGAACACAGCCACGGCCGGCTTGCGGATCGCGAACGTCGGGGCGGCGGCGACGGGTGGAAGCAAACCCTCGAACCGCTCGCCGCCTTCCGGCAGCTCGGCGGACAGCCGCGGCCGCTCGGCATGCACCTCGGCGCCGACATGGTGCGCGACCAACCGGATGATGCGCTCGCCATCGGCTGCGCCCAGACGGCAGCCGGTGTCCTCGAGGCCACCCGTGAGCCGATCGACCCAGAGCCGACCGTCCGGATTGAGCATCACCTCGACGACCGCCGGATCTTCGAGCCAACCGGCGATGGCCGGGCCCAGCGCGGTGCGCAGCATGCGCGCGCCGCGGATCAGGACATCAGATCGGATCGTCTCGACGCCCACCGGTCGCCCCCCATCCGGCGGCACGAACGCGCGCCGGAACGGGGCGACTAATGGGAGGCGGAAATCATCGGGCGCAACACGTCTTGAGGCGTAGTAGCGCGTTGGCGCGCAACAACTTGCGAAAGACGGAACGCCTGTGCGTGGCTCGTTGCGGACCTTGAGATGGTCCGCACTAGGATGATCCGATTGCGGCCGCTGGCTGCTCGAGAACCTGGAAGAAAGCCTTCCCCCCCGCCAAGCACCAGCTTAGACGAAGGCTTGACCATTGGGGGTTGTAGAATGGCCATCCGACCGCGTCAGGCGCTGTACGCTCTGCTGCGAGTGCTTGCGGAGCAGCGCCAGGTCGAGGACATCGACGGCGACGAGAAGAGCACGTTCGAGGCGCTCGGCATCTCTACCCTGAACGCCCGCAGCGCCATCCTGGCGACCATCTTGCTGCTCGGCATCCGCGAGGACCGCGACGTAAGCGACCTCAATGAGAGCTTCATCACCGACTTGATCGCTGACGGACCCAGCCTCGGTGAAGTCTCCGAGGAGCTGGCCAAGGCGATGGAGACCCGGTCGCGCCCGCTTCCGGCGGCCGGGCAGACCGCGCCGCGGCGCGTGGCCGCCCCACCCAGTCTGGCCGCCGCCCCACCCCCACCGGCTCACGTGCTCAAGGCCGTGCTCTATGCAACCGACCGCAAGCCGGTCTCGAACGCTCGTCTCGGACTGATGTTCAGCGGCGAGCGCGCGAACACCCTTCACTACGGCGAGTGTCAGGTATCGATTCCGCGCGATCGAAAGATCGGCGGCCTGCCTCAGCCGTTACTGCCCCTGCAGCTCATCGCTAGCAAACGCCGTCACTTTCTCGTGGATAGCCTGACGCCGTGGAGCCGACAGGACTTTTCCATGCGAGTGCGCGACGCGCTGCAGAGCCGCAATAGCCGCGACCTCTTCGTCTTCGTCCACGGCTTTCGGACGACGTTCAAGAGCGCGGTTCTGCGCACGGCCCAACTGGGCGCGGACCTGGAACTCGCTGGCTCGCCGATCCTCTACAGTTGGGCCGCACGGGGGGGCATCGACGACTACCTCCATGACGGCGAGAGCGTCCGCGACAGCGCCGACCGATTCCAGGCATTCCTCTCCGACCTCGCCAACGAGTCCGGCGCCGAGCAGATCAACATCCTGGCGCACAGCATGGGCGGTCAGGCCGTCTGCGGCGCCTTGAAGCAGCTGGGATCCCGCGGTCTGGCCGCAAGCCAGACGCGGATCGGTTACGTCGTGCTGGCGGCGCCGGACGTCGACGCGAGCACCTACCGCAACGCCGCGGCCGCGATGACTCAGGTCAGCACGGGAATGACGCTCTATTCCTCGCCCCGCGATCGCGCTCTGACGGTCTCACGGAAGTTCAATAAATCGCCCCGCGTCGGCGAGCAGCTGATCGTTCTCCCGGGCGTCGACACCATCGACGCGTCCGCCGTCGGCACCGACTTCCTGTTCGGTCATAGCTACTTCTCGTCCGCGCGCCTGCTGCTTCAGGACGTCAAAGGTGTCTTCGCCGGCCAGGCCGCCAGCGTCCGCTACGGTCTCGAACGACTGACCTCCGCCGAAGGACCCTACTTTCGCGTCAAGCCGTGACCCGGCGCGATGCGGCGCTCCTAACGGGCATCCGTATCCTCCGGCGTCGGCCGCCAGACCCCGACCGCACCTTGAGGCGCGAGCTCGATCGGATTGGTCGGTGGCCAGGGGCAAGCGACGTGGCGGCCATCGAAAGGATCGCCGTCTCGCCCACCCCAGCCAAGTAGCAGGGACCACGACGAGGCTCTGACACCGAGCCGCGTCTGGACGACTTCGCCCGGTCGGGCCGTCGGGTGCAGCCAGGCCCGAAGGACGCCGTCGAGCGGGCTGGCGCTGACGATGACCCTCGTCCAACCCATCTCGGAGCTCTGGCCGCCGCCAACGTCGCCGCCGTCACAAACCTCTAGAACGCGAAGGAGCCAACGCGCGTGCGGCGCCTGCGCCGCCAAGATCTGCATCGCTGCACCCAAAGCGCCGCCGCCGCAAAAGCCCGCGCCACGCTCTTGGTCCGCCGAATGCGCAGCAATTGCCGGCGCGACGAGGTCGCGATGGGTCGGCGCCCAGCCGTAGAGCGGCGTCAGTCGTGGGGGAAAAGCTCCTGAAGCAACGTCCGCCCAAAACCCAAGCAAGGCGTGAAGCATGTCTACGGCGGCCAAGGTCTGCATCGAGATCGACGCGCCGACCAGATAGATCAGCGGCGCCGAACCACGGTCGCCAAACGCATGCGCTGCTTGGCTGCCGCCCATGGAGAGGTGCGCGGCTGCCGCCCCCCGGCTGATCGCGTAGGCCAGAGCGCGCGCCTGCAGCGCGCCGACGGCTTGGCCCCGGTAGCGATGGCCGGTCGCCGGCATGTTCCCCAGCAGGGCGGTCGGATCGTCGATTGGATCTGGCCGCATCGCCGCGTCACCGGGAGGCCAGCGGCCGGCGAAGACCTGGCAGAGGCAGATGCTGCGCGAGCCTTCGGCGAGCGCGACAAAGAAAAAGACGGCCAGCGACGGGCCGTCTTGGGGTTCGAAGAGGAAGTGGAAGGCGGCGATGGCGTGCCGCGGTCCGTCGACCACGTTGGGGCCGCAGCGATCGATGTCCCCGAGCGCCACGCGGTGCATCTCGGGCAAGAGGTAGGTCAGCCCCCAGCGGCGCAGGACGGCCTCGACGCGCGTCGCGACCGTCAGCTCGCACGCGCTGTTGAGACTCCAGACCCCTTCTTCGGGCCGTACGCGACAGGACATGGCCGCAATTTCGGGCCGCCACTCGACCTCGCGCCGCGGCGGCGTGAGCGTGCGGGTGGGACGGGACGGGGGCGCGGTAGCCGGCTGCGGCGCAAAGTCGTCTGCCACGTCGTGCTCCTATCCGGACGGCCGCCCGCCGCTCGACGGGCGCATCCGCAGTGCGGGGATCTTTTGAAACCTCGCCACCCCATCCCCACCCAAAGGGGGCGGCAAGAACGCTGGCGAAGCTGGCGCGCGCGGGAACTTGGATCGAGCTGCCTCAGGCTGACTGTCGCCCATCCCTGCCCTGTCCCGTCCCTCTCGCCGACCAACATTCATCGGAAGCCCCCGCGCTCCGGATCAAACGACCGGAACGAGCCGTTTAAGAGTTGTAGACCTATCCATCTCAGTATGCAACTATGTTCCATGTTGTTCCGCCTCGCCCCTCGGACGTCTGCGATATCGCGCAGGCGGCTGATGAGCAGTGCGGACGAACCCACCGAGGAGATCAGAAATGTCCGTGTTGCAAATAGCCTACACAGCTCGTCTTTCGACCAACATCGTGGCCGGAGAGTTGAATCATGAGACGGCTCGCCTATAAGGCCGCGTTAGTCGCCGTCCGCCGCAGAGTGGCGCGTCGTCCGAACGGGGCGCGGCGTGGCGGGCTTACGCAAAGCCGTCTTCGGAGAAATTCCATGCGCGTTACCCGTATGCCGGCGTCCCGCGTCATCCGCGCGGCCATGTTCTATGCGTTCGCGCAAGAGCTGCGTCTCATTGGGGACGACGTCCCGGCCGACGTTCTTCAGGAGGTCGTCAGCGACGCCATCGATCATTTCGGCGTCGAACCCAACGAGATCGCGGAGCAGTTCCGCTGCGGTCGGGCGACGGTCTCCCGATGGAAGAGCGGAGAGTCCGTCCCCGTCCCCTACATGCGTCGGTCGATCGTCATCTGGCTCGCCGACCGGATGGAGCGGGAGGCCATGGCCAATGAGGAATTGGCCAGCAGCCGTGTCGTTGAACTCTACTCGGCAGCCCAACGACAGCAAGCTCAGTGACGTGGTCGCGCATGCCCTGGCGCTCTAGTGCCAGGGCATGCGCCTGGCCTTCGATGACCGGCGGCGGAAGCGCCTCCTTCTCCGACGAAGAAGTTCATCGTCTACTTCCCGTTCGGTCAGTACGTCTGACTCCGGACGCGCAGTCGGCGGTGCAGGACGCGGCGCAGCGACGGGCAACGGGTCGAGCCACATCACGTCGTAGGCCACACCGACACGTCGGGCGGCTTTGCCTACAACATGCGGCTCTCCGACCGCCGGGCGAAAGCCACCTTCGACCAACTGGTCGCCGCGGCATCGCCCAGACCTCGCCGGACGTCAGCTGGAAGGGATTCACCGAGCCGGCCGTGCAGACCGGCCCGGGCGTAAAGGAGACGAGCGCCCTCAGACGTCTGCTTTCGGGAAGCTCGCTGAGGTCTGGTTTTGGCGCATGTTCGCCGTAACCTTGGCGCGACAATGTCCTCGCACTTCAGTGCTGCGGGGCTTGGCCGGCTTACGGCAAGACCTTGCTCAGGAATGCCCCACCCAGCCGCAAACCGTCCATGTCGATGCTATGGCCAAGGCCGCGGGAGACATGGGTTGTGAGGTCGAAGCCAAGCCGTTTGAGGGCCGCCTCCGCATTGTGGAAAGCGGCGACAGGCACCATCGGGTCCGCGTCTCCGTGGACCAGCAGAACGGGCGGCCGCGTCCGCAGATCCGCCTCGTCCGTGTCGATGAGCATGCCGGAGTAGCCCACCACGCCCGCCACCTGTTTTTCGCGGCGGGGCGCGACATGGAGAGCCAGCATGGTCCCCTGACTGAAGCCGACGAGCGCAAGGCGATCCTCGGACAAGCCGTACCGCGCGAGTTCGGCGTCGATGAACGCGTCGAGGATGGCCGCCGCGCCGCGTACGCCGGCTGTGCGGTCCGGGGTCCTGACCGGCCACCATTGGTAGCCGCCCGGTGCGTCAGGACAGGGCTCGGGGGCGTTAGGCGCTACAAACAGCGCATCCGGCAGGGCTTCACGCCAATGAGGCGCCAAGCCGATCAAATCCGCGCCGTTGGAGCCGTAGCCGTGGGCTAGGATAACGATCGAGCGCGCCTCGCGTCCCGATGCGGGCGGCATCCGCGGGCCGTCGATGATGACATGGGTGTTCATCGAGCCGGCCTGCGCTACGGAGCGGACGCAGGTCAAGATATGAGGTCCGAAAGCGTGCTTTCTGCAAGCAACCGCTCTCAGCGGAGCGACCGGGTCCGGCGCTAATCCGCCTTCGCCAGAGCTTGGCGCGTCCAGTCTACGATCTGGCTCGCCGGCATGGCGCCGGCGGTCTGAGCTATCACCAGTCCGTCGCGGATCAAGAACAACGCCGGGATGCCTGATACGCCAAGTGCGCTCGCGGCCGCCGGTTCGGCGTCCGAGTTGAGTTTGAGCAAACGCACTTCCGGCTCCAATGCCTTCGCCGCCGCTTGGAACTGTGGGGCCATCGACTTGCAGGGACCGCACCAGGGCGCCCAGACGTCCAACAACAAGGCGGCGCCCTTGGTGCCATTGCGGTGGGCGTCAAGCTGGGCGCCAGACACCTCGATCGGCGCGCGCGTGAGCACCAGCTCATGGCATTTCCCGCACTTAGCCTGGTGCGGGTCTCGCGCCTCCGGGATGCGGTTCACGGCTCGGCAGTTGGGACAAACGAATTGAGACATCGCGCTACCCCTCCGAGGCAGTCAGGCGCACAGCAATCACAGGGGATATGGGTGCTCGTCGGAGACATCGCCCGACGCGCCGAGGTCAGCTTTTCGGGAAGTGGCGAACGTCCGCTCGTGGCACCTCTACGACAACCCCGCTTTGCTCCTCCAACGCGCCTTCACGGGCGCGGCCTAGGCGAGGTTGGCGTCACGCAGCGTCGGCCAGCAGCAGCACGAGCTTGCCGTGGGCGTGGCCGCTCAGGCTGGCAATCATCGCCTCGCGCCAATCGTCGAGCAGGAAGGTGCGAGCGATCGGCAGCGTAAACCTGCCATCTGCGGCGAGCTTGCCGAACTCGGCGAGCACGCGATCGCGCCGCGTCATGGCTTCGCCGAAGCTGTGGCGCGCGCCGAGTTCCGCGGCCGAGGCGAAATCTGTCATCGTGAGCACCCGACGCGGATCACCGCCGGCGATCTCGATCAGGTCAGGCAGCACGCCATTCGGCCAAGCCGTGTCCAAGATCAGGTCCGGCGCGCCACCGGCGATCTCACGGACCCGCTCGACCATGCCTTCCCCATAGGTGGTGACAGAGGCTCCAAGCGCTTGGAGTTGTCCTGTGAAGGTCTCGCCCGATGTCGCAATAACCCGGGCGCCTCGCATCAGCGCTATCTGCACGGCGGCGAAGCCCATCATGGTGCCAGCTGCGTGGATCAGGACGGTCTGACCCGGAGACGGATCGAGCGCGTCGAGGTGGAGCGACGCGGTCTCGACGGCCATCGGCAGCGCAGCCGCTTTGATAAGATCAAGGCCGTCCGGAGCCTGGGCCCAGCGTTCCAGGACGGCGAAGTCAGAGGCGCCAGCGCTGAGATAGTTCGCGAAGCTGGCGGAGCCGAACGCCCGATCCCCGACGCGGATGTTCGTCACGCCATCGCCGACAGCGTCCACGATTCCGGCCACGTCGAGCCCGATGCCGCGCGGCAGGTCGCCGCGGAAGAGGCCTCGGCACAGCGCCCAATCGGCCGGGTTCAGCCCGCAGCCATGGACGCGCACCCGGATATGACCGGCGCCCGGTTCCGGCGCGTCGGCGTTCTCTAGCCGCAGCACGTCCGCCGGCTCGCCGTATTCTTGGAAGCGGAGCGTTCGCATATCTCGATCCTTTGCGTCAGTAACTGACATATAGATGAAGAGACAGTCACTGACAATACGTGTAGGGTGGCCTCATGCCGCGGAGTGGAGCCGATGCCCGCCGCCGCCTTCAGCAGGCGGCTTTGGATCTCTTCCGCGAGCGCGGCTACGAGGCCACGACCGCGGCCGAGATCGCCGCCAGGGCCGGCGTCACCGAGCGGACGTTCTTTCGTCATTTTCCGGACAAGCGCGAGGCGCTGTTCGACGGTGAGGACGCCTTCCGCGCCGCGCTCACCAACGGGGTGCTGGCCGCGCCCGAGTGGGCGACGCCTATGGACGCCCTGCTTCTGGCGTTTCGTTCAGTCGAGCAGACCATCGAGAACAATCGACCGCTTACCGAGCCTCGGCAGGCGGTCATCGCGCAGACGCCGGCGTTGCAGGAGCGGGTGCTAACCAAGACGGCGGCTCTGACCGAAGCCCTTTCGGAGGCCCTGTCCCGCCGCGGAGTCGAACGGGGTCTCGCCATGCTCGCGGCCCAGGTGGGTATGGCGGCGTTCGCCTACGCCACCCGAGCATGGTTCTACGATCCCAAGCCTGGCCTCGGCGCCCATCTCACCCGCGCGTTCGCTGAGTTACAGGGTCTGTCTCCGGCCAGAGGTGGTTTGGTGGCCCGCGTCACGGCCGGCTAGCGCTCGGGGATAGAGGATCAGGGTATCCCGCTTAAGTTCGAATCGGCGTTCCCGCGGCACCCACAGCCTGCGGCGCACCAAGGTGGCGCTGATCTACAAGAAGACCGGCAACATCCGCGCCTGCCAGCTACTGCTCGGCCACCGCAAGCTTGAGAGCACCATGCGGTATCTGGGCATCGAGGTGGACGACGCTCTGTCGATGTCCGAGCAGATCGATCTCTGACCTCGCCAAGAAGCGGACGTCCCCAAGGACTGCAACGGGGGGTTCATTGCCGTTAGCGACGCGCCGGAGCCGACGTACCGCAGGACCGCCAATTAAGCGATCCTGCAAGTTGCGCGTGAGCTGATTGACTGGGGAATATCGCGCGTTGCCCCTGCTCGGGGGTTGCTGATACCTAGCCTGTTGGTCTTACAAGGCTGTGGGCGGACCTAGTCCGGCGAGCCTCAGGAGTTCCGAGGGCTGCCGTAAATGACCGAGCGCCAATTGGCCCTCGATGCATTGCTGGAGAACATGGCGGAAGGCTTCGCCATGTGCGAGGCCATCTGGGCTGCCGACGGAAAACTCTCAGACTACGTCATTCTGGAATTGAACACCGCGCTTCAGCGCATGCTGGGCGTAGGGCCTGAGGCCGTAGGAACCAAGCTCGGCGATGGTCCTGGCGACCACTCAGAGTGGCTTGAGCTGTGCGAACAGGTCCTCAAGACGGGCGCGCCGACGAGCTTTGAGTTACACACTCGGAGGGGCGATCTGTGGCACGAAATCCGCGTGACCCGCGTCGACGACAATACGATGGCGCAGTTGTTCTTCGACGTTACGGAGCGCAAGCGGGCCGAGGCCCGTCAGGCAAGTTTGTTCGATGAACTCAACCACCGAGTCAGCAATAATCTGATGCTCGTAACCGGCATTTTGCAGATGAAGGCGAATGAGACCGACAGCGCCGAGGTCCGTGACCAACTACTCAGAGCGGTTGCCCGTATCGAGAGCATCGCCCAAGTCCACCGAGCGCTTTATCGTGGGCCGGGCACCGATGTGGTCGATTTCGCCATCTATCTTGAAGACCTTTGCGCCGGCGTCGGCGCCTCCCTTGTCCGCGATGGCCATATCGAACTGAGGGTGGAGGCAGAACCGTTTTCGCTGCCGATCGACACCGCCATTCCCCTCGGCATGGTTGTCAACGAGCTGGTGACGAATGCGGTGAAGTACGCTTACCCCGAAGGTCGGGGTCCGGTTTATGTGCGTTCGACGCGCGAGGGCGACCGACTGCTGTTATCCGTTCGTGACTTGGGGCGTGGTCTACCGAGGGGCGCCGGGCAGAAACCCGGAAGTGGTCTCGGGATGAAGCTGGTTAGGTCACTGGTCGCCCAGATCGGTGGCGACCTCGTTTCCAGTGGACCGCCGGGGACGATCGTCGAGGTGCGAGTGCAGGCGCCATGACGAGGCGCAGTCACCAAAAAGAACGGTGATCGGGCCGGGGGAGTGGGTGGCGTCGCTTATAGGAGCCGTCTTCAATGCAAATTCACTCGCTTGATCCTCGCAAGCCGTCAGGTCCGCTTCCAGGAAAAGGCCCTGGCGAACGAGAAGTGCGTCCGGCTGAAAAGATAAAGCCAAAGGACGAACCGTCGTCTCCGGAGGACGCCTCTCAGCACGGGAGTCCGCGCACGACGGGTCAGGCTTCCAAACAATCGCTACGATCGCGCGCGCCGAAGCTGAAACACTAGTCCACCGCCGGACCAGCCAAAAGCCAGACTGGGAAAATCGACGGCCTAGTTGAGAGGGGGGGCTGGGTCGCGGGCACCCTTGTCGAAGATCGGCGTTAGGGTGGCGACGGCAAGGAGCTAGGGGCTGAGGAGACGGAAGACGCTGCTGAGCGCCAGAACATACGCAACTGCAACATCGCCGGCATCCCCAGCCCGACGCTGGTGAACACCCGGAATCTGGGCCATCGTCTGCGCGGGGTCCAGATTCGGAGAGGGTCGGTTGGAAACGAGTTTAGGCGAGCTAACCGCTCAGATCGTCGCAGCCTTTGTTGAGCATAACCGGATCTCGATGTTGGATTTGCCCCGGTTCATCGGTGACGTGCATCACACGATTTCGACCGTCGGAACGGAGCTGCAGCAGCCAGTCGGCCCTGCTAAAGCGACGTCGGCACAAATCCGCAAATCTATTACTGCTGATGGTCTCATTAGCTTCGAAGACGGTCGCCGCTACAAATCGATGAGGCGACATCTGTCGCGGTTCGGGCTGACCCCCGATGAATATCGAGCAAATGGGGGCTGCCGAAGGATTACCCAATCGTTTCACCGAGCTACAGCGCAGAGCGTTCAGCTCTGGCCAAGTCAATGGGACTAGGGAAGAAACTCAGCGGCGCGAAGCGTCCATCCAAACCTTCGCCTGGCACTCGCGCAAGAGCGGCGTCATCCAAGTCCGCGTGACCAATCCTACGGGTGGTTTGTCAGAGGCAGGGAAACCATTCAGCGACGGGGCATTTAACCAATAGCGGCTCGGATGTGTTCTCCCGCTGCCCCTCGACCGTCAGCGAGTCTCCAGGCCCCCGCTGGGGGCTCTTTCGTATTGGATGGTTGACAGTTTCCGAAATTGCCCCCTCGCGAGGATGACGCCTCGCCGGGCGGGGGGGGGGCTATCTTCGGGGCATGTCGAAATGGCTCTACACGCTGGAATGTCCTGACGGTCGCTTTTTTGCCAAGATCGTCAACGCGACGCTGGAGGGCGATGCGGAAGTGCTGGGCAATGATCTCTGGCGGGGTGTCGTAGAAGCCGAACTGCGCCTGGAACACCTTCAGCTTCCGGGCCATGCGGGCGCCGGCCTATTTCCTGTGGTGGTCGCCGCGGTCGCCCTGGCCCGGCTTGGCGGTGTGTTTGGCCTTGTGGCGAGCGTCGGCGGACAGCGAGGCGCCCTCTTCCACCGACGTTGCGATGCGTCCCTTGTCGTCGCGTCGAATGTAACGCTTGTCGCCATTTGGGGCGATTTCTTCGCGTTTGCTCATCACGGTCTCCTGGTCACTTTGAGCTTTCCAACAGAATCCAGGACTCCGGTGATTGTTCCGGAGCTTCACCCCTTGGCTAGCCGACGCCGGTTGGACCGGACCTTTCGCCGATAGTGGCTCAAGGTCCTCACCGCCACGCCCGCGGCGCTGACCCCAAGGGCGCCTGAGAACGCCTTAGCCTGCAACTCCAGACCGGCGTCGATCTTCTCAGCCACCATGCGCTGACCCTCTGCATCGGCCGCAGCGCCGCCGGCTGCGAGCTTCATGGTGCGCAGGCCAATAACGGACGACGCCTCAAGCCCGAGCGACAGGCGTCGATTCCGATCCGGACCCAAGGAATCAACCCGACGGGCCATCAACCGATCGCCTCCAGGACCGCGTGCGCCTTCTTGCCGATCTTGCTTCCCTGGGCCTTGCACATCCCCGCGGTCTTTACCGCCTGACTGGCGCGCGCCTTGGCGTTGCGGGCGTGGGCCTTGTCCTCGATCGGATAGGCGCGCTTTTCGGGCTCGGCGAAATCCTTCGCCGGCAGCTTGTCGCGGGTCTTCGCGTCCAGTTCGGCCATCCCCGCCTCGTTTTTCTCAAGGAGGCAACGCAGTCTGACCGCCAGCGTTGCCGCTTTGGGACAAGATCACCCGATTGATTGAGGCGCAGACTGGCCGTGACCGGGAGGAAGAGCGCTGCCTTCGGCGTGATCGAGCCAATGGAGGCCCGGTCTGAACCGGCGCTGCCAGAAGGCGACGGCTGGTGGTTTGAACCCAAGTGGGACGGTTTTCGCTGTCTTGCGTTTCGCCAGAGGAACGAGGTCCGGCTGCAGGCCAAATCCGGCAAGCCTCTGGGTCGATATTTCCCCGAGGTCGTCGATGTCCTGCGCGAGCTGACGGCCGACCCTTTCATCCTCGATGGCGAGCTGCTGGTTCAATGCGGGGGCCGCTTCTCGTTCGAGGCGCTGCAGATGCGGCTGCACCCGTCCGAAACGCGAATCCAGCGCCTCGCCAGCGAAACCCCGGCCAGCCCTGACGCTGTTCGACATGCTGCTCTCGCCGACGAAAGGCGATCTCTGCGCCTTGCCGCTGAGCGAGCGCCGGTGTGCGCTGGAGACCTTCGCCAAGGGCTTCAAGGCCAACTCGGGTTTGTCTGTGACGCCCGGCACGGCGGATCGGCCCTGGCGAAGGCCTGGCTGGACGACGGCAGGCTCGAAGGCGTCGTTGCCAAGCGCCGTGATGGTCGATACCTCGAAGGCGAGTGAGCGATGACCAAGGTCAAGCGCATAAGAACCGCCGACTGCGTAGTCGGAGGATTTCGCTACGCGGCCGGCGCCAAAGTCGTGGGATCGCTGCTCCTGGGCCTCTACAACGACCGCGGCTTGCTGGACCACGTCGGCTTCACGTCAGGTCTCGCCGCCGCCGACAAACCCTCCCTGACCGAACAGCTCGAGGCGCTGGAAGGCGGGCCTGGCTTTACCGGCGACAAGCCGGGCGGCCCGAGCCGCTGGGCGACGGAGCGGTCCTCCGAGTGGACACCGCTGACGCCTAGCCTCGTCGTCGAAGTATCCTTCGATCACGTCTCAGGCGGGCGCTTCCGGCACGGGACTCGATTGCTGCGCTTTCGGCCAGACAAGTCGCCGGGGCAATGCCGCATGGATCAGATCGCCTGAGCCAGGTCACTAACAGAACGAACATCGGGGCACTCCGGGAAGAGCAGACTGTCGAATGTCCCGACTGGCTGTCCACAGGACCTGCCCACCCTTGACGCCGGTTGCAACCCGGCCGTTCTACTTCCGTTCATGGACGCGCATCCCCGATACCTCGACCCCTTCGACCTCATGAACCTGCGCGCCGT
This sequence comes from Caulobacteraceae bacterium, assembly GCA_036494265.1. Taxonomy (GTDB): domain Bacteria; phylum Pseudomonadota; class Alphaproteobacteria; order Caulobacterales; family Caulobacteraceae; genus Acaudatibacter. The sequence goes on along the minus strand of DASXOP010000011.1, from coordinate 45,709 downwards.
CACCGTGACGCGCCAGACCGAGCTCGCACGCCGTGATGCTGCAGGGGCGCGAGGAAGTCGTGCGCCGGTTCATTCGCTGGGTCGAGCCATTCGGCGGAGAGAACGGCCAAGAGGTGTTCCACGCCGCGTGCGAGCTGTGTTTCGAAGGCATCGTGTCCAAGCGGCTCGACGCACCGTACGTCAGTGGGCCGACGACAACCTGGGCGAAGACCAAGTGCGCGGGATGGCAGACGCGGCTGCGGCGGCGATACCCTTGAGCGTGAGCTGGTGGCCGGCGCGTGCTCGATGCGGCGTGCTGGAGCGCTGAAGGCTTAGGCGGCCGTCTTCTGCGCGCCTAGCTGTCCACGCTTTGAGAACCGCAGGCCTGCGCCGATGGCACCTACGCCGAGCATCATGAGTGCCCAGGACGCGGGCTCTGGAGCGGCGCTTCCGAAGGTGAAACTGACGTCTTGGGTCGCCGACGCGAGACTTCCGCCCCAATTCAGCGTCAGCGTATCGTCTGTCACCTTATTGCCAGTTACCTGGAAGGTCACGCCATTGGGGAAACTGTCAGTTCCCTCGACTATATTGCTGAAGAAGCCGGGGGTGTTCGCGGTGAAGATTTGTTGCCAGGGAGCCGCTCCCCCTTGGCTCGCGTCCGTGACGTCTTCGATTTTCAGACTGGTCTCGGTGAAATCCGCGGTGTCTGTGTTGGCAGGGTCTTCATATCCAAACTCCACGCCGGGACCGACAGTTACAGTCGGGCTCGCGACATTGCCGAAGCCAGGCGGAGTGGAGAATTGCGATCCATCGTAGGCGTTCCCAACTGGATTGGGTTCGAAGAATAGTATGCCCTTGATGGTCGTAGCCGCCAGAGCGCCCGTGCCACCGGAAAGGACCGCAGCGCCCGCAACTAAACCCGCAACTAGTGCCTTCGCCCGCATCTTTCGCCCCCGATATTTCTTCAATTCGGTCCGGGACGCTAAAGGTTAATGCGATCTGGAAACAAGCGATTTTGATGCGCCAAAAACCCGAGAAGGTGGATTTCGCCTAGCGGGCGAGTACGCAAACGCAGCGGTTGTCCGGACTAAGGGGAACCCCTTGGCGCGCTCCGAACTCGCGACGTCGTGCATGGTGAACGCCACTGGGTCGCTGTCGCACTGCGACTGATCCTCGTCCGCTTTGGTGAGACCGCACGCGTACTCAGGCGCGGCGTACCAAAAATTGGCCGGCTCGTGCGGCACGATCAGCCAAAGCGCCAGCCCGAGAGCGGCCGCTCCGCGCATCTAGGTCAGTGCCTGCACTTGTCGATCGGAACGAACTGACCATTCGACGCGTGACACCGGCCCTTCGCGTCGAGGGTATAGGTCGGGGGACGAGCTGCGCAGTTCCGTTGATAGGTGAACTGGCCGTTCTCGGCGTGGCAGCGGCCGTTGGCGTCGAGGTGTCCACGTTGCTCAATGTCGAAAGAGAAGGCCGGCCCGGCAATGCAGAGCAGCGAGGCGGCGGCGATGATCATCATGCGCATGGTGTGTCGCTCCCTTGGTCGCGGTGACGCTAGCTGGCCAGGAGATCGCCGCCAAGGTCGATTGTCAGCCCCTACCCGTGACCCAGCACGGCGCTGCGCACGCCCGATAAGGCGCCCATGGTCAGCAAGTGCCCGGCTCCCAGCAGCCATGGCGAGAAGCGTCAGCGCCCGCTCCTGGCCTCGGAAGTGGCGACTGTCGGCGCGGAAGGCGTCGCTTGGTCGGGATCTGCCGAGATTTGCACCTACTGCGGCTGCGTGCACACGCGGGCCCAAATCTGGGGGTTCTTCGCGGGCAGTAACTGGATGCCGTATCGGCCGACTTAGCAGCATCCCTGAAACCAACTCTCGCCTGACGCATTAGACCCTCGACGGTCCGGTTCCAGAGCCCCCCACTCCTCCGGCCGTCAACGAGCCCTCGGTCCTTCCCGACTGGGGGCTCTTTCGTTGGCCTAGCCCGGCTCGCCATCTTGCCGCTTCCTGGCGGCCTTGCAGCGCTCCGCGAGCGACTTCCTGATAGCAAAGCCGTCGAGGTGTCCGGGTGTGTGAGGATAGCCCTCATGACGGAGGCGGGCGCGGATCTCGGTCAGGTTTTTGCACTCACCGGAGTCGGCCAGCTCATAGGCCCGCTCGATGACGTGAAGAGGTCGCACCATCGAACTTAGAACGGCCGGCTTGTCGGCTTGGCAGGCATGGCGTCTTCCCCTTGCGGGGACTGTAACGCGCAAGAGCCACACTTGGCTCACCCGAGCCGTCTCGCCCTCGCTTCCGGCAGCAGCGCCCGCCGCGGCAGGCCAGCGACGCCAGGGCCGGCGATGTAGGGCTGCGTCCGTCGGTCGAGGTCGTAGCCGGCATAGACCCGCACCCAAGGCTCACCGAAGCCCGGCACGATGTCCCAGATCCTCCCAGCGGAGTCGGCGAAGCGGCGGGCGACCTCAGGGTGGCGCGTCACGGTGACAGCGCGGAGATTCATCAGGTCAACGGTGTTGAGTTCGCGGGGATGGATCATGGAACGCAAAGAGAACGACTGAATGCAACCGGCGTCAAGGCTCGTGTTGGGGAACCCGGACGATCTTGAGAGGTGACAGCGGTGACAGTTAGGGATGTAGGGGTGCTTGCAGTGCAGGCGCTTCTCGGCCTTGGCCGCGGCGTCAGCCCGGCGTTCCGGCAGCCAACCTCGCATCCGGTTGATGTGCCGCGTCAGGCGTGTGCCAGAGACCGTGGTCGTGTTTTTGCGGGCTTTGAGTTAGCGCTTTCCGTTGGAGCCGATCGGCGGCGATAGCCGCGGGGATCGCCTCATTTGAGCTTCCGCGGCTTAGGCTGTCATAACCGCGGCGCCGCCCCAGGTGTGCTCTTCATCGGAAGTGCTGACGTCGGTCGTGCGCGGCAATCCAAGTTCGGCGAGGCGTCGCAACGCTTCCGGGCGGGACGGCTGGGGGTCTGGCTGGCTGGCGATATAGGTGTCGATTCTAGCGAGCGCGTCGGGCTGCAGGCGTACCTCAATAAGGGTTTCATTGGCCGTTGGCGCCGGACCGGGGTGATTCTTGGGCTGTGATTTAAGAGTCATTGGCTCGGTGATACCACAGATCGGACCGGCCTGGCGCGCCCCGTCAACGAAGCTGCCGCCATCGCATGAACTCCCAAACAGGGGCTCCGAAAATACAAAACGTCGCAACCAAAAGGTTAACCGCAACCAATCTACAATTTACGCGTTATGCCGTCGTGGTGAGGCGCGATTTGGGGCCAGGCCAAGGAAGCTTTGTCGCGGCAGCCGCGGCCACCCAGACGTTCGGCGCCTCTGTGGAGCGCCCATCGACCTCACAATGAACATGCCACCCCAGTTCGATGACCAGAAGCTGGCGCGACGCCTCTGGGAGGCTTTCACCGAAGTCGAGCGGCGGGAGGGACTCTCGCTACTCATGAGGTACCAGGAGCCCGGCGGAGCGCAGAAGGACCGAGTGGTCGGAGCGGGATGGTTAGGCAGTAGGATCCCGAACCTCACGCCCGAGCGGACCATGATCTCCGCCGGAGCGCAGGCCGCAATCGTCGCCGTGCTTGGCGTGTTGGCTAACCGGGGCGACGTCATCTGCACGGAAGCAATGGCCTATCCGGGCCTTCGCACAGCCGCTGCGCGTTTAGGTCTGGAGGTCCTCCGGTTGGAGTTGGACGACGAGGGCATCCTGCCCACCGCGTTGGCCAAAGCATGCCGCGAGGTTGGAGTGAAGGCGTTGTGCTGTACGCCAACCCTACAGAACCCGACGACCGCCACCATGTCGCTTGCCCGGCGCGAGGAAATCATCGCCGTTGCACGCCGTCACAGGCTGGCGATTCTCGAGGACGACGCCTATGGCCGACTGCCCGACCCCGCGCTGCCAGCACTCGCCGCCCTCGCGCCGGACCTGACCTGGCATATTGCGGGCCTGGCGAAGCTCGTTTCGCCAGCTTTACGCATTGCGTATGTCGCCGCCCCCGATGCGCAGGGGGCCGTTCAAGTTGCGGCGCAACTGCGGGCCATAAGCGGCATGGCTTCCCCGATCACGGCCGCGGCGGCGACCCACCGGATCTCCACCGGACTAGCAAGCGCGGCCCTGGCGGCCATTCGATCGGAAACGCGGGCGCGGCGACGTATTGCGGCCGAAGCGCTGGGCAACGTGGCGGCCGAACCGGCGGATGCCTTCCACCCTTGGCTCCGGTTGCCGTCGCCGTGGTCACGCGGGACCTTTCTCGCTGCGCTCCGGTCGCACGAGATTTCCGTCGTGCCGAGCGACGCGTTTGCCACGAGCGGTGACCCACCGGAGGCCGTGCGGATTGGCCTCGGCGCGCCGCGCACGAGGGACGATCTGGCCAGGGCGCTTAGCACTATCGCTCAGGTGCTCACGCCGCCGCAGCCGTCCCGGAGCTACGTTTAGCGTATGGCTCATTGTATGGATTGAGTCCGCGACCTGTATGCCTACATTCCAGCCACCGATGGAGGCAATCATGGCAACCGACCGCAACGTAGCGACTGGACTAAAGCGCGGCCTTGCCCGTCGCTGCCCCAACTGCGGAGAGGGGCACCTTTTCCGCGGGGTATCTGAAGGTTGATCCCACCTGCGAGGCGTGTGGGCATGAAAACAATGCCTACCGTGCCGACGATGGCCCCGCCTACTTCACGGTCCTGATCATCGGGCATCTGCTGATCGTGCCTCTCTTGGTCTTTCCGGTGGTCTGGCAAGCCAATCCGTGGATTGTGCTGCCCTTGGCGTTGGCGGGGCTAACCACGGCAACACTCACCCTGCTCGGCTTCGTGAAGGGTGGCTTCATCGGAGTTCTGTGGGGCACACGAGCGGGTGCGGTTCAATAGGGGCACCCAATATTGGTTTTCGCCGCTCCTGAGGATTACCGCGCGTGGGCGCTCAGCGGCCATCTGTGTCTGGTCGCGTGCCGTCAGGTTGATTGGTCTGGGGCGAGGTCGCCGTAATTTGCGTGGGGGACGTAATGCATCGGCCAACCAACGCTGGTTTTCGTTAACCGCCGCAGGTCTGCCCTGTAGGGGGCGACCTACCTTCTTGGATGCGCACGCAGCGCGGCTGAAGCCCTGTCGCCACGGGCGAGGTGCTCGCCCTGCCGAACATCACGAGGCGCTGCAAAGGAGCTGTCGGGGTGTCCGGCGGCTCTTCGGCTGCCGATCACGAAATCGCCGCCGCCGCCGCAAAGGCGACCCTGGACGGGATAGCGGGGAAGAGGTTCGACTACCAATTGAACTTGGCGAACACGCCCGACAGCGAATGTTGGGCCTCTAGCTTCCAGTTCACCTTATGTTAGTCTCGGGCGTGGGGGTAGGGGCTGGAACGGCTCTCGTCACCCGCCTTCCGCTTGGCCTCCTCCGCGCGCCGCATTTCCGCGATCGGGCCGGTCATCGCGCGCCTCCAGCTATCTGCCGCACACCAAACTGAGGCGGGACCTGCTTTCCCAACAGCAGGCGAACGGTCCAGCTCGCCTCGATTGACGCGCGCAGACATCTTCAACCCAGGCTTAGCGCCAGTCGTACGGCTTCATCCACGTTCAACGCCGAGCCCTCGACGAAAGCGGCGTCAACGTCCGTCGAAGGTAGGTCCAATCGAAGGCGATCGCATAAGGCGTTCGCGGCCTGGAGCGTCATGTGATCACCGGCTGACTTGGCAAAAGTCTCGGCGAATCCGGCGAGGACAGCAGCATCGTGACCCCGGCCTAGCTTCGCTGCAGCGAGTGCCATTGGCATGCAGAGCCACACTCGGTTCATGGTGGTTGGCAGTAGCTTGTATTTCTGCCGGTAGATCCGGCAAGCCTCCTGCAGATCATCGGGTCTGCCCCGCGCCGCCAGCGCCGTTATCATCCGCGAAGTTGCAAGAGCGAGCGTTAGACCCGATAGCATCTGGCGTGGCTTGATAAGCGTAAGCCGGTTCCGCCAAATAGAGACTTCCTCGTCGACGTCGCTCGCGTAGTTCCCGGCCATGAGCGATCCGCATTCGTACCAGTTCGCGAGGCCGTCAGCGCCGAACGCTCGCAATTCCGCGATACCCTGCTGATGCAGAATCTGAGTGCGCTTGCCATCTGAAAGATATCGCAGGGAGCCAACCAGCGACTTGGTCTGAGTTGTTACCCGCGACGTGGGAAGCTTACTGACGAGCGCCAAGGCTTCATCGGCGACTGGTGCCGCCTCGGCCGCGCGTCCATTCAACAAAAGCGCCCAGCCTTTGGCGTTTAGGGCCGCGAGGAGAAGCGTGGGGTCATCTAGCCGCCGAGCGGCCGAAATGGCGTCATCCGCGATCTCGACCGCCTGACCGGGCGCATTCATCATCAACGCGGTGAGACGCACTACGAGGAAACGGTCGCTGACCTTAGAACTGGTGACGGCGCCCAATCGGGCGAAGGCTAAGCCGAGCCATCGAAGAAAGTCGTTGTAGAGCGATTGGCAGCTGAACGCGGTGTGACTAAGCGCGACGAGCTTTACTCCAAGCTCAAGATCGCCGCTCGGGCCGAACGCCCAATCCAGAGCGCGCTCAAGATTGTCGTTTTCTCCAAAGTAACGTTTGGCAAAAGTATCGTCGTCGACATGGCTGGCGAAATCCCGCCACGCAGACTCGTAGAACTGAGCGGCCCATTGTGCGTGACGGCGCTGCGTGGCGAGCGTCTCGCCGTTGGCATAGAGCTTATCCAAAGCATAAGCCCGTGTCGTTTCGAGAAGGCGATAGCGAGTGCCGTCCGCCGCCGCATCGGCGGCCAGGAGCGACTTGGCAACTAGACTGGAGACTGCATCTACGACGTCGAACGCGGCCAGCGAACCATTGGCCGCGACCACCTGAGCCGCCTCAAGGGTGAACCCTCCAGAAAAAACACCCAACCTTCGAAATGCGGCAGCGTCGCGGGCGGACAGGAGTCCATGACTCCAGTCGACGGTCGCGGCCAGCGTACGTTGGCGAGGCAACGCGGTCCGGCGCCCGCTCGTCAATAGATGAAAGCGGTCGTCCAGCCGTTGGAGAACTTCCGCGCAACCTAGCGAAGGGGCGCGCGCAGCAGCCATTTCGATCGCCAGCGGGACACCGTCGAGGCGCGCGCAGATAGCTGCCACGGCGGCCTCGTCCCGCGGGCGAATTGCGAAGCTGCTATCCGCTGCCTCCGCTCGCTCGGCGAACAACGCCGCGGCATCATCCGCAGCGAGGGAACGCAGTCGGAAAACGCGCTCTGACTCAATGCCCAGGATCTCCTGGGAGCTGGCGAGCAGCTTGATTCCGGACGAGGCCTCGAGCAGGGCGTCGGCGAGCACCGCTACTGCGTCGACCAGATGCTCGCAGTTATCCAAGATAATCAGGCACTCGCGATGGCTGAGGCGATCGACCAGTGCATGAACGAGGTCCTGCCCGACCGGCAGAGCGATACCCATAGCCCGAGCGACGGCTGTGGGGACGTGGCTCGCGTCTGCTATCGGAGCCAATTCGACTAGCCAGACACCCTCGGGGAAGCTGCCGAGCAAGCTCTTGGCGACGGCCAGGGCTAGCCGGGTCTTGCCCACCCCACCCGTTCCCGTGATGGTCACCAGATCAGCCGTGCTCAACATCTCTACGAGGCGATCAACGTCTGCTTGGCGACCAATCAACTTAGTTAGCCGCGCTGGCAGATTGTCGTTCTCAGTGGTTTGGCCGTGCGGCGGCCCAGAGTCAGGGGCCACAGCCCGTTCCGGCAAATCAGTGGCCTTGTCGCCGGCCGCCGGTCTGCCGACCAGGGTGGCGATGCTGGCCAGCACTTTCCGCCACGCTGGATGATCCGCGGCGCCAGTCCAGCTGCTTAGACCGGCGCAATGAATCTGATCGAACGGCATGGGAAGCCGGGCGCCGTCGACGACTACTTGAACCAGCTTGCGGTCTTCTCTGGCGCGGTTTGCTTCCGAGAGCACCCACTCGGATTTCGTTGAGTGCTCCGACCAGATGACGAGCGCCGCCTTTGCCGCCGTCAACTCTGACTCGATTTCCGACGCGAATGGCCGGTGTGGCGAAAGATCTTCGTCGATCCAAACGCTATAGCCGGCGTCGCGGAGCGAGGCGGCCATTGCGGTCGCTTGCGGGGCAGAGGGTCTGGCGTAGGAGATAAAGATATCCGACGTCACATCCTCCCCTGATCGGCCACAGCTGTAGTTTACCACGAGCTCGATGAGAGACGCCCTGAGTTTCCCCCACGGGGCGTGTCTTTCTTGGAAAAGCCTTGCATCCATCTGCGGAAGGGCGCCCGCGCCAAGCGATGTCACGTGCGCGGGAATGGGTCGGGCGATGCAGCGCGCAAACGTCAATCGCCCCGCCTAAGGCGCTGCACAGGAGGCGCGGGCGCAAGCTGGCCACCCGGCATTGTCAGACTAACGGCTTGGGCTGGCGGGGGATTGTCAGAGTACTTTTCGTTAAGCTTCGCAAGCTAGTGATTTCGACGGTCGCGGTGCCCTAAGTGCTTGTAACGCCTTCAGCGTGCGCATCCGCCAAGCCCAAAAGTTAAATCAGGGGAGTGCGGAGCCAACGCGTTTTTCGATTACTCTGACAATGCCCACGCACGTATTGAACCGCTGGGAGGATCCACAAAGCGGACCGGCTCTGATCGCGCTGATGCGCGCGTCGATCTCCAACGGCGCGGCCGGGGCGCGGATGGTGGCCCTGTTCGATGACGAACTCAGCCGCCTGTTCAAAGCGTTGGATCTACCCAGGGCTGCCCGGGCCGCCGCGCCCTGGTCGCCACCCAGATGCTTGGGCTGACCACGGCCCGCTACGTCCTTCGGCTCCCCTCGGTCACCCGGCTGAAACGCGCCGAGCTGGTGCGCGAGATCGGCGCCGCCGTGCAGGGCTATCTCGAGCGAAAGGCAGCGGACGTGCCGTCCCCGAGAGAACTTTGATAGGCCTTGCTCCGTCCAGGTTAGGTCCGCTTTCTCGGCCCAACGCAACGTCCGTTTCTGGCGCGTCCCTTGTCGGGTCTCAGCGAAGATTCAGAACCGATGCGCCGACGAAGGCCGCGAGCACCGCGAAGATGAAGAGATCACTGGCCATGGCGATCGTTTCGTTCCGAGATCGGCCCCGCTCGGCCGCATGACGGGCGCCGGCGACGCCGTAAAAGATTCCCGCCGAGATCGCCACCGGCAAGACGAAGCTCGGCGCGAGCAACGAGCTAAGACCGACAATACCGGTCGCCAGGTTTGCGACACCCAACTCGCGCACAAGGGGCAGCGCATCGCTGCTCTCCATGTGGAAGATTTCACGGGCGGTGAACGCCGGCTGTAAGACTTGCCGCGCACCCGCTAGGGCAAGTCGCACGCCAACGCCCCAGAACACGAACCACTTGCCGGCGAGCCAGATCAACGACGCGTCAGGGCGCAAAGAGTGCTCTGCAGCCATCGAGCCGAGCGGCAGAACGAACATCGTGAGGGCGACGATGGCGAGGTACAAGTTCGGGTGGCCCTTGCCGGCGAGATTGCGTGGTCGCAAGCGTAGCCGACCGGCACCCTCCGGCAAATGACCTTCCGGCGTTCCGAATGGGTCAACGGCAACAAGCATCCGGTTAGCTCTGCGACCGCTTCGTGGGCAAAGCCGCTGTCTCCTCGTGAGCTTGCGCTCGCGGCATCGGGTTCGGACGTGCCTTTGGCTTCTAAAGCCCTTTCGTGGTAGAAAGGGATGTCATGCGCCGGAAGGCGGCGTCTGACACGTCGCTAGGGCGCATGGAGCGAGCTTTCCATGCGTATGATTCCAACCATCGACAGCTCTGACGCCGCCGCAGCGCGCGAGGCAGGTGTTCGAGCGGCGTCCGAGCGCGGTATCTCGGCATGCATCGCGGTCGTTGATTCATCGGGCGTGCTACTCGAGCTTCATCGGTCCGATGCCGCCAAGGCTCACGCCGTCGATTTCGCTACGAGGAAAGCCCGATCGGCCGCCCTGCTCGGCCTGGAAACCGCCGTCTTCGAGCGCATGGTGAAGGAAGGCCGCAGCCTCACCGGCGAAGTGCTCGCCCTCGCCGGCGGCGTGCCGATCGTCCACGAGGGCCGTTGCGCAGGAGCTGTCGGGGTATCCGGGGGCTCGTCGGATGCCGATCACGAAATAGCCGTCGCCGCCGCAAAGGCGACCCTGAACGAGATAGCGGACAAAAGGTCCGACTGCGGTTAAACTGGCGAGCACCCCAACAGCGAATGTTGGGCCTCTAGCTTCCGGTCCAGACCCTAGTCCCGAGCGTGGGGGTAGGGGCTGGAACTCGCCGCCTCCCAAAAATCGAGTCTGGCCAGGGCCTCCCGGACGTCTTGGAGCGGAACAGGCTCGGGCGTGCCAAGGAGCCATCTCTGGGTTGGATCATCCCGCAAGCTTGAGGCGTCCGAGGCCCACGAAGCGAGAACAGCGCGTTTCTCCGCCAAGTGAGGAGCCGGGTCCTTAAGAACGTCCCGCGGGTGCCCGAACCCGACGGCAGGGCGCAACCAACGCGCCAACGCAGCGCCAAGCCCCTGGTTCTTGATGAGATCTTCTGAAGTCGCCAAACGCATGGCTGTATCCCCTGGTGAACTGACCTTTCTCGTTGCCGCCGGCGTGCGCAGGCGGTCGCAGACGAGATGGTTTTAGACCCCGAGATTTCAAGGCGGCGATCGTGTTTTGGACGCAGTCCGAGGGCTGGCGCTATTCCGGCCAGGAAGACCTGACGCTGCTTCGTTCTGGTGACCGGCCGAGGGTCTCAAATACAGCACCCTCGCGGTCGTGCGAGCGGCCTCAGCCTTAAGTTCCGCGGAGCGCGAGCGAGTGTTGCAATGCCTGGCGCAGTGCTTGCGGATCATAGGGCTTAAGTACGACGGTGGCGCTCAGGCGCGCTGCTTCCGCTCTGGCGGCGCTGTCGCCCGTGGCGAGCACGAGACACAGGTCCAGCCGACGAGCGCGCGCCGCATTGGCGAGCTGGAGGCCGGAAACGCCTGGCAGTCCGACGTCGGTGAGGAGAAGGTCCACGGGGCCCTCGTCCAAAACCTGCAAGGCCGCCTCGGCGGTGGCTGCGTCCTTCACCTGGCACCCGATATCGCGCAGCATCTCCTCGGTCGCCACGCGGATGAGCTCATCGTCCTCGACCAGAAGCACCACCATGCCTTCCAGCGAACGGGCCCCCGTGGCTTCGGGGCGCGGCTGGCTGGCGAGCCGCCGCTGGGCTTGTTGGCCAACACGTGGCGTATTTTGCGCGCGAGCGCCTCGCGCGTGTACGGCTTGGCAAGCAGCTCGACCCCAGGATCGAGACGCCCGCCGTGCACGATAGCGTTCTGGGTGTAGCCGGAGGTGAATAGGACAGCGACCCTGGGCAGCCGTTCCTTGGCCCGGCGGGCCAGCTCCGGGCTGCGCAACGCGCCAGGCATCATCACGTCGGTGAAGATCAGGTCCACCGGGATGCCGCTGTCGACGATGACCAGCGCCGCCGCCGCGTCTCTCGCCTTCAGCACGCGGTAACCGAACTCCGTGAGCATGGCGACCGCCACCTCGCGAACCTCATCGTCGTCTTCCACCACAAGGACGGTTTCTTGGCCCCCTTCGACGCCGCCGGCGGGGGCCACGACCAGCGTGTCCTCGCTGGCGACTTCCCGGGGAAAATATAGCTTGAGGGTCGTGCCCGCACCGACCTCGCTGTAGATCTTCGCGTGTCCGCCGGACTGCTTTACGAAGCCGTAGACCATGGCCAGGCCGAGGCCGGTGCCCTTGTCCTCCGCCTTCGTGGTGAAGAAAGGCTCGAACACCCGATCGAGAATTTCGGGTGGAATGCCGGATCCTGTGTCCGTAACCGCGACCATGACGTATTGGCCTGCCTTCACGTCATCGTGCTGGCGGGCGTACTCGTCATCCAAGAAAGCGTTGCTGGCCTCGATCGTCAGCCGGCCTTCGCCATTCATCGCGTCCCGTGCGTTGATCGCGAGGTTGAGGAGCGCGTTTTCGAGCTGGTCAGGATCGACGAGGCTGTTCCACAGGCCCCCGCGATCAAGACCTCGATCTCAATCTCGCCGCCCAGGGCGCGGCGAAGCAGCTCGTCCATGCCCCTGAGCAGGCGGCCCACATTGACGACCTTGGGCTCCAGGGGCGTGCGCCGGGCGAAGGCCAGCAGTTGAGATGCCAGTTTCGCCCCACGGGCGACGCCCGCCAAAGCGTTCTGCACCCGCATTTCGGCGCGCGGATTGCCAACGATATCCTTTCCAAGCAGTTGCAGATTGCCGCCGATGACCTGCAGGAGATTGTTGAAATCGTGCGCGACGCCGCCCGTCAGCTGGCCCACGGCTTCCAGCTTCTGCGACCGGGCCATCGCCACCTGGGCCTGTTGAAGCGCGGCTTCGGCGTCGCGCCGCTCGGTGATGTCCCGGGTGATCTTGGCAAAGCCGAGGAGGCCACCTTCATCGTCTCGGATCGCATCGATCACCACATGCGCCCAGAAGAGCGAGCCATCCTTGCGGACGCGCTGTCCCTCGTGCTCCCACCGGCCCTCGCGCTTGGCGATCGCAAGCCCGGTGTCCGGCAGGCCTGCGGCCCTGTCCGCCTCGGGGTAGAACTGGGAGAAATGGCGGCCGATGATCTCCTCGGGCGCATAGCCCTTGATCCGCTGCGCCCCCGCATTCCAGCTCGCCACGCGGCCTTCCCTGTCGAGCATGAAGATCGCGTAGTCCGTGACGCCCTGCACGAGCAGCCGGAATTGGCGCTCGCTTTCTCGCAACTTCGCCTCCGCCGTCCGACGCTCGGTCAGGTCGCGCGTAATCTTGGCGAAGCCGACGACCTCGCCGCCTGGAGCGCGGATCGCATCAATAATTACGTGCGCCCAGAATTGGGTGCCATCCTTGCGCACCCTCCAGCCTTCGCGCTCGCACCGTCCCGCGCGGGCCGCCTCCGCCAAAGCTGACTCTGGCACGTTCTGCGCGCGCTCCGTCTCCGTGTAGAACGCTGAGAAGTGACGACCGATGATTCCTGGGCTTCATAGCCTTTGAAGCGCTGGGCGCCGGGATTCCAGCTGGTCACATATCCATCGCGATCCAGCATGTAGATCGCGTAGTCCGTGATCGACTCCACCAGCAACCGGTAGCGGTCGTCGCCGGGTTGCGGAGCTTCAGAACGATCTGCGGTTCCCATTGCAATCCTGCCTGAATCCCCCGCCAGAGAGCAGGACTGACTGGTAAATGAAACACTGGCCGGTTTGATCCGGCCGACGAGCGCAGAGGGCCGCCTTGAGCGACACCGACGCCGTCCATTTGCTTCGCCTGCATCGGGGGACGAAGGCGCTCAGCCAGCGGAGGGAGATGCCTCGGTTGCCGAAGCTGCGGCGCTGATCAAGGCGCGCCTGAGATCGTGCAGCTGGTAAGGTTTGCCAGCAGGGGGAATTCGCCTCCAATCGCCTCGACCTGGCGGCTGTAGCCACTCACCAGTAGTACAGCGAGACCCGGCCGCTCACGTTTGAGGACGCGAGCCAGCCCCAGTCCGTTCATGTCACCGGCCATGACGATGTCCGACAAGACCAATTCCAACGGTTCGGCAGCTTCGCCGAGGGCGCGAAGCGCCTCGCGGGCGCTCAACACGTGCGTCGTGCGATGCCCTAGTTGTTCGAGCAGCCCGCAGGTGACATCCGCCACCTCCGGATTGTCCTCGACGAGCAGGATGCGCAAGCTCCGGTCTTGCGCCGCAATGAGCGGAGCAGGGACGGGCGCGGGCTCGGCCCTTGCCGTCGGCAGCAGCAGCCGGATCGTAACGCCCTCTCCCAGTTTGCTTTCGACACGAAGCCGGCCGCCAGACTGCTGTGCGAAACCCTCGACCTGACTGAGGCCGAGGCCAGTTCCCTGTCCCGCAGCCTTGGTGGTGAAGTAGGGTTCGGTCACCCGCCCGAGGATATCCTCCGGAATGCCGAAGCCGCTGTCAGAGATCTCCAGCTCCACGAATTCGCCGGCCAGCGCGTCGGCGTCTTCGCCTTGCAGGAACAGATTACGGGCCAGGACGCGAAAGTGTCCTCCGTTAGGCATGGCGTCGCGCGCGTTCCCCGCCATGTTCAGCAGCGCCGACTCCAGCTCGCCAGCGTCCACCTCGATGGTGCGCACGTCGCCCGGGAGGTCCAGCGAAAGCTCGACCGTTGGCCCCAACGTTGAGGTGAGCAGCGGTGTCAGTTCCAACAAAAGAGGGGGCAGCGAGACCGGCGTCGGGTTCGGTCTCTGTCGACGCGAGAAAGCGAGCAGCCGCCGCGTAAGTTCTTGTCCCCGGTTCGCAGCGGTACGAATTGCTTCGAGCGAGCGTAGCGCGCGCGTGTCGTCGGCCATGCGCGCCCGCAGAAGCTCCTCGTGGCCCGAGACAACCATCATCAGGTTGTTGAAGTCGTGCGCGACGCCCCCAGTGATCTGTCCCACCGCCTCTAGCTTCTGGCTGCGCGCGAGCCGTTCTTTCGCCCGGTCCAGCTCGTCGCGTTGCCGCCGCTCGGCGGTCACGTCGCGGGCGCTGCAATAAATCAGCTCGCCCACCCGCACGATGTTCCAGGAAAGCCAGACGCTAGCGCCGTCCTTGGCCAGATACCGGTTCTCAAAACCGCTGTAGTTGGAGTCTAGGTTCTGCTCGCGCATCGCGCGGGTGCGCTCCAGATCGTCAGGGTGGACGAGGTCGAAGAGGCGGGTCTGGAGGAGCTCCGCTTCTTCGTAACCCAGGGTATCGCGCCACGCTTGGCCATTGATGAGCCGAGGCTTGCCATCACGCGCCGAGACTACAGCAAAAAGGTCCCGGGAGGCCTCCCAGAAGCCGGTCAGGTGGCGCTCGGCGTCGACGGCCCGGCGCCGCTGCGCGTCCGCCTCGGCGCCAAGGGCCGCTTCGGCCAGGCGCCGAAGCGATACGTCTCGGGCGACCCCAAGGCGCCGTCCGTCGGAGAGACGCCGGCTGGAAATCTCGAGATCGACGAACGATCCATCGCCGCGCCGAAGCCTCCAGTCATGAATGGATTGTTCCTGCGAGCGCGCGGCGGTGAGGTCCGAATGCTCGTCGCTGACGATCAGCTCAAAGACCGAGCGGCCGATGAGGTCTTCCCGCCTGAACCCCGTGATTGTGGAAGCCGCGGCGTTGACCTCGGTCAGGCGACCATCCGGATCGGTTATGAAGATGGCGTCGCCGGCTCGCTCGAACACCTCCTGCCACTGCTCTTCCCGATTGCGCAGGCGATCCTCGGCGTCGATCTCGACCGAGATGTCCGTGTTTGTTCCGAACCAGCGGACGATGCGCCCATTGCCATCGCGCAACGGCGCCACTCGGGTGCGAAAGGGCCGTAGAGCGCCGTCGCGCCCTCGGAGCGGGAATACCATCTCATCGGCTTCACCCCGAGCCCTGACCTCCGCCCACTTCTGGACAACCTCGCCGTAGACGTCAGGATCGTGCAGCGGCCTGAGACCCTCTGCCTGGATGTGGCCAACGTCCCGCCCTGTGAAGCGTAGCCAAGCGTCATTAACCCAGAGGATCGACCCCGCCTCATCGGAGATCCAGCAGGGTGTCGCCAGGCTCTGCGCCAGTTCGCGGAAGGGCAGGTCCGCGTTGCCTTCGATGATCGACGTGCCAGGGCTTTTTGCCATGCCCTCACCCCCACCTGCCAAGCTTAATAAGTCCTCAGGGGTGGATTGGTTCATGCCCGTCGGCAGCTGTCACGTCGGGGCGTGTCCGACCTCCCAAGTTTCGTGATGGGTCCTTAGCAGACGGGAACGCTTCGCAGCCGAGCGGTTTGTCACCCTGACCAAGCCACATTCGAGACTTCGCCATGACCGACGCCCGCCTGAAGATGCAGGACCCCCGCCACCAATACCCCGAGCCGCCGTTTCCGAAGCAGCCGCAGGAAGCGCCGGGGCTGGCCGCGGAGATGGAGCCAAAGCCAGATCACGGCGAGACCAGCTACCGCGGGTCAGGCAAGCTGGAGGGGCGCAAGGCGCTGATCACAGGTGCCGACTCCGGCATCGGCCGCGCGGCGGCGATCGCTTTTGCCCGGGAGGGGGCGGACGTGGCGCTGGTCTATCTGCCGGAAGAGGGGAAAGACGCCGACGAGGTGATCCAGCTGATCGAGAAGGCCGGCCGCAAGGCGGTCGCCATTCCCGGCGACATCAAGGACGAGGCGTTCTGCCGCGATCTGGTCGAGAAAGCGGTCGCCGCGATGGGCGGCCTCGACATTCTGGTCAACAACGCTGGCAAGCAGAAGACCCAGCGCGAAATCGGAGAGATCAGCAGCGAGCAGTTCGACGCTACGTTGAAGACCAACCTCTACGCCATGTTCTGGATCACCCAGGCCGCCGAGAAGCACCTGCCGGAGGGCGCCGCGGTGATCAACACAGCGTCCATCCAGGCGGTCGAGCCGTCAGCGGCGCTGCTGGACTACGCTACCACCAAGGCCGGCATCGTCGCCTTCACCAAGGCGCTCTCCAAGCAACTGATCAAGAAAGGCGTTCGGGTGAACGCGGTGGCGCCCGGGCCGGTCTGGACCGCGCTGCAGCCCAGCGGCGGCCAGACGCAGGAGAAGGTGCAACACTTCGGCGAGTCCTCGCCGCTGGGCCGTCCGGGTCAGCCGGTGGAGCTGGCCCCCGTCTACGTGTTGCTGGCCTCGCAGGAGGCGAGCTTCATCACCGGCGAGGTCTACGGCGTGACTGGCGGCGAAGGCGTCGTCTGACAACTCGCGCTGCTTTTCACGCGAGGCTATCGACCTTGTCTCAGGCCCCTATCGTTGCGAACATGCCCACAGCTGCGGCCGCATGACCGCTGTAGCGATCCAGCCGACGGTTCAGGACGGCCGGTAGCGGAAAGCGCCCCATGATGGAATGAGAACGCCGTTCGGCGTCATTCACGGAACCTGACCAGCGACCCGACGACCGGCATTGGCGGCTGGACAACGGATCAGTTTTACCGCGACATGCACAACTGCGTCGGTCCAGGCGGCAAGCTACTCTATCCGGCGTATCCCCACTTCACCATGATCGACCGCGCCGACAACGACGCGATACTGGCGTTCCTGAAAACCGTGCCGGCGGTGTCCCTGCTGCGCGGTCAATTCCATGCGCAGGCGCCGCTTCAGATCCACCCGTGGCTCGGCGACGCTGACCAGAATTTCGGCCAGCCTCTCGGCGCCGAGCCCCAACAGGTTTTCGGCGTTGACCTTCTTCTGGCTCGCGGCGGTTGGTCCTTTCATTCTGCCTTAATCCCCACAAACCGGCGCACGCTCCACCTCTGGTCTTCAGTCACCCGTCGCGCTGTCGTCGAGGGCCAGGCCGGCGAACCATGCGGCGTAGGGCGTCGTCCGCGCTAAGTGACGGTTGAAGTCCGGTGCGCCGTCATCCCACCAGACCGGACCGCGCTCGCCAAGCGCGCGTTTCGCGGTATCGACCGCCGCGTGGGCCTCGGCCTCGGCCGCCTCATCGCCGCCCTTGCGGGCGAGATGGACCGCGCGCCGGACGTCCATCAATTCGCGGACCAGTCGTTCGCGGTCCGCCTCGGCGATATGCGGATTTGACCGCCGCCACAGCCGGCCGCGCACCACGAGATAGCGGCCATCGGGCGTGACCGGATAGAGCTTGACGGTCATCGGCGGCCGGTCCGGCCCCGTGGGCGACGTGGCACGGCCCTAGGTGACAGCATATTCGCGGCTCCGCGAGGACGCTGCAGCTCGATCCAGGTCGGCGCATGATCGCTGGCGCCCTCGACGCCGCGCACCGCCTTGCTGACGCCGGTCGCGACAAGCAATAGCGACAGGTCGGGGCTGAGAAGCAAATGGTCCAGCCGCATGCCCTTGTCGTTGGGCCAGCGGTGTCGAAGATAGCCCCAGAACGTCCAGAGCGGCCCCTCGGGCTGCAGGGTCCGGAGTGCGTCGGTCCAGCCCTGGTCCAGGAGCTGCTGGAACGCCGCGCGGGTCTGCGGCTGCAGCAGCGCATTGTCCTGCTCATCGTCGCCTGGCCAGATATCCGCCTCGGTCGGCACGACATTGTAGTCGCCCGCAAGCACGACGGGGACGCCGGCTTCTACCAGGGTGGCGGCGTGGGCGATCAGCCGGTCGAACCAGGCCAGCTTGGAGGCGAACTTCGGCCCCGGCTGCGGATTGCCGTTCGGCAGGTAAATCGAGGCGATCAGGACCCCGTTCACCGCCGCCTCGATGTAGCGCGCCTGGTCGTCGGCGGGGTCGCCCGGCGGAGTCCGCCGCGTCAGAACCGGGGTAGCGCCGCGGGCAAGGATCGCCACCCCGTTCCACCTGCGTTGCCCGCACCAGACAGCGCCGTAGCCGGCTCCCTGGAGGGCCGCGAGGGGAAAGGCGCGCCCATCGGCTTTCAGTTCCTGGAGGCAGACGACATCAGCCCGCTCGTCCGCCAGCCAGACCAGCAGGTTCTCCAGCCGCTTGTTGACGTTGTTGATGTTGAACGTGGCGATCCGCATGGCTCACGCCGCCCTACCCACCCAGCCTAGCGCCTCTCGGACCAAAGGGGCCTGCGAGGGCAAGATCCGCCTCAGCGCCTCCGGGCCATCGAACCAGGCAATGCGGTCCATCTCCGGGAACCGTCCACGTTTGCCTGAGCGCGGCGGCCATTCCATCTCGAAATCGCCCGGCTTGAAACCGGCCAGGTCGAAGTCACCCTCGGCCGCCCAGCACAGCACCTGCTTGCCACCGGCCTGGCGCAGCGGCGTCAGCGCGCGTGCGCTCGCTGGCGGCTTCAGCCCCGTCTCCTCCTCGAACTCGCGGATCGCCGCGGCAACCGCGTCCTCCCCCGGCTCAATCACACCGTTCGGGATCATCCAGGCCCCCTCATCCCTGCGGACCCAGAACGGTCCACCCGGATGGCCGAGCAACACTTCTGGGACGGGCCCGACGCTACGGTAAACGAGCAAGCCAGCGCTCACTTCGCCCATGGCCATCCTCAGGCGCGACCCGGCCGCGCGGGGTTGCGAACGGCGCGGTTCGTCCGGCGGTGGGTGTTCGTGGAACCGTCATCACCAAGCGACATCAGCAGTCGCTCGATGAACGCCACCTCGCCCTCGCCCTCCCTGGACTGGCAGATGATCTTGCCGTCCTTCTGCTCGACACTGGCGCACAGGCTTGCAACACGGCCGAGGCTCGCCTTGGACAGCCGGCAACCCAAAGCAACAGCGACCGCCTTGGGCCCGGCAGAAACGGCGCGCACGCCGGAGGCGCGCGCGAGGGCCTGCAGCCTCGCCACCGCAAGCAGGTCGACAACCTGTGAGGGCGGTGCGCCGAACCGATCGGCCAGTTCCTCTTCGAATGCGTCCACGGCGTCGACGGTTTCCAGCCGCGCCAGGCGGCCATAGAGGTTAATCCGCGTGACCGGGTCCGGGACGTAGTCCAGCGGAACCGCGCCTGTGATTCCGATGGTCAGAACCGGCGGCTCGGCCGGAGGCGCGGCTTCGCCCTTGGCGACCTTCATCGCTCCTTCGAGCGCCCGCTGGTACAGCGCCGCGCCAATCATCTGCATGTGACCGGCCTGTTCGTCGCCCACGAGATCGCCGCCGCCGCGCAGGTCGAGATCGCGGCTGCTGATCGCCAATCCGGAACCCAGGCGATCGAACGCCTCGAGCGTCGACAGCCGGGCCGGGGTCGCAT
The DNA here is from genome assembly GCA_036494265.1 of Caulobacteraceae bacterium. GTDB lineage: Bacteria > Pseudomonadota > Alphaproteobacteria > Caulobacterales > Caulobacteraceae > Acaudatibacter. Next base: position 26,127 of record DASXOP010000011.1, on the reverse strand, counting down.
CCGACAACGCCTCGGCCGGATCGGACAAAAGATAGGCCACGCCTTGCGTGCGTCCCCGCCCCACCCGCCCGCGCAGCTGGTGCAGCTGCGAAAGCCCGAAGCGGTCGGGGCGGCAGATCAGCATCGTGTTGGCGCGCGGGACGTCCAGCCCGCTCTCGATGATATTGGTGGCCAACAGGACGTCGCCTTCGCCGTCTGCGAAGTCCACCATCACCATGTCGACGGCGTCCGGCGCCAGATCCCCGTGGGCGATCTTGACGCTAAGCTCCGGGACGACGGACGCCAGCTTCGCAGCGAGGGGTTCCATGTCCTCGATCCGCGGCACGACGACGAAACTCTGGCCCCCGCGTCGCTTCTCCCGCATCAGGGCCGTCCGGACGGTGGCGGCGTCGAAAGGCGCGTTGAAGGTGCGGATGGGCCGCCGCCGGGCCGGCGGACTGGCGATGAGGCTGACGTCCTGCAGGCCGACCATCGCGGCCTGCAGCGTGCGCGGGATGGGGGTCGCGGTCAGCGTAAGAAGGTGGCCAGCGCTGGCCATGTCGCGGAGCGACTGCTTCATGGCCGCGCCGAACTTCTGCTCCTCGTCGATGATCATCAGGCCGAGATCAGGAATTTGGGTCGCTTGCGCCGCGAGGGCGTGGGTGCCGACGACGATATCGATCTTGCCGTCGGCGAGGTCGGCGCGCACCGCCTTCGCCTCCGCCGGCGTCACCAGGCGCGAAAGCTGGCCCACCTTCAATCCCGTACCGGCGAACCGGCGCTCGAACGTCTTGAGGTGCTGGCGGGCCAGGACCGTCATCGGCGCGGCGATCGCGACCTGCCGCCCGCTCAGCGCCACGGCGGCGGCGGCGCGCAGCGCGACCTCGGTCTTTCCGAAGCCCACGTCGCCGCAGACCAGACGATCCATCGGCCGCCCTGAGGCAAGATCGTCCAGCACCGCGCCGATGGCGGCCGCCTGGTCTGGGGTCTCGGGGAACGGGAAACGGGCCGCGAAGCGCGCGTACTCCGCCTTGGGGGGCACGATCGGCGGGCGCCGGGCCGCTTCGCGCGCCCTGGCGACCTCGACCAGCCGGGCGGCGGTCGTCTCAATATGGCGGCTGACCTCGGCGCGGCGCTTGGCCCAGCCATCGCCTTTCAGCCGGTCCAGCGTAACCGCTGCCTCTTCCGCGCCATAGCGCCAGATCCGACCCATGTCCTCGACAGGCGCCAAGAGGGTCGCCCCGCCCGCGTATTCGAGCTTCAGGGCCTCACGTTCCACCCCGTCGACGGCCACCGTCTCCAGGTCCCGAAGCACGCCGACCCCGTGCGCCTCGTGGATGACGACATCGCCGAGGCGCAGATCAGGCTCGGCCAGCAAAGGCGAGCGGTCGCTGCGGGCGCGCGAAGCAAGGCGATCGCCGAGCACGTCCGGCGCCGCGATCACGGCCACCGCGGCAGCGGGATCGACGAAGCCGGCATCAAGATCGACGGACAGCGAAAACAAGGCGCCCGGCGGCGCAGCCAGGGCGGCGGCCCAATCCCGCATTTCAGCCGGCGCCTCGTCCAGCCCGCGTTTCAGCGCCCGGTTCAGCGTGCGCCGCTCGTGGTCGAGACCCGTTACGATCACCCGGCGGCTCCTTGCCCGGTGCGCGGCGACCAGGCGGCAGAAGGTCCCTCCGGGATTGTGCGTCCCCGCGATCCGATCGATGGGCTCGACGGCGGCAAGGGGCAGGTCGGCGACGTCCCATCCACCCAAGCCCTTGTCGAGCTCCGACGGCGGCAGATACAGCCGCTCAGGCTTCGCAGGTGCGTCGTCTGACCCGCCAAGGCTCATTCGGGCCTCGAACGCTTCTTCGACCTGGTTCCAGAAACGTCCCAACCGTTTGCTGGCCTGCGGATCGCGGGATAGGACCGCCTGGGGCGCCAACTCGAACAGCGAAACCAACGTTCCGTAGTGGTCCGGCAGTCCGTGTTCGAGGCCCAAAGGTCGCGCCGATGCCTCAGGCGCCGCGTCTGCCGTCGCCCCGGCTTCGGTCTTGAGGATCACCTCCGAGGCCGGTCCAAGCTCAATGGACTCAACATCGCCTGTCGTCCTCTGGGTCAGCGGGTCGTAGGTGCGGATCGCTTCGACCCGATCATCTGCGTCCAAAGAGATGCGGACTGGCGTGTCCGCATCCGCCGGGAAAACGTCGATGACCTCACCCAGCGTGGCGACGGCGCCCGGCTCGTCGATGCGATCGGACGTGGCATAGCCGGTCGCGCCAGCGAACTGCATCAAGGCGCGGCGATCGAGACGGTCACCGCAACCGATCGCAAAGAACGCCGAGTCCAGAGCGCCATGCGGCGGAAGGCGCTGGGACAGCGCCTCGGGCGAGACCACGATCACTCGCAGCGCTGTTGGCTTGGAGGCGAGCGCCGCGAGCACGCCCATCCGCCGCGCCATTACATCCTTCGAAGGGGACGCCCTGTCGTAAGGCAGGCAATCCCAGGGCGGAAGCACGAGCACCTGAAGCGACGGCGCCAGGCCGGCAAGCGCTCGGCCGATTTCCTCCGCGCGACGTTCGCTCGAGGCAAGATGGACCCTTGTCCGCCGCCTGCCGCTCGCGGCGGCCTGGGTCAGCGCCGCCGCCACTGCCGAGGCCGGTGCTTCGCGTTCCGGCCCCTCGCCAGACAACCCAAAAGGACCCGGCGTCAGCGCCGACGCTACCTTACGCGGATCACCCGCGGCCTTCGACTTTGCCTCACTCATCCGCGCGCCCTCCGCTACCTCAGCGAAAGCCGCGGTCGGCGCTTGAGTTGCAGCGAATAATCGGCTTCGGGTCTCGGCGAAGACGCTGGCGTCTCTGCAAGTGCGCTAGCGTTTGCGCGACCCCGCCGAACGACCGTCCGGCTTTGGCGCGCCATTCTGGCCACCCTTGTTGATGCTGGGATCGACGCCGGTCGGATAACCCTGGGTGATCGTTCGAACGCGATCCGAGGCCGGGGATCCCTCGACCTTGCGCGGCGTGGGGGGCGGATGATCACTGGATGCCACGGGTGTCTCCTTCGCAGCGGCGCTTAACCTCATTTCGCAACACGAACGGACATCCGGGGTTCCCGGCTGCCGGCCCTGCTACAGGCCCGCGCTAGCTGATGATCGTCACGGGGCCGCGGACTCCGCCAATTGGCGCTTGAGGCGCATCGCGTCACCTGGAGCCGCGCAGCCGATGTCATTGTCGAAGTAGACAAAGACCGCCCGGCCCTCGGCGCGCCATCCGTTGATCCGCTGCGTCCACGCCGACAGCGTCGCGTCTGGATATGTCCCTGCATAAGTCCCGCCGGGACCGTGACCGCGCACATAGGCGAGGCTGGTGGTCGCGACCCAGGGCGCCGGCGCATGATGATGATCGGAAACGCAAAAACCCGCGCCAGCGCGGGCCAGCGCCGCGTAGACGTCATCAACGTACCAACTTCGATCGCGGAACTCGACGACGGCACGAAATTCCGCTGGCAGAACCGCGAGAAAATCCTCGAGCCGTGCCAGATCGCGCTTGAGACTGGGCGGCAACTGGAAGAGCGCTGGCCCCAGCTTCGGCCCGAGCGCGCGCATGGGCCCGAGGACGCGTTCGAGAGACAGCTCCGCCTCGCGGAGCCGCTTCATGTGGGTCACGAAGCGCGAGGCTTTCCAGGCATAGACGAAGTCAGGCGGCGTTTCCTCGCGCCATCGCGCCACCGCCGCCTGTGTGGGCAGGCGGTAGAACGTCGCGTTGATCTCAGCGGTGTCGAAGGCGCGGCTGTAGTACTCTAGCCAGCGTCGTTGCGGCGTGCCCGATGGGTAGAAGGCTCCGCGCCAGGAGCGGTAGACCCACCCCGAGGTTCCGATCCGCACGTTTCCCAGCTCAACTCTGGCCATAGAGACGCGTTGAAGCCGCCGATTTTCGCCAAAGGCTAGGACCGCGCGGCGTGCTCCGGCTTGCCCTTGCGCTTGGTGTGGGCGAACTCCTTGAGCTGCTTCTCGCTCATCGACTTCTCCATCGATTTCGAAGCGCCTTTGAGCTTGCTCTTCGGTGTGTCCCCGCGTTTGGCGGAGAGGGCGGCTCCGGCGGCCTTCTGTTGAGCGGCGGATTTGGCAGGCATGGCTGGCTCCCTTGGTGACGAGGGTTCAACGCCACCCGATTGACGCGGTTCACCCGGCCAGACAAGCCAAACAGTTCGCGACCGTGCGCCGTTCGGACGCACGAGCAATCAAAGTCCTGCCTAGCCGCGCAGAACGTCCACTAGCATTGCATCGGTCCGCGTCACCGGCACACGATAGCTGAGTGGTCCGCGCGGACGTCATGCGCGGTCCAGCTGCGCGACTTGGCCGTGCGTGGCGCGGAGCCGCCAAGCCGTGTCGCCAATCCAGAGCTGATCGATTTCGATAGCGTCCCATCCCGCCGGCAGCACGACCTCGCCGCAGGGCCAAGAGTCAGGGGACGCGTCCGAGGGCGCGATGCGTGGAAACCCAAAGATCAGGCTCATCAGAAACCCTCCCAGATTTGCGAAGAAGGGCGCGGCCGGCGTCTGCTCCGGAAACTTGTCCTTGCGGTATTCCAGGGTCTGGCTGAACCGGCCGACGCAGAACTTGGCGTAGCCTTCTTCCAGCCAATGGCGCGCCGCCTCTCGGTCACCAGTGCGGGCTGCCCACGCGCCCAGCAGCGCCGACAACATTGGAGCCCCGACATAGGCGTCAGCGCGCTCCAGGCAGGCGCGCAACGTGGCCTGTTCCAGCGGTTCGGGAAAAGGCGCCTCGAGGGGGAAGAAGGCTGTGAGGGGGTCCGGCGTCTCGCCCTTTTCTTCGTCCGGCCGGAAGCCGTCGTGCGAGATGAGGACCCCATCCGCTTCGGGGACCACCAGGGCGATGGCGATGTCAGCCCATACGGGATCGCACTTGAGACCCAGGGCCCCAGCCATACGCGTCGCCGCGGCCAGGACTTTCCGGGCGGAGAGATTGGTGAAGATCGGATTGGCCACCGATGTCTTTCGCTCGGCGATCCCCATGGACTCAAGAATTTCATAGCCGCGCGATGTGTGAGTTACGCGGCTCTTGATCCATTCCGCCACGCCCGCCAGCACCGGCCACGCGCGTTCGCGCAAGAAACGCCCGTCGCCGCTGATGTCGGCGTAGGTGGCGAAGGCCAGCGCGACGTCCAGAGAGACGTGATCCTCATGCCAGGCGGCCGTCGCCGGAAGCGGCGCCGCTTCCTCGCCACTGCGCGGTGCGCTCTCCCACGGAAACTGCAGCCCGCGGCGGCCGCGCAGCTGCGCATTGCGTGCCGCGCCCGGCAAGTTTTCGCGAGCGGTATTTGAGCAGGCTCTGAGCGGCTGCGGGCTGCAGCACCGTCAGGGGTGGGACGCAGAACGTCTCGATGTCCCACATCACGTGGCCATAGTAGTAGTGATAGTCGTGCCAGGTCGCGAGGCCGAAGATTGAAGTTGAGGCGCTCGATCCAACGTGCACGGAGCTCATCATGTAATAGAACGCCGCGTCCGCCATCGCCTGCCATCGGTCGTCGCCGATGATGCGAATGCGGCTTTTCCACAGCTCGGCCCAACAGGCGCGGTTTCGGGCGCGCAGCTCATCGAAGCCCAGGCTCTTGGCCCAGTACGCCAGGCGCGCCGCCTCCAGGTCGGGCTGCTGATGCAGCGCGCCTGGCGTGAGGCTGGCGATCTGGCGAAGGCGATAGGTGACGCCGCCGAGCGCACTCAGCGAGTGTTGGGTACGCAACCCCGAGCCATCCAGCGCGGAAGCCACGGGCTCAGACTGGCCGCCGACCAGCTGAGTTGCGTAGGCGATCCCGACCACACTCAGCCCCCCGCCCGATTCCCACAGCAACCGGCCGTCCCCAATATCTCCGCCGCCCGGCGCCTCGTGGCCGGACCGCAGGGCCCGGCCGGCTAATCCACGCGTGTCTACAAGGGATCGCAAAGCGATGCTGGCGTCCTGGTTTAGGGTGACGCTCAACTCTTGGCAGGCGATGCTGGGCTCGCTGCGGCTCACGAAGGTGAGGACTTCGATGTCGGCGGTGAGGTCGCCGATGCCAAAACGCAGCCGGCTCGTGAGCTCACCTGCGCTGAAATCGTAGGACTGCCGCACGAGGGTCACCGCCCCGGGCAGGTCCGACATCCACACTCCGGCGAGTTGTAAATCGGCAGCGAAGGGATAGGGCGCCACGGCCGCGGCTTCGATCTGACGCACCGGGTGCTCCCCAGTAAAGCCCGTGACCAGCGTCATGCCTGCGCTCAGCGCGTTCGGGCGGATCCGCAGACCGATCACGCCATTGGAGAGGTAGGCTGGCAGCTCACCCGGCTCCATGGCGCCGGCGTCAGGCGGATTGATCGGACCTTCCATTGGCTGCAGCCCCGCGGCGGCCCCGCGCCGCCGGCGAAAAAAGCGCGCAACGTGCGTGAGCGTTCCCGATGCAGCGTCATGCCGGAACCGGCGCCGGTGCGACGCATTGGTCGGTCTTCGGAGGCGCGCAGCCTTGTTCCGGAGTCAGGTCATTGTTGACTCGCCACGTTCTGGCCGGCCGCAAGATCGCGCCGCTCACGCCGTCGGAGCGAGCGCAGCTCGAGGGCGCTATTTCCGAGGTGCGTCAGGTGGCCGCGCGCACGGTGCTGGTGCGCCGCGGCGAAGAGTTGGAGCACAGCACCCTCCTGCTCAAGGGTTTTCTCAGCCGCTACGTCGATGACCGCCGCGGCCACCGACAGTTCGTCTCGCTCCACGTGCCCGGCGATCTCGTCGATCTCCACGCCTATCCGATGAAGCAGCTCGACCATGACGTGGCCGCGGTCAGCGACGCCGAGGTCGCCATCATGCCGCACACCGCGATCAAGGCGATCACCGCCGCCGACGCGGAGCTGGCCCGAAAGCTGTGGTTCGCGACCCTGCTGGATGCAGCCATGCACAGGGAGTGGATCTTCCGGCTTGGCCGTCTCGATGCCACCGGCCGTGTCTGCCACTTCTTCGCTGAAACGGGCGCCCGTCTTCAGGCGGTCGGTCTGGGAGGCTTGGCAAGCTTCAGCCTGCCGATGACCCAGGCTGAGCTCGGCGACGCCTGCGCGCTTACAAGCGTTCATGTGAGTCGCGTGCTCAAGGGCCTCAGGGACGGCGGCATCTGCACTTTCAGGGACGGCGAAGTCAGTATCCACGATCCGGCGCTGCTGGCGCGCCGCGGCCAATTCGACCCGACCTATCTTTACCTCCAGCCGTCCCACGCGATCCGCGCCCAGAAGGAAACACCGCATGTCCGCCAACCCGATCCAACCTTTCGATGAGGCCGGCGCCGTCTCGGTGGAGGAGGGAATCGTGCTGGTTGACGGCCCGGATGGAGTCGCGATCGCCCTGACGCCCGAGGCGGCACGCGTGCTCGGGGAGCGGCTGATCGCGGGCCGCAGACAAGGCCGAGGCATAGCCAAGCCTCGCACCAGCCGAAATCGTCATAACCTGGATTAAGCGGCGGCAACCGACGCGATGCTGAGCGGTTTTCCTCCTCCAAGCGGGAGAGCAATCCATGGCCACGACGAAAAAGACCAAAGCCGCCAAGGCGAGCGAACGCGCGAGCAAGCCGAAGGCAGGCTCGAAAGCCAACTCACCGACCGACGCCATCGCTCTGCTGGAAGCTGACCACCGCGAGGTGGAAGCTCTTTTCGAGCGCTATGAGACAGCGAAGGACGCCGATGACAAAGCCGAAATCGCCGCGCAGGTGTGCCTCGCGTTGAAGGTCCACGCTCAGATCGAGGAAGGTCCACGCTCAGATCGAGGAAGAACTCTTCTATCCGCCCGCGCGCAAGGCCACGGGCGACACCGATCTCCTCGATGAAGCCGTGGTCGAGCACGCAGGCGCCAAGATCCTGATCGCCCAGATCGAGGCCATGAAGCCGGGCCAGCCCCTATACGACGCCAAGGTCAAAGTCCTCGGCGAACAGATCCGCCATCACGTCGAGGAAGAGGAGAGCGAGCTCTTTCCCGAGGCACGCGGGGCCGGCCTGGACCTCGCGGCCATCGGGGCCGCTCTCGCCGCTCGCAAGGCTGAACTTCTCGCCCGACTTTCAGCCGCCAAGGCTGCCTGAATGACCGTTGTGTCGGCCTGCGGCCGAAAAGGATTTCCTATGGCCAAGAAGCCCGTCTCCGCGCCGGTAGAGCTGCAACCGTCTGATCCGGAAACGGCCCGGACCGTGAGCGGTGATGCGCCGCCCGCGACGCAGGCGACCATCGCGACAGGTGTGGGTGGCGAGCTCCACCAGCAGGCCGACGGGCCCCGTGAAAACCTGACCACTAACCAGGGCGTGCCGATCGGCGACAACCAGAACTCGCTGAAAGTTGGGCCGCGGGGCCCGGTGCTGCTGCAGGATTTCATCCTGCGCGAAAAGATCATGCACTTCGACCACGAGCGAATTCCGGAACGCGTGGTTCACGCTCGCGGCTCGGCAGCGCATGGCTTCTTCGAGTGCCTGGAGTCTTGCGCCGACGTCACCAGCGCGGACTTCCTGCAGCGGCCGGGCGAGAACATTCCGGTCTTCACCCGCTTCTCTAACGTCGCTGGCAACAAGGGGTCATTCGACCTGGCCCGCGACGTGCGCGGCTTCGCCGTGAAGTTCTACACCGCTCAGGGCAATTTCGACCTCGTGGGCAACAACATCCCGGTCTTCTTCATCCAGGATGCGATCAAGTTTCCGGACCTTGTCCACGCCGCCAAGCAGGACCCGGACCGGGAGTATCCGCAGGCGCAGACGGCTCACGACACCTTCTGGGACTACATCTCGCTCACGCCAGAGAGCATGCACATGATCATGTGGATCATGTCGGATCGGGCGATTCCGCGGTCGCTCCGCATGATGGAAGGCTTCGGCGTCCACACCTTCCGCCTGATCAATGCGAAAGGCGACGCGACCTTCGTAAAGTTCCACTGGCGGCCGAAGCTGGGCATGCAGTCGGTCGTCTGGGACGAGGCCGTCAAGATCAACGGCGCCGACCCGGACTTCCACCGCCGCGATCTTTGGGAGGCGATCGAGGCGGGCGACTTCCCGGAATGGGACCTCTGCCTGCAGACCTTCACTCAGGAAGAGGCCGACGGGTTCGACTTCGACGTGCTCGATGCGACCAAGCTGGTGCCCGAGGAGCTCGTCCCCTTGCGCGTCGTGGGCGGATGGTGCTGGACCGCAATCCAACCAATTTCTTCGCCGAGACCGAGCAGGTCGCCTACTGCGCGGCGAACGTCGTGCCCGGCATCGGATTCACCAACGATCCCCTTCTGCAGGGGCGACTGTTTTCCTACCTCGACACCCAGCTGAAGCGCCTCGGCGGTCCGAACTTTCACCAGATCCCGATCAATGCGCCCAAGTGTCCGTTCCACAACCTGCAGCGCGACGGTCACATGCAGATGGGCCTGCCGCCGGGCCAGGTGAACTACGAGCCGTCGAGCCTCGGCCCGGATGTCGGCCGTGAGTCCGCTGAAACCGGCTATCAGACCTTCCCCGACGCCGAGGCCGGCGAACAGCTACGCATCCGGCCGGAGAGTTTTGCCGATCACTACAGCCAGGCCCGGATGTTCTTCGCCAGCCTAACGGCGCCCGAGCAGAACCACATCGTCTCGGCGCTGGTGTTCGAACTGAGCAAATGCGTCGTTCCGAGGGTCCGGGCCGCGGTGCTGGCGCGGCTGGTCAATATCGACGACAGCCTTGCGCGGCGCGTCGCCGGCGGGCTGGGATTTCGCGACCCAATTGAGGCTGCCGAGCCTGCGGTCCCTGTCCAGGACGTGGCGCCTTCCCCCGCGCTCAGCATCCTGGCCAAGGCGAAACCGACACTGGAAGGCCGCAAGATCGGCTGTCTGGTAAGCGACGGCGCCGATGGAAAGCTGATCCAGGCGCTCAAGAGCGAAGCTGAGCGCCTGGGCGCCAAGCTCCAACTCGTCGCGCCCTGTGTCGGCGGCGTGGTCACCGCCAGCGGTGAGGTGCTGCCCGCGGACCATATGGTGGAAGGCGGTCCGTCGGTCCTGTTCGACGTCGTCGTCCTCGCGCCCTCCATCGAGGGCGGATCATCTCTGGCCTCCCAGGCGGAAGCGGTGAATTTCCTGCGCGACGCCTACGGGCATCTGAAGGTCATCGGCTATCTGCCGACCGCCGCGCCGCTCATGGTGAAGGCCGGTATCGAGGCCAAGCCGGACAACGACCCGGGGCTCGTTTCGCTGTCGCCAACGACCGTCGACGACTTTCTGGCCCGAGCCGCGGAGGGACGCGTCTGGGCCCGCGAACCGTGGGTGCGCCGTGTTCCCTAGTCTTCCAAACCTCGGGCTATCTGCCGGCGACCTGCCCGCTTCACCCCCCGGTCTGAGCGCCGCTTCTGACATGAGCGACCTGGCAGATTCAAAGACGATGACGCAGCGGCGATCGCTTCAGTCTGAAGGATCGCCGGCCGGCAGAGGCGCCGCGAGCGCACGACAGCGAGCGGCTTTCCGCCGCCGCCAACAAAGATCCGCGAAAGCCCGAAGTGCCGATCATGCCGCCCGGCCGAGCCTCAGAAACCTCGAGCGCGCCATGAGCTGGGCCCTGAGCGTCCCGTCGCCGGCGATACCAAACGCGACAAACCCAGATGACGAGCCGCGCCGTGGAAAGGCGCAAACAACACACAGGACTGTCATGCTTCTATTTGACGAAACCACCCACCCGCTTGCGGCCCGCTTCCAGGCGCTTGTTCGCCATCCGGAATTCCCCTGCGTCGGCGCGAAGTCGGCGGTTGGGCGGGGCCAGATGAAATTTCTCGTGGCCCGCGATATCGAGTCGTCGTGGGACGACCTGCGCATCTACACAGCCCTGCTGGAGTTTGCGACGTCCTACCGCTCGGACCCCAGGCTGTTTCAAAGCCTTGTGGTGCTCTTCGAAACCGTCCGGGACCTTTCCGAGCCGGGTTTCGAGCGAGCGCTATGGACGCGGTTGCAGTCGCTCGCCGACAAGGATGCCTGGCACGGGCAATCATACGATGACCGAGTCAGCTCAGATCCCCAAAGCCCTCATTTCTCGCTGAGCTTCGGCGGCGAAGCTTTCTTTGTCGTCGGTCTGCACCCGAACGCCAGCCGGGCGGCCCGCCGGTTCGAGCTGCCGACCCTTGTGTTCAATCTTCACGACCAGTTCGAGCGCCTGCGCGAGCAGCAGCGTTATGAGAGCCTTCGGGCCAAGATCATCGAACGCGACGTCGCGCTCGCCGGATCGGCCAATCCGATGCTGGCGCGGCACGGTGAGGTCTCGGAGGCCCGCCAGTACAGCGGTCGGGCGGTCGAGACCGGGTGGACTTGCCCCTTCGTTCCGCCGGCCCGCGTCAAGGCGCTTGTCGGTGATCAATGAGATCCCCGCCCGGTCCGGCGCAGCGCTCCGCCTTCGGCGCGGGGAGCGATTGCGCGTCATCGACCCTCAAGGAGAACAGGTCTCCGACCTTCTCGCGTTCAACGCCGCCGACACCGCCGAGGTCATCTCGTCCGGCCGCTCGCTCGACTATGCGAGCAAGCTCTACCTGACCGCCGGTGACCCGATTTACTCAAACCGCAGCAACATCATGCTGCGCATTCTCGAGGACACCGTTGGCCGGCACGACTTCCTGTTGACACCCTGTTCCAAGGACACCTTCCGCATCATCTACGGCGATGAGCATCCGCATCGGGGCTGTTTTGGCAACCTTGCCGAAGCGCTGGAGCCGTACGGAATTCGGCCGGACCAGATCCCCACCGCTTTCAACGTCTTCATGAACGTGGTGATCGCGCCGAATGGAGCCCTCACGGTGGCCCCCCCGCTCAGCAAAGCGGGCGATTACGTGCTCTTCGAGGCCGAGCAGGATCTGATCATCGGATTGACAGCCTGCTCGGCGCCGCAATCCAACAACTACACATTCAAGCCCATTCACTATGCCGTCCAACCGGGCGAGGCCTCAGCGACCATCAGCCCTAGCGCGACCGGCCTTTAAAGCGCGTCGAGGAAAAGTGGCAACTAGTTTCCCGCCCGCAGCCCGTTCTAACTTTTTGAATCTAGATCGCGATTCAGATTTCGGGTTGATTCAACCCAAAATCATGGCGCTCTCGCGCCTGCCTTGCCCCCAATCGCTGCACGCGCATCGCCCCGACGAACTCACTTTCACGCCGGGTCGCCGTGTGGCGACCACCGGGGCTTAGGAGGTGTCGCAGGTAATGGCGCAAAAGCTGGACATCCCCTTTCAGCAGGTGCAGCTCGGGGCGCCGCCGAAGATCCATTGGTAGGCTTGCCGGCCTTGGAAATTCGGCGGCGCCGCAACAAGCCTAGATCGCCCGAGGGGGCTCCGCAGCGCGCGAGATATCTGGACTCACCGCTCGGTCCTCCTCGTAACGAGTCCACCCCTCCTGGCGGTAGGCAACGCCTCGGGTTGCGGCATCGATGCCAGCGTTGCGGTTGAGGACGGCTTCAATGTCGGCAATCCGCGCGTCGTCGGCGCGCACCGCCACCAGCGTGCCACCCCGGCGGACGCCCTCGGCATAGACGTTGGCGTCGGCCTCATCCACGCCTTCCCGCTTTAGCGCTCCCAGCAGCCCGCCCGTTGCGCTGCCGGCGGCTGCGCCAGCGACTGCGCCTACCGCGGTCGAGGCCAGCCAGCCAGCGGCGACCACGGGGCCCAATCCCGGGATAGCCAGAACACCGAGCCCCGCAAGCAGGCCTGCGCCGGCGCCAATCACGCCGCCGGCGGCGGCGCCTTTGCCAGCCCCTTCACCGGCCTTGGTCTCGTCAGACGCAAACGAGCGGTCCTCGCCGGCGTGCCGCGCAATCAGACTGATGTCAGACTCGGGAATGCCCGCGGCTTCAAGGTCGCGAACGGCGGCCTCAGCCTGGGTGCGTGATCGAGTTGATGGCGCCGCAGCTTCGGACCGGGGCGATGGTGGTCTGCGACAACGTCGGCAACTTTCCGAAGGGGATGGCCGCCTACCTGGACTTCGTGCGGACCCCGTCCAACGGCTTCGCCTCGACATTGCTGCCGCTGCGCGGCGGCACCGAAGTCTCTGTACGGACCCGTTAGCGGCAGTCGGAGGCCGGCTTTAGAGTGTCAGTCAGGGTTCCGCTGGGACGCCCTCAGCGAGGTCCCGCGACACTTCTCGGCTGAAGAGCCTGCCACTGGCCATGCGCCGACCGAGCGCCTCGACGAAGCCGGCATAACGCTCGGCCCCCTTGGCGCGAGCGGCGGCTTGTCCTGCCTCGGGGACGGCGGGCGTGGCGATCAGCCACTGGCGCACGAACAGCGCGATCATCTCGACGCCCAGTCCCTGATCGCGCTCCAAGCGCTCCAGCTGCCGACTGAGACGATCCAGCCGTCGCGCCAGCACGGCTTCCTGACGCTCGGCGGCGTCCGGTGAAAGGTAAGAGGCGATCGCGGCTGCAGCGACGAGCGACAGCGACTTGCCGCGGCGACCTGCAAAGTCCGCCAAGGCGGCGTGCAGCTCGTCATCAAGATAAACCGATAGCTGGTAGCTCATGGATCAGAGGCCCAGACCATCGTCTGGATCCAAGCTCGCCTGCCGCGCCACTCGTCGGAAGCGGGCCTGCAGCGCGGCCAAATCATCGACGTCCTCATCCGCGAAGATGTCGGGCTCTGGCGGCGCCGCCTCGGTCCGGACATCGGGCGTCACCAGGTCGGGGGCCTCAGGCTCGGCTTCCCATCGAAGACCACCGTCGCCGCCATTGTCGGGCGCCGCGATCCCTGCTGAACCTTCGCCGGCCGCAAGTGACGCGGTGCGGTTGGACCACTCATCAGGCGCAGCGCCGGCTTGGGTTTGCCCTTGGGGCGCCGGTAGGAGCCGACGCTTGAACCGGCCGTCTTCGAAATAGCGGACCTTCTTGGCCCGGATCGGCGGGCAGCCCGCGACCAGCACCAGTTCGTCGGCCGGCGGCAACTGCATGATCTCCCCCGGCGTCAGCAGCGCCCGCGCCGTCTCCTGCCGGCTGATCATCACATGCCCGAGCCAGGGGCTAAGCCGATGCCCGGCGTAGTTCTTCATGGCCCGCAGCTCGGTGGCCGCGCCCAAGGCGTCCGACACCCGCTTGGCGGTGCGCTCGTCGTTGGTGGCGAAGCTCACCCGCACATGGCAGTTGTCGAGGATGGCGTTGTTGGCGCCGTAGGCCTTCTCGATCTGATTGAGGCTCTGGGCGATCAGGAAGGCCTTCAGCCCATAGCCGGCCATGAACGCCAACGCGCTCTCGAAGAAGTCGAGCCGGCCGAGCGCGGGAAACTCGTCCAGCATCAGCAAGACGCGGTGGCGGCGCGGGCGGTCGAGATCTTCGGTCAGTCGACGCCCCAGCTGATTGAGCAGCAAGCGGATCAGCGGCTTGGTCCGGCTGATATCCGACGGGGGCACCACCAAGTAAAGGCTCACCGGCCGCACGCCGTCAACGAGATCAGAGATCCGCCAATCGCACTGGCGCGTGACCCGCGCCACCACCGGATCGCGGTAGAGCCCCAGGAAGCTCATGGCGGTGGAAAGGACGCCCGACCGCTCGTTCTCGGACTTATTGAGCAGCTCTCGAGCCGCAGAGGCGACCACCGGATGCGGGCGCTCGCCGAGGTGCGGCGTCGCCATCATCGCCCGGAGCGTCGTCTCGATCGGCCGCTTCGGATCGGAAAGAAATTCCGCGACCCCAGCGAGTGTCTTGTCGGCTTCTGCGTAGAGCACGTGCAGGATCGCGCCGACGAGCAGGGAGTGACTGGTCTTCTCCCAGTGGCTCCGCCGCTCGAGCGCCCCTTCCGGATCCACCAGGATGTCGGCGATGTTCTGGACGTCGCGCACCTCGCGATCGCCGCGGCGCACCTCCAGCAGCGGGTTGTAGGCGTCGCTCGACGGGTCGGTCGGGTCGAACCGCAGCGCGCGCCCGAACCGGGCGCGCCAGCCGGCTGTGAGCGTCCAGTTCTCGCCCTTGATGTCGTGAACGACCGCCGAGCCCGGCCACGCCAGCAGCGACGGCACGACCAGACCAACGCCCTTCCCTGATCGCGTCGGCGCGAAACAGAGCACATGCTCCGGCCCATGATGGCGCAGATAGGCAGATCCGAACTTGCCGAGCACCACACCGTCAGGCCCGAGCAACCCTGCCTTGGCGACCTCCGACCGATGCGCCCAGCGCGCCGAGCCGTAGGTGGTCGCGCTATGCGCCTCGCGCGCCCGCCACACCGACACGGCGATCGACAGGACCGCCGCGACCAGACCACCCGACACAGCGATTAGCCCGCCCTCGAAGAACACCTTGGGCGCATAGGCGTCGAACACCAGCCACCAGCCGAAGAAGGCCCAGGGCGCGTAGATCGGCAAGCGGAACACGACGAGCACCGGCGGTCCGAGCGCGCTCTGCCAGGCAAGGCGCCATGCGGTCCACTCGGTGGCGATCCAGATGCTGAGCCCGGTCACCAGAAGCACGAGGAGCACCTGGCCCCAGAAGATCTTGCCGGCCATCTCAGAGCCTTTCGTGTTCGAGGGAGTTCATCGGCCGACGCCTCGGCCACGGGAGAGGTCGAGGACGCCGCCGGGGCCCATCACGCCGGTCACTTGCCGGCCGAGCTGGCGGTCCATCTCGGCGCGCCACGGCACCAGTGAAAAACCCAGTCCGTCGTCGATCATCGCGAACCGTCCGGAGGCGAGCACCAGGCGGCGGCGCACCACGCCCGCGACCGCTTCGCCTTCGCCGACCGCGTGGCGAGAGAGCCCCGTCTCGGCCCCGAGCCTCGCCGCTACGGTGTCGAGCTCGCGCTGACGGAGCCGCTCGAGCACGCCGGGCGCGAACCGGACAGCGTCGCCCCGTCGCTGCGCGAGACCTTGCGAGACCAGATGGTCGGTCCGGCGCATCAACGCGTCGCGGATCTCCGCCCCGAACCCGGTCTCCGCAAGACGGGGCGGATCTCGCGCGACCAGCTGCCGGTCCAGCCAGGTGGCCCCGTCGGCCGTGACCTGCTGATCGATCGAGAGGTCGGAGCGCACCGCCATGATGGCGGCCGGGCCGCGCTTTCCGACAAACTGCCGCAACTCGACGACCGCGCCCGTCTCGGCGTCGCCTGTCGCTTCGAGGCTCGGGAGCGCGACGTGATGCAGCCGGCCATCGACGCCATCGACGATGGCGTAAGCGGATCCCTTGAGCTCGTCGTCGAGACCGCGTCCCAGAAGGCGCCCTACGATCGGCTCGAACGCCTGCGCCTCGAGGCGCCAAGTCTCCGACCCGCGTTCAAGCGCTTGCTCTCCAAGCGCGCGATTGAGCCGCCCGATGATGTCGCCGCGCCGCGCGAGCGCCTTCAGGGTCGGTTCGACGTCAGGGGACAGACGCCATCGGCCGCGACCCGCAGGCTCGGCGAGCCCGAGCCGCTCCAGCTTTACGAGCCGCGCGATCTTCAAGCGGCGGAGGTCGTCGCCCTCCCCTTTTGGCACGCGACGGAGGTCGATGACGCCGGCCCCGGCGCCCGCGTCCCGCGCCAACGCCTGGTCAAGGCGCGTCGGCCGTTCGGCCTCGATCTCGGCAGCGAGTCCTCGGCGGATCTCGATATCGTTCCTCGGGCCGAGCTCGAGCGTGACGAGTTCGCTCGCGCGGGCTCGAAAGCCCTGGGCGATGTAGTCGCGCGCGATGACGAGGTCGCGGCCCTCGTCGGTCACTCCGCGGACCAGGACGTGGACATGCGGGTGGCCGGTGTTCCAATGATCTACCGCCACCCAGTCCAGGCGCGTGCCCAGGTCACGCTCAGCCTGTGCCATCAGGTCGCGGGTGAAGGCCTTGAGGTTCTCCAGCTCCGCGGCGTCTTCTGGCGAGACGATGAAGCGGAAATGATGCCGATCGCCGCTGGTGCGCTCCGCGAAGGCGCGGGCCTCGGCGCTCTCCTCGGCTTCGCCAAACAAGCGGCCAGGCGCGCCGGCGCGATCGACGCCCTCGCGCTGCAGATACTGAAGGTGCAGCTTCAGCGGCGCACCCGCGCTGTGGCGGACGACGCGGGCCTTGATCGTCACCCGGCGGGTGCGGCCGCCAACCCGCCGCAGGGCGGTGAGGCTGGCCGCGCGGCCGCGGCCGAAGACGCTGCGCGACGCAGGACCGCCGCCGCCGATCCCGCCGGTGGGTAAGCCTGCCTTGCGAGCCGCCGCCCGCACCTCGCCGACAAAGGACCGGCCCGCGCCACGGTCGCGGATTCGGCCTGGCCGAGGGCGAAATTCGTGCTCGCCTTTCACCGGCACAGTGCGCCGATCCCAGTAAATCCAGCGCCTTGGACGTCGGCCCACTGTGCGGACGCCGCGGACACGTTGGCCGGGTCCGACGGCGCGCCACGCGGGAACCGCCTGAACCGCGAGAGGCTGCGATGATCTGCGACCACCAACCCACCGCACAGTGCGGCTTTTATCTTGCCATCGCAGCCTTTTACGCTCGAAACCTCAAGCTCCCGATGCTTGATGGGTTTGCCGCAGAGGGGCCAGCCAACGGACCCGAACCGGCTCATTTGTCGCCGGTCTGGACGAAGAGACCCGTCGCCGGTCCGGAGGCAGACCCGGCGCCCAGGCGGACGAAGACAGAGGGCGGCGAGGGTGGCGTCGCCGCGGGCACCGCTGTCGCTTCGGCCGGCTGCAACGTCGCAGCGGACCCACCCAGCGTGCGCACGATGGCGGCCACGTAGGAGCGGGTCTCGTCGGGCAGCGGGCGGCCTTTCGAGACGAAGTCTAGGTAGCGGCCCGGGCCTGCGTTGTAAGCTGCGAGGAACCCGCCAGGCCCGAATTGATCGTAGAGCTGACGCAGATAGGCGGCGCCGGCGACAATGTTGTCGTGCACGTCGTAGGGATCGAGACCAAGCCGCAATTCGGTGCGCAGCGTGGCCCAGGTGTCGGGCATCAGCTGCATCAGCCCCATCGCACCCTTGGGCGAGGTGGCGCGCACCTGGCCGGCGCTCTCGCGGCGCATCACCGCGCGTATCCAGACCTCTGGCAAACCGAAGCGCTGCACTGACTCGGCGATGGCGGCGGCAACGGCGTCGCCGGGACCTCGCGTTGTTCGCGCATTCGCGGCGCTCGCCGTGAGGCAGCAGAGCAGCGCCAGCGCGAGCCGTTCAGCGCGCATCGGCGGCGTTCCCGAACAGCCAGAGCGGCGATGCCCAGCCGACAATTCCGGACGCCGGCAGCGGCCCGAAGTAGCGGCTGTCGAGCGAGCGCGGATCTTCGTTGAGGAAGAACACTTCTCCGTCCGCCAGCCGTCGACAACCGGACCAAACCGGCAACGGACGGCCGTAGCGATCGCGGTCCAAAGCCCGCGCTGCGGGCTGGCCGTCGAGCGTGACGCGATCACCGGTGCGACAGCCGACCGAGGGCGCAACGGCGGCGATCTGCTTCAGCAGCAGCGCGCCCCGCGGCAGAAATCCAGCAGTCGCGAGACGAGCAGCCAGCGCGGGTGGGGGCCGAACGAAGACGAAGTCTCCGATCATGGGGACCGGCTCCGGCTCGAGCCGGTAGAGGCCCATTGGCGCGCTGGCGGTCGTGTTCCAGACGACAAGCGGCGCCACGCGCAGCGCCGCCGACGCGAGAACAGCGATCAGGCCCGGGACCAAGCCGCCGACGACGATGGGACGGCGCCTCATGCGTCCAGCTCGCGGCGCATCAGCCAGGCCGCGTGGCGCTCGCGGCTGTAGGGCCGCGCCGGCTCGCTGACGCTGAGGCGGTTGTGGACGTGCCGCCAGTAGTCCGGCGCAGCGTCGGCCGCGTCGACGCCCAGCGCCTCGACGGCGTCCACAAGTTGCAGCGCGCGCTCGACGACCGGCCAGCCGCTGAGGTGCAGCAGCAGTTCGCCGCCGGGCAGCACGCCGGGAAGCGTGGTCACCGCTTCGCCCCGGCCGGTTGCGCGCACGATGTCGAGCCGCGAGACCGCGGTTCGACCTTGCGCATTGGCCGCCCAGCGGACGAAGGCGAAGACCTCGCCGGCGGCGAAGCCGACGAAGCGCGTCCGTCGGTCGAGGATCCGCTCATCGGCCCACCGGCCGAAGCGGATCCAGCGCTCGATGCGCCGCTCGAACCACACCAGTTCGACGTAGGTGGTGCGCGCGCTGCAGGACGGCAGCGGTCGCTCCGGTGCTTCGGACGCGAGGATTGTCACGGCGCGGCTCAGAGGCTGCTGGCAAGCGTCATGCGCCGCGCTGGGTGCACGCCGACGCCCGGGTCCGAGGTCGAGCTCTTCGTGCCGCGGTCGGCCCACGACTGCAGATCACCGAGCGCGTAGACCACGCGGCCGCCGATCTTCCGATAGGTCGGGCCGGTCCCGTAGGTGCGGTGCTTTTCGAGCGTGCGGCCGGAAAGCCCGAGAAAACGCGCGGCTTCCGGCGTGCGCAGAAAGCGCGGCGGTATGGCTGATTGGACGTCTTGCATGAGCAGGTTGGCTCCTGAACAGGAGCGGCGCCAAGGTTGCGCCGCGGGTGTCCAGGAGAGCCGTGAGACGCCCCCGCAGGTAGCCCGTACCTGCGGATCAGGTGATGCAGGCCGCGCATCGCCGGCCGGCGCCGTCACCGCGCGTTCAGCGCCGACAAGGGCGCGCAACCTTCTTCCCCAAGGACAGCAACCGCGGCCGGTCACGTGGCGGTCGGGGGCTGGACGGGGTGTCGGTAGCTGATGCTTCGCCTTCGAAGCGGCGAGCTGGCGCCCCGCCGCTGAGCGGGGCGCCAGCAGGCCCTCAGGCCGCCCGGCGGGACCAGATGAGGCTGTAGCCTTCGTCGGCGTCCACCAGGTTGGCGAAGATCGGCGCCGGGAAGCTGGGGTCGTCGAGCCTCACCGAAAGATAGTCGTTGTTCTCGCGGGAGGTCTTCTTCCAGGCGGCCCCGAACTCGGTCGAACCGGCGAAGATGCGGAAGTCAGGCGCCTTCTCGTTTTCCTTGGGGCTGGGCCGGAACTGCGCGGCCTTGACGTTCAGGGTGAGGGTCTTGATCGCGCCCGTCAGGGAGCCGTCTTCCGACTTGGTGAAGGTGCCGATGGTGGCCATGGTGGTGTCTCCTTGGTGTCTTCGGCCGCGCCCATCGCGGCCTCGATGGCGATCCCAAGGTCGAGGGGCGGTCGGGGTCGCAGCCACAGGCCCGAAGCGAAGCGGAGGACGGCAGAGCCGGCGTTTCTTGTCTCGCGAGGAAGGCGCGTCGCGCCGGGGAAGAAACAAAGGCGGCGCCGTTGCGGTGCCGAACGGGGGTTCACAGAGCCCCGCACCCTTCGGCCAGATCGGGCCAGAGAGGCCGCATGGGTCGGCCGATCCAGGCAGGAGTCACGCTCCAAGCTGCTCCCGATCCCCACAAGACTGAAGACGTCGATCCACCAGTCGCGAAGCCCGCCCTTAGCGCTTCAGCTGCGTTTCCTATTCCGTCCAGGGCCAGGACGAACCAAGGCGCCACTCACGCTCTTTGCGAACGACCGACCTAGGCCCCCGGAAGACGTATCTCGCCAACGTGACGCCGCATTGAGACGGCTCACCCAGCCTCCACTGGCGTTGCACTCAAGCGACCGCTCGCCGACGCACTCAGGCAGCTCCCCCGGCCCGAAGCGGCCATTTGCCTGAGCACCCCCATCAACCGGCGGAGCGCCGGCTTCTCGTTGCGCTGCAGGCGAACGGCGCTGACCAGAACGCCATCATCGATGACCGGGGAAAGCGAAACGCCCGGAGCGCGCAGCGCCGTCGCGGCGCCGCTGACGATCGCTCTCCCCTGCCCCGCGGCCGCCAGGCGCAGCCCCGTCTCGGCGCCGGCACGGCAGCTCGCGCCGACGAAGGCTTCGCCAAACACCTGCGTCAGCCGACACACGATCATGTCGCCCAGCTCTCCCGCCGGCAGGATCAGATCGTGCGGCCCAATGTCCGCCCAACTGACCACCCCGCGCCCATCGTCTGCCCTCGCGGCCTGCGCGCAGAACAGCGGTTCGCGCCAGAGCGGCACGGCTTCGACGCCAGGGGCGAGGCGTCCCGACGCGAAGACGACCGCCAGGTCCAACGCACCGAACCGGACGCCGGCGAGGTTCTCCGTCGACGAGGCCTCGTGCAGCACGAGCCGGCAGCCGGGCGACGAGGTCGCCAAGGTATGCAGCGCTTCCGGTAGAAACCCCGAGCCCGGAACAGGGACGGCGCCGATGCGCAGGACCTGCCGCTCATCACGACCAACGGAGCCGGCGAGATGCGTCGCCAGCGCCAGCTGATCGAGCGCCGCCTCCGCATCCTTGAGGAACTGCGCGCCCACGGCGGTCAACAGGACGCCGCCCGCGCTGCGCTGGAACAGCGCTGCTCCAAGGCGATCCTCAAGCTCGCGAACACCACGACTGACAGAGGATTGCCGCACGTTGAGTTCGGCGGCCGCGCGCCGAAAACTGCCGCCTCGGGCCGCCGCGATCACGCAGCGGATCTGATGCAGCTTCACCGCTCCGCCTACGTCCACCAAAGCGCCGCCCCCACTCACTATCCTACGCCAGGGAGCGCCCCGCTCACCCTACGTCAACGCACCGCAGGGATTCGACCGTGTCCAGACTATTGATCCGCTATAGGCGGAATATTGAAGCCAGCTCAGCCCGCCTGGCGCTCCAAATCCGCCAGGCGCGCCTCGCACGCCTGCCGCACCAAGTCCTGCAACACAGCGATCCGCTCGCCCAGCCACTGCAATTCCTCCGGCGTGATCGCATAATGCGGCGAGTACCGCGCGTCGACGTAGGCCCGCCGCAAAAGCTCGAAGCAACGTTGCTCGAACCGCGTCGCCCTCGGCCAGGCCACCGCCAATGTGGGCGCCAACTGCTCGCACTGCGACCGCAGGAAGTTCAGCTTGTGGGACTTCGGGCTGTACAGGGTTAGCACCAGCAGAACGCAGTGGTAGAGCCGTTCGGTAGCTTGGTGGCAGTGGAAGGCCGCTTCCTTCGCGCGGCCCTGAGTAGCCGCGTATCGTGCAGTGTCAGCGAAGCCAACGGCGCTCGGAAACCACTCGTCGAAATACGCCTGCGCCTCCTTCAGCGCCTCTGCTGGCTTTAGCTTCTTCGGTCGCTCCAACGAGTGGCCCGGCGCCTCGTAAAGCGCCACGCCATCACGCACGATGTCGAGGAAGAAGTACTGGCCGCGCTTGAGCCGGTGGTTCAGGTCCTTGATGGAGTGGACAATGAAGTTGACCGGGGCCGTCAGCTTGTGGGTGACCTGGTACTCCCGAAGCAGGTGTTCGTCGGCGGGCCTCCAGTAATCGACCACGTCAGCTAGCTTATCGTCGTTGACCACCACCAACAGGTCGTAGTCAGAGACGTAGCCACCAACGGGATCATCCACCCAATCGCCACGGGCATAGGACCCGAATAGGATCACCTTGAGGATCTGGCCCTGACGCTTGAATTCAGCCTTGCCGCCGGCGACGGTCGAATCGAACTCCGAGAAGATGATCTCGACCACGAGGGCCAGCTCGTGCCGCTTCGGCTCCGGAAGATGGTCGAGGGCGGATTTCACAGCCTTTGATGGCTCGATCCGTCCGCGTCCACAAGACGTGAGGCCGATGGCCGATTTGCGCCACAAGCGGAAGTTCGCGCACCGTCTGAAAGCGGACCTGCAGCATGAGGTGCCCGCGCCCGGCTTTTGACCTCTAGCGAAATATGTGCCGTTCACTCCGGCGCCGGCACGTGAGCGACGGAGCGCTAGTACGTCTGAACCCCGGTCGGACGCCATGGGCGAGCGACGCCCGGAGGGTGACGGGCTCTTGAGGGCGACCGCCGAAGCTGTGCACGCTCCCGCGCATGTTTAAAAGGACTCGAGCATGCGCACCGTACTGACCTGTCTCGCTGCTGCCATCCTGCTGGCCGCCTGCTCGAAATCGCCTCCCGCTCAGTCGAATGCGGTGCTGCCCGCGGCCGCTCAAGCGCCCGGCGCTCCGGTATGAGGCGTCTACATCGCCAATGGCAAGCCGGCCGTGCTCACGACGTTTCGATCCACCCTGGTGACCCGATCGACGGCAAGCCGGTCGAAGCTTTCGTGTTCACCGTCTCGCCTCAGGCCGGCGTCACCGACGTCATCACCGATGCGTATCAGGGCAAGCTGGGCGATGCGATCATCATCCGTGTGCAGGAGGACGGCACGCTCGCCCGGAGCCGACCTAGTCCATCATGGACTCGACACGACCAATGGCTACGTCTCGTCGGTCGGGGTGCTTTCGATCGATAACTACCGGGTGAGCGGAGGCCAGATTTCCGGGCACGTCACCTCCCGCGGCCCAAGCAGTTCCGGGGACCAGCAGGTCAACGTCGACCTCACCTTCCACGCTAAAGCGCCCTGAGGGCCTCGTGAGCGCCAACAGCAGAGCTTGAAGCGCCGCCGAATTCCGGACCTTCACCGGCGGTCTGACCATGCGCCGCACAGGTCGCCTACCGGCGGGGTGCACCGTCTCGATCACGCTGCGTTGAGTTTACACCGCCAGCGGAATTGAATTGAACCTGTGTCTCCAAGTTGCGTGAGGCGGCGAGTTACCGAGGCCGTGCGGACACCCAGGAGAATCCATGGCGCATCTTGGATTGCTCGAGCAGCGCTTGAACAGCGACCCTGCATTTCGTGAGGGCTTTCTTCGAGACCCGGTCGGCGTGTTGCGACGGGAGGGGATCACGATGTTCCCGAAACAAGAACAGCAGTTACTAGCTGCTGTGGCGAAGTTGGGCGCCGGCCGCCAGGGCGTGAATATCAAAGCCCCCGATTTCACGGGCGCGATACACTGCACGAGCTCCGTCGATTTCACCGGACACTGAAGCTTTGGCAGAAGCCTAGCAGCGAGGCGCTGAACCGTGCCAACTGCGGTCGATACCGTTTTCAACGCGTTGGACCATCGGGCCGTGTGCTTGCTGGTGGTCCCACCGTTCCACACGCTCTACCGGCCTTCGCTTGCTGTGCACACGTTGCAGGCCAGCGCCGAGCGACGCGGCATTGCCGTCGCCGTGCTCTATGCCAACCTGCTGTTCGCCGAGATGGCAGGAGAAAGACTCTATGAGGCTGTCGCTGCCGGCCTTAGCGGCCAACTACTGGGTGAGCGAGTCTTCGCCGAGGCGGCGTTCGGCCAATGCAGGTTGCGCGACGCACCAGATCTGGCGCAGCTGAAGGTCGGTGACGGCTTTGCGGTCGATGACCTTTGCCGGCTGGAGCTGCTGGCGACCGAATTTTGCCGAGAGCTGGGAAGGCGGATCGCCCGCCTCGATTGCGCCGTGGTGGGCTGCAGCACGACGTTCGAGCAAACAAACGCGAGTGTCGCAGTCCTGCGCGCCGTGAAGTCGGCGCGTCCGGACATCACCACAATCATCGGGGGCGCCAACTGCGAGGGCGAGATGGCCGAGGGCATCGTCTCCCTTGGCGCACCAGTCGACTACGTGTTCTCCGGCGAGGCTGAGCAGTCTTTCCCACGGTTTCTGAGCGACTTTGCCGTTGGCCGGCGGCCAACCGAAACGATCGTCCGCGGCGCGCCGTGCCGAGACATGGACGCGGTTCCTGAGCCGGTCTTTTCCGAGTATTTCGACCAACTTCCCGTCACCATCCCGGACTGGCGAGAGCGGCCCATCTGGATACCGTGGGAGACCAGCCGCGGGTGTTGGTGGGGACAGAAGAGCCACTGCACCTTCTGCGGTCTCAACGGCGAGGGCATGGTCTTCCGCGAGAAGACGCCGGATCGGGTGCTTGGCGGTTTGGAGCGGCTCGCCGCCGCCTATCCGGGCGGCAAGATCGCGATGAGCGATAATATCATGCCCCATTCCTACTTTCGGACCGTGATCCCGCGGATCGCCTCGGCCCGCATGGACGTCGAATTCTTCTACGAGCAGAAGGCCAACCTCAGCCTTGCGAAGGTTCGCGCCCTTGCAAGCGCCGGGGTCACTCGCATTCAGCCGGGTATCGAAGCGCTCTCGACCCCGCTGTTGCGACGGATGAAGAAAGGCGTCAGTGCGCGCCAGAACATCGCCCTGCTGCGCTATTGCCGATCGCTCGATATCCAACCGTTCTGGCAGCTGCTCTATGATCTGCCGGGAGACACGGTCGGGGACTATGGCGACATCCTCGACCTCATGCCTTTGCTGCACCACCTCAATCCACCAGGGGGCATGTCCCGCCTCGTGATCGACCGCTTCAGCCCGTATTTCGGCGATTCTGATGCTTCAGGCATCTCGAACATTTCGCCCGCTGCAGGCTATTCAAGCGCATTCCCGGCGGGGGCCGACCTGATGCGCCTCGCCTACCACTTTCAAGGCGACTATCGGAGCGCGCTGCGTGACGACCCCGGCTTCTTCCAGCGGATGCGGACTGAAGTTGATGCCTGGATTCTCGCCTGGAACCAGCCAAACGGTGGCGCTCCAGCACTGCACCTTACGCCCTTGAGCGAGAGCGCGTTTCTGCTGTTCGACACCCGCAAGCTTCCCGGGTGCAGCGAAGTGCGCATCCTTGCTCGCGAGGAGGCTCACGCCGCCCTCGTGAGTCTGCCCCTCCATTCGCCGCTTGCGGAGTGGGCGGTCGCGGCAAAGCTCGCGACCGGACTTGACGGTCGCTCGACCCCCCTGGCCACGGCAGACGCCGACGTCGTCGCGGAATTCGAGACGTCCGCGCCGACATTGCACAGCAAGTCGACGGTGGTCGTGTAGAGGCTGCGATGTTGTCGATTGCGCGCGCGCCTTTTTGGAGACGGACACCGACAGGACCTGTTGGTCGAGATCTGCTTTCTGCCCATCGCTTCCCAGCGAGCTGGAGACGGATAGTTTCAGCTGCAACGCCCCCGGTTACTCAGGAGGCAGGTTGCCCCGACGGTCACGGCTCAGACTCCCGGAAGCTAACCTTCCCAAAGTCGCCCAAGCGCGCCAGGAGCGGAACTTGGAGCGCTTCCGGACTCCGGACCTACGCGGCAGCAGCGGAAAGTTCCCGGTGCGCGGCCGCCGTCCACTTCTCGGCAGGAAGCCAAGGGCAATGTTCGACCGATTGTGTTGAAAAAGGCCGAAATCGGCACCATGCGAAAACGTCCTGAATCGGCGGTGCGAAGCAATATCGGCTGGCAATGCCCTCGCCTTCGGGCTGAGGTGATCGCACAGGCCGATTGCATCACTTGGGGCGGTCCCCCGCGTCTACTTTTGAGATACCCGCCCGCGGCTCTGATTTTCTTGGGTCGACACCGAAAATCGA
>DASXOP010000010.1:0-25096 GCA_036494265.1 Caulobacteraceae bacterium | reverse complement strand
GCGGATGGTCGAGAGCCGGTGGGCGATGACGATCGTGGTCCGACCCGCCATCAGCTCCTCGGTCGCCGCCTGCACCTGCACCTCGGTCTCGACGTCCAAGGACGAGGTCGCCTCGTCCAGCACCAGGATCGGCGCATCGGCGAGGAACGCACGAGCAATCGCCACGCGTTGACGCTCGCCGCCCGAGAGCTTCACCCCCCGCTCGCCGACCAGGGTGTCGTAGCCCTTGGGCAGCGCGGCGATGAAGTCGTGCGCCCGCGCCCGCTTCGCCGCCAGCGCCACCTCGTCCTCGGTCGCACCTGGCCGGGCGTAGCCGATGTTCTCCGCAATCGAGCGGTGGAACAGCGCCGGGTCCTGCGGCACCACCGCAATCGCCCGGCGCAGCGAGCCTTGCCGAACGTGGGCGATGTTCTGCCCGTCGATGACGATGCGGCCGCCTTGCACGTCGTGCAGCCGCTGCAGCAGCTTCACGAAGGTCGACTTGCCCGAACCGGTCGGTCCGACCAGCGCGATCCGCTCGCCCGGCCGGATGGTGAGCGAGAAGTCGTCGTAGAGGCGCCGGCCCTTGTTCTGATAGCCGAAGCAGACGTTCTCCAGCCGGATCTCGCCGACCTCGCCGCGAAACGGCGGCGCATCCGGCAAGTCGGCCAGCTGCGGCGGCGTCAGCATGTAGGAGGCGACGTCCTGGGTGTCGTCGAGGCCCTTCTGCAGCATCCGGGTGATGTCGCTGAAGTTGCGCATGTAGCCGGCCATGACGATGAACGAGGTGATGGCGAACACTACGTCCTCCGGCCCCGCCCGGCCCTGGCTCCAGGCCTGCACCATCAGCCCCGTCAGGCCCGCCTGCAGGGTGAAGACGAACAGGTTCTGACCCATGCCGACGTTGTTGAAGCGGTCCCACGTCTTGTTCACCGCCTTGCGCCAGGCCTGAACGGTGAGGTCGAAGCGCGCTTCCTCGCGCGCTTCGGCGCCGAAGCTCTTCACCACCGGGTTGCCGCCGATGGCGTCGGCCAGCGCACCGCCAATACGCGAGTCCAACGCATTGGAGGCGAGGTTGGCCGGGCGGATGTATTTGACCGCCAGGGTCACGTTGTAGATCGCAAAGGCGCCGACCACGACGGCGACGAACAGGCCCTCGGCCGGCCAGTGCAGGCTGAACGAGACCACTAGGCCGACCATCACGATCAGCGTCGGCGCCAGCATCAGCAGAATCGCGTCCGAGGCGGAATCGTAGCCCCACATCGCCCGTGACACGCGCCGAACGGTCGCGCCGGCGAAGTTCGAGGCGTGCCAGTCGGTGGAGTACGACTGCACCCGCTGGAAGCCCTCGCTCACCATCCGCGACATGATCCGGCTGTAGAAGCCGTTCAGGATGCGGAACGTGGACGAGCGGCTGGCGTACTGCACCAGGTAGACCGATGACAGCGCAGCCCACGCGGCCCAAGCGAGACGGGTCAGGTGGTGCGGATTGCTCACCGCGTTCATCAGCCCGCGCGAGGCCCAGGGGATGGTGAGGTCGCAGCTTGCGGCGACGACGACCAGCAGGCAAGCGCCGGTGAAGCGCACGGGCTCACGCAGCCAGTGGCGGCCGATGTAGCCCAGGATCTGGGTGTTGGAGAGTATGCGAGGACGCGTCTCGTCGTCGTCTTCGTCGATTGCGAGGCTCATCGGAATGATCCGAAGCTGATGGGTTGGAAAGATCGCACGCGCCGCCGCAGGAAGGGGGCGGCAGGCGACTCGGAGTTCGAGCGCGGAAGGCTCTTGGGGCGGGGAGACACGGGAGTGGTCCTTGAAGTCGGAGGGCGTTCGAGGCGCCGACCGGGACCAGCTTCGCTAGGTCAGAACCGGTCGGTCGGGCGGGCGGTGACGGGCGAGGCCGTGCAGACCCGGAGGGCGATACGATTTGCGATGATCATTTCGGCGTCCCTCCTTTCCGAGTTCGAACTGTTTCCGAAGCCCGCTTCGTAGGCGCGGTCGGCCGAAGCCGTCAACCGCGGCCGAACGACGGTTTCCGGCTGTGGCCTTTGGGCCTCAGTTGACCAGGATGGTGCCGAGCAGCAGCTTCGCGCCGGGCCGGCCCAGCGCCTTGTCGGTCTGCCGCTGCAGCGCCATCGACAGATAGTCGGCGTTCGGCGGCGTGCCAGGCGGCAGCCCGGCGGCATAGGTGCGGACGATCTCTGAGTAGGCCGCGTGCAGCAGCGGCACCGACTGGGCGGCTCTCGCGTGCAGCCCGGCATCGGGGACATCGACGCCGCAATCGACGGTCAGCACCCCGCGGCGGCCGTCGGCGCGGGTGACGGTGGCGCTGACCGGATCGAGCTCGATGAACGACGCACCGCCGCCCTTCTTGCGCTGTCCGCTCTCCTGAGCGTTGGCGGCGAGGGGCAGGGCGAACGCCAGCGCGGCGCCTGCGACAATCAATCCACGGCGATTCATCACATCGGCTAGCCTGCAACCTGCCGCTTAAGAGATGGTCAATAGTGGCTGGTTAACCATGTTTTCGCTCCGAGCGTCGGAGCCAAGCCCAAGGAGGCCCGGTTTGGGCCGTTTCGCACCCCGCGATCTCGATTTGAACGGCAAGGTGATCCTGGTCACCGGCGGCACCGGCTCGTTCGGCAAGCACTTCATCCAGACCGTGCTCACCCGCTACGAGCCGCGCAAGCTGATCGTCTATTCGCGCGATGAGCTGAAGCAGAGCGAGATGCAGACCGAGCTGCGCGAGACGTTCTCGCCCGAGCAGGTCGGCAAGATGCGCTTCTTCATCGGCGACGTGCGTGATCGCGCCCGGCTGACCCTGGCGCTGCGCGGCGTCGACATCGTGATCCACGCCGCGGCGCTGAAGCAGGTGCCGGCGGCCGAGTACAATCCCTCCGAATGCATCGCCACCAACGTCATGGGGGCGGAGAACGTGGTCTGGGCCTGCCTGACCAACAGGGTGCGCCAGGTGGTGGCGCTCTCCACCGATAAGGCCTGCAACCCGATCAATCTCTATGGCGCGACCAAGCTGGCGTCGGACAAGGTGTTCGTGGCGGCCAACAACCTTTCCGGCGACATCGGCACCCGCTTCTCGGTCGTGCGCTACGGCAATGTGGTCGGCTCGCGCGGGTCGGTGGTGCCGTTCTTCCAGCGGCTGATCGCCAATGGCGCCAAGACCCTGCCGATCACTGACATCCGGATGACCCGGTTCTGGATCACCCTGCCGGAGGGGGTCGACTTCGTGCTTTCGTCGCTGACGATGATGCGCGGCGGCGAGGTGTTCGTGCCCAAGATCCCGTCG
The DNA here is from genome assembly GCA_036494265.1 of Caulobacteraceae bacterium. Taxonomy (GTDB): domain Bacteria; phylum Pseudomonadota; class Alphaproteobacteria; order Caulobacterales; family Caulobacteraceae; genus Acaudatibacter. The sequence goes on along the minus strand of DASXOP010000010.1, from coordinate 21,819 downwards.
ATGAAGATGACCGACCTGGTCGAGGCGATGTGCCCCGGCGCCGGCATCGAGGTTGTCGGCATCCGGCCCGGCGAGAAGCTGCACGAGATGATGATCTCGGCCGACGATGCGCGCTCCACCGCCGAGCTCGGCGACCGCTACGCGATCGAGCCGCAGTTCGTCGAATATCCGCGCGTTCCGTTCCGGCTGGCGAGCGGCCCCGGGGGCGTGCCGGAGGAGTTCTCCTACGCCAGCGACACCAACACCGACTGGCTCACCGGCGCGGCGCTGATGGCCATGGTGGAGGAAAAGGCGGCGGCGTGAGTACGTTCCTGCCCTACGGCCGCCAGACCATCGAGGACGATGACATCGCGGCCGTGGCGGCGGCGCTGCGTGACGACTTCCTGACCACCGGCCCCAAGGTCGACGCCTTCGAGGAGGCCTTCGCCGCCTTCGTCGGCGCGCCGCACGCGGCGGCCTGCGCCAACGGCACTGCGGCGCTGCACCTGGCCATGCTGGCGCTGGGCGTCGGCGAGGGCGAGGTCTGCATCGTTCCCTCGATCACCTTCCTCGCCACCGCCAACTGCGCCCGCTACGTCGGCGCCGAGGTGGTGTTCGCCGACGTCGATCCGTCCACTGGCCTGATGACGCCGCAAACGCTTGAGGACGCCGTGGGTCGCTGCGGTGGCCGGCCCATCGGCGCGATCCTGCCGGTGCACCTGCGTGGCGACATCGCCGAGCTGCCGGCGATCCGCAAGATCGCCGACCGAGTGGGCGCCGCCATTGTCGAGGATGCCTGCCACGCGCTGGGCTCGGGAATGACCTTCGACAACGCGCCTGCCCAGGCCGGCGACGGACGCTGGGGCGACCTCGCGGTGTTCTCGTTTCACCCGGTCAAGACAATCACCACCGGCGAAGGCGGCATGGTCACCACGCGCGATCCGGCGCTCGCCGCGCGGCTGAAGCTGCTGCGCAGCCACGGCATGGTCCGGCCGCAGGGCGCCGATCCCTGGTGGTACGAGATGCCGGAGCTGGGCTTCAACTACCGCCTGCCCGACGTGCTCTGCGCGCTCGGCCTTTCGCAGCTGGCCAAGCTGCCGCGCCTGATCGAGCGCCGCCGCACCCTCGCCCGCCGCTACGAAACCGCCCTCGCGCCGCTGGCCCCGCTGGTCCGCGTGGGCGAACGCCCGCCCTGGTCGGACCCCGCCCTGCACCTGATGGCTGTCCTGATCGACTTCGAGGCAGCCGGCAGGTCCCGCGCCGCGGTGATGGAGGCGCTCAAGGCTCGCGGCGTCGGCAGCCAGGTCCACTACATCCCGGTCCACCGTCAGCCCTACTACGTCGGCCGCTACGGCGCGCTGGATCTGCCTGGAGCCGACGCCTGGTACGCCCGCTGCCTGTCGCTGCCGCTCTACCCCACCATGGAACACGGTGACGTGGACCGGGTGGTTCAGGCGCTGAGCGAGGTATTGGCGTGACCGCGCCCTTTGCCATCGCCGGACGGCCGATCGGCCCGGATCATCCGCCCTACGTAATCTGCGAGCTGAGCGGCAATCACAACGGCAGCCTGGAGCGCGCGCTGGCCATGATCGACGCGGCCGCCGCCACCGGCTGCGATGCGATCAAGCTACAGACCTACACCCCCGACACCATCACCCTGGCCAGCGACGCCTCCGACTTCCGCATCACCGAAGGTCCTTGGGCCGGCCGCACGCTGCACGATCTCTACGCCGAGGCCTACACGCCCTACGACTGGCACGCGGCGCTCTTCGACCGCGCCCGCCAGCGCGGCGTGACAATCTTCTCCACCCCGTTCGACGCGACCGCGGTCGAGCTGCTCGAGAGTTTGGGCGCGCCCGCCTACAAGATCGCCTCGTTCGAGGCGGTCGACCTGCCGCTGATCGCTCGCGTGGCGGCGTGCGGCAAGCCGATGATCGTCTCCACCGGCCTTGCCAGCCTGGACGAGATGGCCGCCGCGCTGGCCACAGCGCAAAACGGCGGCGCTGCGGGCGTCGCCCTGCTGCACTGCGTCTCGTCCTACCCGGCGCCGATCGACGAGGCGAACGTGCGCACCGTCCCCGACCTGGCGCGGCGGTTCGGCGTGGTGACCGGCCTATCCGACCACACCCCCGGTTCGGCCGCCTCGGTCGCCGCTGTGGCCCTGGGAGCGGCGATCATCGAGAAGCACTTCACCCTCGCCCGCGCCGACGGCGGGCCGGACGCCGAGTTCAGCCTGGAGCCGGCCGAGTTCACCGCCCTTGTGCGGGACTGCAAGGCGGCCTGGTCGGCGCTGGGCTCGGCCACCTATGACCAGCTCGGCTCCGAGCGCGCCGCCGCCGGCCACCGCCGCTCGCTCTACGTTTCGGCGGCGGTGAAGGCTGGCGAGACGCTCACCGCTGCGAACGTGCGATCAGTCCGCCCCGGCTACGGCCTGCCGCCCAAGCACCTGTCCCAGGTGCTGGGTCGCAAGGCGGCGCGAGACCTGAACTTCGGCGAGCCGCTCGCCTGGGACATGCTGAGCTAGCCAATAGCGCCGCGCGCCCGGCCCGCGTAGACGGGTCGATAAGATGCCCAGGGTCCTGATCCTCTCCAGCTATGTCGCCTCCAGCCGCGTCGGCGGCGGGGCGCAGGCGCTGGCGTTGGCGCGGCTGGGGATCGAGCCGATCCTGATCCCGACCGTGCTCTTCGGCCGCCATCCCGGCCACGGCCCGCCCGGCGGCGCGGCGGTGGCGGTCGAGACCATGGCGGCGATGCTGGACGGGGTGGAGGCGCAAGGCCTCTTCACCTCGCTGGGCGCGGTGATCACCGGCCACTTCTCGTCGCCGGAACAGGTGGCGCTGGCGGTGCGGACGATCGAGCGGGCGCGGGCGGCCGGGTCGGCCAAGATCGTCGTTGACCCGATCATGGGCGACGAACGGCCAGGCCTCTACATCCAGGGGCCGGTCGCCGAGGCGCTGGCGCGGACCCTGGTTCCCGCCGCCGACCTGGTCGCGCCGAACGCCTGGGAGCTCGGGCGCCTGACCGGCCTGCCCGTGGCCAACGCCCACCAGATGCTGGCGGCGGCGCGACGGCTGGGCAAGCCGGTGCTAGTGTCGTCGGTGCGCAGCGGCGACGACCTTGGCGTGCTCTACGTCGACGATCGGTCGGTCTGGCTGGGCTCGCACGCCGCCGCGCCGTCCGCACCTAACGGGGTCGGCGACCTTCTAACCGCGCTCTTCACCGCCGGCATGGTCGAAGGCCTGCCGGTGCCGGAGACGTTCCGCGCCGCGGTCTCTGGCGTCGCCGAAGCGGTGCTGGCCGCAGGCGGCGCGCCGGAGCTGTCGGTCGAAGCCATGCCGACCCAGCTCTTCGCCTCGCCGCGGGTGAAGGTGGAGCTGTTCCATGGCTGAGACGCCGATCAGCGGACTTTGCCCACCGAAATACGAGGCAGTCCGCCGCGTGTTCGAGGCTCACTTCGCGGACGGGCTGGAACTCGGCGCCCGCTTCGCTCTCGCGGTCGGGGGCGAGGTCTTGGTCGACCTGATCGGCGGGTGGGCCGACCGGGCGCAGACCAGACCCTTCGCGGCAGACACGCTGACCTCGGTGTTCTCGACCACCAAGGCGCTCGCCGCGTTCATGATCGCGCGGCTGGTCGATCAGGTCAAACTCTCCTACGGCCAGCGCGTCGCCGAGATCTGGCCGGCGTTCGGCGCGGCGGGGAAAGACTTCGTCACCGTCGAGCAAGTGATGTCGCACCAGGCAGGCCTGCCCGGCTTCGCCGAACCGATGTCGCCATCGGATTGGTTCGACTGGACGCTCATCTGCGATCGGCTCGCCGGGTCGGCTCCAATGTGGAAGCCGGGCGACGTCAGCGGATATCATCCAGTTACATTCGGCTATCTCGCTGGCGAGATCTTCCGGCGCGTCGACGGCCGCACGATGGGCAAGGCGCTGCGCGAGGATATCGCCGGCCCGCTCGGCCTCGATCTCTGGATCGGCGTGCCCGACAGCGAGCACCATCGCTGCGCCGATGTCCGCCGACCGCCTTCACTGCCGAATCTCGGCGAGATGACCGAACCCAAACGGGTCGCCTTCATGACCCCATGGGCGTCTCCCAGCGGCAGGAGCCTCGCCGATTGGCGGCGTGCGAGCATCCCATCGGTGACCGGCCACGCGACCGCGCCAGCGCTAGCCCGGCTGATGGGGGCGATGGCGAATGGCGGGCAGTTGGATGGTATCCGGCTGCTGACGCCTGAGACGGTTGAGGCGGCGACGGCAGGTCGGTGGTGGGGCGAGGACCTAGTGCTGCCATACCATATGGTCTGGGGCGCCGGTTTCATCCGCAACGAGGGGCTGGGCATCTACGGCCCTGGCCGCGAGTCGTTCGGCCACTCCGGCTGGGGCGGCTCATGCTGTTTCGCCGACCCCGAGCTCGGCGTCTCCGGCGCCTATGTGATGAACCGCCAGTCGGCCGAACTGATCGCCGACGCGCGGGCCCGGCGGCTGATCGAGGCGGCGTACGAGGGGCTGTAGCCTTTCTAACCCCATCCCACCCAACGATGTCATCCCGGCCGTAGCGCGCTACGTGCGGATTGCGCCGATCCCAGGTCCATCCGGCGTCGAGCGGGTTCAGCAGCCACCAGGCGTCGACCAGCGCCAGGTTCGGAACCAGGGCATCGCGCTTGCCGGAGAGCGCTCGTCGGAAGGCCGGCTACCCCCTTGACGATTGACATTACCGTTCGTACCTATTTCGAACGGTCTTTGACATCGTAGAGCAGACAGACTTCGCGCGTGGCCTGCCACGCCACGCGGACGCTTGTTCCCCCTTCACGAAACCACCGTAAATTACGGTGCATCTGCGGTCGGAGGCGCACGATTTCGTCGTGAGACCGTGGGTAATTTCCTAAAGGTCGCCCGAACCTCGATCGCCGCGCGGAGGACGGCGGCGTCGCGGGGGGCGACCTGGGCGAGCGCGGCTCGGATCGAGTTCAGGCGGGAGCCGGCCTCCAGCTGGCCGCGGTCCCGCGCCGCGCTGCGATAGCTGACCGCCTCGGCCACGAAGATCGGCTGCACGAAGTCGCCCCAGCGGAACGGGAAGTCGGCCGGGCGCTCGCCGAGATGCTGGAAGTGGTGGAAGCCCAGCGGCGTCAGCGCGCCCAGCGTCCATCCCGTCTCTTCGAGCACCTCGCGCCGCGCCGCCGCCTCGATGGTCTCGCCAGGTTCGAGGTGGCCGCCGGGGCAGATGTGGTGGTGACCGTCGGTCTGGCGCACCACCACCACCTTCGAACCCTTGAAGACCACCGCCCTCGCCGACCGCGCCAGGGTAGCCGGATAGTCGATCTGGCCGATGTAGGTGCGCATGCGCAAGCGGGCCGCCGGCCAGACTTCCACCTGGTCGCACAGCGGCGCGTGGCGCGCCAACTCGGCGGCGAAGATGGACGCGATCTCTTCGTCGGTCATGCGCCGATGTTAGGTAATCGGCGCGCGAGTCCGAAGCGTCCGTCGCAGCCGCAAGCGGACCCCCCGAACGTCGACTTGGGGTGGCTAGCGGACCTTGTAAGACGGCGCAAAGGTTCGGCAGCGGTGTCAGGTTCCCGGAAACCGGACATCCCGTGTTAGCATCGCCCTAAGCCGTGCCGAATTTCGATGACATCGACCGCGCCTATAAGCGCTCAAAGCCCTCGCCCCGCTCGGGACTCGACGGCTACAAAACCTTTGTTACCAGGAGCACCGCACTCAGCGCACTCTTCGTAGTGGCGGTGTCGATCTGTTTCGCCATGAGCGTGGCCGCAGACCAGATTCTCGGGCTGTATTGGGGTTATCAGTGGCGCGACTTCTGGGCGGCGCTGGGCTTGGCTACGTTCGACCTTTTCGTCTGGGACTGTGTAGCGCGTGGTTCGCCTTCACCGGCTTCTATGACCGAAGCGACCAACGCGACTCTAACGACCGCTAGGGGTCACCCGTCCTTGACCGCAATCCGATAAGCTGACTCTTGTTACCGACCATGGGACTGGGCACCAGCGCACAGAGATCGGTGCTCGTCACGGGTTGGCGAGAACGGCGCAAGCCGCACATCCGAAGACGCGCGCCGCTCGGCATCTCGGCGGTTGCAATTACGCTGTTGCTCACAGCGTGCGGAACGCCACAAGACGACCTCTTCCGAGCTGCCCGCAGCGGCGAGGTGGCCGCTGCAAGAAACGCCATCGCTGCTAAGGTTGATGTCAATGCCAAACGCGATGGTGAGACGCCACTCATCGCAGCTTCGGCAGCGTGTCAGCTCGGCATCGTCAACGTTTTGCTCGCGAGCGGTGCGAAGTTGAACGAACAAGGACGCGACCGCAGCTTTCACTTCATGGCCCCCGTCGGGTCCACACCGTTGATGGCCGCCGCCAGACAATCGGGGCCAAATTGCACCTCTGTGGCGAAGCGTCTGATCAACGCCGGTGCAGACGTAAACGTTCAAGACCCGGACGGACGTTCGGCGCTCTACTCCGCGGCTTTGAACGGACAATTGGACACAGTGCGGCTTCTGCTGGCCGCGGGGGCAGACATCGATGGCGGCCCCGGTGCCCACGACACCCCCCTAGATGGCGCGACGCTGCCCGACAGCATTCCTGACCAGGCGAAGCCGCGCGCCGAAGTGGCAAAGCTGCTTCGCGAGCTCGGGGGCACGCAGAGGGAACGTTGGGGCCAAAACCCCTAGTCTGACGCAGTTTCGCGGAGATCAATAGGCGGCTAAGGCCGACCGTCCAGTGCCACCCCAACGGCCGCTATGGGTCGAAGATTGCCCCTCACCGACCTTCAAAAAGCGGTCATTGGCCGACTGACCTGGCAGCGCGACAGGCCTTTCGTCATACGCCATTGGATATCGGGCGTTGATTTCCACCACGAGCGGCTGACGAGCGCTTAGGCTCCGACGCGCCTAAGCAGCGGCCCAGCGGTGGGGGTCGAGGGCGACCGGGTCGTCGAGGGCCATTTCGTCCCAGTCGAGGTCTGGCGGCGGGCTGGCGGCGGCGGCGATGACGGCGGCGAGTTCGGCGGCTGAGCTGGCGCCCACGATCACCGCGTCGGCTTCCGGGCGCGACAGGGCGAAACCCAGCGCGGCCTGCAGCGGGTCGGAGCGGCCTTCGGCGATCATGCGGCGGGCGCGGGACAGACGCCCGGCTGCGCCCTTCAGCTGCGCCGGCACGCGGTCGGGCGGCAGGAAGAGCAGGCCGTTGAGGAAGATCGAGCGCAGGTGCACCTCGACCCCCATCTCGCGCACGGTCATCAGGCTGCCGTCGAGCAGCAGGCGCTGGTCGAGCAGCGAGGCCGGGGCCTGGATCAGGTCGGGGCGGAAGCGGCGGGCGAGGCCGACCGGATCGTCGGAGGCGTAGGCGCAGACGCCGACCTGATCGAACAGGCCCTCGTCGCGGAGTTTCTTCAGCCGGTCCCAGAGCGCCGGACCGGCCGGCGCGAAGAGATCGCTGGCGCTCTGCACCACGACGGCGCGGGCGTGGCCCATCTTCAGTCGGGCGAGCGAGGCGCGGACCTCGACCTCGACCAGGTCAGGGCCGCGGTCGCCGCGCACCGAGCGCACCAGCACGCCCATCGGCGCCGGACGCGGCAAGTGGTTGCCGATCATCGTCTCGGACGAGGCGGGGCTGCCGCCCGCATCGAGGAAGCCCAGGTCGGCGCGCACCGCCGAGATCAGCATGTCGCGAACTTCCGCCTCGGGCGGACGGCCGCGCAGGCCGGAACCCGACGGGAATTGCGACGCGCCGAGGCCTAGCTTGCTAAGCGAGGCTCTCATTTAACGCCCACCATCTTTTTGCGCTTGATGCACATTGGGTGCGACACTGCACCCCACACCTTTAAGAACCGGTATCGAGACGGTTGATCGGAGGTTAAGCGCCACCTCATGAGCGAGCCGCTGCCAAAACCGATTCCGGGACTTCCGGATTGGCCGATGTTCGGTCTCGGCGATGACGCCCGGCCCGCCCTGCAGGCGGCGCGGGACGCGGGCAAGCCGTGCGCGGTGGCGACGATCGTGGCGCTGGCAGGCGGCGGGCCGCGCCCGGTCGGGACCCAGATGGTGGTCGCCGAGGGCGTGCTCTCCGGCTTTTTGTCCGGCGGGTGCCTGGAGGCAGATGTGGTCGGCCACGCCGAGGCCTGCCTCGCCGACGGGGCGCCGCGACATTTGGTCTATGGCGCCGGCAGCCCGTGGCCGGACATCCGCCTGCTCTGCGGCGCGCGGATCGACGTGCTGGTCGAACGGGTTCCGCCAGACGATGCGGCCGTGGAGCGGCTGCTGGCGCTGCGCGACGCCCGGACGCCGGCGATCTGGATCACCGACGGGTCGAAGCGCCTCTGTGCGCCGCCGTGGGAGACGCCCCGAAGCTGGGACGGCGCGTTCCAGCGCACCTTCGAGCCCGTGCCGCGTCTGGTGGTGCTGGGCGGCGATCCCACCGCGCTGGCGATCGCCTCGCTGGGCGCCCAAGCCGGCTTCGAGACCACGCTGGTGCGGCCGAAGGGGCCCGAAGCGCCGCCGCCGTTTGAGGGCGTGTCTTACAGCCGCGAGGAGCCGGCCGATGCGCTGGCGGGGATCGGGCTCGACCGCTGGACCGCCGTGGCCGTGGCCACCCACGAGGCCGAGGCCGACCACGCGGCGCTGACGGTCGCCCTCCCATCGCAGGCGTTCTACGTCGGCGCGCTGGGCGCGCGGCGGCGGGCCGGGGATCGGCTGAGCTGGCTGCGGGCCGCTGGCGTCGCCGAGGCCGACATCGCGCGGCTCAGAACCCCGATCGGGCTCTCGATCGGCGGCAAAGCGCCCTGGGAAGTGGCAATCTCGGTGATCGGTGAGATCGTCTCGTTGCGTTACGCCCGACCGAGCAGCAGCGCCTCGACTAGCCCGCCTGTCTCCAGAGCCGGGGCGCCGGCGGGGCGTCGCACCAGGGCGTCGGCGCTGGCGAACACCGAGACCAACGACGAGTCCTGATCGGCGAACGCCTCAGCCTTTAGCGTCCCATCGTCGCCGGTGGTGAGCCGGGCGCGCATCCAGTGTTCGCGGGACCCGTTGGCGGGGAAGGGCGCGGCGGCTTTGGCCTGAACGAGGGGCAGCATTGGGTCGGCGCCCTGCATCGCCAGCATCAGCGGCTTCAGGAAGAGCTCGGCGCAGACCAGGGCGGACGACGGGTTGCCCGGCAGGCCGAGCACACGTCGCCCGTCGGCGAGGCGGCCAAACCAGGTCGGCTTGCCGGGGCGCACGTTGATGTTCTCCACCGCCAGCTCGAGGCCAAGCTGGGCCAGCGCCGGCTTGACCAGGTCGTGGTCGCCCACCGAGGCGCCGCCAACCGTGACGATCAGATCGCAATCGGCCTCGCGCACCGCCTGGACGGTGGCGTCGATGTCGTCACCGACGGGCCTGAGTCGCGTCGCCGCGCCGCCCCAGCCGGCGGCAAGCGCGACCAGAGCGACGGTGCCGGCGTCGAAGATCTGGTAGGGGCCGGGGGCGGCGCCAGGGTCGATGATCTCTTCGCCGGTGGAAAGAAAGCTGACCCGTGGGCGACGGGAGACGAGCAGCTCGCCGCGTCCGCCGGCGGCGGCCAGCGACAGGCGCCAGGGGTCGAGGCGCATGCCCGGCGTCAGCAGCAGGTCGCCGCCGTGGAAGTCGCATCCGGCAGGTCGGACATATTGGCCGCGCGGGGTCGCCGGAACCTCGACCCGGTCGACGTCGCGCGTGGCGACCTCCTGGATCACCACCGTGTCGGCGCCGATGGGCACAGCTGCGCCGGTGAAGATGCGCACAGCCTCGCCCCGCGCCATCGGATGAGCGAACGGCGACCCGGCGGCGCTCTCCCCGGCCACTCGGAGCCGGCCTGGCGCGTCCGCGGCGGCCACCGCCCAGCCGTCCATCGCCGAGGCCGGGTAGGGCGGCTGGTCGCGGATCGCGCGAATGTCCTCGGCGAGGGTGCGGCCGACGGCCTCGGCGAGGGCAACGGTCTCGGTCGGCAGCCTCTCGACCCAGGCCAGGATCGCCGTGCCGGCCTCCTCGACCGAGGGCAGGCTCACGGCCTGCGCCAGTCGCCGGCAGCCCCGCCCGTCTTTTCCATCAGCCGCACCTGGTCGATGACGATGCCGCGCTCGACCGCCTTCAGCATGTCGTAGAGCGTCAGGCAGGCGATCGAGACCGCGGTCAGCGCCTCCATCTCCACGCCCGTCGGCCCGGTCGTCGCCACCTTGGCGGTGACTTCGAGGCCGTCGTCGCAGGCGGCGATCCGCACCTCGGCGTTGGAGAGCGAAAGCGGGTGGCAAAGCGGGATCAGGCCGGAGGTCTTCTTGGCGGCCATGACGCCGGCGATCTCGGCGGCGGCGATCACATCGCCCTTCCGTGCGCCGCCGGAGAGCGCCAGGTCGCGCGTTTTCGGCGTCATCCGCACCAGGCCGGCGGCGACCGCCTCGCGCGCCGTTTCGGGCTTGCCGCTGACATCGACCATCCGCGCCCGCCCGTCGGCGTCGAGGTGGGTGAGGTAGGTCATCGCGTCGTCCCTGCGACTCACTTGCGTCCTTTCATAGTCCTGCCCAGCCGGATTCAGCTACGTTCTTCGTGGCTTAGCTCATCGCTCCAGCAGCCGGGGCATCAGCTCGACCATGTTGCAGGGCTTGTGGCGGCTATCCAGCTGCGGCGCGATCACCCGGTCCCAGCCATCGCGCACCGCCCCGTTCGAGCCCGGCAAGCAGAATACGAAGACACCGTCGATCAGCCCGGCCAGCGCCCGCGACTGCAAGGTCGAGAGCCCGACGGTCTGGTAGCTGATCAGGTGAAAGATCACCGAAAACCCCTCGATCCGCTTGTCGAACAGCGGCTCGATCGCCTCGGGGGTGACATCGCGGCCGGTGATGCCGGTGCCACCGGTGGTGAGGATCACGTCGACCTCGCCGGACCCGGTCCAAGCTTTCACCTGGGCGCGGATCTCACCGATGTCGTCGCGGACGATCGCTTTGCCGGCGAGCTGGTGGCCGGCGCCGGTGAGGCGCTCGACCAGCACGTGGCCGGAGGTGTCGCTCTCCTCGTCGCGGGTGTCGGAGATGGTCAGCACGGCGATACGGACGGGGGTGAGCGTCAACGCCTCGTCGAACTTGCCGCCCGGCTGCAGCGTCGTGGTCATGGGCGCGTGGCTCCTTGGGTGTGTCAGCGGAGCTTTAGTCCCAGCGCGCGATGTCGTCCAAGTCCCGCTGCGAGGGTTCGACCCAGCGGGCGCCGGCGGGGCCGTGCTCCTTCTTCCAGAACGGCGCCCGGCTTTTCAGATAGTCCATCAGACAGTCGCAGGCCTCGAACGCCTCGCGCCGGTGCGCCGCAGCGGTAGCGACCATCACGATCGGCTCGCCGGGTGCGATCTTGCCGTGGCGGTGGATCACAAGGGCGTCGTGCAGGGCGAAGCGCGACACCGCCGCCTCGACGATCTTGCCGATCTCGGCCTCGGTGAAACCGGGATAGGCCTCCAGCTCCAGCGCGGTCGCCTGGCCCTGATCGCCGCGGGCGATGCCGACGAAGCTGGCGACTGCCCCGCTCTCGGTTCGGCCCGAGCAGAACGCGCCGAGCTGCGCGCCCGGATCGAACGGTTGCAGGGTCAGCCAGATCATCCGCCACTCATCGGAGGCAAGAAGGCGACTTCAGAGTCCGCGCCCAGCGCAACGTCGCCGCGGACGATGGCCTTGTCGACCGCCGCGCGCACGCCCGGTCCCGCCAGGGCGGCGCCGAGCGCTGAGTCAGCGGCCGCGATCACGGCCCTCAGCCCAGCGAGGTTGGCGGGCGGCGGGTCGAACGAGCGCTCGCGCCAGCCGGCGAGATCGGCGAGGCGGCCGAAGAGCAGCACCCGCATCAGCCGCCTGTGGTCGACATGTGCCGGGCCACGGCGGGCCTGAGGCCGGGGCCGATGTGGAAGTCGTGCCCCTGCGGCTTGGCCTCGACGGCCAGGCGGATCGCCGCGACCAGGTCCGCATCGCCCGCCCCTGACCGGATCACGGCGCGCAGGTCGGCGGCGTCCTCGCGGCCGAGGCAGGTGTGCAGCGTGCCGGTGCAGGTCAGCCGCACCCGGTTGCAGGCCTCGCAGAAATTATGGCTGAGCGGGGTGATGAAGCCGAGCCGGCCGCCCGTCTCGGCCACCTGGACGTAGCGGGCAGGACCGCCTGTCGATAGGGGCAGGTCGCGCAAGGTCCAGAAGCCTTCCAGATTGCGGCGCACGGCGTCCAGCGACAGGAACTGGTCGGTGCGATCAGCCTCGACCTCGCCCATCGGCATCGTCTCGATGAGCGTGAGGGCCATGCCCAACCCGTGCGCCCACTGGATCAGCGCCGGGATCTCGGCGGCGTTGTCGTGGGCGAGGGCGACGGTGTTGATCTTGACCGCGAGGCCGGCGACGCGCGCCGCCTCGATGCCGGCCAGCACCTGGTCCAGCTTGCCGCCTCGGGTGAGTTTGGCGAACAGCGCCGGGTCCAGGGTGTCGAGTGAGACATTGATCCGACGCAGGCCCAGCTTCGCCAGGTCATCCGCGAACTCGGCGAGGCGGGTGCCGTTGGTGGTCAGGGTCAGTTCTTCGAGCGCCCCGGTATCGAGATGCCGCGCGAGGCGCTTGATCAGCCCCAGCACGCCTTTGCGCACGAGCGGCTCGCCGCCGGTCAGCCGCAGCTTGCGCGCGCCCAGCGAGACGAAGGCCGAGGCGATGCGGTCGATCTCGTCCAAGGTCAGCACTTCGGCCTTGGGCAGAAAGGTCATCCGCTCGGACATGCAGTAGACGCAGCGCAGGTCGCAGCGATCGGTGACCGAGACCCGCAGATAGCTCACCGCACGGCCGAAACCGTCGACCAGCGACGGCGTGGGCGCATCGATCCGCCCTTGCGGCGGCGCTGTGTCGTAAAGCGTCATGACCGGCGTAACATAGAAAGTAAGCCGGGCCGGCGACAGGGGGCGCGGCGCGAGGGCGCGCTCAAGGCGCGGCGGGAGGGTCGATGGAGACGCGTTTCGAGGCGGTGGTGCTCGCGGGCGGGTCCGGCTCGCGCTTCGGCGGCGGCAAGCTGACCGCCCCATGGCGCGGCGGCGCGCTGATCGACGGCGCACTCGCTGCCGCGTTCGCCGCCCCGGTTCGCACTGTAACCGTCGTGACCGGCGCCGACGCCAAGGTCGAAGCGGCCGCGCGGGCCTTCGCCGAACGCACAGGGGTTGCCGATCGGCTGAGATTGACCGACTGCGCGGACCACGCCGACGGCATGGGCCACACGTTGCTCGCGGGCATCGCGGCGCTGCCGGACGATACGGTCGGCGCGTTCGTCTTCCTGGGCGACATGCCGCTGATCCCGCCCGCGATTCTGCCCAAACTGGCCGACGCGCTCGCCGGCGGCGCCGCAGCGGCCGCACCGATGTTCGAAGGGCAGCGCGGCCACCCAGTGCTGTTCTCGCGCGAACTCTTCCTCGACCTCTTGAACCTGAGCGGAGATCGAGGCGCGCGTGACATCTTGAGGACGCTGGGAGATCGCTTGGCCGTCATCGATGCCGGCGACGCCGGTATCCACGTGGACATCGACTCGCCAGGCGACATCGACAAGATCGACAGTCGGTAGTAATTATTCCCACCATGAGCCGGATCGAGAAAGTGTCGATTGCGCTGACCGCGGATCTGGCGGGCAAGGTCCGAGACGCCGTCCGCAGTGGCGACTACGCCTCAGCGAGCGAGGTCGTGCGCGATGCCCTGCGCGATTGGAGTGAGGACCGAGAGGCGCGCACTCGCATCGCCCGATTATGGGACGAAGGCTTGGCGAGCGGCGTCGCCGAACATCGCCGCTCCGCAGCCGAAATCGGCGCGGTCGGCAGGCGACGGCTGGCGACATCGCGACCTGAGACGTGACGCTGAGAGTCCGGCGCACGCGTCAAGCTGAGGCCGATCTCGAAGAAATCTGGATGCATATCGCGTCCGACAATCCAGACGCCGCCGATCGCGTGCTGGAGCGCCTCGTGACGGCCGAAGATCGACTGGGCGACTTTCCAGAGCTCGGACAGGCGCGGCCCGATCTCGCCGAAAATATGAGGTACTGGCCGATGCCACCCTATCTGATCTTCTACCAGGTGGGGGACGACCACGTGCTGATCGTTCGGGTCGTGCATGGAGCTCGCGACCTGCCGCGGTTGATCGATCCGTAGTCCCCACACACGCTGCGATCATTGAGCCTGTAGTCCCGGCGCGGTATCGCTCGGCGCCATCACTGGAGCCGCCCATGCGCGTCGTCCTCGCCGCCGTTCTCGCCCTCGCCGCTGCGCCAGCCTTCGCCGCCACCGGCCAGGCGGTTTTCATCGATAAGTGCGGCGACTGCCACACGCTTGAGGGTCCCAGCCAGACCGCGCCGTCGCTGAAGGGTGTGGTCGGCCGCAAGATCGCCAGCCTGGCGGACTTTCAGTACAGCGACGCGCTGAAGGCCAAGTCCGGCGGGACCTGGGACGAGGCGACTTTGGGCAGCTTCCTCGCCGACCCGAAGGCGTTCGCGCCCGGCACGGTGATGTTCGGCGGCGCCCCTGATCCGGCCGACCGACAGGCGATCATCGACTACCTGAAATCGGCGAAGTGAGCGCCGATGGACGCTTTCCCCGCCTTCTTTCCGCTTGCTGGCCAGCGGGTAGTGATCGCTGGCGAAGGTGAGGGCGCCGAGGCCAAGGCGCGGCTGCTGGCCGGCTCGCCGGCTTCGATCGAACGGTTTGGCGGCGCGGCGGCGCTCTCGGCTGAGGCCTACGCCGGCGCGGCGCTGGCGTTCGTGGCGAGCGCGGACCTCGGGTTCTGTGAGGCCGCGGCGCGCGCGGCCAAGAGCGCCGGCGTGCCGACCAATGTCGTCGACCATCCAGAGCTTTCCGACTTCCACACCCCGGCGATCATCGACCGTGGCCAGGTGGTGGCGGCGATCGGCACGGCGGGCGCGGCGCCCATCGTCGCGGCGCTGGTGCGGGCCGAGCTGGAAGCCAGGTTGCCGGCCGGACTGGGGCGGCTGGTGGGCCTGTTCGGCAAGCTGCGCGACGAAACCCGCGCCGCCCTGCCCGACCTCGCCCAACGCCGCGCTTTCCTGCGCGGTATGATAAGCGGCGCGGTCGGTGCGGCGGCCGATGACGGCGATCTGGAGCTGGCGGAGCGTGAGATGCGCGCGGCGCTCGGCTCGGCGCATGCGACCTACGGCGTGGTCTGGCTGATCGAGACGCCGGCCGCGCGCGACCTGCTGTCGCTGCGCGCCGCCCGCGCCCTGGCCGAGGCCGACACCCTGGTGCTGGGGCCGGGCGTCGCGGGCGACATCGCCGTGCTGGCGCGGCGGGATGCGCCGCGCCGGTCGCTTGCGGACACCGATGTCGCCTTCCTCACCCAGGAGTCACGCGAGGGACGTCAGACGGCCGTCGTCGCTGGTCGGGGAGCGCTGACCGACTTGGCGCTGAACCTGGGCGCACACGCCGTCCACCACATGCTCGCCCCGGCGCCCGACGCGTGAGCCTGCTAGGCGTCGATGACCTCGACGCCATCGCGCTGTCGCTGCGCGTCGCGACGACCGCCGTGATCGTCGAACTGCCACTGGCGATTTTGGCCGCCTACGCCCTGTCGCGAGCTCGCCTGGTGGCGCGGGTGGCGCTGGAGGCGGCGGTGACCTTGCCGCTGGTGCTGCCACCGGTGGCGACCGGCTACGGTCTGCTGGTCCTGTTCGGCCACGCCGGCCCGATCGGCGGTTTGCTGGCCCACGCCGGCATCGTGCTCGCGTTCCGCTGGACCGGCGCGGCGCTGGCGGCGGCGGTGATGGCCTTCCCGCTGATGGTGCGGCCGATGCGGCTGGCGATGGAAGCGATCGAGCCGGAGGTAGGCGAAGCCGCGCTGACCCTCGGCGCGCCGGCGCTGGTGCGCTTCTTCCGCCTGATCCTGCCGCTGGCGGCGCCTGGCGTGGCGGCGGGGGTCGTGCTCGGCTTCGCCAAGGCGCTGGGCGAATTCGGCGCGACGATTACCTTCGTCGGCGCCATCCCTGGCGAGACGCGCACCCTGCCGACGGCAATCTACGAAGCCACCCAGTCGCCCGGCGGCGAGAGCCAGGCCCTGGCGCTCTGCGGCGTCTCGACCGCGCTGGCGGTGGGGGCGGTGCTGGTGTCGGAGATCGTCGGCCGCGCGGCGGCCAGGCGAGCACGGCCGGGGGGGCGCTGACGGAGTAGGGCGGCGGTCAGTATCTCGGACCGGCTCGCACCAGCGGTCCGTCGTCCGTCAGCACCATCTCGGTCAGCGCCCGCTCGTCGTGGTTCATCCGCCAGGACAGCAGCTTCTGGGCAAAGCGCAGCACGACCGGCGCATAGGCCGGGTCGTCGGCGAGGTTGGTGGTCTCACCGGGGTCGGTCTGCAGGTCGAAGAACAGCGGCGGCAACCGCGTGAAGTGGACGTACTTGTAGTGCTCGCCGCGCAGCACGTTCAGCGCGCACTGGTCCGGCGTCAGGCCCAGCGCCGCCTCAGTCTTGCCCTCGACGGGATCGCGAAAGTCGAACTCCCAATGCGCCTCCTCGCGCCAGGTCCGCGGCGTCTGGCCGGCCAGGAACGGCTCCAGGCTGCGGCCATCGCACTGCCGAGGGACCGGCGCGCCGATCGCCTCCAGCATCGTCGGCATGATGTCGACGTTCTCGGTGAAGCGGCTGACCCGCTGGCCCCGCGCCGCGCCCGCTCTGGGATCGCGAACGATCAGCGGGATGTGGAACGAGCCGTCGAAATAGCCGCCCTTGCCGATCAGCCAGTGGTCACCGAGTTCCTCGCCGTGGTCGGAGGTGAAGATCACCAGCGTGTTGGCGGCGAGGCCGCCCTCGTCCAGGAACGCCATCAGCCGGCCGATCTCGGCATCGACCCGGCTGATCAGGCCGAAATAGACCGCCTTCAACCGGCGCAGCCGCGCCTCGCGGTCGGTGGCGCGGAAACCGCGCTGACTGAGCCGCCAGGCGAGCCAAGGATGCTGGCGGCCTTCGTCATCAGCGGTCTCCGCGCGGCGGAACCCCGGCACGGCGGCCGGGTCGTAGAGCGCGTTGTAAGGCTCAGGGGCCACGAATGGCGGGTGCGGCCGCAGCAGCGACAGGTGGGCGACGAACGGCCCGCTCGCGCCGTGCAGGTAGTCGATCAGCTGGCCGGTGAGGAAGGCGACATCGTCGACCTCGGCGGGGAAGGCGAGCGGTCGCGGGGCCGGCGCGCCGTCCTCGTAGTCAGGACCTGGCGCACGCCAGCCGTAAGCGTCGCGCGGCGAAGCCGGCGTCTCGTAACCCTGCGCCGTCAGCCAGTCGGTCCAGGGTATGGGATCGCCGTCGAGATGCACGATGGGCCGGATCCCCGGCAGCGGCCCTTCGTAGGTGCGCAGCCACGGACTGTCGTCCGGCTCGCCGCGCGGGTCGCGGCTGGTGTCGGTGTAGCCGAAGAGCACGGGGTCGTAGCCGAGCTTGGCCGCCTCCAGCGCCCAGTTGGTGTGACGCGCGTCGAGCGGGGTGCCGTTGGTCCCCGAGCGGTGGTTCTGCAGATAAAGCCCGGTGTGCAGCGAGGTTCGGCTCGGCCCACACGGCGCGGCGTTGGCGAAGTGCCGCTCGAACAGCACCCCTTGCGAGGCCAGCCGGTCGAGGTTGGGCGTCTGCACCGGATGCCCGACCGCCGACAGACAGTCGCCCCGCCACTGGTCGGCGGTGATGAAGAGGATGTTCAGCGGGGCGGACATGCCATGCGGATTACGCGCTCGCCCGCGCTGGTGTCCACAGCCAGTCCCCGCCCCCCTGCGGGAAGGGGTTAAGGGTGGGGGTGTCAGCTGGATTTCAGGGATAGGGGAGTTAGCCAGTCGCGCAGCATCGAGCCGACACCCCATCCCCGGCCCTTCCCCGCAAGGGGGAAGGGAGGTTCTTAGCGCGGAGCCATGCGGATGGCGCCGTCGAGGCGGACGTCTTCGCCGTTGAAGTAGCCGTTCTGAATCATTTCCATGGCCAGCGAGGCGTACTCCTGCGGCATGCCGAGGCGCTTCGGATAGGGCACCTGGGCGCCCAGGGCGTCGCGCACCTGCTGCGGCGCGCCGGCCAGCAGCGGGGTGTCGAAGATGCCGGGCAGGATGGTGTTGCAGCGGATGTTTTCCTGGCTGAGGTCGCGCGCGACCACCAGCGTCAGGCCGACGACACCGGCTTTCGAGGCGGTGTAGGCCGCCTGGCCGATCTGGCCGTCCTCGGCCGCGACCGAGGCGGTGTTGACGATCGCGCCGCGGTCGCCGTCTTCCTGTGGCTCCAGGCTCATCATCCCGGCCGCGCTCTTGGCGATGCAGCGGAAGGTGCCAACGAGGTTGATCTGGATGATCAGGTTGAAGCGGTCGGTCGGGAACGATTTGATCTCGCGGGTCTCGCGGTCGCGGCTGGCGGTGCGCGCGGCGTTGCCGGTGCCGGCGCAGTTGACCAGGACCCGCTCCTGGCCGTTGGCGGCGCGGGCCTTGGCGAAGGCGGCGTCGACTTCCTCCTCGGAGGTGACGTTGCATGGGCAGAAAACGCCGCCGCCGATTTCCTTGAACAACGCCTCGGCCTTGTCCTTCTGATGCTCGAGATCGAAGACGGCGATCTTGACGCCCTTTTCAGCGAGCCGGCGCACGGTCGCGGCGCCCAGGCCGGACGCGCCGCCGGTGACGATGGCGGAGACGGAGGAGTCGAGTTTCATGGTCGTTGCGGCCCTTTGCCGGTGAACTTGAGCGTTGCGAGGCGTTTAGCGCCGCACGCGGCGGCCTGGAAGCGTCACGCGGCGTCAAAGGTGAGAGAAGTTCAGCCGCAAAGCCCCCGCGGCGATCACTGCGAAGAGCACGAAGGCGGAGAACGCGTTGGTCTGGAACAGCGCTAGCGCGCCCGCCGGGTCGTCCAGTTTCAGACGCAGCGGCTGCCGCAGTAGCAAGGCGGCCCACACGGGCGCGATCAGCCAAAACGGCCAGCTGAGGTTCGCCATCCACGCTGAGACGCCGGCCAGCGCGATGGCGGCGAGGTAGAAACCGGCGACCGCGCGGGGGGCGGCCGAGCCGAGCCTGCGGGCGGAGGATTTCACGCCGGCAAGCGCGTCGTCCTCGATGTCCTGCACGGCGTAGATGGTGTCGTAGCCGAGGGTCCAGAAGACTGCGCTGAGGTACAGGAGGAGGGCTGGCGCCAAGTCCAGATCACCTCCGAACTCGACCTTGAACTTGCGGAAATCCACGAAGACCTCGTCGACGGCGCCGCCCGCCACCGCCGTGAACCCCAGCAGGATGCCCCAGTTGAAGGTCAGGCCAAGCCAGGCCTGCGGCCACCAGGTTATCCGCTTCATGAACGGATAGGCGGCGACAAGGGCCAGCGAGGCCACCCCGAGGGCGATGCTGACCAGATTCAAGCTCAGCAGGATTAGCAGGCTCGCGAGGGAGCACACGATCACGCAGGCCCACGCCGCCCTGACGCTGATCTGCCCGGACGCCACCGGCCTGCCGGCGGTTCGCGCCACCTTGGCGTCGATGTCGCGGTCGACGATGTCGTTGTAGGCGCAGCCCGCCGAACGCATCAGCACCGCGCCGAGGAAGAACAGGAGCAGCAGGCGCAGATCCGGCGGGCGATGATCGAGGGCGTCCGCCAAGGCGATCCCTTGCCAGCCCGGCAGCATCAGCAGCCAGATGCCTGTCGGGCGGTCGAAGCGGCCGAGTTTCAGCCAGGGGCGCAGGCCCTTGGGCGCCAGCCGGTCGACCCAGTTGGTCGGTGCGGCGTCGGGCAGGACTGTGCTCATGGCGCCAGCCTAAAGCAGGATGTGTTGCGGTGAAATCACTCGCCCTTGACGCTTCCGCGCCGACGCGCCTAACAAAGCCGCATCGGTCACAACTTCAGCTCGGAAAGGAGGGTCGCCAGCATGAAATTCGTTCGCTTGATCGCCCTCCCCAGGCTGCGCAAGGCGCCAGCCGCCGCCCGCCCCGCCGACCGGTTCTGACCTAAGAGGTCACTTCCCTCGGCGCTCCGCCCCGACCGAAGGACTTCTCTCCCGTGTCTCCCCCTCAATGCGTCCCGAACGCTCCCGCCGGTATTCTGCCTCCGGCGATGCGAGAGTTTGACCGCAAAACTCCGAAGGCATCGCCATGACCCTGGCGCGCGACGAAGACGAAGCATCGATCCGTCCCCGGACGATCGACGAGGCGACAGCGGCTCAACATGCGCCGCAGATGGACCAATATGACGATGACGAGATCGGGCGCGAGCGGGTGCTCAGCAACGTGCAGGTGCTGGGCTTCATTGCCGGGTTCTGGGCGCGGCGGCGCTGGATGGTCGGCGGCACCATCGCCACGTCGCTCACCGCGATCGGGTTCGAGACCTGGACGCCGCGCGCGACCCAGAACCTGATCAATATCGCCGCGAGCGGGCCGATCCGGGCTGACGTGATCTGGCCGGCGTGGGCCGTCCTGGTCGGCGTCTATCTGGCCGCCTCGCTGGTGCGCAATCTCGGCTTCCGCTTCTTCTGGAACCCGATGGCCGCACACAACATGGAGGAGATGACCAACGAGGGCTTCCGCCGCGTGCAGAGCTTCTCGTCAAACTGGCATGGCGACACCTTCGCCGGCGCCACCGTGCGGCGGCTGTCGCGGGCGATGTGGGGCTACGACGTCGTCTCCGACTCGGTGATCATGTGGGTCGGTCCGGCGCTGATCGTGCTCTTCGCGCTCTCGGTGTCGCTGATGCTCCGCCTGCCGCTGATCGGCGCGTTCTCGCTCATGATGGTCGTGATCTACATCGGCGCGACGGTCGCCTTCTCCAACCTCTATGTGCAGGCGGCCAACCGCCGCTCGGTGGCGATGGATTCGCGCATCGGCGGGGCGCTCGCCGACGCGATCTCGTCCAACCCGACCGTGAAAGGCTTCGGGGCCGAGGCGCGCGAGGAAGCGCGGATCGGGCTCGTCACCCGCGACTGGCGCAAGGCCACGCTGACCACCTGGAACCGCTACATGACCGTGTGGCTGTGCCAGAACCTGCTGCTGGCCGCGCTGCAGGCGGGCCTCACCGCCCTGGTGGTGATGAGCTGGCTGCAGGGCCGCGCCAAGGCCGGCGACGTCGCGTTCGTGATCACCACCTTCCTGATCATGAGCGGCTACTTGCGCAACATGGGCGACAACATCCGCATGCTGCAGCGGGGCCTCGCGGACGTGGAGGACGTCGCTCGCTTCGCCTCGATGAAGCCAGAGGTGGTCGATGCCGTGGACGCCCGGCCGTTCTTGCCTGACGTGGGCAAGATCGAACTCGATCGGGTCACCTTCCGGTACAAGTCAGCCGAACGGCCAATCTACTCGGACTTCAGCTTGACCATTCGGCCGGGCGAACGGATCGCTCTGGTTGGGCCGACGGGGTCCGGCAAGTCGACCTTCGTGAAGCTGCTGCAGCGGCTCTACGACGTGCAGGGCGGACGGGTCCTGATCGATGGCCAGGACATCGCGGTGGTCCGGCAGGTGGACTTGCGCCGGGCGATCGCGGTAGTGCCGCAGGACCCGGCGCTGTTCCACCGCTCGATCGCCGAGAACATCGGCTACGCCCGGCCAGGTGCGACCGAGGACGAGGTGGCGCTGGCGGCGAAGCGGGCGCGGGCGCACGACTTCATCGCCGCGCTGCCCAAGGGCTACGACACCCTGGTCGGCGAGCGGGGCGTGAAGCTCTCTGGCGGCGAGCGGCAACGGGTCGCCATTGCCCGGGCGTTCCTGGCCGATGCGCCGATCCTGGTGCTGGACGAGGCGACCTCGTCCTTGGACGTCGAGACCGAGGTGCAGGTGCAGGCGGCGACCGAGGAGCTGATGGCGGGTCGGACCACGATCGTCATCGCCCACCGGCTCTCGACCATCCGC
>DASXOP010000009.1:0-3500 GCA_036494265.1 Caulobacteraceae bacterium | reverse complement strand
GGTCACGCCCTTGGCTTCCAGTGTCTTTTCGTCGAGCACGGTCGCGGAGATCGGCGCGGTCTGCAGGTTCTCGACCCGACGTTCGGCTGTGACGACCAACTCCGAGACCGCCGACGTATCGCTGCGACTGCTGTCGGCGGTCGCTGCATGGGCGGTAGCCGTCGCGAAGACCGCGGCGCCCGACAGCGCAAGCACCGAGACGCAACGCAGGTGCGAAATGCTCGTGCCCATTATGTTCCCCCTTGGTCTTTGTACGCTTGTTAGCGGTGACCTAGGTTCAGTCTGGCATGTTACCTTCGCGCTTCACAAGCCAAATCCAGGGTATTTCTTGACCTTTTCCCCCCACTAATATTCCAATGAGTTGGTGGTGGGTCAGATTCGACCGTCCGGGCGTGAGCGGCAATTGTGAAGGAGTTGGCATCGGTGGCAGATTGCGGATCACGCGGTCCCCGACCACTCACAGAGTCCTGGCCCGACGCGACAGTGAGGCCCATGAGCGAGCTATCGTCTGCAGTTCAGGACCAGTCCAAAGCCGAGCGGGTCTATGATGAATTGCGGCGGCGCATCCGCGAGCTGACGCTCCCGCCGGGCGCGCCGCTGCGCAAAGAAGAGATAGCGCTTGAGATGGGGGTCTCCCGCGCCCCGGTCAGCGAAGCGATCGCTCGGCTCGCCGACGAGGCGCTGGTGGACGTGTTCCCGCAGCACGGCAGTTTTGTTGCGCCGATCCGCGCCGAGGATGTGCGCGAGAGCTTGCTCATTCGCATCGCCCTCGAGGTCGAGGCGATCCGACGCGTCACGCAGATCGCCGACGCATCGCTGCTAGCGCGGCTGGAGGACAATCTGTCCCAACAGGCCGCGGCTCTTGAGGTCAACGACTTGGCGGTGTTCTACGACCTGGACGAGGCGCTGCACGCGGCGATCTTCTCCGCTCTGCAGGCGCCGCGGGCGATGAGGCTACTCGACGCGGCGCGCGCGCCGCTCGACCGGCCACGCCGGCTCGGCCTGCCGGAAGCCGGCCGTGCAGAGGCGACCTACGCCGAACATCGGCGGCTGGTCGACTCGATTGCATCCGGTGACGCGGAGTTCGCCGCGGCGGCGATGCGCGCGCACTTGGCGATGGTCGCCCGCGCTATTGACCGTCAGCTGGAGGAAATCGGGTCAACAAAATCAGCCCTCCTGCGGTGACGATGACCAGACTGGAGGGGGGATGGCTGCCAAGGAGCTGCTGATCGGCATCGCCGAAGCTGGCGTCATGCATACCGACCCGAACGAGTTCGACGTCGACACTCGTTTTCGCATGGTCAAGGACGCTGGCGTCTTCGACTACTACGACAAAACTCCGCCGGTTCAGGACTTGCACGTCTACCGGCAGGCCGCGGAGAAACACGGACTGCCGCTGACCGCAGGCGGTTTCTACTATGTCCTGGGTCGCGACGAGCCGCTGCTTGAGTGGCACCTTCGGGTCGGCGCGGAATTCGGGACCCGCGTCCACAACGTGCAGATCTTCTCGCATGACATTCACCGACGGCCAGTCGCTGACGAACGGGTGGCGGAGGCTTATCTACGCGCGGCCGAGGTGGGAGACCAGACCGGGGTGACCCCATGCTTCGAGGTCCACGTGAACATGTGGTCGGAGCACTTCGGCCGCGTGGCGCGGGTCGCCGAGGCAGTCGAGCGCCGTGGCGTGAAGTTCAACATGACGCTCGACCACAGCCATGTGATCTTCAAGATCGACAACCCCGAGAGCCAGGAAGTCCAGGGCATGCGCGCCGATATCGGCGCCGGCCGCCTGGAACTCGACCCGTTCAAACCCGGGAACGTCTGCCAGCAGTGGATCGACGCCGGTTACGTCCGCCACGCCCACGCCCGCGCCGCCATCACCAACGGGCCGTCGAACATCTGGATGAGGGGCGCCGACGGTAAGCCCGGACGCGGCATCCAGTACCCGTTCATCCAGCCAAAGCCCGGAGAGTGGCACTCCGACTGGGATGAGGCCCGGCTGGCGCCATGGAAGGCGGTCGTCCGCAGCCTGATGCGACATCACGCCAGCGATCCGGCCAGCCAGCTCTCCACCATCTCGACTGAGTTCATCCCGTTCCCGGACTACGGTGGCGCGGCGAAGTACTCGATCTTCGAGCACAGCGTCGCCTGCGCGCAGTGGCTGAGAGCCACCTGGGCCGAGACCCTGGCCGAATTGAAGCTGGCCGGCGCGGTCTGATGGCCGACGCGATCGCACCGCCGCCGGCCGGGCTCGGCGTGCGTCTGGGGTATGGCGTCGGCGCCCTGGCGTTTGGCATCGGCGGCATGACGCTCTCGGCGGCGGTGCTGCAGCTCTACTTCAACCAGGTGATTGGCCTGCCGGCAGTCTGGGTCGGCACGGCCCTGATGATCTCGATCCTTGCGGACGCCGCGATCGACCCGCTGGTCGGGCGTTGGTCCGACAACCTGCGCTCACCGCTGGGGCGGCGCCACACGTTGATGTACGCTTCGGCGGTCCCCGCCGCGCTCGGCTTCTTCCTGATGTGGCACGCGCCCGCCGGCCTCAAACCGGTCGGCCTCTTCGCCTTCATGGTCGGGATGCTACTGTTCGTGCGCATCGCTTCCTCGTTCTTCGAGATCCCGTCGTTGGCGCTGGCGCCGGAGTTGGCGCCAGACTACGACGAGCGCACTCGTCTGCTGGCTTGGCGCTTCCTGTTCCTGGTGGTCGGCCAGGCGCTGGTCAGCGCCGCGCTTTACCAGGTGTTCCTGCGCCAGGACGCCACCAACCCTCTGGGCGTGCTCAACCGCCAGCGCTACGCCGATTTCGGCGTGTTCGCCGCCCTGGTGATTCTGGCCTCGATCCTGATCTCGACAATCGCCACCCACAGCCGCATCCGCTACCTGCACGTGCCGGCTGCCGGTCGCACCACTCTCGGCGAGACGTTCCAGGAGCTGCGCCGCACGCTGAGCCATCGGGGCCTGGCGATCCTGATGGCCACCAACCTATTGATCAATGTTGCGGGCGGCGTGACGGCGGGACTGTCGGTCTACCTCTACATCCACTTCTGGGGCCTCACGCCGCAGTCGATCTCGGTGATCCTGACGCTGGGGCCGCTTTCGTCGTTCCTGTCGCTGTGGGCGGCCCCGCGTCTCTCTCAGCGGTACGGCAAGCGCGAAACGGTGCTTGGGTTCTACGGCGCCTGGCTGATCACGGCGATCATCCCGATGAGCGCCAGGTTGCTCGGCCTCGTCCCTGCCAACGGCTCGCCGATCGTGCTCGCCATCCTGATCCTCGACTTCTTCCTTGGAGTCGGGTTCGCGGTCGGGTGCCATATCGTGCTGAACTCGATGCTCTCGGATGCCTCGGAGGATGTAGCGGTCAAGACAGGCAAGCGTTCCGAAGGTGTGCTGTTCGCGGCGTACGGCCTGGTGGGTAAGGCGGGCGGGGGGGTGGGCGCCTTCGTGGCAGGCCTGCTGATCACCCTCGTCCACTTTCCGGAGAACGCGCGGCCGGGCACGGT
>DASXOP010000008.1:0-97122 GCA_036494265.1 Caulobacteraceae bacterium | reverse complement strand
GTCTCCGGCCACAAGGGGATCAAGGTCTGGCGGGTCACGGTGAGCGGCCGCGAATCCCACTCGGCCCGCACCGACCTCGGCGTCTCGGCGGTGATGGCGGCGGCGAAGCTGATGGGCCTGCTGGCTGAGATCGCCGACCGCCTCGCGGCCGCCGCGGATCCGGCCTCGACCTTCCTGCCGAAGGGCCCGACCCTGACCATCGGCACCGTCTCGGGGGGCACCGCGGGCAACATCCTGGCGCGGGAATGCACCTTTCAGTTCGACCTGCGCGGTCTGCCGGGCGATGACGCCGCCGCGCAGCTAGCGCCGTTCTTCGCCCTCGCCGGTCGCCTCGACACCGAGATCAAGGCGCGGGTTCCGGAGGGCGGGGTCGAGATCGCACAACTCGCCGACGTGCCGCCGCTTCGTCCAGAGACGGATAGCCCGGCTGAGGCTTTCGTGCGCCGCCTCGCCGGCGACAACGGGCCGGCGCGGGCGGTCTCGTTCGCTTCCGAGGCTGGCCAGTTTCAAGGCGCCGGTCTGCCGACCGTCCTCTGCGGCCCGGGCTCGATCGACCAGGCTCACCAGCCGGACGAATACGTCGACGTCACCCAGATCGAGCGCGGCGCGGCGTTCATGACCCGCCTGATCGAGGCGCTGAAATAGCCGAACCTTTCCCCCGCGAGCGGGGGAAACGTCACGTCGCCGAAGGCGCGTGACAATGGGGGATATAGCCAGCCCCCATCGGCGCAGCTCGCTTCGCGCGGCTCGCCGCTTTCCCTCGCAATCGGGGGAAGGGTTAGGAAGTCTGAAGGCGGGTCAGCGCCCAACCTGCGGCCTCCCGGACGGTCTCGCACTCATCCTCAAGCCGCGCGGCCGCAACCGCCACCAGCTCGGCCTCGCCTGAGTTGCCGATCGCGTAGAGCACGTTGCGGACGAAGCGGTCGCGGCCGATGCGCTTGACCGGGCTCTTGGCGAAGAGGGCGCGGAAGGCCGCGTCATCCAGCGCGGCGAGGTCGGCCAGCGAGGGTTGGCGCAGCGCCTGCCGAGCTTGCAGCGCCGCTTCATGGCTCGCTCGGGCGAACTTGTTCCAGGGACAAACCGTGAGACAGTCGTCGCAGCCGTAGATACGGTTGCCGAGCGCGGCGCGGTATCGTTCCGGGATCGGGCCGGCGTGCTCGATGGTCAGGTAGGAGAGGCAAGCACGCGCGTCGAGCTGGTAAGGGGCGGGGAAGGCGTTTGTCGGACAGATATCGAGGCAGGCGCGGCACTGGCCGCAGTGGTCCGCCGAGGGGTCGTCCGGCGCGAGCTCCAGAGTGGTCAGGACGGCGCCGAGAAAGAGCCACGAGCCGAACTCACGCGACACCAGGTTGGTGTGCTTGCCTTGCCAACCCAGCCCGGCCGCCTCGGCCAGCGGCTTCTCCATCAAAGGCGCTGTGTCGACGAACACCTTTACCTCGCCGCCGAGCTGACGCTGGAGATCGCTGGCCAGCCGCTTCAGCCGCTTCTTGATCAGCTCGTGATAGTCGTCGCCCTGGGCGTAGACCGAGATCGCCGCGTTCGAGCGTTGCTTCAGCGACTCCAGCGGATCGTGGTCCGGCCCGTAGTTCAGACCGAGCACGATGGCCGACCGCGCCTCGGCCCACATCGCTTGGGGGTGAGACCGCCGCTCCGCCGTGCGCTCGATCCAGTCCATCGTGCCGTGCCGGCCGGCGGCTACGAACTCGGCCAGACGCGCCGACGCCGGCCACGGCGCGTCGACCCGGGCGAAGCCGCAGGCGTCGAAGCCGACGGCCGTGGCCGCCACGCGGATCAGCGCTTTGGGGTCGTCAGAAATCGAGGTCGTCATAGTGCGCCGCCGGGGCGAGGCCCGGCCAGCGGTCGGCGAGTAGCGGGCGAAAGCTGGGGCGCGATTTCAGCTTCATGTACCAGGTCTTCGCCGCCGGCACGTCGCGCCAGGGGATGTCGCCGAAGTAGTCCAGCACCGAGATATGCGCGGCGGCGGCGAAATCGGCCAGGCTGAGGCGCCGGCCGGCGAGGAAGTCGCGCACCGACAGCAGCTTCTCGATGTAGGTCAGGTGATGGCGCAGCGCCTCGCGGCCGTGGCGCATGTTGGACAGGTCCGGCGCGCCCATCTTGGCCAGCCGCTTCTCCAGCTTCTCGTGCAGCAGGTAGCTGTCGACCTCGGTGTCGAACTTGCGGTCGAACCATTGCATCAGCCGCCGGGTCTCGGCCCGTTCGGCCGGATCGCGGCCGAGCAGCTCCGGTTGCGGATGCTGCTCGTCGAGATGCTCGAGGATCGCCCGAACCTCGCAGACCACCAAGGTCTTGCCGCCCTCGACCTCGACCAGCACCGGCGGGACGCCGGACGGGTTCAGTTTGGCGAAGTCGGCCGGCTGCTCCCAGAACCGAACAGTGATCGCCTCGAACGGCAGCCGCTTCTCGCCCAGCGCCAGGCGGGCCTGCCGCGAGGCCGGGTCGAGGGGGAAGTGATACAGGGTCCGTTCCACGGGATGCTGCTTGGGCTCTGCGGCGTTAAGGTTGCGTTTACTCAGGCCTTGGCGGGGAGGGGCGCTTCGGCGAACGCGCCGCCGTGGGGCTCGGCTTTGCCCATCGGATCGGCGTGGATGATGATGTCGGCCGCCGGGAACGCTTCCAGCACGCGCCGCTCGGCCGCCACCACCACCTCGTGCGCGACTTCCAGCGACAGCGCCGGATCGAGGTCGGCGTGCATCTGCATATGGATGATCGGGCCGGAAGCGCGTGTGCGCAGCTGGTGCACGTCGATCAGCCGCGGGTCCGCGGTCATCAGCCGGACGATATGGGCGCGGTCGCTGTCTGGCAGTTCGTGGTCGAGGAGTTCGTTGGACGACTGCCGGAAGACGCTGATCGCGCCCCAGAGCAGCACCAACGCCACGATGAGGCCGCCGGCGGCGTCGAACCCGCCGGCGTGGAAGACCGCCGTCGCGCCGATCGCGACCAGGGCGACGACATTGGAGGCGAGATCGGCGAGATAGTGGGCGCGATCGCCGGTGACCGCCACCGACCTCGCCCGCCGCAGCACCCAAGACTGAGCGGCGATCAGCGCCGAGGTCAGCACGGTGGAGACCGCCATCACCCCGATCGCCCAGCTCTCCTGCGACACCGGCTTGGGGTGCAGGATGTGCTCGATCGCGGCCTGACCGATCAGGGCGGCGGAGGCGAACACCAGCCCGGCCTGCATCAGACTGGCGAAGGCTTCGGCCTTGCCGTGGCCGTAGCGGTGCTCCGCGTCCGGCGGCGCGGCGGCGTATCTGACGGCGAAGAAGGTCAGCAGCGCCGCCAGCAGATCGAGGCCCGAGTCCGCCAGCGAAGCCAGGATTGAGACCGAGTCGCTGGCGACCCACACCACGGCTTTCAGCGCGGTCAGCACCAGCGCCGTCGCAACGGACAGCGCGGTGACGCGGCGGGTCAGGGCCGCGGTCTCGGCGGGTGTCAGAGCGTAGGCGCCGTCCATGCGCCCAAATCTAGACGCTGGCGGCCGCTTCGCGAAGGCGGCGCGGCCTCTTTAGTGCGTGGCGCCGGAGATCGAGGTCGAGATGTGCTGATACATCGCGTTCTCGTTCGACGCGAACAGCGAGATGCCACTGATGATCGCCAGGAAGATGCACGCGACAATCAGGCCGTACTCGACCGCGGTGGCGCCGCGCTCATCGGCGCCGAGCCGGCGGAGCGTCAAACGAAGTCGCGCAGCCAGGCGACCAGCGGCGCGTCCGCGGGCGGCATCGGGTAGCTGCTCAATTTGTCGGGCTTTACCCATGCGATCGCCTCGTGTTCCAGCGCGGAGACGAAACCCTCCCAGCGCCTGCACAGGTAAAGTGGCATAAGCAGATGAAACGATTCGTAACCGTGACTGGTAAAGACGGAGGGCGCCAGGCAGGCTTGAGTAACCTTAATGCCTAGCTCCTCATGAAGCTCGCGGATCAGGCATTCCTCTGGGGTTTCCCCGATTTCAACCTTACCGCCGGGGAATTCCCAGAGCCCGGCGAGCGATTTACCAATCGGTCTCTTAGCTATGAGAATTCGCCCGTCGGCATCAATAAGTGCGGCGGCGGCGACCAGAACGATCTGTTTCGCGGGTGTTTCAGCGGCGTCCATGGCCAGGGCGAATACACGCCCGGCCCGCACCTGTCGCCGATTTGACGGCCCCGGCGTCAGCCGCAGCAGGTAGCCGGGAACGAAGCAAGGCAGGAGACGTCGGCATGCGCGCGATGGTGATGGACGGCGGGACGGGGCTCGATCACCTGAAGCTGGTCGAGGTCGACGCCGCGGCGCCGGGACCGGGCCAGGTGCGGGTGCGGCTGGAAGCAGCGTCGCTCAACTATCGCGATCTGGCGACGATCACCGCTCCGGCCGCGATCCGCCTGCCGCTGATCCCGCTCTCGGACGGCGCGGGCCGCATCGAGGCGGTGGGCGATGGCGTCAGCCGAGTGAAGGTCGGCGACCTAGTCATGCCCAACTTCTTTCCTCACTGGCTCTCCGGTCCCCCAACCCCTTCCGCGCTTCCAGCGCTGGGCGGCGTGCTCGATGGCTGCGCAAGCGAGACGATCACGCTCACCGCCGAAGGGGTCACGCTGGCCCCAGCTGGCTGGGACGCTGCCGAAGCCGCCACCCTGCCCTGCGCCGCTGTCACCGCCTGGCGCGGGCTGATCGTCGAGGGCGGGCTGATGGCTGGCCAGACCGTGCTGGTGCAAGGAACCGGCGGCGTCTCGATCTTCGCCCTGCAGTTCGCCAAGCTGGCTGGCGCGCGGGTGATCGTCACCTCGTCGTCGGACGAGAAGCTGGAGCGCGCCAAGGCGATGGGCGCCGACGAGGTCATCAACTACCGCGCCGAGCCGGACTGGGCCAAGGCGGCGCGCCGACTGACCGACGGGCGCGGGGTGGACCATGTGATCGAGGTCGGCGGCGCGGGCACGTTCCAGCAGTCGATCGCCGCGTGCACGCTCGGCGGCAGCATCGCCGTGATCGGCGTGCTCTCTGGCTTTGTGAAGGATCTCAACGTCGCGGCCATGTTCGGCGGCAACCTGCACATCAACGGCATCACCGTGGGCAGCCGCCAACACGTCGAACAGATGGTCCGCGCGATCGAGACGGCGAAGCTGAAGCCAGTGATCGACCGCCGCTTCCCACTGGAGCGCCTCGGCGATGCACTGATCCTGATGCAGGCCGGCGGCCACTTCGGCAAGATCGTGATCGATATCGCATAGGCCCAAGCACTCCCCTTGCGGGGAAGGGAGGCGATGGCGGCCTGTTCGAGCGCCCACGACTGGGGCCGGCGGCTGGAGGCGCTTGGCTGCCGGGTTCGGCTGATCGCGCCGATCTACGTCAAGTTCTACGTGGTCAGGAACAAGAACGACGCGCGCGACGCCGACGGCCTCAGTCAGGCCGCTCAGCGACCCGACACTCGCACGGTGGCGCTCAACATGACAACTTTGGTTGAGTCAGGGGCGGGGTCATCTAAGACGTCCGCCATGCCCGTTGCCGACCTTGGCGCGCTGCTCAAACCCTGCGGCCCCGTTGTTGACGCCGCAGCCGCGGAGCGGGCGCGTGAGGGTCTGGCTGGTCACAGCGCTATCGAACCGGCCTGGCCAGCCCTAGCGCCTGTCTTCGCCGCCTCGCCCTACCTCGCGCGGCTGGCGACACGGCGGCCGGAGGAGTTGGAGGCTCTCCTCCTCACGCCGCCCGACGCAGCGCTTGGCGTCCTGATCGACGCCGCCCGCGTCGCCGCGGCTTTCAAGCCCACCGCAGGCGCCACCGAGTTGCGGCGCCTGAAGGCCCGGCTGCACCTGCTCACCGCGTTCTGCGATCTCGGCGGGATCTGGGACCTGGACCAGGTGACCGGCGCGCTCACCCGCTTCGCCGACGCCGCGGTGCAGTCGGCGCTGGTGCTGGCGGCGCGGTCGCTGGAGGCTCGGCTGGCCGCGCCCGTTGTGGTCGGCGAGCCCATGCCAGGCTACTTCATCGTCGCCCTCGGCAAGATGGGCGCGTTCGAGCTGAACTACTCCAGCGACATCGACATCTCGGTCTTCTACGAGCCCGATGCGCTGCCGCTGAAACCGGACGTCGAGCCCGACGCCTTCGCTCAGCGCCTGACTCAACAACTGGCGCAGATCCTCCAGGACCGCACCGCCGACGGCTACGTCTTCCGCGTCGATCTGCGCCTGCGCCCCGACCCCAGCTCCACCCCACCCGCGGTGCCGCTCGACCAGGCGCTGGAGTACTACGAGAGCGTCGGCCAGAACTGGGAGCGGGCGGCGATGATCAAGGCGCGGATCTGCGCCGGCGATCCGCAGCTCGGCGCCGCGTTCCTGGCCGAGCTCGGCGCCTTCGTCTGGCGGCGCCACCTCGACTTCGCCGCCATCGCTGACATCCACTCGATCAAGCGCCAGATTCAGGAGCTGCGGCCGGACGCGCGGCTCGCGGCCCAAGGCGCCGACCTCAAGCTCGGCCCTGGCGGCATTCGCGAGATCGAGTTCTTCGTCCAGACCCAGCAGCTGATCCTGGGCGGCCGCCATCCCGGCCTGCGCTCGCCGCGCACCCTGGAAGCCCTGCAGGCGCTTGCGGACGCAGGTCACGTGAACATGGCCGCCGCTGCCGATCTGACCGAGGCTTACCGGGCCTTGCGTGCGCTCGAACACCGGGCGCAGATGATCGCCGACGACCAGACCCACCGTCTGCCCGCCGCTGAGCGCGACCGCCGCCGCATCGCCGCGCTCTACGGCGAGGGCGATCTGCGCAAGTTCGACGCGGCGGTGGTGCGCGCCCTGAAGAGCGTGGGCCGACGCTACGGCGAGCTCTTCGCCGGCGAGGAGCCGTTGTCGTCACGCTTCGGCAGCCTGGTCTTCACCGGCGTCGAGGACGACCCGCAAACCCTCGCCACCCTGAAGCGGATGGGTTTCGCCGACACCCACGGCGTCGCCGCCAGCATCCGCGCCTGGCACCACGGCCACATCGCCGCCACCCGCACCGAGCGTGGCCGCGAACTCTTCACCCGCCTGGCGCCGCGGCTGCTCGACGCTGTCGCCGCCACCGGCGCGCCGGACGTCGCCTTCGACCGCTTTCGCGACTTCTTCGCCGGTCTGCCCAGCGGGGTGCAGGTGCAGTCGCTGTTCCTGGCCCAGCCGCAACTGCTGGAGCTGATCGTGCGGGTGATGGCCGTGGCGCCGGTGCTGGCGCGCCGGCTGTCGCGGCGCCCGGCAACCTTGGACGCGCTGCTCGACCCAGCGTTCTTCGCGCCGCTCGGCCCGATGCCGCCGCCCGCCCCGGAGCTCAGCGGCGCCGACGGCTACGAGGCGGCGATGGACGCGGCGCGGCGCCTTCGGCGCGAGCGAGCGTTCCAGATCGGGCTGCAAGTGCTGGCGGCCACGGCGAGCGCCGCCCAGGCCGGCGAGGCGTTCGCGGACCTTGCCGACGTCTGCATCGCCCGCTTGGCGGCCGCCGCGCTGGGCGAGGTGGAGCGCCAGGGCGGAGCTTTCCCTGGCGAAGTGGCGGTGATCGCGCTCGGCAAATGCGGCTCGCGCGAGATGAACGCCGGGTCCGACCTCGACCTGATGACGCTCTACGCGCCGTCCGAGCCGCTCGCGACATCGGCCGAACGAGGCTGGGCGGCCGAAACGTTCTACGGACGGTTCACGCAACGCCTGATCACCGCGCTGTCAGCCCAGACCGCCGAGGGCGAACTCTACGACGTCGACATGCAGCTGCGCCCTTCCGGCACGCAGGGGCCGGTGGCGGTCAGCATGGCGGCGTTCGACAGCTACTACGCCGGTGAGGCGGAGACCTGGGAGTTCCTGGCCCTGACCCGCGCCCGGGTCGCCTGGGCGTCGTCGCCGGCGTTCGCCGCGCGCGCCGCCGCCTCGATCGAGGCCAAGCTGCGCCAGCCGCGCGATCCCCGCCGCATCGCCGCCGACGCACTCGACATGCGTGAGTTGCTGGCTCGGGAGCGTCCCCCGTCCGGGTTTTGGGACTTCAAGCTCAGCGCCGGCGGCCTCGTCGACATCGAGTTTGCCGCCCAGTTCCTGCAACTGGCTCACGGGCCGGCGGGAGGGCCGCTGCGGTCCAACACCGCCGAAGCCCTCGCCGCCTACGCCGACATCGCCGGTTCGCTCGCGGCGCCGCTGGCCGCGCTGGCGTCCGCCTGGCGACTGCAGCTTGACCTCACGCAGCTGCTGCGGGTGGCGATCGCCCGCGACGCCGACCCGGAGGCTGAGCCCAGGGCGCTGAAAGCGCTGATGGCTAAGGCCGCTGGCGTGCGCGACTTCCGCGCCCTTCGAACTCAGATCGTCTCGCGCCGCCGCGCCGCCCATGACGCCTTCCTGGCGGTGCTGTCGCAGACCTGAGGCGTGCGACGGAAGTCCGCTCACGGCGCGTTGAAGACACCGCCGAACCGGACACGGGGGACCTAAGCCGGCAGGCGGGGCATGATATGGGAGCGATGCTTGGACGAGGCACGCTTTGACATCTGGTGCGCGAGAGTCCGGCGCGGGCGATCCGGACGACGAGCTGGTGCGCCGGGCCGGGGAGGGCGATGCGGCTGCGATCCAGGCGCTGGTCGCGGCCAAGCTGCGCAGGGTGCTTGCGCTGGCGGAACGCATGCTCGGCGACCCGGCGGAGGCCGAGGACGTGGCGCAAGAGACCTTCTTCCGGGTCTGGCGACACGCCGCGCGGTGGCGACCGGGCGCGGCGCGGTTCGATACCTGGCTGCACCGGGTGACGCTCAACCTCTGCTACGACCGCCTGCGTCGCCGCCGCGAACGGCCCGTCGCCGAGCCGCCGGAGACACCGGACCCAGGCCCGGCGCCCGACCGCGGCCTGCTGGCGGCGGATGTCGGCGTCCGAGTCGACCGCGCGCTGCAGGCGCTGCCGCCCCGCCAGCGCGAAGCGATCGTGCTCTGTCACTATCAGGAGCTCGGCAACATCGAGGCCGCCGGCCTGATGGGCGTCAGCGTCGAGGCGCTGGAGAGTCTGCTCTCGCGCGGCCGGCGTGCGCTGAAGAGCGCGCTGGCCGATCTGGCGCGGCCGGATTAAGCGGAACCTTGGGATGATGACCGAAGACCGATTCCTAGATCTCGTCGGCGCCTACGGCGCCGATCCTGGCCGCTGGCCGCTTGGCGAGCGCGCCGCCGCGGCCGCCTTCATCGACGCCAACGCCGACGTGGTCGCCGCCTGCCTGGCCGCCGAACGGGCGTTGGACGCGGTGTTGGCAGCGCACCCGGCTTCGCAACCTAGCGCGGCGCTGCGCCAGCGGATCATCGCCACTGCTCCGACAGCGCGGTCCGGCAGCCAGATCTGGCGATGGCTCGCCGGCGCCGGCCTCGGGCTCGGGCTCGCCGCCTCCGGCGCGGCGGGTGTCGCGGCTGGCTTTACCTTGGCGCCGCCCGCGGTGACGCGGTTGGTCGTTCCGGCCGAGCCCGTAGGTGGCGAGATCAGCTCCCTGGCCGATCCGGTCGGCGACGCGTCGGCCGGCTGATGCGCCCGCGCTGGCTCATCGCCGCCATGATCGCCTCGGCGTCGCTCAATCTTTTTCTGATCGGCGCCGGCGCCGGGGTGATCGCGCTCGGCGCGCGCATGGCCCACGAGACCGGTGCCGCTCGCCCCGCCGCGCTCTACTGGGCGACACAACGTCTTCCGGGGCCGGCGCGCGCCAACGTCCGCGCGCTGCTGCGGCAGATCCGCGGCGAGGTGCGTCCGGACGTCGATCGCAGCCGCGCCCTGCGGCTTCAGGCTTGGGACGGCGTCGCGGCCGCGAAGCCCGACACCGGGGCGATCAAGCAGGCGCTGGCGCAGAGCCGCCAGCTCGATGTGGCCGTCCGTGAGAAGGTGGAGGAGCGCCTGGTGGATTTCGCCGCGACGCTGTCACCGGCCGACCGTGCAACGCTGTCGGCCGGGTTCCGCCAGCAACTCACCCAGCCTCCCGCCCCGGCCGCCAAACCCTAGCTTAGGCGGCCGCGACCCGCTGGCCATCGTCGTCCGCCATCGAGTGACCCTGGCGAACCGGCAGCAGGAAGCTCACCGTCGTGCCGATCCCAGGCTGGCTCTCGATCTCCAGCGTGCCGCCGTGCAGCTCGACCAGCGACTTGGAGAGCGCCAGGCCGAGGCCGGTGCCTTGCTGGGTCTTCGACTGCTGGCTCTCGATCTGTTCGAACGGCCTCGCCAGCCGGGCCAGGTCCTGCTCGGCGATGCCGATGCCGGTGTCGGTGACGCTGATCTTGATACGGTCGCCTAACGCATCCGGCTGACTTTCGGCGGCGAGGACGATGCCGCCGCCGCGCGGCGTGAACTTCACCGCGTTAGAGAGTAGGTTGAGCAGCACCTGCTTCAGCGCGCGGTAGTCGCCGTCGACGTCGGGCAGCGCCGGCACGTCGATCCTCACTCCGAGCCCAGCCGTCTCCGCGCGGTTGCGGATCAGCCGCATGGCGTCCTCGGCCAGCTCTTCGAGCCGCACCGGCTCGAAGCGCAGGTTCATCTTACCCGCCTCGATCTTCGACATGTCGAGCACGTCGTTGATCAGTGTCAGCAAGTGCTGGCCGGAACTCAGGATGTCCTGCACGTAGCTCTTGTAGCGTGCGTCCCCGAGCGGCCCGTACATCTCGGCCACCATCATCTCCGAGAAGCCGTTGATGGCGTTCAGCGGCGTGCGCAATTCGTGGCTCATGTTGGCCAGGAACTCGCTCTTGGCCCGGTTGGCGCCCTCTGCGCGCACTTTCTCGGCCGCGTATTTCTGGGCTAGCTCGGCGGCTTCCGCGCGGCTGCGCTCCAGGCCGACATTGGCACGCTGCAGCTGCTCTTCGTTGAGCCGCCGCGCCTCTTCCTGCTGCTTCAGCGCGGTCACGTCGACGCAGGTGACGACGAACCCGCCGTCGGCGGTGCGGCGCTCGGCGACAGTGAGCCAGCGCCCGTCTGAAAGTTCGATCTCACGTCCCTGTTCGCCCAGCGCGACCGGCGCCTCTTGCTTGAACGACAGCCGCATCAGCCGTTCGACCGCTTGGCGCGAGGCGCCCGGCTTGAGGATGCGTGGCTCGAGCGAGAAGAAGCGGCGGAAGTGCTGGTTGCAGAGCACCAGCCTGCCCTGTCGGTCCCAGAGCACGAAGCCCTCGGGCACGCTCTCGATCGCGCCTTGCAGCCGCACCTCAGCCGCCTGGGCCCGGACCTGGGCGATACGCTCCTCGGTGACGTCGAGGGCGACACCGACGATCCGGGTGAACCGTCCGGCCGAGCGCTCGCCCAGCGCCTGGCCGCGCGCGTCGATCCACACCGCGCCCCCTTCCGGCCGCGAGACCCGGAACGACACGTCGAAAGCGCCGTGGGTGGCGGCGGCGGCGAGGGCCTGGCGCACGCGGTCGCGGTGTTCGGGCGCGACCCGCTGCAGCACCTGCTCGGTCGGCGCGATGCCGCCGCCGCCCCAGCCCATCATCACGCCGGTGATGTCCGACATGAAGAGTTCGCTGGAGATCAGGTCCCACTCCCAGATGCCGCAGCGCGCGGCTTCGACGGCGAGGCGGAAGCGTTCTTCGGACTCGGCCAGCGCCTTGGCCGCGCCGTCCGCCCTCAGGCCCTGGATCACCAGCAGCACGGCCAGGATCGCCGCGAACACCATCGGCGTGAACAGCACGCTGGCCGACACGCCCGGGGACTCGCGCAGCCGAATCGCGGAGAAACCGGTCTCGATCGCCAGCACGATCATCGATGCGAGGATCGCCAGCGTGGTGGCGCGCCCCCAGCGCGGGCCACGCGACCGCGACCCCGGACCCGCGCTCCGCGCAGGCCGGGCCGCTGCTCCCGCGCCCCTGGCATCAGCCACTACCGTCTGCTCCTTTCGCCCTCGCAAATCAGGGCGCGAGTCAGTGTCAGGCGCGAATCCTACTGGTCGGTAACGGCCCCGTCACCCGTGGCGTCCTTCTTGGACTGCATCGCGGCTTCCAGTTTGTCTTTGCGCCGCTCCTCCCCATCGAAATGGGGGTCGCTGTAGCGGCGACGGTCGGGTCCGAAGTAGCTGTCGGTGCGGACAAATGGCCGCGGCCGGTCTATCACCGCTCCGACCTTGCGGATCATCTCAGCCGCCGTCACCGGCTTGGCGCAGAACTCGGTCGCGCCGGCGTCGCGTGCCAATTCCACCCGCTTGCGCTCTGAGTGCGCGGTCAGCATGATCACCGGCACGTACGGCGTCGGGCTTTCCTTGTCGGTCCGCAGACGGCGCAGGAACGCCACGCCATCCTCATCGCCCATGACGTAGTCGAGGATCACGATATCGATCGCCTCGTGCTTCAGGCGATAGAAGGCGTCGTTCGGGTCTTTGGCCTCGATCACATGCACCGCGCCAAATCCGCGCAGGATGGTTTTGACGATGTTCAGCATGTGGACGTTGTCGTCCACGATCAGAAATCGGACCTTTTCGAGAGAGACCGTCAATAGCGCTCCGATGGTTCCGCGGGCCGGTCGCTCTCTGCGCCGATCAGGCCGAAGCCTTGGAGGCTAGCTCAAAGACGTTCTTAGACAAGCCCGGCGATTTGGCGATCCGCTCCAGCTCCGCGCGCATGAGTTGGCCCAGCTCGGGCTTGTAGCGCGCCCATTGACCCAACGGCTCGGTCAGCCGTGCGGCGATGTTCGGGTTGAAGGCATCGACCGCCAGCACTTGGTCGGCGAGGAACCGGTAGCCGGCGCCGCTGGGATCGTGGAACCGGGCCGGATTGAAGCCGGCGAAGGTGGCGACCAGGGCCCGCAGCCGGTTCGGAGTCTTGGCGTCGAACGCGGGGTGGGCGGTCAGCCCCAGCACCCGACCCAGCGCGCCTTCGCCGGGATCGCGCGCCTGCAGCGCGAACCACTTGTCGAGCACCAGCGGCTCGTCGCGCCAGCGATCGTAGAAGTCGGTCAGCGCAGCTTCGAACGCCTCGCCGCCGATCGCCATCAGTGCGCTGAGGCCGCCGATCGCCTCGGTCATGTTGCCGGCGCCGTCGTAGTGAGCGCGGGCTCGCTCGCGATTGTAAGGCGTCGGGTTGGCCGACATCAGTTCGATCGCGGCGTTGCGCAGCGCCCGGCGGCCGGCCTGGGCGGCGTCAGGTGAGAACGGGCCCTGGTCCTGCAGCCGAGCGTGAAGGTCCCGCAGCGTGGCGTCGAGGTGGGCGGCCATCCGGGTGCGGAGCGCCTCGCGCGCGGCGTGGATCGACGCCGGGTCGGCCGCGGTCGACATCACCGCCAGGTCAGGCTCGCTTGGTGGATAGAGCAGCAGCGCCTTGAAGGCATCGTCCGCCGACTGATCTTTCAGCGCCCGTTCGAGCGCCTCGGCATACCGCTCCTCGCCGACTTCGTCCGGCCTCCCCGCCGCACGCGCCAGGATCAGGTCACGCGCCAGCCCTTGGCCGGCTTCCCAACGGTTGAACAGATCCGGGTCCGACGCCAGCAGCACGTAGGCGTCCTTGGCCGGCGCGTCCGAGCTTAGGTTCACCGGCGCGGAGAAACCGCGCAGGGCCGAGACCACGGGCGCGCGGTCGACATTCTCGATCCGCACCCGGCGCGACGGCGAATCGAGCACGAACACCTCGGTGTCGCGGAGCGGTCGCCCGTCTTCGTCGATCAGCCCGACCGCCACCGGGATCGGCAGCGCCTGCTTCTGCGGCTGGCCGGGGGTGGGTTCGGTCACCTGGGTGAGCGAGAGGTCGAGCGCGCGGTTAGCTGCGTCGTAGGTCGCCTCAAGCGTCACCCGCGGCGTGCCGGCCTGCTCGTACCAGGCGAAGAACGGGCCCAGGTCCTTGTCCGAAGCTTCGGCGAAGCACTGGATCAGCGCCTCGACCGTGGTCGCCTGCCCGTCCCAGCGCTCGAAGTAGATATCCATGCCGGCGCGGAAGGCTTCGGCGCCGATCATGAGCTTCAGCATGCGGATGACTTCCGCGCCCTTCTCGTAGATCGTCGCAGTGTAGAAGTTGTCGATCTTGATGTAGCTCGACGGGCGCACCGGGTGCGCCAGCGGCCCGGCGTCCTCGGAGAACTGCCGCGAGCGCAGCTGCTTGACCTCCTTGATCCGCTGCACCGCCTCGCCGCGCATGTCGGCCGAGAAGCTCTGGTCGCGGAAGACGGTCAGCCCTTCCTTCAGGCAGAGCTGGAACCAGTCGCGGCAGGTGATCCGGTCACCAGTCCAGTTGTGGAAATACTCGTGCGCGATCACCCCTTCGATCCGCTCGTAGTCGACGTCGGTGGCCGTCTTCGGGTCGGCCAAGAGCAGCGACGAGTTGAAGATGTTGAGGCCCTTGTTCTCCATCGCCCCGAAATTGAAGTCGCGCACGGCGACGATCATGAACAGGTCGAGGTCATACTCGCGGCCGAAGGTGTCTTCGTCCCACTTCATCGAGCGCTTCAGGCTGTCCATCGCGTAGGCGGCGCGGTCGGCCATGCCGGTGTCGACGAAGATGCGCAGCGTCACGTTGCGCCCGCTCATGGTCGTGAAGGAGTCCTCGAGCACGTCGAGTTCGCCGGCGACCAGGGCGAAAAGGTAACAGGGCTTCGGGAAGGGGTCGTTCCAGACCGCGAAGTGGCGGCCGCCCGGCAGCTCGCCGGACTCGATCAGATTGCCGTTGGAGAGCAGATGCGGGAACACCTGCTCGGCCTCGATCCGCACCGTGAACCGGGCCAGCACGTCGGGCCGGTCCGGGAACCAGGTGATCTTGCGGAAGCCTTCGGCCTCGCACTGAGTGCAGAAGCGGCCGGCCGACACGTAGAGCCCCTCCAGCGCCTTGTTCGCCTCGGGGTCGATCTCGACCTCGGTCTCCAGCCGGAACGCAGCCGGCGCTGACGGGATGGAGAGGAACTCGTCGTCGACTTCATATTCGTCGGGCGTCAGCACGCGCCCGTCGATCGCCACCGAGATCGGCTTCAGCCGCTCGCCATTGAACTTCAGCGGCCGGTCGTGTTCGCCGCTGCGGCGCACCGAGAGGGTGGCCTTAACGCGCGTCACGCTGGGCGTCAGATCGAACTCGAGACGAACCTCATCGACGAGGTAGTCGGGGGCCTGGTAGTCGGCCAGATGGATTGGCTGGGGGGTCTCTGTACGCATCCGCGCGGTTTAGCCGCGAGGCGCCCGCCGCGCCACTGCGCACTTACCGAGGAGAGAGTCAGGCGGCGTCGGCTTCCTCGTCCGCACCCTCTTCCGCGGGCAGCGCCACTTCGGCCAGGAAGCGCTCGATCGTGCCGACCCTGCGAGCCAGTTCTTCCAGCACCGGCGGTGCTTCCATCGGCGCCTCGGCGACCAGGTTCACGATCTCCAGCGCGATGGCGCGCAAGGCCGGCGTCGAGGCGATCAGGCGCGCCTGGAACTCGATCCGGCGCGGGTCGCGATCATACTCGGCGCCCGGCACGCGCCAGCCGCCCCAGTCGGTGCTGTCGGTCACCACCACCGGATAGGTGCCGGGATAGGGATGCTGGGCGCAGTCTTCCTGGCTCTGCCACTTGTTACGGGCGCGCATCAGCCGCCAGCCGGGGCCGCGCACGGTCTCGTCGTCGCTGACCGGATCCTGCGGCCGCAGCTCGTGGGCCAGGAACGAGCGGCCGAGGCCGACGTCGTAGGTCACCCGCACCGGCTCCTCGAAACCCTTGGCCCACACGGGCTCGATCTTCTCGATCAGCGCCCAGGCCCCGACGCTTTCGACCCAAACTTTCTGGTTACGCTGGAAGGTGGCCTTGGCCATGGCGGCGCCCGTTCGTTGATTCTTCGGCAGACATAGAAACCTGAAATCATTGACGCGCAGTCAATCTTTCACATGGCGCTGAGGCGTCTATGCTTGCGCGAACCTCAAGCAGGCGTGACCATGAATTTCGATTTCTCCGACGATCAGAAGTTCCTCAAGAACGAGGCGCGCAAGTTTCTCGAGGGACGCTGCCCGACATCGAAGGTGCGCGCGGTGCTCGACGATCCGTCCCGGTCGTACGACGCGGACCTCTGGAAGGAAGTCGCCGCGCAGGGCTGGCTCGGAACGACGATCCCGGAAGCCAACGGCGGCTTAGGTCTTGGCCACCTGGAGCTTTGCGTCATCGCCGAAGAGCTGGGCCGCGCGCTGGCGCCGATCCCGTTCGCCTCGACCGTC
Source organism: Caulobacteraceae bacterium (assembly GCA_036494265.1). Lineage (GTDB taxonomy): Bacteria > Pseudomonadota > Alphaproteobacteria > Caulobacterales > Caulobacteraceae > Acaudatibacter. The sequence continues at coordinate 81,034 of DASXOP010000008.1, read as the reverse complement.
TACTTCTTCGTCGAGGCGCTGCTCATGGCCGGGTCGGACGCGCAAAAGGCCGCCTGGCTGCCCAAGATCGCGGCCGGCGAGGCGATCGGCGCGTTCGCCAGCGTCGAGCGGCCAGGTCCGCTGACCGAGGCCCAGGTGCAGGCGCGGGTCGATGGCGGCAAGCTGACTGGGACCAAGCTGCCGGTCACCGATGGCGACATCGCCGACGTCGCGGTGGTGTTGGCCCGCGAAGGTGGCCAGCTCAGCCTGTTTCTGGTCGATCTCGCCGGCGCCGGCGTGGCGCGCGAGACGTTGCAGACTCTCGACCCCACCCGCGGCGCGGCCAAGCTGACCTTCTCCGGGGCCGCCGCCGAACGCCTCGGCGAGGCGGGCGAGGGACTGGCGCTGGCCGAGGCGCTGCTGGAGCGGGCGGCGGTGCTGCTCGCGTTCGAGCAAGTAGGCGGCGCCGACCGCGCGCTGGAGATGGCCAAGGAATACGCGCTCGGCCGCTACGCCTTCGGGCGCCCGATCGGCAGCTACCAGGCGATCAAGCACAAGCTGGCCGACATGTACGTGAAGATCGAGCTCGCGCGTTCCAACGCCTACTACGGCGCCTGGGCGCTGGAGACCGGCGCCTCGGAGCTGCCGCTCGCGGCCGCCTCGGCGCGGGTTTCGGCCTGCGACGCCTACTGGAACGCCGCCAAAGAGAACCTGCAGACCCACGGCGGCATCGGCTTCACCTGGCAGATGGACTGCCACCTGTTCTACCGTCGCGCCCAGCAGCTCGGCCTCGTCGCCGGCGCCGCCAAGGCCTGGAAAGAGCGGCTGGTGCAGCAGCTCGAACGTCGCAACGCCGCCTGATCGCAGGAGCACGCCCCATGGACTTCAACGACACCGCCGAAGAGGCCGCCTACCGCGCCGAGGCGCGCAAATGGCTGCAGGCCAACTCGCCCAAGGGTCAGGTCCGCGACGACGAGGATACTGCCGGCCTGAAGGAGGCCAAGGTCTGGCAGGCCAAGAAGGCTGCGTCCGGCTACGCCTGCATCACCTGGCCGAAGGAGTGGGGCGGCCCCGGCGGCGCCAACTGGCAGGCGCAAATCTTCACCCAGGAGGAGGCGAGCTTCCCCACCCCCGGCAATCCGTTCCAGATCGGCCTTGGCATGTGCGTGCCGACGATCATGACCGCTGGCAACGAGGAAGATAAGCAGCGCTTCGTCGGCCCGGCCCTGCGCGGCGAAGAGATCTGGTGCCAGCTGTTCTCCGAGCCGTCCGGCGGCTCCGACGCCGCGGCGGCCCGCACCCGCGCGGTGCGGACGACCGACGGTTCTGGCGACTGGGTCATCAACGGCCAGAAGGTGTGGACCTCGGGCGCCCAGTTCTCCGACTTCGGCATCCTGCTCACCCGCACCGATCCCGACGTGCCGAAGCACCGGGGCCTGACCATGTTCTGGGTCGACATGCACGACCCGGCGATCGACGTGCGGCCGATCCACCAGATGTCGGGCGCGTCCGGCTTCAACGAGGTCTACTTCGCCGACCTTCGGGTGAAGGACAGCCAGCGCATCGGGCCGGTGAACGACGGCTGGCGGGTCTCGATCGTGACGCTGATGAATGAGCGCAACGCGATCGGCGGCGGGACCAGCTACCACCGCCAGGTCATGGACCTGGCCTCCAGCGTCGCCACCCTGGCGGGCTCCGGCATCAAGGACGCGGGTCTGCGCGAAAAGGTCGCGGACTGGTACGTCCAGGCCGAGGGCCTCAGGCTGACGCGCCTGCGCACCCAGACCGCGCTGTCGCGGGGCCAGACACCGGGTCCGGAGGCCTCTATCGGCAAGGTGGTGACCGCGCCCTTGATGCAGGATGTCGCCAACACGGCGCTAGAGCTGGAAGATCAGTTTGGAATCATTGCCGATCCGGCGCTGGCGCCGCTCTCGGCCATGTTCCAGGCGACGCTGATGAGCGCGCCCGGCATGCGCATCGCCGGCGGCACCGACGAGATCCTGAAGAACATCATCGCCGAGCGCGTGCTCGGCCTGCCGCAGGATGTTCGGGTCGACAAGGACGTGGCCTTCAAGGACATCCCCACCGGCCGCTAGGTGTAGATTTTTCGCGGAAAACCACCCCAAAAAGTGGTAGAGCCGTTCCAGCTTAACTTCTTCGCAAGCGCCAGCCTTCAATGGTGTGCGTCAAGTTAGGCATTACCCGGCTGCCATGGACAATATCGGCGACACGATCGACCGGCGGACGGCTTTGCCCGCGGACAGCCTCTGTGAGGCCGCCCTAGCCGTATTCATCCACGACCTCGATTGCCGCGCCCTCGCCATCGTCGATGGCGAGCGGCCGATCGGCATCGTCCATCGCGAGACCTTCCTGGCGCGCATGGAGAAGCGCGGCGCGGCCGACCGGCCGATCCACGATGTGATGGAACCCGAGCCCCTGCTCGCCGACGCCGACACCCCCGTCGGACCGTTCGTCGAGCGCACGATGGCCGAACGGCCCGCCGCCCTGCTCGGCGGGTTCATCGTCTGCCGTGGTGAAGCGTACGCCGGCGTCAGCGACCTTGGCCGCCTGCTGCCCTCGTTGTCCGGGCCGCGCCACGAGGTCGGCCTGATCGAACGCATCTGCACGGAAGTGCGCGAGCCGATCGCCCACGCGCTCGCCGCCGCCGACGGCCTGAAGCGCCTGCGCCTGCCGGAAGGCGCCTCCGCGCACCTCGAGACCATCGCCGAGGCCGCCCACACCACGCTCTCGCTGCTCGACATCGCCGCCGAGCTGCAGAAGGCCGACAGCGGCCGGCTCGAGATCGCCGCCGCGCCGCGCCGCCTGCAGGAGTTGATGGACGACATCGACGCCCGCTGGCGCCTGCCCGCGATCAACGCCGGCGTCACCCTGCTGGTCTCCTACGACGGCGCGCCGGACTGGGCGGCGATGATCGACGCCAGCCGCGTGATGCAGGTGTTCGACGCTCTGATCGGCCACGCCATCGCCCACTCGACCCGCGGCGTGATCGAAGCCAGCCTGCAAGTGCGCCCCGCCGAGATCGGCTTCACCCTGACCGGACGCGTCCGTGACAACGGCGCCACCTACGCGCCAGACTATTTGGCCGGCCTCTTCAACGGTCTCGGCGACGCGGCCGTCGTCGGCGGCATGGGCATCCAGCTCGAGCTGATGCTGGCCGAGCGCACTATCGGCGCCATGGCCGGTTCGCTCTCGGCCAAACCCAACCCCGGTCCGGGCGCCACCGCCTCGTTCGAGGTTCCGGTCGCCGCTGCGGCGGACGACGCCGGCGACGCCGGGTCGGTCGTGGAGCTGCAGCCCGTCCGCGCCGCCCACATCCTGGTCGTCGACGACAACGCCACCAACCGCATGGTGGTCGAGGCGCTCTGCGAGATGTTCGACTGCTCCACCGAGTCGGTGGTCGACGGCGTCGAGGCGGTCGAGGCCGCCCGGGCCGGCCGCTACGATGTGATCCTGATGGACATCAAGATGCCGCGCATGGACGGCGTCACCGCGGCCAAGGAAATCCGCAAGCTGGGCGCGCCGGCCGGCCGGGTGCCGATCATCGCGCTCACCGCCAACGCCGACACCGACGAAGTGGCGCAATACCTCGCCGCCGGCATGCGCTCGGTGGTCGAAAAGCCGATCAAGCCCGAACGGCTGATGGAAGCGCTCGACGCCGCCCTGGCCGATCGCTCGGCGCAGATGCCAGGCGCCGCGGCGGCCTGATGGCGGCCTGAGCCTCAGCTTGACCGGCCAGCGGCGCGGCGTACCCTCGCGGCCATGCCGAACCATGTTTTCCGAACTGCTGTCGCCGCGCTGACGATCATGACGCCGACGCTGAGCCTCGCCGCGACGCCCATGCTCACCGACGCAGACCTCGTCGCCTACGCCGCCAAGCCCTACGACCGCGCGGCGATGATGGAGAAGCAAATTACGCTAGGGGTTCACCACGGCGCCCGCGTGCTGGTCGACTTCCCCTGCAGCGACATCTGCCCGCAGTACACCACCCAGATCATCCACTACGACGTCGCCGCCGGCGCCCCGTGCACGGCGATCGGCGGCGTCACGGTCGCCCGCAACGTCCCCTACAGCATCGCGGTGATCAAAAAGCAGTTCTGCGTGCCGAGGGTGCTGGCTGGCCACTGAGCGCCGCGCCACTGTCTCACCTCCGGGGGTCGCTTCAGGCCAACCCGACCGCAGATGCACCGTAAAATACGGTCCCCCGGCCACGGCGGCGCCCAAGAGTGTCCCCGAGCCCGCGCCCCTGCGCGCCACTATCGACTCTTCCACAATGTCAAAGACCGCGGGCGGATTTCCGCCGGCTCGAAAGACGATACGCGTGGACGAATCGCCGTCAAGTTCTTATTTTGTTCTTGCCCTTCGCAGAGGCGATATTCGAGCAAGTGAACCGCGCGTCAGTGCCGGAGCACCGCGCAGAGCTTATGGGCGAGCGCGCTGTCGGCGCCCAGCGTCCGCTCCTGGTCGCGCACGCACCGCTCGACGGGCGAGTTCCAGAACAGCACCACAGCGACGGCGATCAGCGGAACGCTCGCGCCAATCAAGAACCAAAGGACGGGGCGGCTCATCGTCGGCGAAGCTAAGCGCCCCGTAGGGCCCCGGTCAAACTGGATTGGGGGATGCGCCTCGGTAGCTGGGGACCGCTTCAGTTGCGCGCGGCCTACGGTCCGCGACGGATCACCAGCCCGATCGATGTTACCGTGTAGCCCATGTTGTTCACGAGCAAATGTGGGGCTGTGAAGGGCGCCGTGTCGGCGAACCCGTTCATGACGTAGACGTTGGGGCCGATCACGAGGTCGTCCACCTCGTGGCCGCGTCCACGCAACGTCGCGATCAGCTGCTCCAGGTCGCAACGTCGGTAGAACACCGTATCCCCGTCTGTGACTGTCGCGCCGTTGGAGGTCAGATTGAACTCGGTCGTGTGCAGGGCGACGCCACCGGGCTTCAGGGTGTGCTCGACCGAATTGACGATGAAATCGAGTCCGGCTTGGAGGGAGCCGAGATGTTCGAGAGCGCAGGACGACCAACAGAAGTCATAGCCGCTCAGCGCCGGATCGATCGCGTTCATGTCGCAGGGGCGCCAGGCGACGCGTTCCTCGAAAGCAATTCGGTCTAAACGCCCCTGCGGCAGCGCCGCGAGCCCTGGCGCGAACTGCCCGCTCCGGTCCCAGCCGCTCTTGTGCGCTAGCTCCGCTGGCGCGTCCGTCGCGGTGACGTCGCACCCCAGACTGGCGAAGGCGGCCGGCAGGAGCTCTCGCCCGACACCAAATGCAAGCCCGGAGCGCCCCGGTCCGACCACCCCAAGCCGTGCGGCGTGATGCAGAATGAACACCCACTCCCATTGCTTGCGGTGAAAGTGCGGCCCTTCGCCGAATGCGTCGCACCACCGCCTGTAGTCGGTGTGGAAGAAATCGGTCGCCACGCAGGCGGACGACGCCATGAAGGGAAGGGCGTCAGACGACCCGATCGCGTCGGGCGATGGGAAGAAGGCATTCATCTTCCACGGCGACGCTTCAGTTAAGCGGGCGAGTATTCTCGGCGCGAGAACGTCGGCCACGCGGTTCGCCATCCAGCGGCCCACACGCTTCACTGACACGCCCCCGACGCTGAACCGCTTCCGAGCGCTTCGCGTCGGTCAGCGGTAGACTAATTCGACTTCTCTAGGGGACTGAGACGTTAGCGGATAGCGTGTTTTTCGTTGCAGCTAGGATTAGAACAAAGCACGACTTCACTCTAGCATGTTATGGGGCGTGTTGGTTCGGCCGCGAATTCTCGCGCCCGCCGCGTCGCGGCCTGCCTGCTGGAATTGCCGATGCCGTCCGCGACTTGATGATCCGCTTCTATGTCTCGCCAGACCCAACGGCGAAACCGTTGGGGTGCGCGTTGGTAGCTGGGGGCGGGCTTGAACCGCCGACCTGTGGGTTATGAATCCACCGCTCTAACCAACTGAGCTACCCAGCCCCATGGCGTCCACTTTGGGCGAGCGGCGGCTTATAGGGGAAGGGGCCTGACGCTTCGCCCGGTCGGGTACAGGTCCAGCCGATCAGTCGCGAACTTGAACCTTAGGCTGTGCTCGGCCTACCCTCAGACTTGGCGACGGGTCGCGGGGGGATGGTGATGTGGCGTTCGGCGTTCATTGTCAGCTTGCTGTTATTCGCCTCGCCAGCGGTCGCCGGCGATCTGGGGAAGGCCAGCGACGGATACGTCTATTTCCATCGAACGGGCGCCGATGAAGCTACTCACGATGTCGCCGTAGACGAGTGCGCCAATCTTTCGGCGAGTATTGCCCAGCCTTACTTGATGCGCGTTGCGGCCGCGGGCCATTCGCCTGCGGCCGACTCCATCGGCAATCTCATTGCAGGGGCGATACAGGACGCCCAGCAAAACCACCTCGACCGACGACAATTCCTGGCGAACATCGAGAATTGCATGGTGGTTCGCGGTTGGGACGTGGTTCGCGTCGACGAGGACGAAGGCCGCCGCGTCAGCGCGCTCTCCCAACCCGAGCAAGCGGCCATGCTCAGCCGATGGGTCGGGGCCACCGAGGTGCACGGCGAGATCGTGAGGACCTTCCAGCCAATCCCGACCGAAACGATGCTAGTTCACGGGGTCTACGATCACCTACCGCCCCCTTCCCTCAGCCTCACGGCTGGAGCCCACCGCTTCAGTCCGAAATTGTCGCCAGCTGATCCAACAGGGTGGCGACCAATCAAGCCCTCCGACCCCGGTGCAACACAAGCGCCCGATGCGAGCGTGATCGTCGTGCGGATGCTGACCTCGGCGCCCGGCCACCAGCTGGCGCTCCTTTTCGCGAAGGTGGACGAGGCCGCACAGGGTCAAGACAAGCCCCGAATGGACTACGTCATGGTCGCCAGTCCCGTCCGGTTCCTTTGGGGACATGGTCCTGCGCTGGAGACCACATTCGTCGTTCCCGTGCAGCCGGGTCGGTGGAGACTGCTAAGTTCTTGGGGGATCAGTCTTTGTCTCGGCGGCCCTGCGTTCGACGTCCGCCCGGGCGAGGCCGTTTTCGCCGGATCGTTCGACGCTGCCGCGAAGGACTATCTGGCGCCCGACATGTCGCCTGCGCCCGCCGTAGCGGCGCTTCGAGATACCGCCCTTGCCGCCAGGCTCCGGCCGGCAGGCTGGGAGAACCGCGTCGTGACGCCATGCGCCCTGGGATGGGCGAACATCATCTATGCCTACGACATTCCGGGAGCGCCCAAAGCGGTCTCAGCCGACCCGTGATCGGCGGCCTCGCCAGGTTCCTCGTCGCCCGCCTCAAGTTTGGAGGGGAGAGGTGGTAGCTGGGGGCGGGCTTGAACCGCCGACCTGTGGGTTATGAATCCACCGCTCTAACCAACTGAGCTACCCAGCCCCATGGCGTCCACTTTGGGCGAGCGGCGGCTTATAGGGGAAGGGGCCTGATGCTTCAAGAAGCCCGGCGCCTCAGCCGGCGAGCCGCGCCGCGACCTCTTCGCCGATCGCCAACGACGACGTCAGGCCCGGGCTCTCTATGCCGAACAGCGCCATTAGGCCGGGTAGGCCGTGGACGTCCGGACCGTCGAGCTGGAAGTCGGGCTGCGGCTCGCTCGGGCCGTGCAGTTTGGGCCGGATGCCGGCGTAGTCGGGGCTGAGCGCGCCGTCGGGCAGGCCGGGCCAGAACTTGCGGATGTAAGCGTAGAAGCCGGGCGCGCGGGCGGGGTCGACGCTGTAGTCCTCGGCCTCGACGTAAGCCAAGTCGGGGCCAAACACCGCCTGACCACCGAGGTCTTTGCGATAGTGGGTGCCGAGCGCGCCCGGGATCGGCGGCGGGTAGATCAGATGCTCGAACGGCGCCTTGCCGGTGAGCCGGAAGTAGACCCCCTTGCCGAGGTGGCGCGTCGGGATGTCCTTCGCCGGGAACCCGTCGATCGTCGCCGCCACGGCCTGGGCGGAGAGGCCGGGCGCGGTGACCAGCAGCCGGACCGTCATCGTCGTTGGCGCCTCGCCGCCGGCTCTGACCGTGAACCCGCCGCCGGCCAGCGGCGCCGCGCCTTCGAACGGGGTCGCCAGCACGACGGCGCCGCCCCGGTCCTCGATCTCGCCCTTCAGCGCCCACATGTAGCCGTGGCTGTCGAACACCCCGCTCTGCGGCGAGATCACCGCGCCGACGCAGCGCAGGCCGGGCTCCATCCTGACCGCGTCGGCCCCGTCGATCTCGGCGATGCCCTCGACGTCGTTGGCGCGGGCCTGGACGGCGATCGCCTCGATGCGCGGCAGCTCCGAGGCGTCGGTCGCCACCACCAGCTTGCCGCAGCGGCGGTAGTCCACATGGTGGAGGTCGAGGAACTGATAGAGCGCACGGCGGCCGGCGACGCAAAACCGCGCCTTCAGCGAGCCGGTCGGATAGTAGAGCCCGCCGTGGACGACTTCGGAGTTGCGCGACGAGACGCCCTGGCCGATCGCGCCCTCACGCTCCAGCACCACCACGGAGAGGCCGCGCTTGGCCAGCGCGTAGCCGCAGGCCAGGCCCACCGCGCCCGCGCCCACCACGCAGGCGTCGAAATCGAAGTCGCTCATGCGCCGGCTATAGCTGCGCCGCGCGCCGGCTAGAACCCCGGCTTCAGCTTCACCGTGCGCAGCTCGTGCTCGATCATGCGCTGAAAGATCACCCGGCCGGCGATCATGTAGACCGCCGGCACGAGCCAGAGGCCGAACGGGATGAACACCGCCACCAGCGCCAGGCGCAGCCAGATGCTGCTGTTCAGCCGCCACCAGAGCCCCAGCCACCAGCTCTGCCGCGCTTTGACGCTGACCAGCAGCCGGATCGCCTCGCGGCTGGTGGCGCGCTGCGAGAGAGCCCAGAGCGCGAAGTCCTTCGCTTCCTCCGACCGTCCCAGCTTCAGCGCTACGTCGCCGCGCAGGAGCAGCACGCCGAACTCGTCCGGCGCGACCCGGCCCGCGGCCTCGGCGACCTCCGCCGCTTCGGTCAGCCGCCCTGGCCGGCTCAGCAGGAAATAGCCGAAGTGGATCAGGCCGTAGGTGATCGAGGGGGCGAGCTCGGCGCCCTTGCGCAGCTCGGCCTCGGCGTCCCTCCACAGCTGCTGGCGCAGCATCACCCGGCCGAGGATGGTGTGGCTGATGCCGTCGGCCGGATCGAGCCGCACAGCCTCCTCGGCCTCCTCGCGCGCCTTCGGCAACACCGATTTGCTCAGCCAGCAGAGCGCCGTCAGCCGCCGCACGATCTCCGAGTTGGGCGCCTGCTGCGAGGCGGCGGTCAGCACCTCCAGCGCCGGCGCGACCTTGTTCTGATCGATGTAGGTCGCGCCCAGCTGGATCTGGGCGGTCAGGTGGTCGGGCTGGGCGGCCAGCGCCTGCTTCAGGAGCTCGATCGCCTTGCCGTCGGCGCCGGCGTTGCGGAACGCCAGCGCCTGGCGCACCAGCGCGTCGGCGCCGGGTCCAGCCGCGCCGGGCTCGCTCACGGCTGGCTCACCGGGCGTGCTTCTCCAGGAAGCTCAGCACCTCGTTGTACTGGCCGCCCTCGTTGGCGAACTTGGCGTAGTTGCGCGCGGTGGCCAGCCACTCGGCGGTGGTCGGCTTCACCTCGGCGAGCGCCGCCTCGAAGTGCTTGCGCGCCAGCGGCGTCGGCTCATCGCCGGAGAGGCTGTCGTCGATGGCCAGGTCGATCGCGGTTTCGACCAGGTTGAGCAGGTCGGCGCCGGAGAAGCCGGACGTCGCGGCGGCGAACTTCTCCATGTCGAGACCGGGCGCGGTCGGCTGGTCCTTGACCAGGCGCTTCAGGATATAGAGCCGCGCGTCGCGGTCCGGCGGCGGCACGAACAGCACGCGGTCGAACCGGCCCGGTCGGCGGAACGCGGTGTCGATCATCCAGGGCACGTTGGTGGCGGCGATCACCAGCATCGCGTCCGAGCTGGCGGCGAGGCCATCGAACTCGCTGAGGAAGGTCGAGACCATTGACGAGGTGTGGTCGTGGTCGCCGCCGCGCCGGCGCGACGCCAAGGCCTCGATCTCGTCGAAGAACAGGATCGCCGGCTTGCGCGCCTTGGCTTCGGCGAAGGCGGCGGCGATGTGCTTCTCGGACTCGCCCAGCCAGCGGTCGAGAATGTCGGGGATGCGCACGGTCAGGAACGAGACCTTGGCCTCGCCGGCCGCGGCCCTGGCCAGCATGGTCTTGCCGCAGCCCGGCGGTCCGTAGAACAGCAGCCCGCCGCCGGCGCGGCGCTTGAACGCGCTGAAGAGGCCGGGTTTCTCAAGCGGAGCGATGATCCGGCGCCGGATCTGCTGTTTGACGTCTTCAAGCCCGCCGATATCGGCGAAGTCGATCCGCTCCTGGCCGGACGGTTCGGCGAACTCGGCCCCGCGTTCGCGCCGCTGGCCGAGATCGACCACCACGCCGCCTGTACCTTCCAGCCCGCCCACCGCGCGCAGCGCCTCGGGCCGCCAGTGCCTGGCTGCTTCGTCGCGGCCGCCTTCGCCGAGGAAGTCGGCCACCTTGCGCCGCAGCTCGGCGTCGAACGCGGCGGGATCGGCTTCTGAGAGGTAGACGAATGCCGCCCCGGCCGACTCACCCGCCATCGCCTCGGCCATCAGCGCCCGGATCAGCGCCGCGGAAGCCGGCGCCGCGCGGCAGGCGGCGATCAGATCGGCAAGGGCGTCTTCGGTGGCCATGGGCTCCCCTATGTCGCGATTGAGGTCTGCGTTTGACCGACAAACGTCAAGGGCGCCCTAGCGCCGATCGGGCAGTTCCCAATCCCGCACCTTCGTCAGCGCCTGGAAGCCGAGCCGCTCAAGGATCGGCCGGCTGGTCTCGCGGGCGTCGACAGTGAGGAAGCGGCAGCCTTGGCGGCGCGCCTCGGCCCCGCGGGTGGCGACCAGCGCGCGGTAGATGCCGCGGCCCTGGTACTCCGGCCGGGTGCCGCCGCCGTAGAGTCCGGCGAACGCTTTGCCGGGCGCCAACTCCAGCCGGCCGGAGGAGACCGGGACGCCGTCGGCGTAGGCCACGTAGAGCCGCTGGGTCGGATCGCCGAGCCGCGCGACCAGCGCCTCGGTCCGCCTCGGATCGTCGCGGCCGAACGCAGCGTTGCTGGCCGCCATCAAGTCGAGCACGCCCGCCCGGTCGCTCACCTCGCGCACTTCGATGCCGAGCGGCGCCTGTTGCGAGAGCGACGTCTCGTCCATGTCGAGCACGACGAAAGTCTCCGGCTCGGCGGCCTCGAACCCGGCCGCCGCCAGCGTCGCCGGCAAGTTTGGCGGCCCGTCGTGGTCGAACACCTTCCACTGCAGCCCGCCGCCGGCGAAGAACGCCGCTTCCCGCGCCACGACGGCAGCGGCCTCTGCCGCGCCGAACGTCCACCAGCCGATGTGGTTGTAGGCGCCGGTGGTGCGCAACACGCCGTCCACCCAGGTTCGTTCGACCCCAAGCTCGGGCGGCGGGTCGGCGCGGATCTCTGCGTCGTAGCGCCCAAGGACCTTGGCGGCGTCCATCAGTCCATCAGCTTGTGGGCCAGATAGGTGAATTCCAGCGCCACCCGCTCGGCGCGCTCCTGCAGGTTGCCCGAGGCGGCGTGGCCGCCGCTGGTGTTCTCGAAATAGAGGAACGGCAGGCCCATCGCCGCCATCTTGGCGGCCATCTTGCGGGCATGCACCGGCGTCACTCGGTCATCGCTGGTGGCGGTGACGAAGAACGGCTCGGGATAGGCGACGCCCGGCTTCAGGTTCTGGTAGGGCGAGGTGCGCTCCCAGAACGCGCGCTCTTCCGGCACGGTGACGCTGCCGTATTCGCCGACCCACGAGGCGCCGGCGCCCAGCTGCTCGATACGCAGCATATCCAGCAGCGGCACCTGAATATCGACCGCGCGCCAAAGCTCGGGATGCTGGATGAACTCGACCCCCATCAAGAGGCCGCCGTTGGAGCCGCCCTGGATGCCGAGCCGGCGCGGCGAGGTGACGCCGCGCGCGATCAGGTCTTTGGCCACCGCCGCGAAGTCGTCGTAGACCAGCTGGCGATGGGTCTTCAGCCCGGCGTCGTGCCAGGCGGGACCGAACTCGCCGCCGCCGCGGATATTGGCCAGCACATAGACCCCACCGTTCTCCAGCCAGATCTTGCCGATCGTCGCCGAGTAGCTCGGTAGCATCGAGATCTGGAAGCCGCCGTAGGCGTAGAGGATGGTCGGGTTCGACCTGTCGAGCTTCATCCCCTTTGGGTGGACGATGAAGTAGGGGATCTTGGTCCCATCGGACGAGGCGACCTCGTGCTGCTCTACGACCGAACCGGAGGCGTCGAACCTCGCCGGCAAATCCTTCAGGTCGACCGGCGCGCCGCCGGCGGCGTCGGTCTTCCAGAGGTGGGTGGGCGCCAGAAACCCTTCGACGCCGAAGTAGACGTCGTCATTCACGTCGCTCGCCGTGTCGATCGTCACCGACGAATTGGCCGCCACCGGCAGCGGCGCGTGGCCCCATCGGTCGCCCTTGTCTTCGAACGAGGTCAGGCTGCCGCGGACGTTGTCGTAGATCGCGGCGACGATCCGGTTGGCGGTCACCGCCACCTGCTCGACTGACTGGCGAGGGCCTGGCTGGAACACGAGGTGCGACTCCGCGACTTCGGGCGGCGCATCTGGCGTCAGCTCCTGGGGCGACATGGCCAGCAGGGAGCCGGCCTCGTAGGTCGCCTGCGGGACCTGCGACTTCTCGAACACCCACTCCTGCTCCGGGGTGAAGATCAGTTTGCCGTGCAGGAGGCCGTGGATGTCGATCTTCTGCGGCAGGTTGAGCCGGACGAGGCCGCGCGGCGAAAGCCAGTAGGTTTCCTGGTGGAAGGTATCGATGCTGCGGAAGATCAGCACCACCTGGTGGCCGTCGCCGTCGTGCAGGACGACCGGGCTGACCCCGACGTCGTCCGGCTTGCCACGGAACACCTCGGTGGCCTCGCCCAGACTCTGGCCACGCTTCAGCGTCTTGACCACGAAGGGATAGCTCGACGCCGTCATGGTGCCGGGACCCCAGTCTCGCGCCACGATCAGGGTGTCGTCGTCGAGCCAGTCGACGTCCTGCTTGCTGGTCGGCATCACGAAGCCGCCGTCCACGAACGACTTGGACGCCAGGTCGAACTCGCGGACCGTGTCGGCGTCGGTGCCGCCGTCGGAGAGGCTGACCAGGCAGCGGCGGTACGTCGGCGGCAGGCAGTTGGCGCCGTGCCAGATCCAGTTCTTGCCCTCGGCCTTGGCCAGCTGGTCGAGATCGATCACCGTCTCCCAGGCCGGCGCCTTCGCGGCGTAGCTCCCAGGCGTCGCGCGTCGCCAGACGCCGCGCACGTTGGTGGGGTCCTGCCAGTAGTTGTAGATCGTGGAACCGATCAGCGCCGGCGCCGGGATGCGGTCGGTGGCGTTGACGATCTCCAGCGCCGCGTTGTGGAATCTCTCGTAGCGTGGATCGCCCTTCAGCACCTTCAGCGAACGCGCATTCTCCGTCTCGATCCAGGCCAGGGCGCGCGCGCCGTGGATGTCTTCGAGCCAGAGGTAAGGGTCAACGGAATCGGACACAGGGTGGGGCTCCGCAAGGGCGCTGAAAAGCGGGACGGGCAGGGCGAGCGCGGCGAGCGTCGCGATCATAAGCAGGCGCATGGGCCTGCTTGCCTCCGAGGCAGGGTGCGAGTCCAGCCGCGAGAGGCTATATGGGCCTCCTCATGAGCCGTCCGTTCCTCAAGATGAACGGGCTCGGCAACGACTTCGTCGTCGTCGAGGCCCGCTCGCAACCCTTCGCCCCCACGATGGCGGAGGCGCGCGCCATCGCCGACCGCGATGACGGGATCGGCTGCGACCAGCTGATCGCGATCGAGCCCTCGGCCAACGCCGACGCGTTCATGCGCATCTGGAACGCCGACGGCGGCCCGGTCGAGCAGTGCGGCAACGCCGCGCGCTGCGTCGGCTGGCTCCTGATGGAAGCCACTGGCCGCGACGCCGTGAAGCTGGATACGCCGGGCGGCCTGCTCTCGGTCGAGCGCGCAGATGCGAAGACGGTGACCGTCGACATGGGCCTGCCCGGCCTCGACTGGCGCGACATCCCGCTCGAGGAGGCGATGGATACGCGGGGGATCGAGCTGCAGGTCGGCCCGATCGATAATCCGCTGCTGCACACCCCGGGCGCGGTCTCGATGGGCAATCCGCACGTGGTGTTCTTCGTCAAGGACGCCGGGACCGCGCCGGTGCGCGAGGTGGGCTCGATGATCGAACACCACCGGCTCTTTCCGCAGCGGACCAACGTCGAGTTCTGCGAGGTGAAGGCCAGCGATCGGCTGCGGGTGCGGGTGTGGGAGCGCGGCGTCGGCGTCACCCGCGCCTGCGGCACCGGCGCCTGCGCGGCGCTGGTCGCGGCCAGCCGCCGCCGGCTCTGCGCTCGTAAGGCGGTGGTCGAGATGGACGGCGGCGATCTTCTGATCGAGTGGCGCGAAGCCGACGACCACGTGCTGATGACCGGCCCGATCGAGGTTGAGTTCACCGGAATGCTGCCATGAAGTACGACGACGCCAGCTGGCACTACGGCGGTACCTTTCCGAGCGACTTGCCGCCGGAAGCAGGCGCCACCCACATCGGAATGTTCTTCGCTTGGATGGCCGCTCACAGGATGGCAGGAGAACTGCACACGCATGAGTGGCCCGACGAGTTGGCGTGCCTCGTCGCGAGAGAAATCGCGCCAGGGCAGTACGTTCGCGAGTGGATTGATGAAAAGCTGACTGACGAAGACTTCACCGCCGAGGGCAATGCATTCGCGGCCGATTATTATGGCGAGACGGGTTACTTCGGCGATTTGGCAAGGGTGTCAGAAGATTTGCCCACAATCTATCATCTTCCCGACACGTGGGCGACCTACGATAGCTTAGAGCCGATCATCTCAGCGCGCTTTGTAGCGTGGCGTCGAACATGAGTGGGCATTCCGCCATCCAGCCCGGCCGTGTCGCCGTAATCACCGGCGCCGCCAGCGGTATCGGCCTGGCCGCCGCCAAGCGGCTCGCCGGCTTCGGCATGAGCTTGGTGCTGGTCGATCTCGATGCTGGTCATATCGAAGCCGCTGCCAAGGAGATCGTCGACAGCCTGGGAGGGTCCGACGAGCTTGCGCTGGTGATGAAGCAAGTCGCCGGCGACGTGGCTGACGCCGCGACGCTGGAGCGCGCCAAGGCCGCGGCGGCTGAGGCCGGCGACGTCGCCATCCTGATGAACAATGCCGGCGTCGGCGGCGGCGGCAGCGCCGTCGAGAACCCCGACGGCTGGCGTCGGGTGATCGAGACCAACCTCTTCGGCGTCATCAACGGGGTGCAGGCGTTCGCGCAAGGCATGATCGACGCCGGCAAGCCCGCGGCGATCGTCAACACCGGCTCCAAGCAGGGCATCACCACGCCGCCGGGCGACACCGCCTACAACGTCTCCAAGACCGGCATAAAGGCGCTGACCGAGGGGCTGCAGCACACGTTGCGCAACCTCGCCGGCTGCGAGGTGACGGCGCACCTGCTGGTGCCCGGCTTCACTTTCACCGGCATGACCCGCCGCCGCGTCGCCGAGAAGCCGCCGGGCGCCTGGACGGCGGAGCAGGTGGTCGACTTCATGCTGGAGCGGATGGGCGCAGGCGACTTCTACATCCTCTGCCCGGACAACGACGTCACCCGCCAGATGGACAACGCCCGCATGACCTGGGCGATGCAGGACCTGACCCAGAACCGCCCGCCGCTATCCCGCTGGCACCCCGACTACGCCCACGCCTTCGCCGAGTTCCTCGCAAAGGAGACCGGGCGTGGGTGATGGCGTCGATGTCATCACGTTCGGCTGCCGCCTGAACGCCTACGAGTCCGAGCAGGTTCGTGCTCAAGCCGTGGCGGATGGGGCGAGTGACGCGGTGGTGTTCAACACCTGCGCGGTGACCGCGGAGGCCGTGCGCCAAGCGCGCCAGGCGATCCGCAAGGCCCGCAGGGAGCGGCCAGGCGCTCAGCTGGTCGTCACCGGCTGCGCGGCCCAGATCGACCCGGCGTCGTTCGCCGCCATGCCCGAAGTCGACCTCGTGCTCGGCAACGCCGAGAAGGCCCGGCCGGGGGCGCTGAGGTCGTTGAACCGAGTGAGCGTTGGCGACATCTTCGCGGCGGCGGCGCCCCTCACCGCACCTCTCCCCAGCTACGCCGGGAAGAGGGATACTGAGAGCGGGTTGGCGCTGATGGATGGCGACGCCTCCGCCCAACCCTCCGTAGCCCTCTCCCACGCAGGTGGGAGAGGTGAGGTGAGGGCTATTCACGGCGTTCGCTCGCGCGCCTACGTCGAGGTGCAGAACGGCTGCGACCATCGCTGCACCTTCTGCATCATCCCATTCGGCCGCGGCAACTCGCGCTCGACGCCGGCGGAGCGGGTGGTGGACGAGGTGCGGTCGCTCGCCGCCGCCGGCTATGCCGAGGTGGTGCTGACCGGCGTCGATCTCACCAGTTGGGGCGCCGAACTGCCCGGCGCGCCGACGCTGGGCGCGCTGGTCTCGCGGATCCTGGCCGAAGTTCCCGAGCTGCCACGCCTGCGGCTGTCGTCGATCGACGCCGCCGAGATCGACGCCGAACTGATGGACTGCCTGACGCGCGAACCTCGGCTCTGCCCGCACCTGCACCTGTCGCTGCAATCGGGGGACGATCTGATCCTGAAGCGGATGAAGCGCCGGCATTCCTCCGCGGACGCGCTGGCGCTGATCGCCGCGGTGCGCTGCGTGCGGCCGGACACCGCCTTCGGGGCCGACCTGATCGCCGGCTTCCCGACCGAGACCGAGGCGGCGTTCGAAAACACCCTGGCGTTCGTCGAGGCGGCCGGCCTCGCGTACCTGCACGTCTTCCCCTACAGCCCCCGCCCCGGCACGCCGGCGGCGCGGATGCCGGCGGTCCCTGCCGCAGCAATTAAGGCGCGCGCGGCGCAGCTTCGGGCCGCCGGCGATGCAGCGCTGGTCCGGCATCTGAACCGGCAGGTGGGCCGCACGGTCTCGGCCCTGGTCGAACGTGAAGGTCGCGCGCGCGCGGCCGATTTCACCGAGATCGCATTCGAAGGCGCAGCGACAGTCGGCGCGCTCACGCCGATGCAGATCACCGGCCACGACGGCCGCCGCGCGATCGGGGCGTTGGCATGACCGAGGCGCTGAGCGGCGGTTGCCAATGCGGTGCAGTGCGCTTCCGGGTGACGGGCGAAATCCGCCACACCAGCCTCTGCCACTGCCGCATGTGCCAGAAAGCCTTCGCCGCTCCGTTCGGCGCTTTCGTGTCTGTCCCAATCGCGGGCATGGTCTGGACGCGGGGCCAGCGGAAGAGGTTCCAGAGCTCCAACAGCGTCGCCCGCGGTTTCTGCGGTGACTGCGGCACCCCGCTCACGTTCGAAGCCGCCGTGGGCGGAAAGAACATCGCGCTCGCTACCTGCGCCTTCGACGACCCCGCCAGACTCGCGCCCCAGCGTCAGAGCGGGCTTGAAGCTCGGGTTGCGTGGATGGCGGATGTGCCCGGCCTGCCGTGGCCTACAGCTGAGGACATCGCGGCTGCCGAAGCCAAGTACGGCCCGCGCACCTCTTACCAGCACCCCGACCACGACACCGACGTGTGGCCGCCCCAAGCATGACCGAACCCAAGAAAGGCTGGTTTCAGCGGCTCTCGGAGGGCCTGTCCCGCACCTCTCGGCAGATGGGCGAGCAGCTCACCGGCGTCGTCACAAAGCGGCCGCTCGATCAGGCCCAGCTCGACGAGCTGGAGGAGATGCTGATTGAGGCCGACCTCGGCCCGCAAGCCGCCGCCAAGATCGCCGCCGCCTTCGGTGAGCAGCGCTTCGGCCGCCAGGTCGACGAGCGCGAGATCAAGGAGGCGCTGGCTGGCCTGGTCGCTGACGAGCTTACCCCGCGCCAGGGCGACTTCGATCCCCTGGTCGGGCCGAAGCCGTTCGTCGTGCTCTTCGTCGGCGTCAACGGGTCGGGCAAGACCACCACCCTCGGCAAGATCGCCGCCGACCTGAAGGCGCGTGGCGCCAAGGTGCTGATCGCCGCCTGCGATACGTTCCGGGCGGCGGCCACGGAGCAGTTGGCGGTATGGGCCGACCGTGCCGGCGCCGCGTTCGTCTCCGCCGAGACCGGCGCCGACGCGGCTGGCCTCGCGTTCGACGCCCTCGCCAAGGCTAGAGCCGAGGGTTTCGATGTGCTCTTGATCGACACTGCCGGGCGCCTGCAGAACAAGCAGGACCTGATGCACGAGCTCACCAAGATGGTCCGGGTGCTGCGCAAGATCGATCCGGATGCGCCGCATGAGGTGCTGCTGGTGCTCGATGCGACAGTGGGACGCAACGCGGTCGCCCAGGAGAACGTTTTCGGTAACATGATCGGCGTTACAGGGATCGTGATGACCAAGCTCGATGGCACCGCCCGTGGCGGCGTGCTGGTGCCGGTGGCCCAGGCGTCAGACTCGCCGATCAAGCTGATCGGAGTCGGCGAAGGCATCGACGACCTGCAGCCGTTCGACGCCCGCGCCTTCTCACGCTCGCTGGTCGGGCTGGAGGGGTGAGCGCGGTGTCCGAACACGGCGCGATGTCGGCGGTGCGCCAGATCGCCAACGCCGCGCCGGCGGTCGGCTTCCTCGCCACCCTGCTGATCACCCACAGCTTCCCGACAGCGACGGTGACCCTGATCGTGCTGTCGCTGGCCGCGCTGGCGCTGTCACTGATCACCGAGCGCAAGATTGCACCGATCCCGGCGTTCTCCGGCGGGGCCGCGCTGGTCTTCGGCGGCCTGTCGCTGGTCCTGAATCGGCCCGACCTGCTGCAGATGAAGATGAGCATCGTCGATGGCGCGCTGGGCGCGGCGCTGTTCGGCGGCCTGGCGATGAAGCGCAATCCGCTCAAGCTGCTGCTCGGCAGCAGCATCGCCCTGCCGGACCAGGCCTGGCGCGTGCTGACGATCCGCTACGGCCTCTTCTTCTGGGCATCGGCGATCGCCAACGAGATCATCCGGCGCACCCAGACCGCCGAGGTCTGGGCGACGTTCAGGGTGGTGTCGATCGTCGCCGCGGTGGCGTTCGGCGCCGCCCAATTCCCGCTGTTGCGGAAGTACTGGACCGACGCCGCGCCCGCCGAGGCGCCCGAGCCGCCGGAACCGGGCTTTTAAGCGGCGACATTGACGCGTACGGACGGTCTGTCGTGAAATTGACGCAACTTACGGGTAAGGGGCGGAGACGGTCAGCCGCGACAAGGGGGCGTCATGGCCAAGAAACAGAAAAGTCCTGACGGCGGTCTCTCGCAGTCGGTGACCCATCTGCTCCACCGAGTGCTTCAGCTCGCGCTGGACTATCACGCCGAAGCATCCGGGCCAGCCGGTCTCACTCAGCGTCAGTATACGGTCCTGGCCGCAGCGGGGGCCGCCGACGGCGTCTCGCAAAGCGACCTCGTCCGCGCCACCGGGATCGACCGTTCGACCCTGGCCGACCTCGTCGCCCGGATGATCTCCAAGGGCCTCCTAGAGCGCGAACGCTCCGCCACCGACGCCCGCGCCAACACCGTGCGGGTGAGCGACGCCGGCAAGCAGGCGCTGACCGACGGCGGCAAGCCCGCCGCCGACTCGGATGGCCGCCTGCTCGATCTGCTGCCGCCGAAGAAGCGCGAGTCCCTCATCAAGACCCTGGCCACCTTGGCTGCCGCCGCCGACGGGGCGCCCACGCCGGCGAAGGCGCCCAAGCCAACGAAGGCCAAGGCTGCGAAACCCGCGAAAGCCGAGTCGCCGAAGAAAAAGGGCAAGAAGCCCAAGAAGCAGCCGAAGGCAGCGGCCTAAGTATCCTTCTCCCCTTGCGGGAGAAGGTGGCCCCGAAGGGGTCGGATGAGGGGTCGACGGGCCTCGCCGGCCAGCCCCTAACAAGCAAACCTCCAACCTTCGCACGACCCCTCATCCGTCAGCTTCGCTGACACCTTCTCCCGCAAGGGGAGAAGGATGGCGCCGTCAAACCAGGATATTCACCAGTGAGCCCGGCGGAGGCAGTCGATCACTCGCGCGGGCTTCGGCGGCTGCGACCGTGCGGACGGCTTGAGCCGCGGGCTGGGTGGGACCTGTCTGTGGGGCGGCTTCGGCGGCCTGGGCGACGGTCGTCGCGGCCTTGCCGGCGAGGGCGGCGTCGAAGAACGCCCGCTGCGCCGCGGCGCGCGCATCGCCAGCGGCCGGACGCGCGTTCGCCGGCGCCGGTTGGGGCGCGGTGGGCCATGCGTGCGGGCGGATCGGCTCGGCCATGCCTTCTCAACGCGTCAAATCAACTATGGTTAACGCTACGAAGCTCGGGCCTTATGGTCAACGAGAGGTTAAGGGGCCAGCTACGATCCGGCGCGGCCCAGCAGCGCGTCCGCCTCGGCCGGGCTGAGCGGCTGCGCTTCCTTGTCGCGGATGCGGCCTTGGGCGTCGATCAGGTAGGTCTCCGGCACGCCAGTCACCCCAAAGTCGATCCCGGCCCGCCCTTCATGATCGACGAAGATGGCCTGGTAGGGATTGCCGTAGCGGTCGAGAAACGCCTTGGTCTTGGCCGGCTCGTCCTTCCAAGCGATGCCGACGATCCGCACCCCTTCGGCCTTCAGACCCGCCAGCGTCGGGGCCTCAGCGGCGCAGGGTACGCACCAGGAGGCGAAGAAGTTGACCAGGGTCACGCCCTTCAGCGAAGCGCGCAGCGGCGCCGGCGGCGAGCCGTCGAGGCCCGGCAGCGCGTCGTTGGGCGCCTGATCGCCGACGGTGGCGCGAGGGACCACCTGCGGGCTGTGGTGCAGGGCGTAGAAGCCGAACACCGCCAAGAGGCCCACGAACACCAGCGCCGGCACGATCGCGAAAAGCCGCCTCACGGCCGGTCGTCCTCTTCAAGCTTGCTGGCTCGCCTGCGCCAGCCAGCGGCGCGGACCAGGGTGTCGACCACCATCCAGGCGAACACCAGCGCGGTGACGCCGTAAGCCGGCCAGACGAAGAGCGCGTACTTGTCGTGCGGGCTCACCGGCCCGCCGCCTGGACCGCGAGGCTCATCGCGCGCCGCCGCCACACCTCGGCCCGGGTCCGCTCCAGCCAGAGCGCGCCGAACGCGAAGAGGTAGCCGAAGCTCATCAGCCCGAGCGGGATCAGGAACACCGTGGCGATGGCGGGGCCGCCGGGGCGGAAGATCGACTCGCCCTGGTGCAGGCTGTTCCACCAGTCGACCGAGAAATAGATGATCGGAAGGTTGACCAGACCAACGAGCGCCAGGATCGCCGCGGCGCGCCCGGCCCTCGCCTCATCGTCGATCGCAGAGCGCAGCGCCATGTAGCCTATGAAGAGCAGGAACAGGATCAAGACCGAGGTCAGCCGCGCGTCCCAAACCCACCACGCCCCCCACATCGGCCGCCCCCAGAGCGAGCCAGTGATCAGCGCCAGCAGGGTGAAAGCGGCGCCCAGCGGCGCGGCGGCTCTGGCGGCGGCGTCGGCGAGCGCGTGGCGGAAGATCAGCGAGAAGAAGCTGGCGCCTCCCAGACACGCGTAGACGAACATCGCCGTCTGCGCCGCCGGCACGTGGATGAACATGATCCGGACAGTCGTGCCCTGCTGGTAGTCCGGCGGGGCGGCGAAGCCAAGCCAGAGGCCGGGCGCAATCAGCGCCACGGCCACAGCCCCGCAGAGCGGCGCCGCCCACTTCGAGAAAGCCATGAACCGGTGTGGATTGGCCAGCGCCGCGAACATGGTCCGGAATTAAAGGCCTGGGCGGCAGGGGGCAAGCCGCCCAGGCCGGGTCCGACGGCTAGCCCGGAGGCTGGCCGCCAGGTCCCATGGGGTGTCCCTCGCCATCGCCGTGGTGATGGAAGCCACCCTCGCCGCCGTCATGGCGGTCTCCGTGGCGCATCATCATCGGCGCGAGGTCGTCGAAGACCTTCTGCTGGCTCGGGGTGAGTTGAGAATAGAAGTGACGGGTCGCCTCGGCCCGGGCGACCATGCGGGTGCGCATCTCGTCGAGATGAGCCAGCATCTTATCCAGCCGCTGCGGGGTGGTGAGGTGCTCGTCAGCGGCCGACTGCTCGGCCATGTGCTCGCGCATGTCGCCGGGTGGCTTGATCGCATCGAGGAACGTGGCGAGGGCGGCCTCCTGGCCCGGCTGCAGTTGCAGCACCGTGCGCAGGTGTTCGGCCATGTGCTCGCGCCGCTTGACCGGGTCGCCCCAGTGGTGGTCGTGGTGCATGCCGTCGGCCGGGGGCGCCGGCGGAGCGGGGGGTGCGCCTTGCGCCAGGCTCGCCGTGGCGAGCCCGAGCGGCAGGGCGAGGCCCGCCAGCAACGCAAGACGAAGGGGATTGGATCTCATCTGATGGAGACGTCCTTGTGGGTGGAGTTGGCGCGAGTGTCAGCGCCCCGCGTGTCTCGCGGATGTCTGGCCGGTGTCCGCTCCAGGGCGGATTGTTTCAGGCTTGAGCGCGACGCGGCCGGCTGCGCTTAAGACAGCGCGTTGCGGCAGGCGGCAGCCATCGCGAACGGGCAAAGCGCCATCGCAGCCAGGGTGTAGCCGACCAGCAGCATCAGCCCCGGGGTCCACGGCAAGCCGGTGGCGCAGGCGCTGAGCGCGCCGCCGCCCAGGATCACCGGCGGCGAGATCAACGGCAGCACAATCACGGCGATGATCACCCCGCCGCGCCGGCTGCCCAGCGCCAGCGCCGCACCTGTGCCGCCAACGAAGGCGAACGCCAACCCGCCGATCGCGGCGGTCACGAACACCAGCGGCGCCAGGTTTAGGGGCGCCCCCAGCGAGATCGCGGCCAGCGGCGCGGCGACGGCCAGCGGCGCGCCGGCGGCGGCCCAGTGAGCCAGGCACTTGGCGACCGCGACCGCCTCCAGTGGTGCGGGCCCCAGTGTCAGCAGATCGAGCGCGCCGTCCTCGAAGTCGCGCTCGAACATCCGCTCCAGCGAGAGCAGCGACGCCAGCGCCAGCGCCACCCAGGCGATGCCGGTGGCGACGCCGGCGAGATTGTGGGCGGCGGGATCGGTCGAGAGCGGAATCAGGGTTGCGACGCCGGCGTAGAAGCCGAGCGCCAGCAGCGGACCGCCGCCGCCGCTCCACGCCAGCGCCAGCTCGCGCCGGAAGATCAGCCAGAGCGCGCTCATGCGGTCAGCTCGAGCGACCGGGCGGCGATCGGCAGCGGATCGTGCACCGCCGCCAGCACCAGCCCGCCCCCCGCCAGGTGCGCGGCCATCAGGTCACCGAAGAGCGCGCGATGCTGGGCGTCGAGCGGGGCCAGGGGCTCGTCGAGCAGCCAGAGCGGGCGGGGGCTGGCGATCAGCCGCGCCAGCGCCAGTCGCCGCCGCTGGCCGGCGGAGAGGTGCCGCACGGCGAGGTCCAGCATCCGCGTCAGGTCCAGCGTCGCCGCAGCCGCCAGCGCCGAGGCCGCATCGCTGCCGGTCCAGCGGGCCTGGAACAGAAGTTCGTCCCGCGCGGTGCGGCTGACTTTCAGGCCGTCCTGATGCCCCAACAGGTGCACGCCCCCGCGGCGCGCTTCCGCCGGCTCCAACGTCCCGGCAGGTCCCGCGAACGCCACGCTCCCCGCTGCCGGGTGGATGAAACCGGCGATGACGCGCAGCAGACTGGTCTTCCCGGCGCCGTTCGGGCCGGTCAGCGCCAGCGCCTCGCCGGCCGCCAGGTCGAAGCTCAGGTCCTCGAACAGCCGCCGTTCCCCCCGCCTGAGCGAGAGTCGGTCCACGCGGAGGCTTGCGATCATCGGCGCAAACCGTAGCCGTGCGCCCAGCGCGCATGGACGACGCAGTCCCTCGCGTCTATGACACCGACGGCCGCAAACCGGGGGCTTTCATCGGCCTTGCGCGGCGCGAGGCGGGACGCTGTGTGTCCCGTCGTTCCAGCGCGCGACCTCGGTACCGATGTTCGGGCGGCCTTGAACAGGGAAGGAACCCTCTCATGGCGTCTATCGACAGCCTCAACACCCGCCGCGAACTGACCGCGGGCGGGAAGACCTACCATTACTATAGCTTGCCCGCGGCGGAGGAAGCCGGTTTGGCCGGTATCTCGCATCTGCCGGTGTCGCTGAAGGTGCTGCTGGAGAACCAGCTGCGCTTCGAGGACGGCATTTCGGTCGGCGAAGACGACCTCAAGGCCTTCGCCTCGTGGATCAACAACAAGGGCGCCGCCGAGCACGAAGTCAGCTTCCGCCCGGCTCGCGTGCTGATGCAGGACTTCACCGGCGTGCCAGCGGTGGTCGATCTCGCCGCCATGCGCGATGCGCTGGCCAAGCTCGGCGCCGACGCCGCCAAGATCAATCCGCTGGTGCCGGTCGATCTCGTGATCGACCACTCGGTGATGGTCGATTTTTCCGGCACGGCCGCCGCGTTCGGCCGCAACGTCGAGAAGGAATACGAGCGCAACCTCGAACGCTACCGGTTCCTGCGCTGGGGCTCGTCGGCCTTCAATAACTTCCGCGTCGTGCCGCCCGGCACCGGGATCTGTCACCAGGTGAACCTCGAATACCTCGCGCAGACGGCTTGGACCAACGAGGTCGGCGACGACACGTTCGTCTATCCCGACACCGTCGTCGGCACCGACAGCCACACCACGATGGTCAACGGCCTCTCGGTGTTGGGCTGGGGCGTCGGCGGGATCGAGGCGGAGGCGGCCATGCTCGGCCAGCCGATCCCGATGCTGATTCCGGAAGTGATCGGCTTCCGGCTCACCGGCGCGATGCCGGAAGGCGCGACCGCCACCGACCTGGTGCTCACCGTCACCCAGATGCTGCGCAAGAAGGGCGTTGTCGGCAAGTTCGTCGAGTACTGCGGCCCCGGCCTCGACAACCTGACCATCGAGGATCAGGCGACGATCGCCAACATGGCCCCGGAATATGGCGCCACTTGCGGCTTCTTCCCGGTCACGCAGGCGACGCTCGACTATCTGACCCGCACCGGCCGCAACAAGGACCGCGTCGCCCTGGTCGAGGCCTACGCCAAAGCGCAGGGCCTCTGGAGCCAGCCCGGCCATCCCGAGCCCACCTTCACCGACGTGCTGGAACTCGACCTCGCCACGGTTCAGCCGTCGATGGCTGGTCCGAAGCGTCCGCAGGACCGGGTGGCGCTCTCTGACGCCGCGGCCGCCTTCAAGGGCGCGCTGACCACCGAGTTTGGCAAGGACGAGGAAGATGCCGGCAAGCGCGTCGCGGTGACTGGCGCCGACCACGATGTCGGCAACGGCGACGTGGTGATCGCCGCGATCACCTCGTGCACCAATACCTCCAACCCGAGCGTGCTGATCGCCGCGGGTCTGCTGGCCAAGAACGCGGTCGCCAAGGGCCTGAAGGTCAAGCCGTGGGTGAAGACCTCGCTCGCGCCTGGCTCGCAGGTGGTGACCGACTATCTGGAGAAGGCGGGACTGACCAAGCCGCTCGATGCGCTCGGCTTCAACCTCGTGGGCTATGGCTGCACCACCTGCATCGGCAACTCCGGCCCGCTCGCCGAGCCGGTGTCGAAGGCGATCGCGGACGGCGACCTGGTCGCGGTCTCGGTGCTGTCCGGCAACCGTAACTTCGAGGGCCGGGTCAATCCGGACACCCGCGCCAACTACCTCGCCTCACCGCCCCTGGTGGTCGCCTATGCGCTGGCCGGCTCGATGTCGATCGACCTCGACAACGAACCGCTCGGTCTCGGCAAGGGCGGCAAGCCAGTGTTCCTGAAGGACATCTGGCCGACCACGAAGGACGTGGCGGCGATGCAGAAGAAAGTGGTCGGCGAGGCGATGTTCGAAGCCCGCTACGGCGACGTCTTCAAGGGCGACCAACACTGGCAAGGCATCGAAGTCGCCGGCGGCCAGACCTATGCCTGGGACATCGGCTCGACCTATGTGCAGAACCCGCCCTACTTCGAAGGGCTGACCATGACCCCCGACCCGGTGACCGACATCATCGAGGCGCGCGTCCTGGGCATCTTCGGCGACTCGATCACCACCGACCACATCAGCCCGGCCAGCAACATCCGCAGGACCTCGCCCGCCGGCGAGTATCTGTTGCAGCACCAGGTCAGCCAGAACGAATTCAACTCGTATGGCGCCCGACGTGGGAACCACGAGGTGATGATGCGGGGCACGTTCGCCAACATCCGCATCCGCAACAAGATCACCTCGGACATCGAAGGCGGCGTGACCAAGCACTTCCCGTCGGGCGAGGTGATGCCGATCTACGACGCGGCGATGCGCTACAAGGCCGAGGGTCGCCCTTCGGTGATCTTCGCCGGCAAGGAATACGGCACCGGCTCGTCGCGCGACTGGGCGGCCAAGGGCACCAAGCTCCTCGGCGTGCGCGCGGTGATCGCCGAGACCTTCGAGCGCATCCACCGCTCCAACCTGGTCGGCATGGGCGTGCTGCCGCTGCAGTTCATCCACGACGGCTGGCAGAAGCTGGGCCTCACCGGCGAGGAGATCGTCTCGATCCGCGACCTCGAGGATGTGGCCCCGCGCAAGCAGCTGATGGTCGAGATCTATCGCCCGTCAGATGGCAAGATCGCCCGCTTCCCCGTGCGTTGCCGCATCGATACGCCGACCGAACTTGAGTACTTCCAGCACGGCGGCGTGCTCAACTTCGTGCTGCGCAACCTGGCCAAGGTCCACTAGGCCGTGTCGGCTTGGCTGTGAGCGCTTGGAACCTGAGTCCAGGCGCTCACGGCTAAGTGAACCCGCCGCCAGAAAAACTCCGACTAATACCGGCCCGATGAAACGGGGCGTTTTGGTGCTGGCCATAGCGAGTCTCGCCGCCTCGGCGGGCGCTGCGCTTGCAAGGCCCCCGATCGTGGTCGAACTCTTCACCGCGCAAGGCTGCGGCTCGTGCGGCGCGGCCAGCGCCCATGTCGCCGCGCTCGCCACCGACAAAGGCGTCATCCCGCTCACGTTCGCGGTCGACTACTGGGATTACCTCGGCTGGAAGGACACGTTCGCACGGCCCGAGTTCGCTGACCGCCAGCGCGACTACGCCAAGCGCTTCGACGTGGCCGAAGTGTTCACCCCGCAGGTAGTGGTCGACGGCCGGGCTCAGACCGCCGCGGTGAAGCCCGATGCGGTCGACCGGTTGATTCGCGAAGCGCGCCATTTGACGGCCGATCCACCGCAGATGAGCTGGCGCGGCGCCGACCGAGTCGCGGTCGGGTCGGGTCGGCGGCCCAAAGGCGGGGCCGAGCTCTGGCTGGTCCGCTACGATCCGCGCGAAGCCGACATCGACGTCAAGGACGGCGACAACCGCGGCCACAAGGTGGTCGAGCGCAATGTGGTGGTGCAGTTGACCCGGCTAGGCGCCTGGCGTGGCGGGCCAATGCTGCTGAAGCTGCCGCCCGTGCCGCAGGATGGCCTGAAGTCGCTGGTCCTGCTGCAAGGAACCGACGGCGGCCACATTCTCGGAGTGTTGGCCTCAGGCGAGCGGCCTTAGCCCAAGCCCCGGCTCCAGATACAAGAACCCCCGCGGTCGGAGGGGATGACCGCGGGGGCGACTTGGGGGGCAAGTATCGGCTGACCGGACCCCACGATCCAGGGGGGCTGGGGGGGCTGTTCAGGATCCGGGACCAGCAGGGCTTCCCGATCAGCCGACAGTGCATAGATCGTGTCTCAACCGGGCGCGCGCTAGGCCGAAATGAGGTCATTTCAGGGCCGAAGATGAAGCTTGATTCACGTTCCGCCAAAGTGTTGCGACGGCGCCCCTCGCCAGCGCTCGAATCCCACACTAGCTTTCGATTTGCATGGCTTTGGAAACGCCGCAGGTCGCCGCACGGGCAATCACCTTCTTCGAGCGACGCGAGCTCGACAGGCTGCTGAGCCTTTATGGCCGCATGGTCGCCGCGGGCCATTGGCGCGACTACGCCATCGACGGGCTGAAGGACGCGGCGGTGTTCTCGGTCTATCGCCGCGCGTCGGAATCGCCGCTTTACCGAATCGAAAAGCGGCCTGCTTTGGCCAAGCGCCAAGGCGCCTGGGCGATCGTCGGCGAAGGTGGTCTCACCCTGAGGCGTGGCCACGAGCTGGAGCAGGTGCTGCGTTTCTTCGAACGTTCGAAGTTCGCCGTCGTCGAATAGCGCGCGACAACGGGTCGTTTACCCTGGCGGGCCTACCCAGGGGTCATACTCCGCGCCGAATCTCTGGAGCTTCGCCATGTCCTGCGACGCCGTCGCCCTCGCCGCCACCCTCTGGCTCGCTTCGACCTCGGCCGGTCCCGCGCCGACCACGCCGACGCCGTCGCTGACCCCGCCTTCGGTGTCCAGCGAGCCGCTGTTCGTCGACATCGTCCACCGGGCCGCGGCGCTGAAGGCCGAGACCCAGGCCTACGAAAAGGGGCCGCTGGGCGGCAGCCTCGCCGGCATGAAGGATTTCACCAGCTTCGAGACCAGCGTCGGCCAGCTCTCCGACCTCGACATGCAGGGCCACGTGCTGCTGGTCAGCCGCGGCTACACCGACGACCTGAAGTGCATCCTGAAGGGCATCTCGCAGGACCTGCCGGTGAAGCTGAAGGCGCTGGAGACCGCCGCCGACCCGAAGGCGCGCCACGACGCGCTCGAGGACATGTTCTACCTGCTGCGCGACAACGTAGAGGTGATCACCGCCCCGCCGCAGCCGGCGGCTTGATCGCGGCGTCCAAGGCCGCTGCAACCAGGCCCGACGTCAGCAACTGCGGCAGCACCTTCGGCGCGCCGCCGTCGGTTCCGTAGACCAGATAAAGCGGCACGCCGACGCGGCCCTGGTCGGCCAGCGCCTTGGCGATGGCGTTGTCGCGATTGGTCCAGTCGGCCTTGAGGTAGACCGCGCCGGTGCGCTGGAACGCCTTCACCGCCTCACCGGTGTTGAGCGCCGTCTGTTCGTTGACCTGGCAGGTGACGCACCATGCGGCGGTGAAGTCCACGAACACCGGCTTGCCGGCCGCGCGCAGGCTGGCGACCCGTTCCGGCGTCCAGGGTTCGGACTGGATGCCGGCGGCCACCGCCACGTTGCCGGTCGAGGGCGGCGCGCCGTAAGGCGCGGCGGCGACAGCGGCGACGGCCAGCGCGCAGGTCAGGCCGGAGAGCGCGAACACCACCCCGGCCTTGCCCCCCGACGCCGAGCGGCGCTGCGCGGCGCCGAAGATCCAGGCGGCGAGGCCGACCAGCACCGCGGCGGCGAAGGCGGCGGCGAGGCTGTTGCGGTCGGTCTGTGCGGCTAGCACCCAGAGCAGCCACGCGGCGGCGGCGTACATCGGGAAAGCCAGCACCTTCTTCATCACGTCCATCCACGGCCCTGGTTTCGGCAACCGCCGCAGCAGGCCAGGACTGAACGCGAGCAAGGTGAACGGACCGGCGAAGCCGAGCGCCAGCGCGGTAAAGATCGCCAGCGCCGGCAGCGCCGGCTGGGTCAGGGCATAGCCTAGCGCCGGCCCCATGAAGGGCGCGGTGCAAGGCGCGGCAACGACGACGGCGAGTGCGCCAGTGAAGACCGCGCCCACTAGGTCGGCCCGGCTCGCCAGCCCGCCGCCTAGCCCCTGCATCGACGCGCCTACCTCGAACACCCCGGAGAGGTCGAGCGCAGCGGCCAGCAGTATGAGTGCGAGCGCCGCGGTGACCACGGCCGGCTGCAGCTGCGCGCCCCAGCCGACGGCTTGGCCGGCGCCTCGCAGCGCGATGATCGTTCCGGCCAGCGCCAGGAACGTCCCCAGCACCCCGACCAGGAACGCCAGCCCCTGCGCCCGCGCCGCGCCGGCCTCGTGCGGCCGGGCGATCAGCGAGGCGGCCTTCATCGACAGGATCGGGAAGACGCAGGGCATCAGGTTGAGGATTACCCCGCCCAGGAAGGCGAACAGCGCCGCGAGCGCGAGTCCCATCTGGGCAGTTGCCGCCGGTGGGCCAAGTCCGCCGGATCCGGGGGGCGGCGGCCCCGCCGGCGCGCTGATCTCGAACGTCTGGCCGTCCGCGGTCTCCAGCACCCCAGCGACCTTCGCCGGCAGAGCGCCGGGTTTCAGATCGCCGCCCGCGGTCGAGGCGAGGGTCAGGCCTTGTGCGCCCAGATCGATACCTTGGGGCTTGGCCTGGTCGATCAGGCCCGGCCTCTCTGGAAAGAAGTAGGCGTCCGCGCCGCTGCGGCCCGCGAGCGCCGGTCCGGCGATAGCGACCTTCAGCGTCGTCCCGACCAGCTGGTAGGTGGCGGCGAGCCCGCTCTCCTTCGGCGCGTCGGCCAGCGCCTTGGCGATCGCCGCGCCCCAGGTCGGATCGGTGGGCGCTGCGCCAGCGACCACCGGCACGTCGAGGCTGAGCTCGGCGTCCTGCGGCACGCACACATCGGCGCAGACCAGCATCGCCACCTTGGCGGCGATGTGGGCGGTCTGGCCCGGCTTGGCGCTGGCGGGCACCTCGATCGGGGTGGCGAGGATCGCCTGGTCCTCGAAGCCGTAGTTCATCAATGGCCCGACCGGCAGCCGCTTCGGCGCCGGCCAGACGATGTCGCCGGCGCGCCAGCCGCCCGGCAGCGTCCAGGCGATCTTGGTCGGCTCGCCCGCGTCGCCGGGATTGCGCCAATAGGTGTGCCAGCCCTTGTCGATGGTCTGGATCACCGCGACGTAGAGGGTCGAGCCAGGCGCCGCGCCTTGAGTCTGGGCGGCCAGCACCGGTTTCACGTGCTGCGGGCCCAGCGACTGCGCCTGAGCCGCCGCGGCGAGGGTAGCGAGAACCAAGGCCCCGGCAAGGCGGGCGAGATGTCGGAAAGGGTGCAAATATCGCATCGGAATAATCACGCGCCTCTAGTGTGCTGGATCTGAAGTTCGCCGCGTTCTGGGTCGTGCGTGGTGCGAACTTCAGATCCAAGAAGCACACTAGAATCTTATACTTGCTAGTGTCCTGATCGATTCCGAAGTTCGTCCCCGCCTGCCACAAACACAGGCGAACTTCGGAAGCGGGACACTAGAGCACATCCCGCATCAGTGGAATCGGCTTTTGTACGCTGGACGCGGTGGAAACGGATGTTGATGACTGGGCGTGGTCTATCCGCCGCGATTCGACGTCCACCTCAGGAGCCGCCAACGCCATGCCCGCCCGCTTCGACGACATCGAGATCGGCCAGGTGGCGACCTTGGGCGCCGCCAGGATCGAGGAGCCGGCGCTGAGCGCCTTCATCGAGGCGTTCGCGCCTGGATGGTCCGCCGATCGCGGCGCGCCGGACGCGATGCTTTACGCCGTCTGGGCCAGGCTCGATGCGGTCGCGGCGACCGACTGGCCGCAGACCAAGCGCCTCGGGGTCGACGCGCTGCGCTGGATGCGCAACCCACCCGCCGGCGAACTGCTGCGTGGCCGCATGACCATCATGGGCAAGGACGCGGTGGGCGACGGCAAGGGCATCGTCTTCGCCCAGCACGACCTCCTCGACGAAGCCGGCCGCCTGGTCTTCTCGTGCCTGACCCGGAGCGTCTACGCGCGCTGAGCTCGTTCGGAAGATGGACCACGAAAAACACGAAAAGGACGAAAATCGCGAAGGGTTGCTCTTCGCGGCGGAGGCCTACCGCATTCAAGGCGCCGCCTTTGAACCTAGCCTACAAGGGCCAGGGGCTGCGGCAGCGATACATGCCGGACTTTGTTTGCTTTGACGCAATCATTGTTGAGCTCAAAGTCGTGCGCGAAGTGTCGCCCGAACACCGGGCCCAAGTCCTCAACTACCTCAAAGCGACCGGCTTGCGGCTCGGCTTACTGGTGAATTTCGGCATTGCGCCGAAGGCGCGCGTCGAACGACTGGTCTTCTGAGGCGGTTCGAGCGGCGCCGTTCGTGCTTTTCGTACTTTCCGTGTTTTTCGTGGTTCTCTGACGCACCGTCAGTTCATGTTCGCTGCGAACGGGGCGGTGCGTTGTTGTTTTTCCATGTGCAGGGCGATCAGGCGTTCCCAGCCGGTCAGCGACATCAGGTGGGCGTAGATCTGGGCGATGGCGCCATTGGCGATCAGCTCGTTCAGCTTTTCAGACGGCAGAGCCTTCAGCTTCTCTTCGGACACTGCGAAATACTCCGCGATCCGCTGTTGCTCGCCCTGCGTTCCATCCGCGTTGAGCGGCGTGAAGACCGCGGTTTTGGTCTCGAACAGGTCGAGGTCCTTCAGCAGCTGGACGAACGACTCGGTGCGCCGGCCCTCGCTCTCGAAGTCGTTGCAGAACTGCAGGCAGCCGTTGGTGTACTCGGTCGGCTCGCCCTTCTCGTCGAAGAACGGCAGATCGCAGTCCTCCCCCAGCATGGTGGCGCCGCGGTCGATGCAGACCACCTGCTGGCCGCGCGACTGGTCGTTGGCGAGCACGAACGGGTAGCGACGGATGTAGGCCGGGATATAGGCCCCGACGCGGAACGTGCCGTCGGGGTCAACGTAGAGGTTGGATCCCTGCGAGATGCCCATCACGGCCAGCGGCTGGAAGCGGTCGCCGGCGAAGATGATCGGATACGAGATCCCGCTCACGGGAAATTCGCCCACGGTCAGCGGCACCACATTGGTGGTCGAGGCAAAGCCGAACGGCTTGTCCATCCGCTTCAGGCCGATCTTGGCGTGCAGCTCGCGCGAAAGCGGCTCCGGCTTGGAATAGAACAGCACGCTGCCGCTGAATTCGGCCGGCGGGGGCGTCTGGGCGGGGGGAATGGCCATGGATATCCGCAAGGTCTGGGAGAGGTCGCGGTGTCTAACTGATCGGGCCGGGAGCGGCAATGCGGCCTTGCGCGCTGCGTCCCGGCACGGCTTGAATGGCTGAACAACGAGGAGACGCTTTCGATGCCGATCTACTACCCCGACATCCTGGACCAGCGCACGGCCGCCCGCACGTTCACCTACGGCGACAAGGACGTGATGCTCTACGCGCTCGGCATCGGCCTGGGCGCCGACCCGCTGAACGAGACCGAGCTTGCCTTCGTCTACGAGAAGGGCCTGAAGGTTGTGCCGACGGCCGCGACGGTGCTGGCGGCCGGCGGAGGGGGCAGCCGGGCCGTGGAAGGTCGCGCCGCACCGCAGCTGCCGGCGGGCCATCGCCAGAGCCAGATGAACTTCGTGATGATGGTCCACGGCGAACAGAAGGTGGAGCTGCACAAGCCACTGCCGACCACCGGAACCTTCACCGCTGAAAGTCGCACCGTTGGCGCCTACGACAAGGGCGAGGGCAAGGGCGCGGTGGTGATCAACGAGACCACCTGGACCGATGAGAAGGGTGAGAAGGCGGCGACGCTGACGATGTCGATGTTCTACCGCGGCGACGGCGGCTTCGGCGGCCCGACCGAGGGCCAGCCCGAGCCGCACGCGGTGCCGACGCGAGCGCCGGACCTCTCCGTCGACATCGCGACCCGCCCAGATCAGGCGCTGATCTATCGGCTGAACGGGGACCGCAATCCGCTGCATTCGGATCCGGAGTTCGCCCGGCAGGCCGGGTTCCCGCGGCCGATCCTGCACGGGCTCTGCACCTACGGCCTCACCTGCCGCGCGGTGCTGCAGGCGGTCACCGGCTACGATCCGGAGCAGATCCTCAGCCACCAGGTGCGCTTTTCGGCGCCCGTATTCCCAGGCGACGTCGTCTCGGTCGATCTCTGGAAGGACGGCAAGGCGATCTCGTTCGAGGCGCGGGTGCAGGCGCGCAACGTGACGGTGATCAAGAACGGCCTGACGATGCTGCGCTAGGTTTGTTCGCGCCGCGCCATCCAGACCAGGTGGCGGCGCATCGCATCGCCCTCCGGCAGCGCCGGGTGGTCGAAATCGAGGGTTTCGGCGCGGACCAGGCCGGCGCGTTCCATCACCGCCTGGGACCGCAGGTTTGGATGGCTGGTGAAGGCGTAGACCTCGGTGAGGCCGCCCTGCTCGAACCCGTGCGCGATCGCGGCCTTCGCGGCCTCGGTGGCGTAGCCTTGACCCCAGGCGTCGCGCACCAGCCGCCAGCCCATCTCGAAGCCGGCCGGGATCGGCAGGCTCTGGTGGACGGGCGCCAGCCCCACCGCGCCGATGAGGCTTCCGTCCGACCGACGCTCGAGCGCCCAGCGAGTGAAGCCGAAGACGCGAAGGCGAAGGTCGGCCCGGTCGATGTAGGCGAGCGCGTCCGCCTCGCTCAGCACCCCACCCAAGGTCTCCATGACTGCCGGGTCGGCGCTCATGGCGATGAATGGCGCGCGGTCCGCCTCGCGCCACGGCCGCAGGATCAGCCGCTCGGTCTCGATCACGCCGGACGTCCGGCGGTCAAAGCGCCGTAGAGGTCTGGGCGGCGGTCGCGGAAGAAACCCCAGGCGGCGCGGTGGGCGGCGAGGAAGTCGAGGTCGATGGTGGCCATGACGATCCCCTCGTCATCGCGGCCAAGCTCTGCGACGAGGTCGCCGCGGTGGTCGGCGATGAACGACGAGCCATAGAACCGCTGCCCGCCGCCGGGATAGCCGGCCCAGGGCTCGAAGCCGGTGCGGTTGGCGCCCACCACCGGGATCACGTTCGAGACCGCATGCCCCTGCATCGCCCGGCGCCACGGGACGGCGGTATCGAGGGTGGGGTCGTGCGGCTCGGAGCCGATGGCCGTAGGGTAGAGCAGGGCCTCGGCGCCCATCAGGGTCATCGCCCGAGCCGCCTCGGGAAACCACTGGTCCCAGCAGATGCCGACGCCCAGCCGCCCGAAACGGGTGTCCCAAACCCGGAAGCCAGTATCGCCGGGCCGGAAGTAGTATTTCTCCTGGTAACCCGGCCCGTCCGGGATGTGGCTCTTGCGGTAGACGCCCAGCAGGCTGCCATCGGCGTCCGCCATCACCAGGCTGTTGAAGTAGTGCGGCCCTTCGCGCTCGAAGATCGAAATCGACAGCACGACGCCCAGTTCGCCGGCCAGCGGGGCCAGCGCGGTCACGCACGGATGCTCGCGCCAAGGATGGGCGGTGGCGAACCAGCGCTCCTCCTGGCTGACGCAGAAGTAAGGGCCCTGGAACAGCTCCGACGGCAGGATGACCTGGGCGCCGGCCGCGGCGGCCTCGCGGATGAACGCCGCGGTCTTGGCGATGTTGCCGACAAGGTCGTCGCCGTAGGAGGTCTGGATCGCGGCCAGGCTGAGCGTGCGCGCCATCAGGCCGGCTCCGGCTGAGTGATGCAATGGAACGAGCCGCCGCCGGATAGCAGCGCTGTCGATGGCAGGCCGATCACCGTCCGATCCGGGAATACCTCGCGCATGGCGCCGGCCGCAAAGGCTGCGCGCCGATCGTTGTAGGTCGGCATGATCACCGCGCGGTTGGCGATGATGAAATTCATATGCGAGGCGGGGGTGAAGCGGTCGTCGCGATCCAGGACGCGGCCGGGCGAGGGCACGCGAACCACTTTCAGTGTCCGACCGGCAGCGTCGGTAACGCCCGCCAGGTCCCGCGCCGCGGCGTCGTAGATACCCGCGTGCGGATCGTCGTCGCCGAACGAGACCGGGATCGCGACCACGCCCGGGGCAACGAAGCGCGCCAGGTTGTCGACGTGGCCGTCGGTGTGGTCGTTGAGGAGGCCGTTCTGCAGCCAGATCACTTTGCGCGCGCCCAGGGCATCGCGCAGCGCGGCTTCGGCGACAGCTTCGGTCCAGGCGCGGTTACGATTCGGGTTGAGCAGGCACTCGCGGGTGGTCAGCACCGTGCCCTCGCCGTCGTGGTCGACCGCGCCGCCTTCGAGCACGAAGTCATGCAGGGTAAGCGAGGCGCCGGCCGCCTGGGCGAGCTGGCCAGCGACAGTGTCGTCGCCTTCGAGCACGTACTTGCCACCCCAGCCGTTGAACCGGAACCCAGCCGCGCCGCCCGGCATGAAGATCGGGCCGGTGTCGCGCAGCCAGATGTCGCCGAACTCGCCGGGCGTGATCTCGATCCCGGCTACCCCCGCCAACCGCGCCCGCGCCGCCTCGGCGGCGGCGTCGCCGCGCACCAGCAGCCGCACGAGCTCGCCGCCGTCCTCGGCCAGCGCGCGCGCCAGGCCAGCGACTTCGTCCTGCGCAGCGCCGAGGTCATCTTCCCAGAGCTCGACGTGGCTCGGGAAGCCGACCCAGATCGCGCGGTGCGCAGACCATTCTGCGGGGACGAAGTCGGTGGTCATGGGCCCGCTTAGATAGGAACGATTTGCATAAGAAAAGGGCGGCTCCGAAGAACCGCCCCTTTCCAATCCTGCGTCTGTGAGCCCGCTAGAACTTGAAGCGGATGCCCATCTTGATCACCCAGGTGGGGATCGGCGGCGACGTCAGGCTTTGAACTGTCGTGAACTGGTTCACGCCGGCCGCGGTCACCTGCGGGCGGAAGGTGTTGTACTGGTAGTAGTTACCGCGGCCGGCGGCGCAGGTCGGGAACGACCCGATGCCGGAGACCGTCACGCCCGAAAACTGGCAGTTGCTCGCCACGACCGGCGCGAAGACGTAGGGGAAGCCGACCTGGTCGTCGATGCCCCAGTTGCGATTGATCAGGTTCGGCAAATTGATGAGGTCTAGGTAGAACTCGCCCTTCGCGCCGCCCTTGGCTGTGCCTGGGAACCAGGCGGGGAACTCCTGCGAGAATTGGACGTCGGCTGACACCACATCGGGTGAGCGGAAGGCGTTGCGAGGCGCAATCGAGCCCCCGAAGCGACTGAGGCCGCTGGTCCTGAGGAAGTTATTGAACGCATTGAGGTCGAACGCGGGACCGAACTTGACCAGCGGATCGCTCGTCGCCGTCACGTTGCCGGACCCATCCGCCTTCGGAACATAGAGCAGCTGGTGGGTGGTCGAGGTGCCGCCCTGCCCGAACAGTTGGTCGAACGGCCCGTTGTTCGACGGCGAGGTGCAGGAAGAGCTGGACGTGGTGCAGAACGCATAGCTGAACGGCAGCCCCGCTCGGTCGTACATGAACATCCGGACCGACGTTTTGTAGTCGCCGAAGAACGCGTGCGTGTAGTCGACCGAGAACCGGTGTTCGTAGAGAATCTGGTAGTTCGACGTGAACACGCCGGGATGGTTCGGGTCTGCCGTAATTTCGTTGTTGAAGTTGCTGGTCGCGACCGAGCTGGTGGCGGCCGAGACGTCGCGAACGTTCTGGTGCGAGTAGGTGTAGTCGAGCGAAAGGCCCAGCCTACGGAAGGTCTTGCCGATACCCACCGCCCAGACGAGCGAATCGCCGCCGCTGGTGTTGGTCAGCAGGATGTCCGAACCGGACGTGCGCCGCGTCGTCCCAGGGAGCCAGGGGTAAGGCTGCACCGGGGCCACCGCGAGACTATCGGGGTTGGCGCTGTAGCGGGTCGGGTCGAAAAGCGGCCGTCCGTCCGGGGCCGTCGCCGATGGCAGCCCTAGCTGGGCGGCGCGCGCAGGCGTCATCAGGTACTGCTGCTCCCAGATATCCTGCCAGAGCACGGCTTCGTCGGTCTTCGAGCCGATGATGTCGGCGTGCAGCCGCCATCCGTCGCCGAGGAACTTCATTCTGGCCGCGTCGGTGAAGTCCATGTCCTTCACGACACTCAGCGAGGCCTTCCAGACCGAAGGTGGCTTGAAATTGGGATCGAGCGCGTTGGCGGTGCCGGCGCCGGCGTTGGCGATCGACGTGATGTCCGCCTGTACGTTGGTCGGGATCGACGAGCCGGTGACCCCAAGCAGGGCGGAGGTGCCGGCATTGGTGAGCGCCGTCGACTGAGCCGCGCAGTTCACAACGCTACAGGTGTAGGTCTTGGTGCCGAGCAGATTACCTGGGTTGGTGTAGCTGTCATAGGTGTAGACCCCAGGATTGCCGCCCGAGAACAGTCCGACGCCGCCGGTCACGGTCAGCGTCGGTTGGGGCCGCCAATTGAACCCGATCCGCGGCATGACGACGTACTCGCCGTCGATCGTGAGGTTGTTGGCGAAACCGTATTGAGCTTGGAACCGGGGGTTCGCCAGCGGTGCGGTGGAGCTGCCGTAGATTTCAGCACG
Source organism: Caulobacteraceae bacterium (assembly GCA_036494265.1). Classification (GTDB taxonomy): domain Bacteria; phylum Pseudomonadota; class Alphaproteobacteria; order Caulobacterales; family Caulobacteraceae; genus Acaudatibacter. The sequence continues at coordinate 43,171 of DASXOP010000008.1, read as the reverse complement.
CACGCCGCCGCGGATCGTCAACTCAGGCGATACGTGCCACTCGTCCTCTGCGTAGAGCGTGTGTGTCGTGTCTTCCGCACTCGTCGCCGCGGTGTTCGGGTTGTTGTCGAAGGCGTTCTGGTAGGTCAGCGCGCAGGCGACGTGGGCCTGCAGGTTGGTGAAGACGCTGTTGGTGCCGCCGGCCGACGCGCCGGGCCCACAAGCCGTCGAGAAGGTGTAGGTGCCGGTTGCGTTTTGCACGAAGAGGTCGAACTCATCGAGCTTCTCGAACTCGTAACCAGCCAGGAGAACGTGTTCGCCGATCTTGTAATTGGCCTTGAACTTGAGTTGCTGGTCGAGCGTGCCGAGGTTGTTCGCCTGGCGTGAGATGTCAGGCCCAAGGAAGATGCTGCCGTTTGACGGTAAGCTGATCTTGAACTCGGAGAACGGCCCTGTGAACAGCACGGTCGGGCTGTTCACGCTCTTGTGGGTGTACTCGATCTCAGTCGAAAGGCGGTCGTTCCAGTGTGACGCAAGGTCGACCGTCCAAGCTTCAAGCTGTTGCTCGAAATTATAGTCGTTGGATTGGAGGTTGAGGACTTTGCTCGACGTGCTGCCATTGGGGACGTTGTAGGTCGTGCCGTCGGTGTTCTGGTAGCTGACGAAGAGGTGCTGGTTGTCGGTGATGTACCAGTCGATCTTGCCGAAGCCTTTGGTGTCGGTCACCGGCCCGGTGCCGCCATAGGTGAGCGGGTCGTAGCCGTAGCCGCCGGCCGCGGTCGCGGCCTTGAGCACGCTCTGGGTATTGACGACGTCCGCCTGCAGGACCCCGGCGATCGGGTTCGCGCCGGCTTGGTCTTGCGGGTTGAAGGTCGCGGCGCCAATCCCGTTGTACTGGCCGTAGCCAAACATAAAGAAGAGACGATCCTTGACGATCGGACCGCTGAACGTGAACGACGACTGCTGGTCATCGAACTTGGTCGTCACCAGGCGGTCGGCGGCGCCTGGAGTTGTGCGTAGCGCCCGGCCGCCGATGTGCTTGCCCGAAATATCGTTCGAGTCTTCGCTATAGTCCGCCGAGCCGTGGAACGAGTTCGTGCCGGACTTGGTGACGACGTTGAGGATCCCGCCCTGGAAGTCACCGTATTGAACCTCGTACGGCGCCACTTCGACGTTGAACGCTTGCACCACGTCGATCGAGAAGGGCGAGCGTTGGGTCGGGTAGCCGCTGTTGTTGAGGCCGAAGTCGTCCGACTGCCGAACGCCGTCGAGATAGATGGTGTTGAAGTGATTGTTGGTGCCGGCGATCGTCATCGAGTTGGAGTTGGCCGCGTCGATCGTGACGAACGGATTGATCCGGGCCAGGTCCTTCAGGTCGCCCGCGAACGACGGGGCGGCCTGGATGTCGGTCGCTGTGAAGGTGGTGCGCGGGCCGGTCTGAACGATCGTGCCCTTCATCGCGGGCGCTGCTGTCACGGTGATCTCGGCGACTTGCGAGCCGCCGAGCGTGACGTCGAGCTGGTAGGGCGCACCTAGTGGGATGCTGCCGATGTTGGTGGTTTGGGAGACGTTGTCCGGCGCGGTCGCGACAACCTTGTAGGGTCCGCCGACCGGGAGGTTGTTGACGTTGTAGAAGCCGTCGGCGCCGGTGGTCGTCTCGTTGGTGATGCCGGTGGCGACGTCGGTGATCCGGATTTTGGCGCCGCCGACCGGCTTGCCGTCTTCCGTCACGTGGCCCGCGAGCCCGCCCGTAATCTCCTGAGCGAACGCTGGCGTTGCAGTGATGGCGAGCGCGAGCGCGCCCAGAGCCACGCCGGCGGCGAGCTGTCTGGTCAACATGAGTATCCCCCTCAGCGATCTCGCCCCGGGGCCCCACGCACGGCGCTCATCGCCCTTCGGGTTTAACCGCGCCGTTTGAACGATGCACGACAGAAATGTAACGGTTCGATGACGTTGCTGCACCGGCACAGGCCGGCAAGGGCAGAACCGAAAATCGATTGGTTTCCGGCGCCTAGCAGTTGTGCAGTTGCAGCGTGCGGGCCACCATGGCTAGGCTGATGGCCCTTCCCGAAAAATCTGTGGATATTCGCCGCGAACCCGACGCCATGTGGCCTTGGGCGGTCTGCGCGACGTTCTTGCTGACCGCGCTGCGCCTCGGCGCGATTCGGCTGAGCCCGCTGCAGCTCTATCCGGACGAGGCGCAGTACTGGTTGTGGTCGCGCCAGCTCGACTTCGGCTATTTCACCAAGCCGCCGCTGATCGCCTGGCTCATTCGCGCGACGACGCTGCTCAGCGACGCCGAGCCGCTGGTGCGGCTGTCCTCGCCGCTGCTGCACGCCGCGGCCGGGCTCTTCCTCTACTGCGCGGCGCGCCGGCTCTACGACTCGCGCGTCGCCCTCGCCGGGCTGCTGGTCTACGGCCTGACGCCGGCGGTGCAGCTGGGCGCGTTCGTGATGTCCACCGACACGCCTCTCGTCGCCGGCATCGCCGGGGCGCTGTGGGCCTACGCGGCGCTGCAGTCGCCCAACCTGACGCGCCGTTGGGTCCCGGCGGTCTGGCTCGGGCTGGCGCTCGGCCTGGCGTTCCTGGCCAAGTACGCCGCGCTCTATGCGGTGATCGGGATCGTCATCCATCTCGCGGTGTCACGCGACGCCCGCAAAGCCTGGACGCCCGCCGCCGTCGTCGCCGCGCTGGCCGCGTTCGCGCTGATGGCGGCGCCCAACCTGATCTGGAACGCCTCGCATCGCCTCGCCGCGTTCGGCCACTTGACCCAGGAAGCCGCCTGGGGCTCGCGCAAGGGGGGGATCGTCGAGGCGCTGTCGTTCCTGGCCAGCCAGTTCGGTGTCTTCGGCCCGATCCCATTCGCGGTGCTGATCGGCGGCGGGATTTGGCTGGGGGTGCGACGACGACTGCAGCCGCCTGACCTGCTGCTGCTCTGCTGGGCCGCGCCTGCGCTGCTGATCGTGCTCGGCCAGGCGTTCATGGCCGGCGCCAAGGCGAACTGGGCGGCGGCGGCGTTCGCGCCGGGCTCGCTCTTGGTCGCGGCCTGGATGCTCCGTTGGGGGCGGCCGCGGGTCCTGGGCGCGGTGCTCGCCACTCACGCGCTCCTGGCGTTCGGCGGCCTCGCCGTGGTCGTCGCGCCCAGCCTCGCCGACCGGATCGGACTCTCCACCGCGCTACGCGGTGTGCGTGGCGGACGCGAAGCGACCGGGCTGATCGTCGGCCGCGCCAAGGCCGAGCAACTGGCCGGTCCGCTCACCGCCGTCGCCGTCGACGAGCGTGAGCTGTTCAACGTGGTCGCCTACTACGGCCGCGACTACTTCGGCCACGACGGCCCGCCGCTGAAGGCGTGGCTCGCCGGCCCCTATCCGCAGAACCAGGCCGAGCTCGCCGCGCCGCTGACCGCCGCCGACGGCGCCCACGTGCTGGCGGTGAGCCACGACGGCGTCCACACCACGGCGATGCGCGCCCAGTTCCAGCAATCAGGCCCGAGCGAGATCGGCGAGATCTTCCTCGACCGCACGCACCGGTTGAAGATCGAGATGTTCGCCGGATCGGGGTTTCAGGCGGCGAAAAAGCAGTAGCTGCGGCGTCTCAGTCCTCCCTTCCCCTTGCGGGGAAGGGCCGGGGATGGGGGTGTCAGCTCGAAGCCGGCCGGCTAAGGCGGAAAGCGAAACTGGCTGGCATCGAGCTGACACCCCCACCCCTAGCCCCGCCCCGCAAGGGGGCGGGGAACCTAAATTGCTACGGTGAACTCAGCCTCCGTCTTGGCCTTGATCTCGTCCAGCGTCGCGCCGCTGGCCAGCTCCGTCAGCCGAACCGTCCCGCCGCCGATCTCGAAGACGCCGAGGTCGGTGACCAGCAAATCGACCACGCCGGCGCCGGTCAGCGGCAGGCTGCAGCGCTTGACCAGCTTCGGCGCGCCAGACTTCTCGGTGTGCTCCATCACCACCACCACGCGGCGCACGCCGGCGACCAGGTCCATGGCCCCGCCCATGCCCTTGACCATCTTGCCGGGCACCATCCAGTTGGCCAGGTCGCCGTTCTCGGCCACCTGCATGCCGCCCAGGATCGAGAGGTTGATGTGGCCGCCGCGGATCATCGCGAACGAGTCCGACGACGAGAAATACGACGACGACGGCAGCTGGGTGATGGTCTGTTTGCCGGCGTTGATCAGGTCCGGATCGGCCTCGCCCTCGTAGGGGAACGGGCCCATGCCCAGCATGCCGTTCTCGCTCTGCAGGGTCACCTGCACGCCGTCCGGAATGTAGTTGGCGACCAGGGTCGGGATGCCGATACCGAGATTGACGTAGAAGCCGTCCTTCAGCTCCTTCGCGGCCCGGGCGGCCATGTCCTCGCGGGTCCAGGCCATCAGGCGGCGCCCACGGTCGCGGCCTTGGGCCGGGTCGTGGTCTGCTCGATCCGCTTCTCGTAGACCGGCCCTTTGAGAATGCGGTCGATGAAGATGCCGGGGGTGACGATGTGGTCGGCGTCGAGATCGCCAGTCACCACCAGCTCCTCCACCTCGGCGACCGTCGCGGCGCCGGCGGTGGCCATCATCGGATTGAAGTTCCGTGCGGTCTTTCGGTAGATCAGGTTGCCCTCGGCGTCGCCTTTCCAGGCTTTGACGATCGAGAGATCGGCCCTCAGCGCCTTCTCCATCACGTAGAGCTCGCCGTCGAACTCGCGCACCTCCTTGCCATCAGCGACCAGGGTGCCGACGCCGGTCTTGGTGAAGAAGGCCGGGATGCCGGCGCCGCCGGCGCGGATGCGTTCGGCCAACGTGCCCTGCGGGTTGAACTCCAGCTCCAGCTTGCCGGCGAGATAGAGCTCGGCGAACAGCTTGTTCTCGCCGACATAGCTCGAGATCATCTTCCGGATCTGGCCGCCGGCCAGCAGGATGCCGAGCCCGAAGTCGTCGACCCCGCAATTGTTGGAGACCACGGTCAGGTCCCTGACCCCGGAGTCGCGGATCGAGCCGATCAGGTTCTCGGGGATGCCGCAGAGGCCGAAACCGCCGGCCATGATGGTGATGCCGTCGCGCAGCAGGCCGTCCAAGGCCTCGGCGGCGGACTTGCGGACCTTATCGGCCATGGCCTTCTCCCGCAGTGCACAATGACCGCTCCTGTGGCGCCGAACCGCAGCGAGTTCAACCGCGGCGTCGCGCCGGTTTCCGATCCGGGCCGCATTCGCGTTAGAACAGCGCCGAAGGAGGCCGCGCCTTGACCGAAATCACCCTTGAGAACGCCATCGCGCCGGTCCCATTCGGGCTCTACGCCAGCGACTTCGATGCGTTCGCGGCGGCGCTGGGCGCGTCCTTCGCCAGGTACGGCTTCGCCGTGATCGGCGATCATGGCCTGCACCAGGCGCACATCGAGGCGGCGATCGCCGACGCCAAGGCGTTCTTCGCCCTGCCGGACGAGGTGAAGCGCAGCTACAAGATCGAGGGCGCCTCCGGCCAGCGCGGCTACACCCCGTTCGGGGTCGAGACCGCCAAGGGCGCCGAGCACTTCGATCTCAAGGAATTCTGGCACGTCGGCCGAGATCTGCCGCCTAGCCACCCCTACCGCGCTCGCATGCCGGACAACGTCTGGCCGACCGAGATCCGCAGCTTCCGTCCGCACGAGACCTGGCTTTACGCGGCGCTGGAGTCGCTCGGCGACAAGGTGCTGCGCGCTATCGCCCACTATCTGAACCTCGAGCCCGAGTTCTTCGCGCCGACCACCCATCTCGGCAACAGCGTGCTGAGGCTGCTCCACTATCCGCCCGCGCCATTCGACGGCCCGAACGTGCGGGCCGGGGCGCACGAGGACATCAACACCATCACCCTGCTGCTGGGCGCTGAAGAGGCCGGCTTGCAGGTGAAGGATCGCGACGGCGCCTGGCTGCCGATCAACCCGCCGGCCGGCAGCGTGGTCTGCAACATCGGCGACATGCTGCAGCGCCTGACCAACGACGTGCTGCCCTCGACCACCCACCGCGTAGTCAACCCGCCGCCGGAACGCCGCGGCGTCGCCCGCTACTCGACCCCGTTCTTCCTGCACTTCGCGCCGGACTACCTGATCGAGACTCTGCCAGGGTGCATCAGCGCTGACCGCCCGAACCGCTACCCGATCCCGATCACCGCCAACGATTACCTCGAAGAGCGCCTGGCTGAGATCAAACTAAAATGAAGCGTCAACCCCGCCTCCACACTTCTGTTGACTTCCACACAAGTGTGGAATGATCTACCTACATGAATGCAGCTGAGCTGAGACGTTGGTTGGCCCGCAAGGGCTGCACCTTCGAGAACCACAAGGGCGGCTCAGGCCACGTGACGGTCCGGTTCGGCGATAGAGTCAGCCAGTTGCCCATGCACGGTGGAAGCAAGGAGTTGGGAACCGGACTCGTGAACAAGATCAGAAAGGACTTGGGCCTCAAGTGAAAGCCTATCGGATTGTTCTTGAGCCTGACGACAACGGGACGTTCCTCGTCACTTGTCCCGCGCTGCCGGAGGTGACGACATTTGGTGAGACGGAAGCGGAGTCAGTGCGCAACGCGGAGGCAGCTATAGAAGAGGCGTTGGCAGCGCGCATCGCTCGCGGCGCGGCAATCCCTAAAGCGGATGCCGGCGAGGCGACCGCCTCGATAGAAGCGACTCACGATTCAATCGTGAAAGAGGCGGTGAAGATCTTCCGCGCGCAGTTGAAGGCGTTGCCGGAACTGAAAGTCGAACTCTATCAGGCGCTAGCCCAGAGCGGTCTAACCCGCGCTGACTTGGCTCGCCGCTTGGACTGGAAACGAAACTCGGTCGACCGGCTGTTTCGGCTCGACCACGCCTCGCGCTTGGACCAGATCGAAGCCGCAGCCGCGGCGCTTGGGCTGGAAGTGCAGGCTCACATCGTGGAGCCCGGCAGGCAACGAGCCTGATAGCGGAAACTGCTCAGGGCGCGTTAGGCGCACGGGTTCGAGACTCGCCTTCGGCGCTCTTCAACCTTGGCGATCGGGTAGCGTCGGACCCAACCTTCTTCTAGAGCCTGATGGGTTTAAGTTGAACCCTAAATCAGGCTCTACACTTTTGATCCTAGAGCATAATTCAGCGTTTTGGTGATTCCACCAAAACCCATCCTGCTCTAGGAGCCCGCGCAGCGGGCGTCTCGAACGACGCTCAAAGCCGCTCGACGATGGTCACGTTGGCCAAACCGCCGCCTTCGCACATCGTCTGCAGGCCGTACTTGCCGCCACGGGTCTTCAGGGCGCCGAGCAGGGTGGCCATGAGCTTGGTGCCCGAGGCGCCCAGCGGGTGGCCGAGCGCGATCGCGCCGCCGTTGACGTTAAGCTTGGCTGGATCGGCCTTGGTGACCTGCAGCCAGGCCACCGGCACCGAGCCGAACGCCTCGTTGACTTCGAAGACGTCGATATCGTCGACGCTCATGCCGGCCTTCTTCAGCGCGCGCAGGGTTGCCGGGATCGGCGCTTCCAGCATGATCACCGGGTCGTGGCCCATCACCGACACGTGGTGAATGCGGGCGATCGGCTCCACGCCGAGCTCTTTCAGGCCTCTTTCGGAGACCACCATCACCGCCGAGGCGCCGTCGCAGATCTGGCTTGACGAGGCGGCGGTGATCTTGCCGCCTTCGCGCAGCAGCTTCACGCCCTTGATCGCCTCCAGCGAAGCGTCGAAGCGGATGCCTTCATCGACCGTGTGGTCGCTCTCGTTCCCCTCGGCATCCTTGATCTTGATCGGGGTGATCTCGCCCTTGAACGCGCCGGCCTGAGTCGCGGCGATGGCGCGCTGGTGGCTCTGGTAGGCCCACTGGTCGATCTCGTCGCGGCTGAGGCCGTACTTTTCGGCCACCATCTCGGCGCCCATGAACTGGCTGAACTGAATGTTTGGGTAGCGCGCCTGCTGCGCCGGGCTCATTGGATTGCCGAAGCCGTTCTGCGCCGGCAGCGCGACCGAGAGGCCCATCGGCACCCGGCTCATGCTCTCGACGCCAGCGGCGATGACGATGTCCTGGGTGCCGCTCATGATCGCCTGGGCGGCGAACTGCAGCGCCTGTTGCGAAGAGCCGCACTGGCGGTCGACGCTGGTGGCCGGCACGCTCTCCGGCATCCGCGAGGCCAGCACCGCGCCGCGCGCGACGTTGGTGGCCTGCTCGCCGACCTGCATCACGCAGCCCATGATCACGTCTTCGACCAGGGCCGGATCGGCGCCGGTCTGATCGAGGATCGAGTTCAGCACCTGGCCACCGAGGTCGGCGGGGTGCCAGCCGCTGAGCTTGCCGCCCTTGCGGCCTCCGGCGGTGCGGGTCGCGGCCACGATGTAAGCGGCGTCAGCCATGGAAGTCTCTCAAGTTGGAAGGGTTGATCTCGCCGCCACGTACCAGACCGACGCGACGTCAGCCAAATCCGGGGATCGTCGCGCCGTTCACGACTTCAGGACGCGTGTCACCTCTAGGACCCTTGGGGCTTGCCTGGTGCTTTCGCCGGCTCGGGAGCGTCGATGTAGTTCTTGTAGTTTGGCTTCCACGTCGCGTAGGCGGCGACGCGGATCGCCACCAAGGCCACCGCGAGGACGACCAGCAGCGCCAGTACGGGCCAGTCCTTCTTCAGGTTCATGATCGCGAGGATACCCCCGCGCCTGGCTTGGCGCCATGCGGGCAAACAGGATTGGATTCAACAGGGGAGCAAGGATATCCAGCGTCAGCCGCCGGCCGCCCGCATCTTCCCGGCGCGCGGAGTGCGGTCGATCTCGGCGAGGCCCAGCGCCTCCAACACCGGCGGCACGTAGACGGCGAAGCGGCCGCGCAGGCCCTTCTTCAGCCCGTACCAGCCGCCGACCGGGTTGTCCGCCGCGCGGCCCCAGGCCTCGACGGTGCCGTCGGTGGCCGGCTTCTGCTCGTCGGCGCCGCCCAGCGCCACCCAGTCGCCTTTGGCTTTCAGCATGGCGGCGAGGTCGTCGATGCAGGCGAGGTTGTAGCGCAGCTGGGTCTTGCCGACCTGCACCACCAGCGACGGCGGGTCGAGCGCCTCGTCGCGCCAGGCCTGAAACTGGGAGGTTCCGGTCGGGGTGGTCAGGTCCCAGGGATCGTCTTTGATGCCGGGCATGCTTGGTCCTCTCGAGGTTCGCCAAGCCCTCACACTAAACCAGCCCCTCCTGACAGTTTCTGTCAGGAGCCTTCGTTGGCCTTTGGGGTCAGCCCGTAGAAATGCTTCTTGAACGGTCCGCCGAACAGCACCTTGCCAAGCCCGCGCATCAGACGGTCGAAGGCGAAAGCGCGGTGGGGCGAGCGCCGCGCCCATTGCAGGGCCGTGAAGAGGCCGAAGACGCCGGTCTGCGCCAGGCCCACCGCCATCCAGCGCGCCACGCCCGGCCAGTCCGGCGGGTCGGAGGTCGCGCACCCGTAGGTCGGGCCTTGGCCATAGGCGAAGGCGCGAGAGAGGGCGTAGTCCAGGGTCAGCCGCGCCGGAACCGGGTCTTCCCAGACCAGCGCCTCGTGCGCCCAGGCGAAGCGGACGCCGCCGCGCTGCATGCGGCCGAAGAGATCGTCGTCCTCGCCGCCGGTCTGGTTGCGCGCCGTGGAGAAAGCCTCGGTCGGATGGGGCAGCGCCGCGCGGCGCACCAGGCTGTCACCGCAGCCATAATAGTGGGCGATGATCCCGGTTTCGGCCGGCCCCTCGCGGGAGAAGAACTGCTCCAGGTATTGGCGATGCTGCTGGATGCGTTCCGGGGCGCGCGCCTGCACCGGGCCGAACACCACGTCGGCGTCATAGCGGACCTGGGTCTCGATCAAGGCGGCGAGCCAGCCCGGGGTGGCTTCCTCGTCGTCGTCGATGAAGGCGATCAGGTCGCCGCTCGCCGCCGCGAGCGCGGCGTTGCGGGCGTTGGCGACACCGGGAGCGGGTTCGTGCACGTAGCGGACAGGGAAGGGCGCCTCGTGGGCCAGGGCTGCCGCGGTGGGCTGGGCCGACGGAACTTCGTCGTTGTCGACGATCACCAGCTCCAGCGCGGTCAGATCAACGCCAGTCTGACGGAAGATCGACCGCACCGCCGTCGCCAGGCCCTCGAGGCGGCGCTGGGTCGGGATCGCCAGGCTGACGCGTAGCGCGGCGGCGGCCGGGGCGGGCGCCTCGGGCTGCGCGGCGTCCAGCTTCAGGTGAGCCGGCGGCGCAAGCGTGCGTCGGTCGAGCAGCGATAGCATCGGCGTTCCCGTTTTCGGACCGCGAGCGGTCCTGACTGCACTCGCCAGCAAGCCGCGCGCCGCGTGACGGGGGCGGCGCATCAAGCTAGAGGAGCGGTCCCCATTTGTCCGAACGGAGGGACTTCCGGTGCGCCTGCCCAAGGCCCGGCTCGATCAAGTGCTCGCCCGCTTCCAGGAAGTGGAGGCGCGGATGTCGGCCGCCACTGACGGCGCCGAGGTCGTGCGGCTGGCCAAGGAGCACGCCGAGTTGCGCCCGGTCGCCGAGGCCGCCGATCGGCTGGTCAAGCTACAGAGCCAGCGCGAGGAGCTGGAACAGATGGCCGAGGGCGACGACGCCGACATGGCGACGCTGGCCAAGGAGGAACTGGTCGAACTCGACGAGACGCAGCCCGTCCTCGAGCGCGATCTCGCCCTGTTGCTGGCGCCGCGCGACGCCGACGAGAACGCCTCGGCGATCCTGGAGGTGCGCGCCGGCACCGGCGGCGACGAAGCGGCGCTCTTCGCCGGCGACCTCTTCCGCATGTACCAGCGCTATGCCGCCAGCCGCGGCTGGAAGGTCGAGGTCGAGAGCGAGTCCGAGGGCGAGATGGGCGGCTACAAGGAGATCATCGCCTCGATCGAGGGCGAGGGCGTGTTCGGTCGGCTGAAGTTCGAGAGCGGCGTCCACCGGGTGCAACGCGTGCCGGCCACCGAGACGCAAGGCCGCATCCACACCTCGGCCGCCACCGTCGCCGTGCTGCCCGAGCCGGAGGACGTCGAGATCGAGATCAACGACGTCGACATCCGCATCGACACCTATCGCTCGTCGGGCGCCGGCGGGCAGCACGTCAACAAGACCGACTCGGCGGTGCGCATCACCCACCTGCCGACCAACATCGTCGTCACCTCGTCGGAGAAGTCGCAGCACCAGAACCGGGCGCGGGCGATGAAGGTGCTGAAGGCCAAGCTCTATGAGCGCCAGCGCGAGGCGCTGGACACCGCGCGGTCGGAGGCGCGCAAGTCGCAGGTCGGCTCCGGCGACCGCTCCGAGCGCATCCGCACCTACAATTTCCCCGATGGGCGGGTGACCGACCACCGCATCAAGCTCACCCTCTACAACCTGCCCAAAGTGATCGACGGCTCAGCCGTCGACGACCTGATCGACCCCCTGATCGCCGAGGACCAGGCCGCTAGGTTGGCGAGCCTGGAAGAGAGCTTGGGCTGACCCAAACGTCGGGCCCACCCAGCAATGTCATCCCGGACAAGCCGCGCTAGCGGCGCAGATCCGGGATCTCCCTGGCTCCATGGTGCTGAGTAGATCCCGGCTCTTCGCTTCGCTACGGCCGGGATGACAACGATAGGGTTCTGAGGGCTTTTGAACCCCAAACGTCCGTCATGGCCGGGCGTCCACGGTCGGAGTGGCCGTGCTCTGGCACGGCCATGGCTGGCGCTGTGTTCATGGGTCACCGGGACTGACGCCCGGTGATGACGAAAGGGGGGGACCGGCGAAACCTTACAGCGCCGTCGCCCGGGCAATGCGGCGGAGGAAGTTCATTACGTAGCCGACCTGGCGGCGCAGGAAGCTGGTCGAGATGTGGACCGCTTCGCGCGGCGAGACGGTGAACGCCTTGCCGACGCTGTCGGCCACCAGCGCGCCGCGTTCGCCCATCGCTTTGGTCTCGCCGACCGTGGTGTCGATCGCGGTCTGGTGTTCGATCTCCGAGTTCAGTTCGGCGCCAGTGAGCACCACCATCGCCGACATCCAGATCCACAGCATGTAGGCGACCATGGCGCCCAGCGAGCCGTAGGTGACGCCGAAGTGGGCGACGTTGTTGACCCACCAGGAGAAGCCCAGCGAGACGCCGATCCAGACCGTCGCCGCCAGCACCCCGCCGAAGGCCACCCATTTCCACCGCGCATGTCGGCGACTGGGACCGTAACGATAGAGCAGGCAGAACGAGGTCGCCGCGATCGCATAGACCGCCAGCCACCGCACCGGCTCCCACCAGATCCCGAAGCGTCGGAGGCCGATCTCGTGGAAGAACACCGGCGCGGCGATCAGCATGCTGAGCACCAGGACCAGGAACATCAGCGCCAGCAGGGTGGCGACGTAGGTGACGAAGCTGCGGCGCATGTAGTCGCGCTTCTCGGTCTCGTCGAAGGTGATGTTGAGCCCGTCGAACAGCGACTTCATGCCGGCGTTGGCGCTCCATACCGATAGCAGGGTCGAGGCCAGGAACGCGGCGCTCAACGTCACATGCTGCTGGCTGGCGAGGCGCAGCATCTGGCTGCTGATCAGAGTGACGACGTCGCCCGGCAGGATGGTCGAGATGTGAGTCAGCTGCCGCTCGACCGTGTGGACGTCGGAGAAGAGGCCGTAGAGCGAGACGAAGGCTGCGATCGCCGGGAAGGTCGCCAGCAGGATGTAGAAGGTGATGCCGCCGGAGAGGGTCGGCAGTCGGTGACGGCCCATCTCGCGGTAGGTGCGCCAGAAGATGTCCTTCCAGCCAAGCGGCGGAATTTCGAACGGCGAGCCGGCGCAGCGGCCGCGTCCCGGCTCGCAGGCGTCGAGCTCGGCCGGCGTCGGCAAGCGCGCCGCCTCGACCGCGACCTCGGGCTTCTTGCGGATGCGTTGCCAGACCGCGGCCCCGGCCATGGCCGCCATGGCGAGCCAAGGCGCCAGGTGGTAAGGCGCTTTTGCGCCCACACGCCCTGGAACGTCGCCCGGCTCCGCCGTCGGTTCGCTCATGCTTACGCTCACCTTGCGCGTATGCTTGCGTTTCGCCGTCCGGCCCGGCAGGGGAGCGCCATGACCGCCGCTATCGCCGCACTTTTTCGGCACCCGATCAAGGGGTTCACGCCAGAAAAGGTGGAGCTTGCGACTCTTTGCGTCGGCGGGGCCTTCCCGGGCGACCGGCTTTACGCGCTCGAGGACGGTCCGAGCGGCTTCGATCCAGCCCATCCGGGGTTCATTCCGAAGCAGCGATTCGCCGTGCTGGCGAAGATCGCCGAGGTCGCCAAAGCCCGCACTAGGCTCGACGATGCTACCGGCGTCTTCCACGCCGAGGCGCAAGGCATGCCGCCGTTTGCCGGCCGTCTTTCCGACCCTGCGGCGCGGACGGGCTTTGCCGATTGGGTGGGCGATCTCCTGGGCGAGGCGGCGAGCGGCCCGCTGCGCCTGATCGACGGCCAAGGTCACCGTTTTCTGGATCACCCGCTGGGCCACGTCTCGATCATCAACCTTGCGAGCGTCCGCTCATTGGGAGAACGGCTGGGCAAGGTTCTCGATCCGCTCAGGTTCCGCGCCAACATCTACATCGAGGGCTGGCCGGCGTGGGCGGAGAACGACTGGACCGGCCGGCGACTCTGGCTGGGTGAGGTCGAGACGGAAGTGTTCAAGACCATCACCCGCTGCCCGGCGCCTGGCGTCGATCCGACCACCGCCATCCGCGACCTCGACATTCCCGCCGAGCTGTTCCGCCACTATGGCCACGTCCTGTGCGGGATCTACGTGCAGGTGCAGGCGGATGGGACGATCCGCGAGGGGGACAGCGTCACGATGAGCTGAGGGCGCCTTCGATCAGCGCGATCGTTTCGGCGAGGCCGAAGATCGCGGCGAAGGAGCCGAAGCGGGGTCCTTGGGTCTGGCCGAGCAGCACTTCGTAGAGCGCCTGGAACCAGGTCCGCAGCGGCTCGAAGCCGGCGACCTTGCCGGCCTCGTAGACCTCGCTCTGGATCGCCTCGGCGTCCTGGCAGTCGGCGGGCAGCGCGCGCAGTCGCCCGGCCAGATCGGCGAAGGCGGCGCGTTCGACGCCAGTCGGCGGCCGGAACGTCTTCGCCGGCAGCACGAAGTCCTCGTAGTAGTTGATGGCGAAGCCGGCCAGGCGGTCCAGCAGCGGCTCGCTCTCCGGCGTCGCGCCGGGCAGGTAGCGCGAGAGGAAGCCCCAGAGGATGGTCTTGTCCGAGGCGTTGGCGGCCGAGACCAGGTTCAGCAGCAGCGAGAACGAGACCGGCGAGCCCTTCGCCGGCGGCTCGCCGTGGTGCACGCTCCAGATCGGACTATCCAGCGGGTTGGCCGCGTTCGAGCCGTCGGCCTGCGCCCGATGGTAGGCATCGAGGTGCTGCAGATATTCGTCCGTGGCCTTCGGGATGACGTCGAAATAGAGCCGCTTGGCCGACTTCGGCGAGGTGAACATGTAGTAGGCGAGGCTCTCCGGCGCGCCGTAGCGCAGCCACTCCTCCATGGTCAGCCCGTTGCCCTTGGTCTTCGAGATCTTCTGGTTGTTTTCGTCCATGAAGAGCTCGTAGTGCGGCGTCTCGGGGGGCACGCCGCCCAGCACCGGCATCAGCTTCCCCGACACCCGGAACGAGTCGACCAGATCCTTGCCGGACATCTCGAAGTCGACGCCGAGCGCGGTCCAGCGTGCGGCCCAGTCCGGACGCCATTGCAGCTTCACGTAGCCGCCGGTCACCGGGGTCTCGACAAGGCTGCCGTCCTCGTCCTCGAAGACGATCGCGCCACGATCGAGGTGACGCTCCAGCGTCGGTACATAGAGCACGCGGCCGGACACGCGACTGATTGGCTGGAACGGCGAATAGGTGGCGCGGCGATCTGGCCCCAACGTTGGCAGCATCACCGCCTGCACGGCGTCGAACCGCTCCAGCATGGTGAGGAGCACCGCGTCCATCCGGCCCGAGCGATAGAAATCGGTGGCGGAGATGAACTCGTAGTCGAAGCCGAAGCTGTCGAAGAAGGCGCGGGCGCGGGCGTTGTTGTGGGCGCCGAAGCTCTCGTACTCCTCGAACGGATCGCGCACGCTGGTGACCGGCTTGTCGCGATCCTCCTCCAGCCAGTCCTGGTGAGGCAGGTTGGGCGGGATCCGCCGCAAGCCGTCCATGTCATCGGAGAACACGATCAGTTTGGTCGGGATCGCGTCATTGGTGAGCGCGCGGAAGGCGGCGCGCACCATGGTTGGCCGGGCAGCCTCGCCGAACGTCCCGACATGCGGAAGTCCCGAGGCGCCGTAGCCACACTGGAAGACCACCGGCCGCCGCAGCGTCGGGAAGGTAGCCAGCAGTTCGTCCCACTTGTCGGCGACGATCAGCGTCGTCGCGAGATCGCGCTCAGCGTCGGTCAGGCGGACGCGCAGGAGCCGCGCCAGGATGTTGCGCGCTTCGGCGAACGTCCACGGCCGGGCGTCGCGCGCCAGATGGGTCAGGCCTTGAAGCATGGGGCGAGCGGGGTAATGGGTGGGCCCGCCAGGGTCAATGCCGGCCGGGCGTAGCAGGTTGGAGGCTCGCTTGGCCGAAACACGCCCTTACGGCGCTTGGACGTCGCCCATCTCCGCCGCCAGCCTTGCCGAAGGCGCGGTAGGTTTGGCCGACCTGCGCGTCTTCCAGGGCAAGCTCTATTGGCTTGAGAGCCGCCCCGGCGAGGGCGGGCGGCTGGTGGTGATGACGCTGGAGGGCGGCGAGGCGCGGGAACTGACGCCGGCCGGTCTCAACGTGCGCACTCGGGTCCACGAATACGGCGGCGCGCCCTATGCCGTCGCGCCGGACGGCCTCTGGTTCAGCAACTTCCGCGACCAGAAACTCTATCGCCAAGGCGCCGGCGGCGGCGAGGCGGTGACGCCGGAGGGCTATCGCTACGCCGACGCTGTCGCCGCGCCGGGCGGCGGCCTGATCGCTGTGCGCGAAGACCACACCGACCCGGCCAAGGTGAAGAACGAGATCGTGCGGCTCTCCGGCAAGGCCGGCGCGGGCAACGTGCTCTTCGGCGAGTCGGACTTCGTCGCTTACCCGCGGCTGAGCCACGACGGCGCCAGGCTGGCCTGGATCGCCTGGGACTTCCCGGCCATGCCGTGGGATGCGACCCGGCTCTATGTCGCCGATCTGCGCGGCATGGCGCTGGAGAACGTCCGCCTCGTCGCCGGCGGCCCGGGGATCGCGGTGCTGGAACCGCAATGGTCCGAGGGCGGGGCGTTGACCTGGCTCTCCGACGAGAGCGGGTTCTGGAACCTCTACGACGACCGCGACGGCGACCCACGCCCGATCCTGCCGCGCCGCGCCGAGTTCGCCTCGCCGCTATGGGGCCTGGGCCAGGCCAACTACGCGCTGATGGACGATGGCCACATCATCGCCGCGGCGCAGGAAGCTGGCGGCGAGACGCTGCTGGTGATCGACCCAATCGCCGGAACCGCCCGGCCGCTCGATCTGCCGTTCCAGGCGATGAGCTCGATCCATCGGCTCGACGAGCGCCGCGTCGCCTTCATCGCCCATTCGGCCGCCGAGACCTCGGCGGTGGTCACCGTCGACGTGATCACGGGCGAGCACCAGGTCGTGCGCCGGCCATCGCCCGCCAGCGTCCCGGCGGCGGCGATCTCCCGCGCCGAGGCGATCAGCTTCCCCAGCGCCGGCGGTCGCACCGCCCATGCGCTGTTCTACCCGCCGACCAACCCCGACTTCGCCGCCCCGGCCGGCGAGGCGCCGCCGTTGATCGTGCAGGCGCACGGCGGACCGACCGCCGGCGCGTCAGGCTCGTTCAGCCTTTCCAACCAGTTCTGGACCAGCCGCGGCTTCGCCCTCGTCGACGTCGACTACGGCGGCTCGTCCGGCTACGGCCGCGCCTACCGCCAGCTGCTCGACGGCCAATGGGGCATCGTCGACGTCGAGGATGTCATCGCCGCCGCGCGCTATCTGGCCGAGGCCGGCCGAGCCGATCCCAAGCGGATCGCGATCCACGGCGGCAGCGCCGGCGGCTTCACCGTGCTGGCGGCGCTCAGCCAGAGCGACGTCTTCTCCGCCGGCGGCGACTTCTACGGCGTCGCCGACCTGGAGGCGCTGGCTCGCGACACCCACAAGTTCGAGAGCCGCTACCTCGACGGCCTGATCGGCCCTTGGCCCGAGGCCAAGGCAACTTACGACGCGCGCTCGCCGATCAACCACTTGGACGGCTTCTCCGCCCCGCTGCTGATCCTGCAGGGCGCCGAGGACCCGATCGTGCCGCCCAACCAGGCGCACATGATCCGCGATGCCTTGAAGGCCAAGGGCACCCCGGTCGCCTACCTGGAGTTCGCCGGCGAGGGCCACGGCTTCCGCCGCTCGGAGAACATGATCCGCGCCAAAGAGGCCGAGCTCTATTTCTACGGCAAGGTGTTCGGCTTCACCCCGGCCGACGCGCTGGCGCCGCTGGAGATCGAGAATCTGGAGCCCGTCCTGTTTTGATGGACCCATCAAAACGGGATCAACAGGCTCGCCTCTATAGTTTGGCGAGCACGATTCAGACTCTTGTCGATTCCGACAAAAGTCATCGTGCTCTGGCGTGATCAAGGCGTCGTTCCCGCCGCTGGTCGACGCGGGAACGCGGGTGCTGATCTTGGGCAGCCTTCCCGGCGAGATCTCGCTGGCCAAGGGCGAGTACTACGCCAACCCGCAGAACCATCTGTGGCGGCTGGTCGGCGCGGTGATTGGGGCGGACATCGACTCCCGGCATACGGCGTATGCGGACCGCCTCGCCGCGCTGACGTCCGCCCACGTTGGGCTCTGGGATGTGGTCAAGACCGCCAGCCGGGTCGGCAGCCTCGACACCCAGATCCGTGACCACGCGCCGAACGCGCTGCCAGACCTGGCAAAGACGCTGCCGCAGCTCCGCGCGATCGGATTCAACGGCGGCACATCCTGGAAGATCGGCTCGACCCAGTTTCCGGCCGACACGCCGCTCGCCCTCGTGGCCCTGCCGTCGAGCAGCGCGGCCTACACCATCGGCTTCGAGCGCAAGCTGACCGAGTGGATCAAGCTGCGGGCGTATCTAGAGCACGATGACTTTTGTCGGAATCGACAAAAGTCTGAATCGTGCTCGCAAACTTAAAGAGACGAGCCTGTTGATCCCGTTTTGATGGGTCCATCAAAACGGGACAGGCTCTGGGCCGGGTTGAGCACGAAGTTGCCGCGCATCGCCGCCACCGGGTGCGCCGGGTTCGATTGCCAGAGGATCGCGCGGATGCTGGCGACGCGGCGACCCATGCGCAGCACCTCGGCGCGCGCGTAGCTGTCCACCGCCCGCGCCGGGCGCAGGTAGTCGACGGTGGTGTCGACGGTCCGCCAGCTGGACGTCGGCCCGGCGCGCACCGAAAGCTGGGCCAGCGCCGTGAGTTCGAGAAACGCCGCGACCACGCCCCCATGCAGCGCCGGCAGGATCGGGTTGCCGATCAGGTGCTGCGAGAACGGCAGGACGCCGGTCAGCTCGGTGCCGTCGATCTGCGCGCGCATGCCGAGGAAGTGCGCGTAGGGCCACGTTTCCAGCAGCGCGGGGTGCGGCGAGCCTGCGTCGTTCAAGCGCTGACCGTCTGGCTGGAGATCATGAACGCGGCCTGGACCAGGGCGATGGGATCCTCGGCGCTGTCTTCGAAGGCGACTGCACGAGTGACGGCGACATCGCCGTTGACATGCTCGCAGACCGCGGTCCCGATCACCGCTCGGCCGGGGCGCGCCGGGCGCAGGAAGTCGATGCGGAAGTCCAGCGTCGCCATGCCGCCCATCCGCATCTCGCGCCGGTCTACCTCGGCCCGCTTCTGGTAGTAGACGCTCACCGACATGCCACAGCACTGGTCGAGCAGGGTGGTGATGACCCCGGTGGCGAGGCCGCCATCGGCCGGATCGCCCACCAGCTCGGCGCGGAATGGCACCCGCATCGCCGCCTGGCCGCCGACATCGACGATGTCGATCTCCAGCGCGGCGGACTGCGGCGTCGATCGCGCCCCGTTAGGAGTGGTGGCGAAGCCGCCGGGGCTCTGATCGCTCAAATCGGTCATGCCGCGCTTATAGGGTGCTGACGCAACGGCGTGGAAGCCGGCCTATATCTGCGGGCGTGATCAAGCCCGAGAGCCTCATCTGCCCGCGCCCGGACGGGCTCTACTGCCCGCCGGGCGACTTTTACATCGACCCGGTGCGGCCGGTGGCGCGAGCGGTGATCACTCACGGCCACGCCGACCACGCCCGCGCCGGCCACGAGGCGGTGGCGGCCACGCCGGAGACGCTGGCGATCATGGCGGTGCGCTACGGCGACGGCTTCGCCGGCTCGGTGCGGACGATGGCCTACGGTGAAACGATCTCGCGCGACGGCGTCGACGTCACCCTGGTCCCCGCCGGCCATGTGCTGGGCTCGGCCCAGGTGGTGGTGCGCTGGCAGGGCCTGACCGTCGTCGTCTCTGGCGACTACAAGCGCCGGCGCGACCCGACCTGCCCGCCGTTCGAGCCGGTCCCGTGCGATGTCTTCGTTACCGAGGCCACCTTCGGCCTGCCGGTGTTCCGTCATCCCGACGCCGCTGACGAGGTGAGGAAGCTGCTGCGTTCGGTCCAGCAATTTCCGGAGCGCACCCACCTCGTCGGCGCCTATGCGCTCGGCAAGGCGCAGCGGATCATCTGCCTGCTGCGCGAGGCGGGCTGGGACCGGCCGCTCTACGTCCACGGCGCGTTCGAGCGGCTGAACGCGCTCTACCGCGACTTCGGCATCGACCTCGGACCGCTGCTGCCCGCCACGGAGGATCTGAAGAGCGCCAGGAAGTCCGACTTTGCCGGCGAGATCGTGATCGCCCCGCCCGGCGCGCTCGCCGACCGCTGGGCCCGCCGCTTCGCTGACCCGGTCGGCGCCTTCGCCTCGGGCTGGATGCGGGTCAGGGCCAGGGCGCGGCAGCGCGGCGTCGAGCTGCCGCTGGTGATCTCAGACCACGCCGACTGGGACGAACTGACCTCGACCCTGGCCGAGCTGAACCCCGGCGAAGTCTGGATCACCCACGGCCGCGAAGAGGCCCTGGCCCGCTGGTGCGAACTCAACGGCCTGGCCGCGCGGGCGCTGGCGATCGTCGGCTACGAGGACGAGGAAGATTGACGCTTTGTCACGTGCGGTAATCACGGGTCTGTGATCATCTCTCACGGTTCCGTGATCGAACCTGGAGAGGTTATCGTGATGAACCGAAGCGTCCCTCTTATCGCCCTCGCCGCCCTCAGTCTTGCCGCCTGCAAAAAGGCGGACGTCGAGCCCCCGCCGCCGAACAAGCCGCCCGCGGCCACCGCCAGCGACGCGAACGACGCGAAGCAGGCCGCGGCGACCGCGCCCGCGGAAAGCATGTCCGCCTCCGACGCTGCGTCGGACCGAAGCGCCGCCGAGTCCGATGCGCCGCCTCCCTCCCCGGCGCCGCCGATGCTGGCGATGGCTTACAAGGTCGGGCTGGTCGTGCCGGCGGCGCAGGTTCGCCCGTTGATGGAGAGCCATCAGGAAGCCTGCGAGCGCGCCGGTCCGGACCAGTGCCAGGTGCTCGCCGCCAACGCCTCGGCCAGCCACGACGACCGCGCCGAGGCCGACCTCAGCTTGCGCGCCACGCCGGCCTGGATGCGGCTCTTCCGCGACCGCGCCGAGGCCGACGCCAAGGACCTCGGCGGCAAGGTCGAGATGGCCGCCACCGAGGGCGAGGATCTCAGCCGCCAGATCGTCGACACCGACGCCGCCCAGCAGACCCGGGCCGACGAGCGCGAGCGGCTGCAGCAGCTAATGAGCCATCGCACCCGCGACCTCGGCCAGACCCTGCAGGTCGAACAGGAGATCACCCGTGTCCAGGGCGAGATGGACCAGGCGTCCAGCGAGGAGGCGGCAATGAAGGATCGAGTGGCGATGGAAACGCTCAGCGTCCACTACGCCTCGTCGGCGATGGCCGCCCCCGACGGCGCCGCCGCGCCGCTGGCCGAGGCCGGTCGCAGCTTCCTCGGCAACGTCTTCGCCGTCTTCGCCGCGATGGTGGTGCTGGCGTCGTTCGCCCTGCCGGTGCTAGTGGTGGTGATCCCGATCGTCTGGTGGATGTCGCGGCGGAAGAAGGCGCGGGTGGCTACGCCGACCGTGACGCCAGCCACCTAGTCCCCCGCCCCCTTGCGGGGCGGGGTTAGGGGTGGGGGTGTTAGCTCGGTGTCGGGATTTGGCCGTTCGCGCCAGTCTAGCAGCATCCAGCGGACACCCCCATCCCCGGCCCTTCCCCGCAAGGGGGAAGGGAGGACTGCTCAGGCCGCGCGCAACTGGCTCGCGGTTTCCAGTGCCCCGGCCACGGCGCGTTCACGCTGTTCCGGGCCGACCATGATCCCGTCGGCGGCGATGAACTCGAGGTCGGTGACGCCGATGAAGCCGAACACGGTGCGCAGGTAGCTCTCGACATGTTCGGCCGCGGCATTGGCCTCGCCGTAAAAGCCGCCGCGCGAGACGGCGACGATCACCCGCTTGTTCCCGGCCAGCCCTTCCGGCCCGGCGGCGGTATAGCGGAAGGTCTTGCCGGCCACGAGCACGCGGTCGATCCAGGCCTTCAGCTGGCTGGGCAGGGTGAAATTGTACATCGGCGCGCCGATCACCACCGTGTCGGCGGCGAGAAACTCGTTCAGGACCGCCGCGCCGGCCGCGAGGTCGTCCTGAACATGAGCCGGGACCCCTACGCCCTGCGCAGCTGCCAGATGCAGGCCGGAGAGGTGCGATATCGGTTGGGCCGCGAGGTCGCGGTAGGTGACCTGGGCGGCAGGGTCGGCGACGGTCAGCCGGGCGACGATCGCCTTGGACACCTGGCGGCTGACAGAGTGGTCGCCCAGCACGCTGGCGTCGATGTGGAGGAGGTTCATGAGCGGTTGCCTTCTAGGTATCGAAAAGTGACCAGGTCTAGATGGGTGACCGTTGCAACCGATCGCAAGAACGCACACTTGAGGTACCGAGGCACATGCAAGTGACTGTCACCGAGCGCGAACTTCCGAACCATGCGTCGTCCGACTGCCGGGCGGTCAGCGGCGTCTTGGCGCGGGTCGGCGACAAGTGGACGGTGCTGATCGTGCGGCTGCTCGGCGACGGTCCCAAGCGCTTTAACGAGATCAAACGCATGGTCGGCGGCATCTCGCAGCGCATGCTGACGCTCACGCTGCGCGGGCTGGAGCGCGACGGCCTCGTCACCCGCACTGTCTTCCCGACCGTGCCGCCGCGGGTGGACTACGAGCTGACCGAACTGGGCCGCTCATTGTGGGCGCCGGTGGCCGCGCTGGGCGCCTGGGCGCTGGAGAACCAGGCCGAGATCGAAGCCGCGCGCCGCCGCTTCGACGGACGCAACGACCGCTAAGCCCGGTGCGCGCCTACGCCCGCCTGCTCGACCGGCTCTCGCTCACCCAGGGGCGCAACGCCAAGCTGACTCTGGTGCGCGACTTCCTGAAAGAGACGCCCGACCCCGACCGCGGTTGGGCGCTGGCGTCCCTGACCGGCGCGCTGACCTTTGACGCGGCCAAGCCGGCGGCGATCCGCAAGGCGGTCGAGGCGCGGATGGACCCGGCGCTGTTCGGCTGGTCCTACGACTTCGTCGGCGACCTGGCCGAGACCGTCGCCCTGGTCTGGCCGGCGACTCCCGGCGCCAACCGCGAACCCGAACTCTCCGAGGTGGTCGATACGCTGCGCACGGCGACGCGCGGCGAGGTGCAGGGGCTGATCGAAGGCTGGCTCGATGCGCTCGATGCCGATGGCCGCTGGGCGCTCTTGAAGCTGCTGACTGGCGGCTTGCGGGTCGGACTCTCGGCCCGGCTGGCCAAGCAGGCGGCGGCCGATATCGCTGGCGTGGACGTCTCCGAGATCGAGGAGATCTGGCATGTCCTTTCGCCGCCCTACGATGACCTCTTCGCCTGGCTGGAAGGCCGCTCCGAGCGGCCGTCACCGGATGCGCCGGGCCGCTTCCGGCCAGTGATGCTGGCGCAGGCGATCGACGAGGCGGTCGACTTCGCCAAGCTCGACCCCGCCGATTACGCCGCCGAGTGGAAGTGGGATGGGATCCGCGTGCAGGCGGTCAGCGAGCGCGGCCAGACACGGCTCTGGAGCCGCACCGGCGAGGATGTCTCAGCGGCGTTCCCGGACGTGGTCGGGCAGCTCGGCTTCGAGGGCGTGATCGACGGCGAGCTGGTGGTGATGCGCGAGGGCCGCATCGCTCCGTTCGGGGATCTGCAGCAACGTCTCAACCGCAAGACCGCCGACGCCAAGCTGATCGCCGCCTATCCCGCCGGCATCCGCGCCTACGACCTGTTGCTCGAGGGCGAGACCGATCTGCGCCACCTGCCGTTCCGCGAGCGTCGGGCGCGGCTGGAGGCGTTCGTCGCCGCCATCCACGCGCCCCGCATCGACCTCTCACCGCTGCAGCCGTTCGAGACTTGGGCCGACCTCGCCGCCGCTCGCGCCAACCCGCAGCCGGGCGATCCGGCCCACGCCGAGGGCGTGATGCTGAAACGCTGGGACTCGATCTACGAAGCCGGCCGGCCGAAAGGCCCCTGGTTCAAGTGGAAGCGCGACCCGCACCTGATCGACGCGGTGCTGATGTATGCCCAGCGCGGCCACGGCAAACGCTCGAGCTTCTACTCCGACTACACCTTCGGGGTGTGGCGCGAGGACGAGGCCGGCCAGCGCAGCCTTACCCCGGTCGGCAAGGCCTACTTCGGCTTCACCGACGAAGAGCTCAAGCAGCTCGACAAGTTCGTCCGCGACAACACCACCGAGCGCTTCGGCCCGGTCCGCTCGGTCCGCGCCGACCGCGACTTCGGCCTGGTGCTGGAGGTCGCCTTCGAAGGCCTGCAACGCTCCACCCGCCACAAGTCCGGCGTCGCCATGCGCTTCCCCAGGATCAGCCGCATCCGCTGGGACAAGCCGGCGCGTGAGGCGGACGAACTGGCGACGCTGGAGGCGATGCTGGCGAGGGAGCGCTGATCGAGGGGACTTCAGCGATCGCCTGCGCCCCCCCGTCACGTCGCGCTGGTAGCACGCCGCGACACCTCTCCGCCTCTGCGGGCAGCGGAGGAGAAGAGGGACGCGCGCTCCTTCTCCTCCCTGCGAGCGGAGCGAAACGGGCGCAAACGGCCGCAGCGATCATCCCGCCAGCGTCACGCCCCGGATCAGTTCGGGCGGGGAGAGGTCGGCGAATTGGCCGCCTTTGCGGTAGCGGTAGAGGTAGGTCGGAATGATCGGCTCCAGCGAAGCCGGGGTCACGCCCAGGTCGGCGAGGCCGAGCGCGCCGGCGGCGACCACGTTGTCGGTCTTCATCAGCGCGACCTGATCGCTGGTCACCGGCGGCGGCGGCAGCATCGGCAGCGGGCCGCGCAGGAACCCCAGCACGTCGCCGCCGATCCCGATCAGCCCGGCAAAGCCGTCAGGCAGATCGACGAGCGTTCGCGGCCGCCCGATCTGGGCCAAGGTCAGCTCCGCGATCTCACGCAGCGTGTAGATCGAAGGCCCACCGAGCTCGAAGATTTGGCCCTCGGTCGCCGGGTCTTGCAGCACCGCGGCGGCTGCCCGCGCCACGTCGGCGACGAACACCGGCTGCACCCGGCTGGCGGCGCAGATCACCGGCATCACCGGGCTCATCACCGCCATCGCGGCCAACTTGTTGAAGAACTGATCGTCGGGGCCGAACACCACCGAGGGCCGCAGGATCGTCGCCCCTGAGATCGCCGCGCGCACCGCCGCCTCGCCCTCACGGGCCCGCGCGGCCTTGATCGATGGGTTGGTCTCCACGCCCAACCCCGAGACCAGCACGAACCGGCCAACCCCAAGCTGGGCCGCGGCCTCGGCGACTGTCTTCGGGCCCTCGGCGTTCAGCGCCGCGAAGGTCTGGTGACCACTCTCGAATGCCGCGCCCACCGCGTAGACCACCGCCTCCGCGCCCTCCAGCGCTCGCTGGACCGTCTCGGGAACGCGCACATTGGCCTGGACGATCTCGATCTGGCCGACGTCGCCCAGCATCCGCTGGCGATAGGCCTGCCAGGGCCGGCGCACAGCCACGCGGATCCGCCAGCCCTGCTTGGCCAGCGCCCGCACGGTCTGAGAGCCGATGAACCCTGAGCCGCCGAAGACGGTGACCAGCCCGCGCATGCCGTTCCTTCTGCCCTCTCCCGCTGGGAGCCAGAGCCCTGCGATAGACGACCCTCCCGCGCCGCGCAACGCCGCTGCGCGGCCGCTCCTACGCCGCGCCGACCCTTGACCTGACCGGCATTCGAGATTAAATGACTTCAAAGTCAGTTACTGGACCGCTGATGTCCGACCTGCCCCGTACCGATGACCAACTTAGCGCTCCCAGGTGGCGCAGACGCAAGGAGGCGCGGCCTGCCGAGATCCTCGAAGCGGCGCTGTCGGTCTTTGCCGAGAACGGCTTCGCCGCGGCCAATCTGACCGAAATCGCCCGCCGCGCCGGCGTCTCCAAGGCGGCGCTCTACCTCTACTTCGAGACCAAGGAAGACCTCTTCCGCGCCGCCGCCCGCACGTTGGTCGCCCCCAACCTGACAGCGATCGGGGAGGCGCTCGAGGCGTCCGACGTGCCCTTCGCCGAACTCGCGCCGCTGCTGCTGACCCGCGCCGCCGCCGTGCTCGGCGACAGCCGCGCCGGGGACGTGGTCAAGATGGTGATCGGCGAATCCCGCAACTTCCCCGACCTCGCCCGCATCTGGCGCGAGGACGTGGTCGAGCAGATGCTGACCCTGCTGGCCCGGCTGATCGCCCGCTCCCAGACCCGCGGCGAAGTCGTCGCCGGCGATCCCCGCCTCTTCGCGTTCACCTTGATGGGCCCGCTGATCATGGGCGCCCTCTTCGGCGCTGTCTTCGGCCCTGACGAAGCCCCCGACCTCGCCAGCCTAGTGAAGCAACACGCCGAGGCCGTCGTCCGCGGCCTCACCCCTCCCCGCTGAAAGGAACATCGCCATGACCCGCTGTCAGGTTCTGATCGCCGGCGCCGGCCCCACCGGCCTCGTGCTCGCGCTCTGGCTGACCAAGCAGGGCGTGACGGTGCGGATCGTCGACAAGACCGAGCGCCCAGGCACGACCTCTCGCGCCTTGGCCGTCCAGGCCCGCACCCTGGAACTCTACCGCCAGCTGGATCTGGCGGACGCGGTGGTCGAGCGCGGCCACCAGGTGCCGGCGGTGAACCTGTGGGTGCGCGGCGAGCGCGCGGCGCGCGTCGAGTTTGGCGCGGTAGGCCAGGACCTGACCCCGTTCCCGTTCCTGCAGATGTTCCCGCAGGATCGCCACGAGGCGCTCTTGATCGAGCGGCTGTCGGGCATGGGCGTCGAAGTCGAGCGCCAGACCGAACTGCTCGGCTTCACCGATGGCGCGGACGGCGTCGTCGCCCAGTTGCGCGGCCCTGACGGCGCCAAGACGTCCTGTGCGGCTGACTACATCGCCGGCTGCGACGGCGCCCGCTCTGTCGTCCGCCATGTGCTCGGGACCGACTTTCCCGGTGGCACTTACCAGCAGATCTTCTACGTCGCCGACGTCGACGCCTCCGGCCCTTCGGCCAACGGCGAGCTGCACGTCGACCTCGACGAGGCCGACTTCCTGGCGGTGTTTCCGATGGACGCCCACGGCCGTGTGCGGCTGATCGGAACGGTCCGCGACGAGCGCGCGGAGCACCCCGACGACCTCAAGTTCGAGGACGTCAGCACCCAGGCGATCGACCACATGCAGATGGGCGTGCGGCGCGTGAACTGGTTCTCTACCTACCGCGTGCACCACCGGGTGACCGATCACTTCCGCGGCGGCCGCGCGTTCCTGGTCGGCGACGCCGCTCACATCCACAGCCCCGCCGGCGGCCAAGGCATGAACACCGGCCTCGGCGACGCCATCAACCTGGCCTGGAAGCTGGCAGCGGTGCTGCGGGGCGACGCGCCCGACGCGCTGCTCGACAGCTACGAAGCCGAGCGGATCGGCTTCGCCCGCCGCCTGGTCTCGACCACCGACCGCGCCTTCAGCCTGGTCTCGGCCGAGGGGCCGTTCGCCGACATCGTGCGCACCCGACTCGCGCCGATCGCGATCCCGGCGGCCCTCTCGGTGGAGAAGGTGCGCGAGTACATGTTCCGCACCGTCTCGCAGATCACCCTGAACTATCGCGGCTCGCCGCTCAGCGCGGGCCACGTCGGCCACGTCCACGGCGGCGACCGCCTACCCTGGTCGCCTGGCGGCGGCGCGGAGGAGGCCGTGATGCTGTCGGCGATCGCCTGGCAGGTCGCGGTCTACGGCGAGGCAAGCGCCGCGCTCAGGGCTTGGTGCGCCGACCGCGCGATGCCGCTGCACGTCTTCCCGTTCACCGACGCCCACGCCGCCGCCGGCCTCACCCTGGGCGCCGCCTATCTGCTGCGCCCCGACACCTACGTCGCCGTCATCGACGCGGAAGGCCGGCCGGAAGCGCTGGACCGGTACTTCAGCGAGCGAAAGATCGCGCCGGCGGCGGCGCAGCTGGTGAACCCCGCTTAACCACGCCCTCCGGAACCCGCCCCGCGTCCGCACATTGTTTGCCCAGCACAACTCGAACGGAGAACGGCAATGGCGGATGGATCAGGTGGGGGCGGCGCAGGGCTCGGCGTGATCGTCGGCGCCCTCGTAGTGGTGGTGGCGATCATTGGCGCGGTGACCCTCGCCGGCGGCAACTTCGGCCAGTCCAAGCAGATGGACGTCAACATCCACACGCCGAACATCTCAGCCCCAAGCGCGCCAAGCCCGTCGAAGTAAGGGCCGGTCAGCCGTCGACGCTCCGATCGCAAGGCGGAGCGTCGACGCGTCCAGATTGACGGCGGCGGGGCGGCGCCCTATGCGTCCGCCCCTCGCGCTTCTAGGGGCGCGCCCAGGTGGCGGAATTGGTAGACGCGCTGGCTTCAGGTGCCAGTGGTGTAACAGCCGTGGAGGTTCGAGTCCTCTCCTGGGCACCAGTCCTCGCGCGATGCGCGGGCTCGGCGCACTACCAATCCGGATGACGGAAGCGCCGTGGCCTCTCAGGCAGACTTCAGCCAGTCGAACTTCCTGAGATCGGAAATGAGTTCACCGTCGCACGTCGACGCGTGCGCGGTTTTCCGCGCGGGATCGAGGGTGACTTGAGCGACGGCGACGCCCGGCTGGTTATCCATCAACGCCAGGGTTTCGCCGCTTGGCCCGACAATCGCTGACGCGCCGGGGAAGCCTCCGTACACTCGCTTTCCGGACCGCGGCGCGATCGTACTCCAGGGGCCGACCTTGTTGGTCATTGCGACGGGAACGCCGAACCGCTTGGCATACCAGGCCCCCACAAACGTTCCGGGCGGCGAGGCGGCGCCGCCCGCCTCCTTCATGTCCGGGGCCGAATGCGGCTGCAGAATCAGGTCCGGCTGCCCGGTCGCGAAATGGCGCTCAAGGCTGCAGAGGTAATTCTCGTAGCAGATGCCAATGCCAATCCGGCCGAACGGTGTGTCGATCACGTGCGGGCCGACTTCCCCGCGAAAATAGGGAACCTCTCCGGACGCTGGCGTCTCCTTGCGTACGCGGCCGAGTTCTCGCCCGTCGGCGCCCGTCAGCACGAAGGTGTTGAAGTAAGCGCCTCCTTGCGCCTCCAGGAAGCTGGTGCCGATAGTGCAGCGAAGCTGCCTCGCCGTTCTTGCGAGCCAGCGCGCAGTCGGCCCATCATGCGGCTCCGCCGCCGACCAGATGCTTTTGTCGAGCGCATAGCCAGTCGGCATCAATTCAGGAAACAGGATCAGGTCCGCGCCATCCGCGTGGGCTGTTTGCGCCAGCCGCAACGCCCGCATCAGGTTACCTTCAATCTCTCCGTCCACGGATTGCATCTGCGCGACGGCGAGGTTCAGCCGCCTCAGCCTCTGCGGCGCCGCGGTGGCTGAGAGACCAAGTGTTGTCATCCCGATAGCTCCGACTTGAAGCAGCTGCCGCCGACTGGGTCGTGAGAAGCTCAAGCATCCACCTCCATGAAGATACGGTACGGTATTGTACTGCACGACGTTGTCAAGCGAGCGGAAAGGAGCGCAGAACGTGCGTCAGGAGCGTGGGATGCCGGCGAAGACACGGACTGCAAACGAGGCGCGCGTCGAGGAGATCCTGAGAGCAGCCCAGGTTGTTTTCACAGAGCGCGGCTACAGTGGCGCGACCACAGACGAGATAGCGCGCGCAGCCCGCGCCTCGAAGACGACGCTCTACGCACAGTTCGGCAACAAGCAGGCCCTGTTCCGCACGTTACTGGCGCGGCGTTTGGCTCCCGCCGACACGGCCGCTTTTCGTCTGGATGCAGATCAGCCGCTCGAGACGATGATCTATCGCCTCATGCTTGGCATCGTACAGGGCGCTACCTCGCCAGACGCAGTCGCCTTGGGCCGCATTGCGCTGGCTGAGGCCGCGCGGTTTCCCGAGCTAAAGGAAATCATGGCTCAGAGGATGCGTTACACAGAATTGGCGGCCTACCTTCGTGGTTGTCGGCGAAAAGGCCAGATGGCGTTCAAGGACGCCGAAGCGACGGCCTCGATGCTGGTCGCGATGGCGCAGAGCGATTGGACAGCGCGCGCGCTCTACGGTTTGCTGGACGGCGTCTCGGCTGCGCAGTTGGAAGCTCACGCCGCGATGGCGACGGGTATGTTCCTGGCGGCGGTGCGTCCTAGCGCGTGAACGCCGTGCGCATGCCAGCGTCATCGCAACGTAGGCGAGGCGGGCGGCGATCAACTAAGATAGCAGCTTAACGGATTCGGCCCGCGGCGAGCCGGCCGCAACAGGAGCGCGCGCCTGCCTTGACCAATCATCTGCATGAAGGCGACCTGCCGGACGGGGCGCTGGCGGGGGCGACCTCGGTAGCGATCGATTCGGAGACCATGGGGCTGATCCTGGGGCGCGATCCGCTCTGCGTGGTCCAGCTCAGCGACGGCAAGGGTGACGCGCACGTGGTGCGGCTGAACCGGCCGGCCTACGACTGCCCGAACCTGAAGCGGCTGCTGACCGACCCGGCGGTGCTGAAGCTGTTTCACTTCGGCCGTTTCGACATCGCCATGTTCCAGCTGCATCTCGGCGTCACCACCACGCCGGTCTACTGCACCAAGATCGCCTCCAAGCTGGTGCGCACCTACACCGATCGGCACGGCCTGAAAGACCTGGTGAAGGAGATGCTGGGCGTCGATATCTCCAAGACCCAGCAGAGTTCCGACTGGGGCTCGCCCCAGCTGACCCCCGACCAGGTGAGCTACGCGGCCTCGGACGTGACCTCGCTGCATGCCCTGAAGGCCAAGCTGGACGAAATGCTGGCCCGCGAAGGGCGCCTGGGTCTTGCGCAGGCCTGTTTCGACTTCCTACCTGCAAGATCGGCGCTGGACGTGGCCGGCTGGCCGGACGTCGATATCTTCGCCCACAGCTGAGACGCGTCTTTGACCTTCACCCCCGCCGCCGGCGTCCCGAGACGCTCCGCCGCCGCCCTGATCCGGCGTCGCGCGCGGGCGCACACCCGGCTGGTGATGCTGGTGCGCTGGCTGATGCCGACGCTGATCCTGGCGCTGCTCGGCCTTCTTGGCGCCTTCGTGGTGGATCAGGCTCTGCGATCCGCCTCAGCCCGCCCGCGCGAGCTTCCCACTCAGATCCGCATGGTAGGTCCACACTTCATCGGCCGCGACGACCAGGGCCGCGCGTTCAACCTGGCCGCCCACATGGCCATGCGCGACGACACCAACATGCAGCGCGTGGTGCTGAAATCGCCGGTGCTGGTGATGGACGTCGACAACCCGCATCCGAAGACGCTGACCGCCGACAACGGCGTCTACGACGAGAACACCCACCTCTTGCACCTGACCGGACACGTGCGCATCGACGACTCGACCGCCTCGACCGTGGCCACCGACGAGGCGCTGGTCGACACCAAGGCGGGCACCGTCTCCGGCGTCGCGCCGCTGCAGGGCAGCGGGCCGATGGGCATGATCCAGGCGGGCAGCTACACGGCGAGCGAGAAGGGCCAGGTGTTGGAAATGCACGGCGGCGTTCACGCGCAGCTGAAAGGGAAGTAAGTGTCGGGGCGGTTGATCGGTGAAAACACTGCACGGAGCGGGCGTTTGACCCAGCGCGGCATGACGGTGGCCTTGGCGATGGCGCTCGCGGGCGTGCTCGGCGGCGCTGCGGCGGCGCAGATCTCAGCTCAGTCCAACGGCCCGATCGACATCACCGCCGACAACGGCACCCTGGTGAACTCAAGCTGCGAAGCGACCTGGAGCGGCGCGGCGGAGGCGCTGCAGGGCACGTCGCGTCTCAGAGCCAACGTGATCAAGGCATTCCTGAAGAAGAAGCCGCCCGGCGCATCTGCTCCCGCCGCGAGCAAAGCCGGCGCGGCGGCGCAGACCGACTGCGGTGCGACCCAGCGGATCGAAGCCGACGGCGACGTTTTCTACGTAACGCCGGACGAGACCGCCCACGGCGACCACGCGGTTTACAATGCTGACACCGATCAGATCGTGATGACGGGTAATGTCATCGTCGTGCAGGGCAAGAACGTGGTGCGCGGCGACAAGATGACGATCCAGGTGGCGACGCGCGAGGTGCAGATCGATTCGGCCGCCAGGGGTCGAGGGACTCCCGGGCGTGTGCGGGCCGTGCTCTATTCCAACCAGCCAGGCGCGCCGGGATCGGCGCTCTCGGCGCACTGACGGACGTACTCGTGGCGGATTCCGCTCCCATCGGCCGCTCGTTTCCCAAGAACCCGTTCTCCGGCGGGTTTCGGGCGGCGGGGCTGCGCGCCGCGCAAAGCCGGTCAGCGAGCGCGCTGGCCGAGCCGCTGGACCAGTCGGGCCTGGTCGTCGACCGGATCGGCAAGTCGTTCGGCGGCCGTCAGGTGGTGAAGGACGTCAGCCTGACGCTCAGGCGCGGCCAGGTCGCTGGCTTGCTGGGCCCCAACGGCGCCGGCAAGACCACCTGCTTCTACATGATCACCGGCCTCGTCGGGGCCGACTACGGCGCGATCTACCTCGACGGCGAGGACATCACTTCGCTGCCGATGTACCAGCGCGCCCGCGCCGGCATCGGCTACCTGCCGCAAGAGACCTCGATCTTCCGCGGCATGACCGTCGAGCAGAATGTGCTGGCGGTGGTCGAGCTGCGCGAGCGCAACCGCCGCCGCGCCCGCGAAGTCGCCAACGGCCTGCTGGAAGAGCTGCACATCGGCCACCTGCGCGGCGCGCCGGCGATCTCGCTCTCCGGCGGCGAGCGCCGGCGGGTGGAAATCGCCCGTGCGCTCGGCAGCGACCCGGCGTTCATGCTGCTCGACGAACCTTTCGCGGGCATCGACCCGCTGGCGATCGCCGACATCCGCGAGGTGATCACCTACCTCAAGGGCCGCGGCATCGGCATCCTGATCACCGACCACAACGTGCGCGAGACGCTCGACATCATCGACACCGCCGCGATCATCCACGCCGGCCAGGTGTTGTTCGAAGGCGCCCCGCAGGAAATCCTGAACGACCCAGAAGTCCGCCGCGTCTACCTCGGCGACCGCTTCGACTGACAAAACCGACTCCACTTTCGCTCTGCGAGGTCTAGCGTTGCGCCTTCGATGGAGGACGCAGCTATGGCCGACACCCTCACCCTCGACGCGCCGCAGACCGACACCGCGACGGTGACCGCCGATCTCGCCGGCCTGGTCTCGGCGATGCGCCTCTCCGCGATGCCGCCCGAGGCGCTGACCGTTGCCAAGCAGTGCCTGCTCGACTGGATCGGGGTGGCGCTCGCCGGCCGGAGCGAATCGCTGGTCGGCATCCTCGCCGAAGAGCTCGCGCCCACCGACGATCCGACTGGTGTCTCGCTGCTCGGCCTCGGCCGCCGCGCACGTATCGACGATGCGGTGCTGATCAACGGGTCGATGGGCCACGCGCTCGACTTCGACGACGTGATCATGCCGATGGGCCACCCCACAGTGCCCGTTGCGCCGGTGGTGTTCGCACTGGCCGAACAGCGCGGCGCGTCCGGCGCCGAGGCGCTCGCCGCCTTCATCGCCGGGGTCGAGACCGAGTGCCGGGTCGCGCGGTTGCTCGGCCCGTCGCACTACGCCCGCGGCTGGCACACCACCGCCACCACCGGGACGTTCGGGGCCGCCGCCGCCGCGGCGCGGCTGCTGGGCGTCGAGGGTGCGGCGCTGACCCACGCGTTCGGTCTCGCCGGCACCCAGGCCGCCGGGCTGAAGAGCTGCTTCGGCACCATGTCGAAGCCGCTGCATCCGGGCAAAGCCGCGCAGAACGGCCTGCTCGCGGCCCGCCTCGCCGCGCGCGGCTTCACCAGCGACACCGACATCCTGGCCTCGGCCCAGGGCTTCGCCGCCACCCAGTCGACCACCGCCGACCCCGCCGCCGGCCTCGCCGAGCGCGCCCAGCCGTGGGTGGCCGAGGCGCTCTTCAAATACCACGCGGCCTGTTACCTCACCCACGACTCGATCGAGGCCGCGAACCAGCTGCGGACCGAGGAGGCGCTGACGCCGGACGCGATCCAGTCGGTGAGCGTGCGCGTGCCCAGCGGCCATCTCGGCGTCTGCAACATCCAGGCGCCGGCGACGGGGCTGGAGTGCAAGTTCTCGCTGCGCATGACCACGGCGTTGGCGCTCTCGGGCGAGGACACCTTCCAGGAGGCGCTCTTCAGCGACGCCACCGCGCGGCGGCCCGACCTGGTCGCCCTGCGCGAACGGGTCGAGATCGATCCCGGCCAGGTCGGCCGCGGCTGCGTCGTCACCGCGCGGCTGAAGGACGGCCGCACGCTCAGCCGCACCGGCGACGTCTCCCAGCCCCTGCGCGACCTGGCGCTGCAGCAGTCAAAGCTCGAACGAAAGTTCCGCCACCTGGCGACGCCGGCGCTCGGCGAGGCGGGGGCGGACGAAGTGATCGCGTTGGTCGGCCGGCTAGAAACGCTGCCGAATCTGGGGGCGCTAATCGCGCTCTGCCACGGCTGACGCCCCACCCCTCACACCACCCCCAACGGTGTCATCCCGGAAGGCCGCGCAGCGGGCTATCCGGGACCTTCTTGGCGACATCGAGCGAGGAGATCCCGGCTCGTCGCTGCGCGCCGTCCGGGATGACAACCTTTGTTAGGCTATTGAATTAGCGCCGGTCTTAGGCGGTCAGGCTGAAGTTGGTCCCGGTCTGGTAGGCGGGCGGCCCGGACGGGCTCGTGGCCAGCGATTGACCGCTGAGCAGGCCGCCGAACACCACCGCGTTCGGGCTCTGCGCCGAGCCGCTGCTGGGCGTGGCCCCGGCGACGGCCCCGGCGTTGTCCTTTGGGTTCGGTCCCAGCGGCCCGTTCGGCGTCGCGCCGGTCGGGTTGGAGGGGCTGCCGGTTGGGTGGGCAGGATTCTGCCCTTTCTGCGCCAACGAGACGTCGGAGCAGTTGAGGCAAAGGTAGCCATTGATGGTCTGGACCTGGCTCATCGAACGGCGTTCTACTCAGGCCAGGTTTAACGTAGCGTGAGTCTCAGCCCGGTTTCGTCTCCGCCCCGAACGCGATCACCTCCGAGATCAGCCCGGCGACCGCCAGCTTGACCAGCTCGCCGCCCTTCTCCGGCGTCGCCAGGCCCGGATCGGAGCCCATACGGCCGTCGGGGTGGCGCAGGCGGAAGTCGGACGACTCGCGGATCGGGCCGGAGCCAGCGATCTGCGGGGCGTAGTTGGCCGCCTTGATCGAACCCGGATAGGCCCACTGGGTCACCGCGATCTCGGACGGGGTGGCGTGGCTACCGTGGCCGACCGGGAACTGTCGCCGCGCCAGCGCGCCGACGCCGCCGAGGTCCCACCAGTTGCGCTGACGCAGCGCAAACCCGCGCGGCCGGCCGGCGTAGCTGGCCTCGGCGTAAAGCTCCGAGAACGCCGCATCGATGGTGGCGACATTGCCGCCGTGGCCATTGAGGAAATACAGCTTCTCGAACCCATGGTGCGCCAGCGAGCGCGCCCAGTCGCCGATCGCGGCCATGAAGGTCGAGGGGCGCAGCGCGATGGTGCCGGGGAAGTCCAGGTGGTGCTGGGCCATGCCGACGTTGAAGGTCGGCCCGACCAGGATGTCGCCCCGATCCTTCTGCGCCTCGTGCGCGATGATCTCCGGACAGAGCCAGTCAGTACCCAAGAGCCCCGTCGGCCCATGCTGCTCGTTCGACCCGATCGGAATGACGACTGTCTTCGACCGCTCCAGAAACGTCTCGATCTCAGCCCAGGTGGAGAGGTGCAGCAGCAAAGAAATATCCTAGTTTGAATTACTTGTCGAAAACGTACCATAACCGGGAAAATTCTGACAATGAGAGCAATGGAACCCTCTCTTCAGCAAGAGACAAAAATTCCATAGCTGCGAGCGCGAGCGCCGAAGAACTTTCAACATCGACCATCCACTGGTCGGGAAAATATCTTGAATAGTTTCCAAGCATAAACAGTCCTAAGTAAAACAGTCCGAATTCATTCAGCTCAGAAATGTTATCTTGGAAATAGAAGAAGCTAGCGCTATCTTGCACCGAGTTTGGAAATCTTCCCGGAACGTCCGCTTCTCCAACCTTCCCTCCCCAATTCAAAACACACCCGCTCGGCAACTCTCGGATCCTGATCTTATCTACGCACTTAGCATCAAAGGCTATTTTAGAGTATATGCCCTCCAACAAATCACTATGATTGGGCTGAATGATCAGTTCAGAACTCAACTCACTTGTAATCTCGTTGTATGAGTTGGTCAAACTGGCTCGGGCGCAAGTAGATCGGACACCATTTTGCGCGAGGAAAGGGGCCATCCCCGGAATCGCTTGTACGCAATCCAGGAAAGTCCGACCGCCCTCCTCAATCGTCCCCATTCTTGCGTCAAGCGGTACACCGACGACGGTGGGCATCTTGTGCCTTGCGCCCTGGTGAAGAACTGTATCCCGGTACCCGCAAATCGGTGCCTCGCGGGCGCTGCGGTGCCAGAGTTCGAAAGTGCCCGAACGCTTCGCGCCTCGAATCAACGGCACAGCCCTCAAAGACGACCCACTCTCTTCGAGGGTTTCCTTCCGGCTGGGATTGGAGCCTAGGCGCAAATCGAGACCATGATGAGCATGCTGGCCTCGCGCATAGTCAAGACTACTCGACCCGTCTTGCTTGAATAATATCTCCGCTAGAGCGAGGCTCATGACTCCATAGTACAATAATACGGGCTTCGTAGCTAAAGAAACCGCCAGCGCCGCATCGAAATATTCCTTGGCTTGAATGACGCAATACCGAATTTGCTCAGCTTGCTTTCGAACATTCCGCGCCTGCTCTGGCGGAGGATGCTGCAACTTGCCGATTAGGCTAGCCACGTGCGTTACGTTTTGAAACCGAAGCAAGCCGGCCCATGCGAAGCGCTCAGCATCCCCGTGGGGAAGCAAGCTGACGTGCGTTATGATCATAACGTTCTAGCCAGGAGTTCCATTCTTCAATCGCTGCTCACTGGTCTACCGCAGCCCCAGCCCCTCGATCGCCGCCAACTGCGCCGCCTCCAACGGCCCCGCCGCCTCGGCGTCCAGGCACTGCTGCAGTTCGGCGCGGTTCTTGACGCCGAGGACCAGGGTATCGACGCCGGGGATGCCGAGGGCGTAGCGGTGGGCGACCATCGCGGGGTCCTCGCCCCAGGCCTCGCAGAGCGCGCGGAACGGGGCGGCGCGGTCGTAGTCCTTGGTGTCGGGGCTGTTGGGCGAGAGGGTGCGGTCGATGGCTCGGGTGAGTGCGCCGGCTTGAACCGCGCGGATACCCATTACGCCGACACCCTCGGCCTTGGCGGCGGCGATCACGTCGCGCGGCCGGGCCGGGCCGCCGTAGCGGTTGAGCGCGCCGGGGCTATCCAGCAGATTGGCGATCGCCTGCACCACCTGCGGCTTGGGCTGGCCGCGCAGGGCGGCGGTGACCGCGTCCGGCACGCCGATGCCCGTAATGCCCCAAGCGCCGATGCGCCCGGCCGCCTTCAGCGCCTCCATCGCCGGGACCACCTCTTCGGCGTACTGCGTCCAGCGCGTCGCCACCGCGTCCTGGCGGTCGGCGCCGAACGCATAGACGTAGTCGTCGGCGCAGATGTTGGTGTGCAGGAAGAAGACGTCGACGCGCGGCAGCCGCATCGCCGCCAGGCTGGCGCCGAGCGACGTGGTGAGCCGGGCCTCGGCTTCGCCGCGCGCCACCGTGCCCAGCGCGTGCTTGGTGGTCACCTTCACGCCGGCCGGCAGCTGGCCGCCGAAGTGCTCGCCGATGAAGGTCTCGCAGTTGCGATAGCCGGGCGCGGCGTCGAGCACGGTGATGCCGCCGTCCAGCGCCGCGTCGATGGTGGCGACTGCTTCCTCGCGGCTGGTCTCGCCCCAGATCTGGCCGATGCCGCCGCCGCCGAGGGTCAGCCGGCTGACGTCGCCGAGCGCACCCAGCGTTGCGTACTTCATCTTACGGCCTCCCCAAGCGTGTCCGGCCGCATGACTGACGCGTGGTCAGTCTGGTCTTTCGCCGCGGTTGGACGGATCATCCTTCAAACGCGCCTTTCGGGAAGGAACGCAAGCGATGAAGACCAATGGCGTCAACCACCTCGCCCTCGTCTGCCGCGACATGGCCGAGACCACCGACTTCTACACCCGCATCCTCGGCATGCCGCTGGTTAAGACGGTGGCCTTGCCGGACGGCGGGCAGCACTTCTTCTTCGACTGCGGCGGCGACAACCTGCTCGCCTTCTTCTGGTGGGAGAACGCGCCCCCAGCAGCGCCCGGGATAGCCTCGGTGGAGGACTTTCCGAGCAAGGCGATGAGCGCGGTCGGCTCGATGAACCACGTCGCCTTCACCGTCGATGAGGCCGAGCTGGAGCCGGCGATCGCGCGCCTGCAGGCCGCCGGCGTGCACGTCTCGGTGCCAGTGGTGGTGAACCACGACGACAGCCCGATGGGCGTCGCCCGCGAGAACGGCCCCGGGGTCTTCGTCCGCTCGGTCTACTTCCGCGATCCCAACGGCATCATGCTGGAGTTCGCCGCGCTGACCCGCGCGCTGGACCGGCCCGAAGACGTTCGCCACGCGCCGGCCCACGCCAAGACCCCGGTCAACGCCTGATGCCGCGCCTCCGCGAAATCCCGCGCTCCGAGGTCACCGACAAGACCATCCTGCGCTCCTACGACATGCTGTTCGGCGACCGCGACCCGGTCGCCCAGCCCGGCACCGACACCGGCACGCCGGGCGATTGGTGGACGGTGTTCGCCAACTCGCCGGACGTGTTCAACCACGCGGTCCGCGGCTTCGGCCTCTACCGCAATCCCGACCGCAAGCTGGATCCGGTGCTGCGCGAACTCGGCCAGACCCGGGTGGGGTGGATGAAGGCGAGCCAGTTCGTCTTCTCGCAGCACTGCAAGTCCATGCGCGGGCTCGGCATCTCGGAAGAACGCATCGCCGCCATCCCCAACTGGCAGGTGGCCGACTGCTACTCGAAGGAAGAGCGCGCGGTGCTGGCCTACGCCGACTGCCTGGCCCTGGGCGGGCGCACGCCGGACGCGGTGTTCGAGGCGCTGAAGGCGTTCCTCTCGGACGAGCAGATCCTCGAGTTCACCTACATCGTCTGCCTCTACGACATGCATGCGGTGATGAGCAAAGCGCTGCGCACCGAGTACGACAACCGCGACGACCCCATCGTCGAAATCGCCCCGCCACAAGGCTTCTCGGCGCGGGATTTCCTGGATACGGGGCGATAGCAGAGCATCCCTCCCCTTCATGGGGAGGGCAGATCGCGCAGCGATCGGGTGGGGAAGTGCGAAGCTGCAAGGCAACCCTCAGGTTGGCGTTGCGTGCCGGACACCCCCACCCAGCGCCGCTTCGCGGCGCCACCCTCCCCATGAAGGGGAGGGAAGACACTTTTCGGCGACTCTTGCGCCGGTGGGATCGACTCTAGGGCACGCCTGTGTCGAGGTCCGCGCCAACGCGCCCCCGGATGAGTGGGCGCGATCGGAGGAGCGGCCATGACCAAGCCAGAGTTCATCAATCCCCTCGCCAAGGCGCCGTTCAAGGCCCGCTACGGCAACTTCATCGGCGGCGAGTGGGTGTCGTCGGTGTCGGGCAAGACCTTCGACAACGTCTCGCCGATCACCGGCGGCAAGATCTGCGAGGTCGCCCGCTCCGAGGCGGCCGACATCGAGTTGGCGCTCGACGCCGCGCACAGGGCCAAGGACGCCTGGGGCCGCACCAGCGCGACCGAACGTTCGACCATCCTGCTCCGGATCGCCGACCGCATGGAGGCCAACCTCGAGATACTGGCGTCGGCCGAGACCTGGGACAACGGCAAGCCGATCCGCGAGACCATGGCCGCGGACATCCCGCTGGCGATCGACCACTGGCGCTACTTCGCTGGCTGCATCCGCGCCCAGGAGGGCTCGATCAGCCAGGTCGACAACGACACCGTCGCCTACCACTTCCATGAGCCGCTGGGCGTCGTCGGCCAGATCATCCCGTGGAACTTCCCGATCCTGATGGCGGTCTGGAAGCTGGCCCCGGCGCTGGCCGCCGGCAACTGCGTGGTGCTGAAGCCGGCCGAGCAGACCCCGGCCTCGATCCTGATCCTGATGGAGCTGATCGCCGATCTGGTGCCGCCCGGCGTGATCAATGTGGTCAACGGCTACGGCCTGGAGGCCGGCAAGCCGCTGGCCCAGTCCAAGCGCGTCGCCAAGATCGCCTTCACCGGCGAGACCACCACCGGCAAGCTGATCATGCAGTACGCCAGCGAAAACCTGATCCCGGTGACGCTGGAACTGGGCGGCAAGTCGCCGAACATCTTCTTCGCCGACGTGGCCCGCGACGACGACGAGTTCCTCGACAAGGCGCTGGAGGGCTTCGTGATGTTCGCCCTCAACCAGGGCGAGGTCTGCACCTGCCCCAGCCGCGCGCTGGTGCAGGAGTCGATGTACGACCGCTTCATGGAGAAGGCCCTGAAGCGGGTCGGCCAGATCACCCAGGGCAGCCCGCTGGATGCCGCCACGATGATCGGCGCGCAGGCCTCGGAAGAGCAGCTCGACAAGATCATGGGCTACATCCAGATCGGCAAGGACGAGGGCGCCGAGCTCTTGATCGGCGGCGCGCGCGAGCTGATGCCGAACGAGCTTGCCGGCGGCTACTACGTGCAGCCCACCGTGTTCCGCGGCGAGAACAAGATGCGCATCTTCCAGGAGGAGATCTTCGGCCCGGTGCTGGCGGTGACCACGTTCAAGGATGAGGAAGAGGCGCTCTCGATCGCCAACGACACCCGCTATGGCCTGGGCGCCGGCGTCTGGACCCGCGACGCGAACCGCAGCTACCGCTTCGGGCGCGGGGTGCAGGCGGGCCGGGTGTGGGTCAACTGCTACCACGCCTACCCGGCGCACGCGGCGTTCGGCGGCTACAAGCAGTCCGGCGTCGGCCGCGAGACCCACAAGATGATGCTCGACCACTACCAGCAGACCAAGAACATGCTGGTCAGCTACAGCACCAAGGCGCTCGGGTTCTTCTGACCCTACGGCGACGACGGACCGGCGCTCGCGCCGTTCCAGTATTTGAGATTTGCGCCGGCGATCAGCAGCCAGACGCCGGTGACCAACTCGGCGAGGAGCAACAGCGCGCCGCTGAGCTGAAGTTGCGCGGCGAGGGCGGGGAATGCCAACGCCGCCAGCGCCGAGAGCAACGTCACCACCGAGGCCAGCACGCCCAGCAGGGCCAGCGGGCGTGGGATGAAGCGCGACTTGAAGAGCAGCCAGAAGAAGATCGTCGAGCCCGGTGCGAAATAGGCAGAGGCTACAAGCCCGCCGCCCAGCCCGGCGCGTTGGGCCAGGCGCCACAAGGCCTGCTGACCCGCAACGTCCACACCGCTTGCCGCCCCGGTGACAATATCCACGGCGACGAAGGCAAGGAGCGCGGTGACGCCGAATATCGCGGCCTCTGCGACCCGGAACAACAAGGCGACGAGGGCCAGATCGGCGGCGATGGGCCTCAACAGGGCGTGCAAGGCCCCAGCAAGCGCGACGGTCATCGCCGCGCCGACGAGCAAGCTCACGACGCCGAGACGATAGACCACGCCGGAGGCCAGGACGGTCCGCGCTGTGGTCGCGAAGTCGACGCTATACACGTGCCCGACGTGGCGATCTGCGACAGCACGTAGGCAGCGGCCACCGAGAGATAGAGCAACCCGGCGAGGCGCGCCCGCATCTGCAGGCGCTTATCGCTGATATCGTCCGACATCCGACCTCCGACGCATTGGGCGCCTTCGCGTTCGGCCTAGGCTAGGTCGAGAGGAGCCCCAAGGAAATGACGCGCCGTATCTGGACGTGACCGCGGGTTGCGCCAGCTGCCATGGACGGGCCGTTGGGCGGTCCGGAACGCGATCCCTGGAGCGAGGCCCCGGGCGTCGTCGTCTTGCCTGTTCCGCGGGCCTCTGCCTATTGAGCCAGGACCCCACGATCCGGAGCGCGACGATGAGCGAAGGCCAGGTTTTCCCCGTTCCCGACGCGTGGGCCAAGCGCGCGCATATGGACGCCGCGGGCTACGACGCGGCCTGGAGAGAGGTCGAGGCCGACCCCGAGGGTTACTGGCGCGGCGTCGCGGGCCGGCTAGACTGGATCGAGCCGTTCAGCGTGGTCAAGGACGTCTCCTACGACGCCAAGAACTTCCACATCCGCTGGTACGCCGACGGGGTGCTGAACGCCTCGGCCAACTGCCTCGACCGCCACCTGCCGGCGAGAGCCAACGACGTCGCGATCATCTGGGAAGGCGACGACCCGAAGGACAGCCGCAAGATCACCTTCGCCGAGGCGCACGCCGAGACCTGCCGCATGGCCAACGTGCTGAAGGCCAAGGGGGTTAAGAAGGGCGACCGGGTCACGATCTATCTGCCGATGATCCCGGAGGCCGCCTACGCCATGCTGGCTTGCGCCCGCATCGGTGCGATCCACTCGGTGATCTTCGGCGGATTCTCGCCCGACTCGATCGCCGGCCGCATCCAGGACTGCGATAGCCGCATCGTCATCACCGCCGACGAGGGGCTGCGCGGCGGTCGGATCGTGCCGCTGAAGCAGAACGTCGACGAAGCGCTGACCTCGTGCCCGGACGTGACCGACGTGATCGTGGTCAGGCGCACCGGGGCCAAGGTGTTCATGCAGCCGGGCCGCGACCACGCCTATGACGAGGAGAAGGCCAAGGTCTCCGCCGACTGCCCCCCGGAGCCGATGGGCGCGGAGGACCCGCTCTTCATCCTCTACACCTCCGGCTCGACTGGGAAGCCGAAGGGGGTGCTGCACACCACCGGCGGCTACCTGACCTGGGCCGCCCACACCCATGAGCTGGTGTTCGACTACCGGCCCGGCGAGATCTTCTGGTGCACGGCCGACGTCGGCTGGGTCACCGGCCACAGCTACATCGTCTACGGCCCGCTCGCGAACGGGGCGACTACGCTGATCTTCGAAGGCGTGCCCAACTATCCGACCACCAGCCGGTTCTGGGAGGTGATCGACAAGCACCAGGTGGAGATCTTCTACACCGCGCCCACGGCGCTCCGGGCGTTGATGCGCGACGGCGACGGCCCCGTGCAAAAGACGTCGCGCAAGTCGCTGCGCCTGCTGGGCTCGGTCGGCGAGCCGATCAATCCGGAGGCCTGGCTCTGGTACCACCGCGTGGTCGGCGAGGGCCGCTGCCCGATCGTCGACACCTGGTGGCAGACGGAGACCGGCGCCTGCCTGGTTTCGCCGCTGCCGGGCGCCACGGCGCTGAAGCCCGGCTCGGCGACCAAGCCGCTGCCGGGGGTGAAGCTGCAGCTGGTCGACGCCGACGGCGCGGTGCTGGACGGCGCGGTCAGCGGCAACCTCTGCATCCTCGATAGCTGGCCCGGCCAGATGCGCACGGTCTACGGCGACCACGACCGCTTCATCGCCACCTACTTCACCACCTACCCCGGCAAGTATTTCACCGGCGACGGCTGCCGCCGCGACGAGGACGGCTACTACTGGATCACCGGCCGGGTGGACGACGTGATCAACGTCTCCGGCCACCGGCTGGGCACCGCCGAGGTCGAGAGCGCGCTGGTCGCCCACCAGGCCGTCGCCGAGGCGGCAGTGGTCGGCTACCCGCACGACATCAAGGGCCAGGGCATCTACGCCTACGTCACGTTGAAGGTGGGCGTCGAGCCGAGCGAGGACCTCCGCAAGGAGCTGATCGCCTGGGTGCGCCGCGAGATCGGGCCGTTCGCGGCGCCGGACATCATCCAGTTCGCGCCCGGCCTG